>NZ_JANRKL010000233.1:0-164656 GCF_033763495.1 Haliscomenobacter sp. | reverse complement strand
AGTAACTGTCACATTGTAGCAACCACAATTTTGAGCAGTTAAATTGGTACCGAAAACCAAGCTAGCCAAAACCACCAAGCACGCGCTTGCTGTTTTGGTCATCCAGCTAGTAAAGGTCGTTTGTTTCATAAGAAAATGATTAAAAAAATTTGGTTATATAAGCTTAATACAAAAGGTCAACGTTCAGCAATTAGCACATACTGTCGCAATATCTGTTTTGCAATAAAAGAACCATCAGGAGTGAAAAAGGCACTCCTAGATTGTGGGGGTAGAACGCTGAAACCTATGTATCCCGAATGGTAGGGAGGCGAGGTTTCGATTTGACATGAGCAAAAAAAAATGGAATCCTAGCAATGTTCCGCAAAAATATTGAACATACTGGAACTAGACTAATCTGGAGCTGAAAAATTTTTTACTTTTTTACTTTGCTGTTTTTTGTTTTTGCAAAAATCTCATTTTTAACCCTTTAATATATGGTGTTTGATTTGAATGAAGAAATTTGCAAGCAGATACTTGAACCGATTGTTCCAAATTTCACCTAAAATAGATTTCTTTGCGCGAAGAAATTGAGATAATGAGAACCTATACCGCCTTCTTTTGCTTAGTGATTTTGTTGACAGCCTGTAATTCAAGAGGAAATGAAAAGCAGAATATAGAATCAACGAATGGAGATGCCGTTGAAATGGACGCCTTATTTGACATGGAAAAGGTCCCTGGAACAAATAACCATATCGCCATAAAAAAGGATGCAAGTGGTAAGGTATTGGAAGAAGGCATTACAGACGCTAAAGGTCTCAAAATCGGAACCTGGGTTATTTTTCAGGGAGAAGGGGGGTATCCGGCTAAAATTGCAAGTTACGTAAATGGTAAATACAATGGCCCTTATCTTGAATTTGATGGATTTGGACAAATTTCACTTAGTGCAAGCTATAAGAATAATCAGTTGCACGGTAAGGTAGCAAAATTTACGAATGGGAATTTAACCCAAGAGTCCACTTATAAAGATGGTGTATTGGACGGAATTTACAGGGAATACAACAGAAGCGGGGGAATCCAGAAAGAAATTAGCTATGAAGGTGGCAAATTGGATGGCCCATTTCGGTATTATGATGAAAATGGAAAAATAAACCTGGAATACAATTATAAGAATGGCAAGCAGCAATAAATTTTGGCAGAAAACAGCTCAAAACGAATTATCTATTGAACAGTACAAAGTCTTTCGGCGTAAAACCAGTTACTTCTTTAAAAACTTTGTAAAAAGTCGATTTATTTTTAAAACCACATTGTAGGGCGATGCCATATAAAGTAAGGTTGCTAAAGGAGTCTTTAACAATCTTGTGCTTTGCTTCTTTAACCCGGTACAAATTGATAAATTGCTGAAAATTCATGCCAGCTTGATGGTTGACAACCTGGGACAAATATTTGGTGTTTGTATTCAATCGGTCGGCTACTGTCTTTAGACAAAGTTGCGGATCTAGATACAACCTTTCAGTTTCCAATATTTGTTTGAGTTGATCATATAGCTTTATTTCATCAATGCTACGTAGGCTACTCGACCGGTATTTTTCACTCAAATTCATCAAAGGAATGTTGAATTCATCGGCAACAACGTTGCCATCAACTTCAAATGCTATAAAATGGATAAGCTCCTGATTGCGATCAAATACGGGATGGATAACCAGTTTGCACAAATAAGGTTCTCCATTTTTTCGATAGTTGGTCAATTGATCCCGAAATGGAACTCTTTGTTGAATGGATTTCCGAATCCGTTCAATAACTTCCGCTTCGGTATTAGGGCCCTGGAGCATTTTACCCGGATTGCGCCCAATAGCTTCACCTAGGCTATATCCCGTAATAGCTGTAAAATCATCATTAACCCAAATGATCCGTTGTTGAGGATCCGTCAATACCACCGCGATGTTAGGTATCATTTTTTTTATTCAATCTTGGTTTAGTACTATATTTGGCTCAAAAGTAAAACAATGTTGCTGCAAGTTGTAAAATCTATTGCAAAATGATGCTAAGACCAAGCGCAATTGAACTAAATCCCAAACAGGCCCAAGCCTGGCAAGTGATACTCAGTCAACCCCAGATTGAAATTAAAGGGTGGACTATTCTAGAACAGTTACATTTTGTGGAGCAACTTGCCCTTAATGCACTGGTCTACGGTGAAAAATGCCTAATACTGAACATTGACACTGAACACGTAAAATTAATCAAAACCAAGCTTGAAAAAGATCAATTGGCAGATTATTGTATCTGGAATGTAGCTTCAGCAGCATTAAATAAACATTTATTACGCGATATCCATGCCCAAATGGGACCAAAGAGGAAAATTTCCTCCCCCAATAAAACAATCGGCTTTGATCTCGCGCTAGACAAATTGGAGCGGCTCCAACTACGCCTAAACAAAACGTACCAGGCAGTGCGCAAACCAGTTTTCGGAAATCTGAACTGGCCTGCTCTGCTAGGCTTATATTGGAGCAATCAGACTCAGATGAATAGTGGCGCCTTGAATATTTCTTTGCTTCAGGATACTTATGATTTTAATTTTGAGGAATACCAAAAGCTTTTGTCTATGATTCAGGAAGCTCAATCTTTGTATCATTTGGTTCAAAGATTAGACCATCCTTTACAACAGTTGAATGCTCAAATTTTCCTGAAAAAAGATGAAAAAACTGCGGAACGTTTTAGTCAGGAAAAGTTGGGGGCCTACCAGGCAAGGTTTGGTACTTTGGCGCAGAAATACAATCAGCACATTGATGACTATGGACGCTTATTACGTCAATATTTTGAGCAATATACCCAGGAATTTTTACACGAGACAGATCAATTGCTAGATCAAATCAAAGACAACACAAGCAAATATGGGGAGCCTTTTTTGAATGCAAAACTGGGTAAAATCAAATGGTATAGGCCTCTTTCTGCTCAAGGAAAATCTGCAATTGGAGCATACAAGAAACTGATTCAGGCTTACGAAGCACTTAAACAGAAGTTTGAGCGCTTAGCTTGGTTTACTTTTGCCTGGCCTACTCCAAACGAAACGCGATCGATTGCTCCTCTTAAACAAGCCTTGGAATCTTTTGGGAACACTTTAAAAAGTGGGCATCATGGACTGGGGCAATTTATTCAGGAAGAACAATTGCGCCTGAACGCAAAGTCCGTATTGCCAGGTTTGGTGTCAAAAGTTCAAATTGCCGAGCTTGAAGAGGAAATGGATGAGTTGTTGGCTGAATTCAACACAACAGAAGTGTTAGACCACAGGTTGGATAACAAAATGCTAACCCTCCACAAACGAAAGCAATATTTGGGGCAGGTGCAGCAACAACTGGCCAATTTACAGCAAAACATGTCTGATTTTGTGGCCTTTTATAACTGGCAACGTTTTTGGTTGCAACGCACAGCATTGGAACAAAACCTACTAAAAGCCCTTGCAGAAAACAGCCTGGATACATGGCTCGGCGCTTTCCAAAACTGGTACATTTATCAAGTGCTCCTCCGAACAAAAAGTATTGATGTGCCTTTAGGTGCTCCGCCTTTAAAAGAATACTACCAATCCTGGCTGGAATGTAAAGCATCCATGCCTGAGCAGATAAATCGCGTTTGGCAACAAAAAAAGACAATCCTGCAAAAAAATAGTAGAGGGATCAAAATTTCCTCCAAAAACGAGACTGAACTTTTGACCCAAGCTGAGCTTGAAACATACACAGATTTATTTCCAATACTTTGCTTTGGGGCCGAATTTGACACTGAAATAATGCCTCAGCTGAGTTCTACTATTTTTGACTGGGTGGTTGTTTGGACAACTACCAGCCATACCTCCAATCAACTCAGTAGCTACTCAAATTTGGGAAAAAAGCTGATCGTCTTCAGTTCAGATCAAGAGATAGGAGCAAGAAAAACTGAAGAGGACCCCAATATTGAACTAGAAAATGGCATAAATTTTTTCTGGTCGAATTTTCGGGCTGGAATTCACCCCTACTTTGGAACGGATAGGTTAAAACAAACGCTCAGGCTTGACAATGGGCTAATTCTACCCCTTGCTTTCGAAAAAGACCAACAAGAAGAGCGAGAAATCGCTTTTCTAGGCGATGGTTTTTTGAGCCAAATGGAAGCTACGGATTATGCATGGGAGTGGCAACAACAGGAACAACTTAAGCAGGAAGCTTGGGAATTAATCCCGGTTTGGTCAGCAGCATGTTGGCAGAATTTGCCTGCAGAATGCCGAAAAATTGCTGCACAAATCATAAGTTTGGAAAAACAAAAAAGCAAGTAAAGTACCTTAGTAGTGGGGCAAAATGAACATGTATTTTTTATCGCCCCTTATTGCCCGGCTAGCCCTTCAAATAACCATTTGGCCAGGGCTTCACGATTGCTTTCCAGCACAATCCGTTGCTGATCCAGCGCATTTTGAATATTACCCAATTCCAGGTAAATACCAACTGGTTTGCATTCGCGCAGCATGTGCAGGTTGCGAGTACTAACCGAGCCTTGATAGCGACCATTTTTGCGATAAATCTGGTATTTGTTTTTAATGGATTGATGCAAATTCAGGGCTAGTTTTTTGCTGGTTTCGCTGGTAGATTGATAGTACAAAAACAAGTCAACTTGTTTCTTTCCTCTGGAATCAACATGGATACTGATGGTAAATTGTTGGGTAATACCAGCCTTCCGATTTTGCTCATACAATTGATTGATGATGTTGGAGCGTTGGTGCAATCGATCGGCGTGCCCTGTTTTTATCCGCTGTCCTCCCCATACTTCTTCATCTTTGTCACATTTGAGCACAGTCCCACCTCGAATGCCATCGTTTGGGTCGCGAGTGATCATGTAAGTGGTAGCTCCGTGCTCAATGAGCTTGCGGCAAAGGCGTAAAGAAACATCGTAGGCATATTCATCTTCGCACAAGTCGTAGCCGCCATAACGGCCAATTGCCCCGGGATCAATACCTCCATGTCCGGCATCGATGTAATAAATCCTACCTTGCAATCGACTGCTCAACTGAGGCGTATAAGCGTATGTTTCTCCAAAAATGGGAAATTTGCGTTTGCCTGGGTTACTCAATTTTTGAAAACCCGGATCAACCCGCTCATTTTCTGGCAATGGAGTTTTGCCCGTTTGATTGGTAGATACCGTTGTTTTGGACTCTGTTGCTGTACAATTATTTAAAGCATGATGGGGCACCCAGAGTAACCTATCTTCTCTGAATGCTTTTGCTTTAAGCCCTTTGCTTGCCATTAAGGTATTGTAGATTTCAATTCCCTTGGCTACATCGAAATTGCTGATCCCCAGAGAACTGCGAATGGATTTGCCATCAAAAGCCCTGATTTGAATGGGTAAGAAGTATTTTTTTCCCTTGATCAAGCTATTTTTTAGCGTAACCTTGTTCAGCTCACAAAATTTATCGAGGTTACAGCGGTATTTGTCCAAATCATACCTACGCAGGATTGAAAGTATGCCATCACCAGCTTGAGGAACAACAGTAAGGTAATCTGGTGCAACGAATGGTTTAGCCGCAGGCGTCAGTAAGCTGGAAAGCAGGACAAACAAAAAAAAAGGCATCCTTTCGATTTTTCGTGATGAAAAGAAGCTTACAAATGTATAACTTATTTCCCACACGTTCCTAAATTTGCTGCCATGAACTTTTTTAAGCAAATCAGCATCCTACTCCGCAAGGAACTTGTCTTGGAACTAAGGATGGGTTATGCCATCAGTGGCATCCTATTGTATGTAGTGTCTACGGTATTCATTGTGTATGCTGCATTTTTTCAGGGAGTGAATAGTCCAATGCTTTGGGTCACCTTATTTTGGATCATTATGCTGTTTGCTTCGGTCAACGCCATTGTCAAAAGTTTTGTGCAAGAAAACGGCGCACGGCAGTTGTATTATTACGGGTTATTGGATCCTCTTGCTGTAATCGTCTCCAAGATGATTTACAACATTTCTTTGCTGCTGTTTCTGAGTCTGCTGACCTGGGCCGCCCTCGCTTTTATAGTTGGCAACAAAGTGGAAGAATTTTCTGCATTCCTGCTGGCCCTCTTTTTAGGTAGCACAGGTTTTTCGATATTGTTTACCTTCGTGGCAGCCATTTCTTCTAAAGCCGACAATAATTCAACCCTCCTGGCCATTTTAAGCTTCCCTTTGGTCATCCCAATTTTGATGACCTTAATTAAACTTTCAGTGGGTGCAACCGGGATGTTGGAAGACACCGGGGCCATAAAGGACATTGGTATTTTGGTGGCAATCGACTTGGTATTGGCAGGCTTAACCCTGGTTTTATACCCTTTTTTGTGGAGAGACTAAAAAAACAACTATGATACGTCAGAGCTGGTGGAAAATATTGGCAGTGGTCATCCTCGTGTATACCTTTTTGGCGGGCCTGTTAATCCCACTCAAACCAGGTATTGCTGAGGTCACACCAAGAGCATTACAGGCAGGTAAAGAAGTTGAATTGACAGTAACTGGTTACAACTCCTACTATTCCAAGGCCAAAAATGAACTGCGGGCCTGGTTGAAGCTGGAGGGGGATGTAGTCCTGAAAGCAGCACGGATTGAAGTCGTGAATGATCGCACGATGAAGCTCCATTTCAACCTGCCGCAGTACCTGCCTTCGGAATCCAAAGACGATGCCTGCAGTCTGATTTTGGATAGCCCCATTGATGGTGCCATCGTCCTCCCCGAAGGAATCGCCCTTACCCAAGATTCGGTGAATCTTTTGGAAGGAAAAAAACTTTGGTCAGTGGATAAAATGGATCAACTCAACGCTGGACCAAAACTTACCTTTCCCTACCGTTCAGTTTTGTACGAAACCATCCGCAACCAATACTTTCACGTCCCGCTTTGGTTCGCCATGATTTTTTTGTTTATGTTCTCGGTCAATTTTAGCTTTCGTTATTTGCGCAAATACGACCCAGATGCAGATCAACGGACTTTAGCATTGAACCGGGCCGGATTCGTGTTTGGCCTTTTAGGTACGGTAACCGGAGCTATCTGGGCCAAATACACCTGGGGCGCTTTCTGGAGCTGGGACGTCAAACAAAACATGACAGCGGTTGCCTTACTGATTTATTCTGCCTACTTTATTTTGCGGGGCGCCTTTCAGGACGAAGAGAAGAAAGCCCGCTTATCGGCAGTGTACAACATTTTTGCTTTCGCTGCACTCATCCCGCTCCTCTTTGTCATTCCCCGGATGACCGACAGTTTGCACCCCGGCAATGGAGGCAACCCCGCTTTTGGTGGAGAAGACCTGGACAACACCATGCGAATGGTCTTTTATCCGGCAGGCATCGGCTGGACTTTGCTGGGTTTCTGGGTCGCTTCGGTCGCCTACCGCGTCGAAAAACTACAACAGAAACTACTGGATGCATAACACGCTTCCAAATCCATAAATTTTTCTTTTCTTCAAAATAAATCTAATGCATCATGATCTGGAATCGCCTTTCACTTGTTTGTGTAATGACGCTACTTTTTCAGCAAATGGCCTTTGCTCAACAAGCGAGTGGCGATTTTTTGCGTAGCATAGGCCATATATATGTGGTTGTAGCCGTCATCCTGATCATCTTCTTCGGTATTGTCCTTTTTTTAATATACTTGGACCGTAAGCTAACCAAATTGGAAAACCAAATTAAAGACAATGAGTAAAAAAGGCGGATTCTACGAAAGTGTAGAATACTACTTCGACCGGGCGGCACCACACACCGGACTACCACAGGGGCTGCTGGACCAGATCAAAGTTTGTAACTCGGTTTATCGGATGAACTTTCCGGTAAAACTGCGCGACGAAGTAAAAGTGATCGAGGCCTATCGGGTGCAACACAGTCACCACCGTACCCCGACCAAAGGTGGCATTCGTTTCAGCAACCACGTCAACCAGGAGGAAGTCATGGCTCTTGCTTCTTTGATGTCTTACAAATGTGCCATCGTTGACGTACCATTTGGCGGTGCCAAAGGTGGGGTAAAAATCAACCCCTGGGAATATACTCCTGAGGAATTGGAAAAAATCACCCGCCGTTACACCGCTGAGCTGATCAAACGCAACATGATTGGACCATCCGTTGACGTACCTGCGCCAGATTACGGGACCGGCTCTCGTGAAATGGCCTGGATTTACGACACTTATCGTGCATTCAAAGGTGAAGAAATCGATGCTGCGGGTTGCGTAACCGGAAAACCAGTCACCCAAAATGGGGTGCGCGGCCGCGAGGAAGCAACGGGGCGTGGCGTTTTTTATGGTATTCGGGAAGCTTGCAGTGTGGCCGAAGACATGAAAAAAGTCGGCCTTAGTTCAGGCACCAAAGACAAAACCTTCGTACTACAAGGGCTGGGGAATGTAGGTACTTTTACCGGAACCATTTGCCAGGATGAAGGTGGAATGATTTTGGTTGGGGTAGGAGAAGTGGAAGGTGCCATTTATAATCCAGATGGTATCGACATCCACGAATTGCTCAAATACCGCAAGTACAATGGGTCTATCCTGAACTACCCCGGAGCCCAAAGTTTCGACAAAGCCCAACGTGAATTGGCCCTCGAGTTTGAGTGCGACGTGTTGATTCCTGCGGCATTAGAAAGTGTAATCACCAGTGGAAATGCCAGCAAGATCAAGGCAAAGATCATTGCAGAAGCAGCCAATGGCCCCGTTGCAGCCGATGCTGAGGAAGTGCTCCTGGCTGCAAAAAAACTAATCATTCCCGACTTTTACCTTAATGCGGGTGGGGTCACCGTTTCCTATTTTGAGTGGTTGAAGAACCTGTCGCACATGCGTTTTGGACGCATGGACAAACGCTTCAATCAGGGCAGGATGATGGATATGGTCAACCTGGTTGAACGGATGACAGGCCGTGATGTGACAACCGAAGAAATGAAAGTAATCGCTCGGGGGGCTGACGAAATCGATTTGGTGCGCTCCGGTTTGGAAGAAACCATGATTACGGCCTATCACCAAATTCGGGAAGTGATGGTTACGCACCCAAAAATTAGCGATTTGCGGACTGCAGCGATGGTGAACGCCATCAATAAAATCAGCAACGACTACATGTCCTTAGGCATTTGGCCATAAGGTTTGAAAAGTTGAGAAAATTTAGGCTGTCGCAGTGATTTTGGCAATGTCCTTGTCCAAGTTACTGCGGCAGCCTAAACCTTGTCAACTCCCCTCAACCTTCTCAACTAGGATTGTGTGGTTTGGGCTTAAAAAACCAAAATAATATTTTTAGGAAAACGCTTAGTTTTTGAGATATAGCTTCATATAGTGATGTTGTATTATCTCATTCGGAATTTTGTAGTGCTAGGTTGTAGAAAATGGAAATTATTTAAAATAAAATTAGGTATTATTTGGTTGCACAGTTGTAAAATTATGTTTATGTCCCTATCTTGCAAGCTAATTCATATCGTTCAGTTAACTTACCGTACCCATGTCGGAAAAATTGGATAAAATTGACCTGAAAATTCTGAGAATACTTCAGGATAATTCAAAGATCACAAACCTTGATCTTTCCAAAAAAATTGGCCTTTCACCTGCTCCCACACTCGAACGAGTCAAGAAACTAGAATCTAGTGAAATCATTGAAAGCTACCACGCCAAAGTAAACCCGCAAACCATTGGCCTGAATGTAAAAACTTTCGTTTTGGTTTCCCTGGCCTGGCAGAAAGAAAACGCCCTCAACAACTTTTTGGATAAAATCAAACAGATCGAGGAAATTGTAGAATGCTACATCATTACAGGTGAAGCTGATTTCCTGATCAAAATCGTCTGTCGGGATATTCCCACTTATGAACAATTGTTGTTCAAAACACTTTCCCAAATCGAAGAGATCGAGCGTTTAAAAACGTTAATGACTCTGTCTACTGTAAAAGATTCAAAGGTTTTACCTTACAAATACGACTAAAAGCCTGTTCACTTTTGTATCTTAGCCGCTGAACAAATAGTTTTGTTTGTTCAGCGGCTTTACATATTAGGAGGAACTTATCTTTTGCCTAACCCAAGTGGCAGGAGATCACACTAGGTTATGAAGAAAAAAAAGCGGACTTTATTGTGGCAATTGGAAAAGGAAGATGGTGGACAGACTTCTTATTTGTTAGGCACAATTCATGCCAAATGTGACGAAGCTTTTTTTCAAATTAGCGACTACTGTGCCCTTATTGAAAAGGTCCGGGTCTTCGCTGCTGAAATCAATTTGGATGAAATGGGTTCTTCAGAGTTTGTACAACACGCCCTTCTGTCAGATTATCGCACACTTTCCAGCATTTTACCTCCGAAGAAATACACGAAACTGCGCAATATCATTCGTAAGGCCTGTGGCCAGGACATTGGTCTATATGATCGTTTTTTACCGATTCTTTTGGTGAATCTTGTACACGACAACCTTTTACCTGCTGATCAACCTTATTCTCTTGATCGCTACCTTTGGGATTACGCCATCAGAATGAACAAAATAACTACTGGTCTGGAAACGGTAGAACAACAAGCACTCGTACTGCAAAAAATTCCATTGGAGGACCAGATCAAAGATTTGTTGTATTTGGGGAAACACATAGGCAAGGAACGCCGCGAGTTGTTCAAGATGGTAGAAATATACGCCAGTGGAGATTATCAGGCCCTGTTTAAAGCAGCCAAAAAACATGTGGGCGGTGCCCGGAAAATTTTGCTTTATGACCGCAACATCTTTATGGTGGCCCGTTTGTTGGAACTTATTGAGAACAATTCAGTGTTTTGTGCAGTTGGAGCAGCACATTTAGGGGGGCAAAATGGAATGCTTCGCTTACTAAAAAAAGCTGGAATTAAGCCCCAACCCCTTGAGTGGAAGGAATCATAATCAAAAGAAAGGGGGTAAAAGAAATTATTTTTAGGCGAAGATTTCCTTTTTTCACAAAGGCATTTATCTTTGCACTCGCTTCGCCAAAAAGGTGTAGCAAATCTGCCCAACGGAGGAGTGGCAGAGCGGTTGATTGCAGCAGTCTTGAAAACTGCCGTACTGAGAGGTACCGGGGGTTCGAATCCCTCCTCCTCCGCAAAATCAGGCAAGTTACTGGTAATCAGTTTCTTGCCTTTTTTATTTTCCTTTTAACCCAATACCGCATCCTTCCCCATCAAATATACATCCTTATCCCTTGCATCCACCGATACAGCTAAACTGGCCCACTGGCCATTCATCGCACTAAAAGCGTGAATTTTGTCCTGCCCAGGTTGGATCACCATGGCTACATTGCCGGACACAAAAAACTGATCGCCTTCGCTCGGATTCACCGCAACATCAAGTGTGCTCCAGGAGCCCGTAATCGCGCTAAACGCACGAATTTTATTCTGAAAAGGCTGCATAATCAAGGCAACATTGGCACCAATTCGGTAAGCATCGCCGTGGCGGGGATCTACACTCACATTGAGGTGGGCCCAAGTGCCAGTTGCCGCACTGTACGCCCGGATATGATTTTGGCCAGGTTGTACCACCAGCGCAATATTGGTATCAATCAAATAGGTCTCGCCCCGATTGGAGTCAATAGCTGCATTGACGACCTCCCAGGTACCCGTAAACGCACTATATGCACAGAGTCGGTCCCGCATCGGTTGAATCACCAAGGCCAGGTTTTGTTCAATCAATTCTACGTCGCCCTCATTGTTGTTCACCTCTATGTTGATGGTGGACCAGACTCCCGAAAAAGAGCTGTAAGCGTGGATGCGGTTGCGACTGGGCTGGACGGCAAGGGCGACGTTGCCACGAACGGCGTAGTGGTCCCCCTCGCGGTTGTTGACGGGCACTTCCAGATTGGCCCAGGTAGCCAGAATACCACTGAAGGCGCGTAGGAAGTTTTGGCCAGGTTGTACGACCAGGGCTACGTTGGTATCCACTAGATAGCGGTCGTCTTCATCAATGTTGATGACCACTTCCTGGCTGACCCAGGCTCCTTTTTCGGCACTGAAAGCACGTAGTTGATTTTGCCCGGGTTGCACTACCAAGGCTACTCTGGAAAGATAAAAAGTGGGATTGATTTCGGACATAGTATGCTCAATTCCTCATTTGGGAAGAATTTGATCTAGCCTAATTTATTACAAAAGAACCAAATTTGCAAGCAACTAGCTTAAGCCAAAAACTGCCGCAAATAATTCCGTGCCGTCAAAATCGCGCTGTTGACATCCTCATCGGAACCTTCGTACGCCTTGTCTTCCACCTCAATACACACTGGCCCGCGATAACGCACATCCGTCAAAGCCGCAAAAAACTTGCGCCAGTCGACATCGCCTAATCCGGGTAATTTTGGAGAATGGTACTCCAACGGATTGGCCATAATGCCCACCCGGTTCAACTTGTGTGGATAAACTTTGGCGTCCTTTAAGTGGATGTGGTGCAGGCGATCCTTGTAGTCGTAAATGGGCTGGATGGGGTCCATCATTTGCCAAACCAGGTGTGAAGGATCGTAGTTGAGCCCGAGGACTGCACTGGGAATGATTTCGAACATTTTGTCCCACACAGCAGGGCTGATCGCCAGGTTTTTGCCGCCTGGCCATTCGTCGTTGGTAAAAAACATGGGGCAGTTTTCAATGCCAATTTTCACCCCGTGTGCTTCTGCGGTTTGAATGAGCTCAGGCCACACTTCCGCGTATTTGCTCAAGTTGTCTGCAATGTTGCGCGATTGATCCCGGCCGATGAAGGTGTTGACTACGGGTATATCCAGCGCAGCAGCAGCTTTGATTACCTTTTGAAGGTGTGCTCTGAAATAAGCCCCTTGCTCTTCATTGGCATCCAGTGGATTGGGATAGTAGCCCAATCCGGAGATGTATACCCCCGTTGTTTGTTGAATGGCTTTGATGTGCTTGATGGCCGTAGCATCCAAGGCATCCACATCGATGTGGCTTACCCCTGCATAACGACGAGAATCACTGTTGTCCTTGGGCCAGCACATGATTTCGACACAGCGGAAACCATTGGCTGCTGCATAAGCCATCACTTCTTCAAAGCTGTGATCGACAAGAATGGCGGAGACAAAACCGAGATCTAACATAAATTTATTTGGAATGACGAATAATTGAATGACGAATGACGAATAAAACCAGGGTTTCCCGGTATTCGTCATTCGTCATTCGAAAAATTCGTAATTTTTAAACAGTTACCCAAGCCTGCTTCTTATTGCTTTCCACAATTCTTTCGCAGATCAGTAGCTCGCGCAAACCATCGGCAAAGGTGGGGAAGGTAGGATTGGCAGGTTGTTTGCCTTCAGCTACGGCCTGGTATACTTCTTTGAACAATTGTTTGGAGGTATCCGGGAAACCCTCGTTGTGGCCGCCAGGGAAAGAAACCACACTTCTGGCTTCGCCGTGGAACAAGGATGGGTCGCGCATCAGTTGGCCATTGAAGCCATCACGGTTCCCGATCCAGAGGTTGTTCGGCGATTCGGAGCACCAGTGGAAAGTAGAAACAGAGCCGGAAATTTCCAGGTCAATCCGGTTCTTGCGACCAGCGGATACCTGACTTACGGTGATCACGCCACGGTTGCCATTGTCGAAGCGCACCAGGACGTTGGCATGGTCTTCGGTGGTAATGGGCACATCTTTGTAGTCTTCGGCAGTCAATATTTTACCAGAATAAGTTTCGACGGGCTTCAATGGCTTTTTACGAAATTTGTGGACCGTATTGAAATCCGCCATAACCGCTGCAATTTTCACTCCGGTGATGTACTCCAGCAAGTCCATGATGTGGGAGCCAATATCGGCAATGGCCCGGCTTTCGCCCGATTGTTCGGGTTCGAGGCGCCAGTTGTAATCGGTATCTTTGAACAACCAGTCTTGCAGGTAAGTCCCAATCACGGAATAGATATCGCCCAATTCTCCTTTTTCGCGCATCACCCTCATCTGACGAACGATGGGGTAGTAGCGGATGTTGAAGTGGACTGCATTGACCAAACCGGTTTTGGCTGCCAGTTCCACCAGCTCTTCGGCTTCAGCGATAGTGGTAGCCAATGGTTTTTCACATACGACGTGTTTGCCTGCCAGCAATGCCGCTTTGGCCTGATGGTAATGCATGGCGTTAGGGGTGCAAATGTGTACAACTTGCACTTCTGGATCGGCGATCACTTCTTCAAATGATCCATAAGCTTTGGCAATACCGAGTTCCTGGGTCTTTTGGCGGCTGCTTTCCAAATCAAAATGCAAGGCTCCAATGACATCTACCGTGGGTACGCGCCGCAGCGCTTCTACGTGGGCTGGGCCAATGAAACCGAGCCCTACTACCGCAGCTTTAATTTTTTGCATGAGTTGTTGATGTTTATTCAGGTGCTAAAAGTACGGTAGAATCCAAGTTTTTGAATAAAATTTGGAAAAAAATGCTGATTTTTTTGAAAAGGACTCAATCGTAAATTGTCTAAACTTTTTTTCTCTACCTTTTCCGCATTCCACTTTAGATGCGTAGCTTTGAGCCGCTTTTAAAAGCATAACCCAAATCCTCCAAAAACACATATCTGATTTGTTATGAATCTTCACGAATATCAAGGAAAAGAAATCCTCACGCGCTACGGAGTAGCCGTTCAAAAGGGCATTGTTGCAAACACTGTAGAAGAAGCTGAAGCAGCTTGGCAACAGCTAGGTGGCGGTGTAGTGGTAGTGAAAGCCCAAATCCATGCAGGAGGACGCGGTAAAGGCGGAGGTGTAAAATTGGCTAAAAACCTGGATGACCTCAAAACCCATGCGGGCAACATCCTGGGCATGATGCTGAAAACGCCCCAAACTCCAGGTGGGATGGAAGGTCCTGGCAAACTGGTGAGCAAGGTATTGATCGCTGAAGATTGTTACGCACCAGACTTTAGTGCCAATAAAGAATACTACGTATCCATCCTCATGGATCGTGAGAAGAAGTGCAACGTCATCATCTATTCCACTGAAGGTGGCATGGACATCGAAGCAGTTGCCGAGCATACGCCTGAAAAAGTACAAAAAGAGTGGGTTGATCCACTCGTTGGCTTCCAAGGTTTCCAGGCCCGTAAAATTGCCTTCAATTTGGGTTTGAGTGGCAAAGCGTTTAAAGAATTTACCACTTTTATCACCAAGTTGTACACAGCTTTTGTTGCTTCCGACGCTTCTTTGTTCGAAATCAACCCTTGTCTGCGTACAGGGGATGAGCGCATTCTTGCCGTAGATGCTAAAGTGTCTCTCGACGATAACGCCCTGTATCGCCATCCTGATCTTGAAGCAATGCGCGATACCGCAGAAGAAGACCCAACTGACGTAGAAGCCCAAGAGTTCGAACTCAACTACGTAAAACTGGATGGTAACGTAGGTTGTATGGTGAACGGAGCAGGCCTGGCCATGGCTACCATGGACATCATCAAACTATCGGGTGGTGAACCAGCCAACTTCCTCGACGTAGGTGGTACAGCAGATGCGGCCCGGGTAGAAAATGCCTTCAAAATCATTTTGAAAGACCCAGCGGTAAAAGCGATCCTGATCAACATTTTTGGTGGAATTGTACGCTGCGACCGCGTGGCACAAGGGGTAATTGATGCCTACAAGAACATGGGCAACATCGAGGTTCCCATCATTGTGCGTTTACAAGGCACCAATGCGGATATGGCGAAAAAGATGATCGATGAGTCAGGCTTAAAAGTATACTCTGCGATCCAATTGGCCGATGCTGCTGCTTTGGTGACAAAAGTATTGAACGACTAATCATCGAATAGAAATAAATCAAAAAAATACCCTGAGCAATGTCTTTTGCTCGGGGTATTTTTTTGTAAATTGCTTTTGATCAAAATCAATTCGTATGCACCGTAGGAATGCGCTGAAAAAAACCATTCTTTTGGCTGGGACCATCACCATTTTGCCCGAAATGCTGGCCAAGGCTTTGGCCAACCCGGAGCCGATTTTAGCTGTTGTTCCCACTGCACAATTGGAATTGCTGGCGGAATTAGCAGATACCATCATTCCAACTACGGATACCCCTGGTGCGAAGGCTGCTGGAGTGCACGATTTTATTGCACTGGCGGTGGAGGCTTGTTTTTCCCCCCAACAACGCGATCAATTTTGGGCTGATTTAAACGCAGTGGAAGAAAAATGCCAGCGGGAAATGAGCCAAAGTTACTTGCAGTTCAACGACAATGAGCGTTTTCAAATGATGACCCAATTGGAGGCAGCACCTGCCAAAAATGGCCAGCCCCAATTCTTTCAGTTGCTTAAGGAATTAACGCTGCATGGTTATTTTACCTCCCAGATTGGTGCAACCCAAGCCTTGAATTATGATCCAGTTCCAGGTGTTTGGATTCCTGATTTGCCCATTGATGAAAATACGAAGGCCTGGACTTCCATGTTTTGAAGAAGTTGAGAAGTTGAGGGTTGAGAAGTTGAGGCTACCGCAGCGACTTCTCAACCCCTCAACTTCTCGACCTACCTTACAGATTCTTCTTCTTCAATTCCTTCACCGCATAATCACAGGCCCTGGCCGTCAAGGCCATAAAGGTGATGCTTGGATTTTGGCTACCTTGTGAAGGCAAACTCGCGCCATCGGTAACAAACACATTTTTTACAGTATGGACCTGATTCCAGCCATTCAAAATGCTGGTTTTGGGGTCTTTACCCATGCGGGCTGTGCCGACCTCGTGGATGCCAATCCCAGGTTTTCCGTTGTTGTAATTGATGTTGATGTTTTTGAACCCACCTGCTTCCAACATCTCCCGGCCAACAACCGCAATGTCCTTGTCCATGTAGTCTTCATTTTGACCGTAGGCACAATCTATGTCCAGAGTAGGCATCCCCCAGGGATCGGTGATCTTGCGGTTGATTTTGACATGGTTGTTGAATTCGGGCAACATTTCTGCTTGCGATTGCATAAAAATGCTCCAGGGGCCGGGTTTGGTAATGGAGTTTTTAAAATCAGCTCCAAAACCCTTCCGCCAGAGCCCTTGCTCCCAACCTGAACGCTCACAACTTCCTCCGAAGGCAAAACCGCGCAGGTAATCTTTTCGTTTGTCGCTGCCCACATTGCGGAAGCGGGGAACGTAAAACCCATTTGGTCGTCGCCCTTTGTAATATTTGTCCAAAAAACCCTCATGGGTGCCTGAAATTTCGGTGCGGTAGTTGTGGTCCATCAGGTAATGGCCCAATACTCCTGAATCGTTGCCTAAACCATTGGGGAAACGATTGCTGGTTGAGTTCAACAGGATCAGGGTTGTATTGAGGGTAGCCGCATTCACAAAGATGATATTGGCAGAATATTCCACCGTCTCCTTGGTATTGGCATCAATGACCCGTACTCCGGTGGCTTTCCCTTTACTTTCATCGTAAATGATGCTGTGGACGATGCTGTCTGGGCGTAGGGTCATCTTTCCGGTTGCTGCCGCCGCAGGCAAGGAGCCGGATTGACTGCTGAAATAGGCGGAATAAGGGCAACCCCGATGGCACAGGTTGCGGTATTGACAAGGGCCTCGGCCATTGTGTTTGACCGTTACATTGGCACTTCGCCCGGTGACAACGTAGCGGCCAGTGTATTTCTGCTCGACCGCTGCCTTGAAGTTTTTTTCGATGGGCGTTAACTCCATGGGTGGCAGGAACTCGCCATCGGGCAACATCTCCCGGCCTTCTTTTAGGCCATTAATGCCCACAAAACGTTCGATGTAGGAATACCAGGGGGCGAGGTCATTGTAGCGGATGGGCCAATCGTTGCCATGGCCATCGATGGCGTTTTCTTCAAATTCCAGGGGTGCCATGCGGTAGCTCTGACGAGCCCACATCAAACTTTTACCACCCACATGATAGCCACGGATCCAAGAAAAAGGTTTGACTTGTTGGTAGGGATTTTCGTCGTCGCGGACAAACAAATGCCGGGTGCCATCATTAAAGGCGTAACACTTGGACTGGATAGGGTGGGTGCTGTTTTTATCTTCCCAAGTTTGACGATTGCGGTGAGGCAATTCCCACAATGGGGTATTGGCGGTATGGTAATCGGCAATGTGGTCCAGTTTGGGGCCACGTTCAAGGACTAAGGTTTTTAACCCTTTTTCACACAATTCTTTGGCCGCGATTCCACCCGACATTCCGGAACCAATAACGATGGCATCAAATTTGCGCTTGGATGAATTGACGATTTCCATAACTTTTCATTTAAACATTTCCTGCAAACATTTCCACAAGGCTCCCGACAACTTTTTACCCCCTGCCTGACGTTCTTCGTAAATGGTCAACAGGTCGTCTACGAACAAATAGGTAGTGCCCTGGTGTTTAAAAGGGTAATAATTGGGGATTTCGAAGTGAAATCCAAGTTGTGGCAAGGGGAAACCAAAACAAATTACCGTTTTGGATGCATTTATTGCAGCTAGTGAGGCCACGTTTACGGCTTCGCCTGCGTTTATGTCTAAATAGGCAGTATCTTCCTCAAGGTCAAACTGTACGGCAAGGAGGATTTTTTTTAAAAAATCCAAAAGCTCGCTCTGTTGCTCACGACTTACAAAAAGCAACAGTAGCCCTTTAGCGTGTTTACCTTTGAGTTTTTGCTGCTGCTCCGCACTTTCCCCAGGAACAAATACTTTGTAGTCTAAAAACGAAGTGTTCAAAATTAAATTCTTTAATCTAGTTAAGAATCCAAATAATGCCGAATAAAAATCGGTATTTGCTGTAAAAGCTAGAATCTTTGCATAAATTTATGTAATTTCGTTGAAAATTTGTTGATCACCATGAAAAACAAAATCCAGATTACGAGGACCCAAAATTCCAGACTCTCAACGCTGGACTTTAATAACCTTCCATTCGGTCGGGTATTCACCGACCACATGTTTGTGGCGGATTATGAAAGGGGAGAGTGGGTGAACCCACGCATCGAGCCATTTGCACCATTTGAAATGCACCCAGCTTCAATGGTCCTGCATTATGGCCAATCTATTTTTGAAGGCATGAAAGCCACCAAAAACCAGGAAGGTCATCCCATGCTGCTGCGTCCTGAAATGCACCTACACCGCATCAATGCTTCAGCTGAGCGCATGTGTATGCCCGCATTTCCAGAAGACCTGTTTATGGATGCGCTACACGCTTTGGTCGGTTTGGAAGCTGACTGGATTCCCTCTGGTGAAGAAAGTGCGCTGTACCTGCGCCCCTTCATGTTCTCTACGGATGAATTCATCGGTGTTAGACCATCAGATACCTACAAGTTCATCATCTTTACTTGTCCAGTTGGACCATACTACTCCAAGCCAGTTCGTTTGTTGGCGGAAACGCAGTACATCCGGGCGGGTAAAGGAGGTACAGGAGAGGCCAAGTCAGCTGGGAATTACGCAGCGTCCTTGTTGCCTGCCCAAAATGCCCTGAAGCAAGGTTTTGACCAAGTGATGTGGCTGGAAGGCCCTGAATTCAAAAATGTTCAGGAGTCAGGGACAATGAACATCTTTTTTGTGATTGACGATGTTGTGGTTACCCCATATACAGACGGCACCATCCTGAAAGGGATCACCAGGGACAGCTTCCTGCACATTTTGCGGGACAAAGGTATTCCTGTCGAAGAAAGAACCATCACCATCGATGAGGTGGTTGCCGCACACGCAGCTGGCAAGTTGCAGGAGTGCTTTGGGGCTGGAACTGCGGCGGTTGTTTCCCATGTATCCGAAATCAGCTACAATGGCCACCTGATGACTTTGCCCGCGATAGAGTCGCGTAAAATTGGTAGCATGTTGAAATCTGAAATTGAAGGCTTGCGCACCGGCCGGATTGCCGATACGCGTGGTTGGATGGTTCCGGTGGAGATGGAAATTGATGCGTTGGTATAATCAATAATTGACCATAGGCTAAAATACTGAGGGGCATCGTACGAAGTTTGTGTACAATGCCCCTCAATATTTTAGGAAGCCCCGAGTTGGTCACAAAGTTTCCTCCGCCTCCAGTTCCAATTGTTGCAAGTACTTGCTCAAGCGCTCCATTGGCCTAGGGATGGCCACCCGGCCCGAGCGGACAAACTCAAAAATCCCAATTTCTTTCAAAGCTTCCAGCAGCGCCTCGGTCTCATCGGCGTGCCCGGTTTTTTCCACAATGATGTACTCCTCTTCGATTTCCAACACTTTGGCATTGTGTTGGCGGATCAATTTTTCCAGCCGATTGCCCTGCATGAATTTCTGCGTAGGAATTTTGTACAGTGCAATTTCCTGGTAAACGATTTCCGCATTTTCATCGTAGAAGGCTTTGAGCACATCCACTTGTTTTTCCAATTGGCCGCACAATTTGCGCACCATATCTTCGGTCGTATTCACCACAATCGTAAAACGGTGAATGCCCGGCATCGAGGACTTGGAGGTGGTTAAACTTTCAATGTTGATGTAACGCCGGGTAAAAATGGATACTACCCGCGACAACATCCCGGTTTGGTGCTCCGTAAAAACGGTGAGCGTATATTCCTTGGTCATTTTATTTAATTATTAGTGATGAATGATGAGTGATGAATCAGGATGAAATTGAAGGCAAAGACAATTCATTACTCATCACTTATCATTCATCACTTCGCACCTTTATTCAAGCACTATCTCATCCACTGCACATCCCGCTGGTACCATTGGGAAAATGTTTTCCTCTTTTTCCACACTTATGTGCAATAGGTAGGGGCCATCGTGGGCCAACATTTCCGCAATGGCGTCTTTTACTTCCTCTGGTTTGGTGATCTGTTTGCCAGCAACGCCAAATCCTTCGGCGATTTTGACAAAATTAGGATTGACCAATTCCACAGAAGAGTAACGACGTTCAAAAAACAATTGCTGCCATTGCCGCACCATTCCCAGGAAGTTGTTGTCCAGGATCACGATTTTGACGCCAATGTGCCACTGGGCACAAGTACCCAGTTCTTGTAGTGTCATTTGGAAACCACCATCGCCAATAAAAACGACCGTTTCGCGGTGTGGTTCAGCCATCTTGGCGCCCATCGCAGCAGGCAAACCATACCCCATGGTACCTGCACCACCCGAAGACACCCACTGATTGGTGCCCTTAAACTTGTAGTAGCGGGCAGCTACCATTTGGTGTTGGCCTACGTCGGTAGCAACGATAGCCATACCCTTGGTTTGCTCGGATACTTCGTTGACCACCATACCCATGCGGATTTCGCCCTTGGGGGAAGGCTGCATGTCGCGGTGGATGACCTTGCTGTATTCGATGTCGTCGCAGGCATGGAACTCAGCCAACCATTCGGGGTAAGATTTTTCCACAACCAGTGGTAACAAACCCTTCAAGGCCTGCTTGGCGTCGGCCAAAATAGGCACATGAGCGTGGACGTTTTTATGGATTTCCGAAGGATCGATCTCAATGTGGATGACTTTGGCCTGTTTGGCGTATTTGTCGAGGCGGCCCGTTACACGGTCGTCAAAACGCATGCCAATGGCAATGAGCACATCACATTCGTTCTGTTTGATGTTGGGGCCGTAGTTGCCATGCATGCCCAACATACCCATGTGAAGTGGGTGATCGTTGGGAATACTAGACAACCCATGGATGGTGCAAGCCAGTGGAATCCCCGTTTTTTCTACAAAGGCTTTGAACTCTTCCTGAGCATGGGCAATCTGGATGCCATGCCCAGCCAGAATCATTGGTTTCTGAGCGTTGTTGATCAACTCGGCAGCATCCCGGAGTGCTTCAGGATCTGGCTTGGAAGCAGGATGATAGCTGCGGATGAGCGGTTTGCGCTGGTACGAGAACTCCATGAGCTCGTTTTGCGCATTTTTGGTGATGTCGACCAAAACAGGACCCGGACGACCAGTATTCGCAATATGGAAGGCCTTGGCCATCGCTGCCGGAATCTGGTCGGCGCGGGTGACCTGTACGTTCCATTTGGTAACCGGCATGGTGGTATTGATCACATCGGTTTCCTGGAAAGCATCGGTTCCCAGCAGGTGAAAAAAGACTTGACCGGTGACGCAGACGATCGGGGTAGAATCCAATAAAGCATCAGCAAGACCCGTGACCAGGTTCATGGCACCTGGGCCAGACGTGGCCATGGCGACCCCGATTTTGCGGGTAGCGCGGGCATAACCTTCAGCAGCATGCACCGCTCCCTGCTCGTGGCGGGGGAGGATGTGCCGCAGTCGATCTTGATAGTCGTACAGGGCATCGTAAATGGGCATAATCGCGCCGCCGGGGTAACCAAAAATAGTATCTACTCCTTCTTCTAAAAAGCAACGGAGTACCGCTTCTGCTCCTGAAATTTTAGGGGCACTTGGTGCGGCCTCAGGCTCTAAAGTGGCTGTCGCCTGCGAACTTTCCATATCTGGACTGTTTAGCTATCAGCGGTCAGCAGTCAGCTATCAGCTATCAGCAGTCAGTCGTGGTCACTTGGGATAGTCGAAGTACCACTGTTGAGTGCTGATAGCTGATAGCTGATGGCTGAACGCTGATAGCTGTTTTAAAATTGATCTGTAACACATCCCTCACTGGCAGATGAGACCATGTGTCGATATTTGGCTAGGATTCCAAAAGTTGCTTTCGGTTGTGGTGCAATCCACTCGGCACGGCGGATGACCAACTCGTCGTCATCAACATGCAAAATGAGTGTATTGTTCCGGGCGTCAATGCTGATTTCGTCGCCGTTGCGAACCAGCGCGATGTTGCCACCACGTTCTGCTTCAGGGGTGATGTGACCAACGACAAAACCGTGGGTACCTCCCGAAAAGCGGCCGTCGGTGATCAGTGCAACCTTGTCGCCCAGACCTTCACCCATGATGGCAGAAGTTGGTTTGAGCATTTCAGGCATCCCCGGTGCTCCACGCGGACCACAATAACGGATGACTATAACCTCACCAGCCTTCAATTGTTTAGCGGCGATGGCTGAATTTAATGCTTCTTCTGAATCAAAAACGTGCGCTGGACCACGGAAATACTCACCTTCTTTACCTGTGATTTTGGCTACAGCGCCTTCGGTGGCGAGGTTTCCGTACAAAATCTGGATATGCCCCGATTCCTTGATTGGCTCATTGAGTGGCTTGATGATGGGCTGCTCGGGACTAAGTCCGGTTATTTCAGAGAGGTTTTCCGCTACGGTTTTGCCGGTTACAGTCATACATTCGCCGTGTAGCAGGCCTTCCGCCAACATCATTTTCATCACGCCGGGTACTCCACCTACTTCGTACAAATCTTCCATGGCGTATTTGCCGGAAGGTTTGAGGTCGGCCAGCAGTGGCGTTTTGTCACTCATGGCCTGAAAGTCGTTGATGCTCAACGGCACCCCAACTGATTTAGCCATGGCAATGAGGTGAAGCACTGCATTGGTAGAGCCGCCGAGGACAATGATGACGCGGATGGCATTTTCAAAGGCCTCGCGGGTCATGATGTCGCGGGGCTTCAAGTCTTTGGCCAATACATTCAGAATGGCTTTGCCCACCCGGTGGCAATCATTCAATTTTTCAGGGTGATTGGCCGGAATGGAAGAGTTGAAGGGCAAGGACATACCTAGTGCCTCAATGGCTGAGGACATGGTATTGGCTGTATACATACCGCCACAGGCACCAGAGCCTGGGCAGGAATTTTGGACGATTTTTTTGTACTCGGCGTCTTCCAGTTTTCCGGCCACCGACTGGCCGTAAGCTTCAAAAGCCGAAATAATGTCGAGTTTGCGGCCGTTGTGGTGGCCGGAACTGATGGTACCACCGTACACCAGGATCGAGGGGCGATTCAGGCGACCCAGGGCCATCATGGCACCAGGCATGTTTTTATCACAACCCACAATGGGGACTATGGCGTCGTAAAATTGTGCACCAGCTACCGTTTCTATCGAATCTGCAATGATGTCCCGAGAAGGTAAGGAATAACGCATACCAGAGGTACCGTTTGAAATTCCGTCGCTGACGCCAATCGTGTGAAAAATCAAACCCACCAGGTCACTTTCCAGTACCCCTTGTTTGACCAAATCGGCCAAACCATTCAGGTGCATATTGCAGGTATTGCCTTCCCAGCCCGTACTGACGATGCCAACCTGGGCCTTTTTCAAGTCCTCTTCGCTCAGGCCAATGCCATACAACATGGCTTGTGCACCGGGTAGTGAGCGGTCTTGCGTGATGATCTTGCTGTACTTGTTCAATTCCATGTCCGTATTTTCGTTGAAATCTGGCAATGCTATTTTCCAGAGGCCGCAAAGGCACTAAGACGCAAAGGAAAAGGATTGTGCTTATGGTCTTAGTGCCTCTGTGGTGGCAGTTTAAAAGTGGATTCCTGCATAAATCATGCATTATTCAAAGGTAAGGGTGGATTTGTTTTCCAACGAATTAAAATTTGGGTAGTGTTACGAAGCAGTAATTTTAGGTTTTTGATTGTAAGAAATTGATAATCATTTATTTGTAAGGTGTTTTCTTACGAAGTGTCATTGGGTAAAAATGGTCATAAACTAGCCTCAGGAAGTGGATTTGAGATGAAAGACGAAAAGTGTTTTAAAAAACAAAAAGGCTTCCAACAACTTGTTGAAAGCCCTTTTATGCTTTATCGAAGCGTACTATTTATTCTTCTACTACTTCGGCAACTGCTTTATTGGAGAAGCGTTTGCGCTCGTGCTCTTTCAGGTAGATTTTGCGCAGGCGGATGTTTGCAGGCGTAACTTCTACGTATTCATCCTCCTGAATGTATTCCAGTGCTTCTTCAAGCGTGAAGCGACGTGGTGGAATCAGGCGGATTTTATCATCGGAGCCAGAAGCCCGAACGTTGGTCAATTTTTTGGTCACGGTCAGGTTGATGATCATATCCCCAGGACGGCTGTTTTCCCCTACAACCTGACCTTCGTAGATGTCTTCATTGGAGCCAATAAAGAAGGTGCCACGCTCTTGCAAGTTGTTGATAGAGTAGGGGATAGACTTACCTGGGTCTTTGCTGATCAGCGATCCGTTGGTACGTCCAGGGATCTCACCACGGTGGGGTTGGAAACTAATGAAACGGTGGGTCATTACGGCTTCGCCAGCAGTTTGAGTCAACATTTGGCTGCGCAAACCGATGATGCCCCGAGATGGAATTTCAAAACGCAAGATCATCCGATCTCCTTTTGGCTCCATGGAGGTCATCATTCCTTTGCGGCGCGTAACCATTTCAATCGCTTTACCGGATACATCTTCTGGTAGGTCGATGGTCAGTTCTTCAACAGGCTCGTGAAGTTGGCCGTCGATGCGTTTCATGATTACCTGAGGTTGGCCAATCTGCAATTCGTAACCTTCCCGGCGCATCGTTTCGATGAGTACGGCGAGGTGCAATACACCCCGGCCAAATACCCGCCATGAATCCGCTGAATCGGTGTCCATCAGGCGCAAAGCGAGGTTTTTCTCCAACTCTTTTTCCAAACGCTCTTTGATGTGACGAGAAGTGACAAACTTCCCTTCCTGACCAAAGAATGGTGAATCGTTGATGGTGAAGAGCATACTCATGGTTGGCTCATCGATGGTGATGGGTGGCAATGCCTCGGGATTATCGATATCGGCGATGGTATCCCCAATTTCGAATCCTTCGATCCCGACCAAGGCACAGATTTCACCAGCATGCACCTCCTCAGCCTTCATTTTTTCAAAACCTTCAAAAACATATAGGCCACGGATCCGGCTTTTCACCATACTGCCGTCCTTTTTACACAAATTCACGAACTGGCCATCCTTGAGGGTGCCTCTGTTAAGGCGTCCGATTGCGATACGACCAATGAAGCTGGAATAATCAAGGGAAGTGATCAACAACTGGGTGTTGCCTTCACTTACCTTTGGGGCAGGAATGTGTTCGACGATGGCATCGAGCAAAGGCACGATGCTGTCGGTCTTTTGTTTCCAATCGAGGCTGAACCAACCACCTTTACCCGAACCAAAGAGCGTAGGGAAGTCCAATTGTTCTTCGGTGGCATCCAGGTTCACCATCAGGTCGAAAACGGCTTCATGCACGTCGTCTGGCTTACAGTTTTCTTTGTCTACCTTATTGACTACTACAATTGGTTTTTTGCCCATCTCCAGGGCTTTTTGCAACACAAAACGGGTTTGTGGCATCGGACCTTCAAAAGCATCCACTAAAAGTAGTACGCCATCGGCCATATTGAGTACCCGCTCCACCTCTCCGCCAAAATCGGAGTGACCAGGGGTGTCAATGATGTTAATTTTGTAGTTTTTGTACCGGATAGACACGTTTTTGGCCAGGATCGTGATGCCACGTTCCCGCTCTAAATCGTTGCTGTCCATGATCAACTCACCAGGCCGTTCGTGATCTTTGAACAATTTGCCTAGGGCAATCATCTTGTCAACCAGGGTAGTTTTGCCGTGGTCTACGTGGGCGATAATAGCAATGTTGCGCAGTTCCATAGGAATTTTTTCGTCGGGATTTGACGGCAAAAATGCGATTGCGTCACCCCCCTTTACTCAAACAAGGCGCAAAATTAGTTATAATTCCAAGACCGTGCACGAAAAAGATGTTAATTATTTGAAAAGAAATGTTTGGAGAACGGAAATCGGGCAGAGAAATGCCCCAAAAAAAATTGCGGAACCGTGCA
Source organism: Haliscomenobacter sp. (assembly GCF_033763495.1). Classification (GTDB taxonomy): domain Bacteria; phylum Bacteroidota; class Bacteroidia; order Chitinophagales; family Saprospiraceae; genus Haliscomenobacter. The sequence continues at coordinate 138,227 of NZ_JANRKL010000233.1, read as the reverse complement.
TTACGCGCGATTCCGCTTAGTTTTTTGAAATGTTCATTTTGCTAGCTTGAATGAAACAAACAAGAAAAATAAAAACTAAGGGATTAAGATGCAAGGGAGAAATTCCGGACAACCTGCAAATTGGTAGCAGGATTCGAGATCAGGTCTACTTTCAAGGTACAGCGCTCGTATTGCAGGGCATACGTTTGTTGAACGTGGGTAGGGTTCAGCTTGGCCATTTTAACCACTTTTGCACCAACATAAGCACCTACTTCCTCGCGGAAGTCGCTCATCATCGCCTGAATGTCGTGAACGACATTTCCTGCCTCTTGGTTTAAGAGCCCTACCGTAAGGGCCAATTTGATTTTTCGGATGTTCATGATGTTAGGATATGTAAATGGGTTTTGGACAAAATTTCTGCTCAAAAGCTTTCCAATAAAACCGATTTTATTGGGCGGATGTTGCTTAATGAAGTTTTAAAGTACTGTTAATGTTTTTTAAAAACCTTAACACTTCATTGAGACAAGCTTCCACAGTATTTCGATTTTTGTTTAAGCATTTTCTTCTAAACGTTAAACAAGATCGATTGTTGAAAATAATTACGGAGCAAATCCTCTTTTGGATTTTTATTTTCCACTTTTTCTTTCTTTTAGTGTGTTTACCGACAAGAAAGTTCCAATGGATGACCATTTTTGTCAATAAAGACTCCTTTTTGCACTGGTACGTTGGTAAAATTCTGCCATGTTCTTTCACATGCTAATTTGCCATCAAAGACATGGTATAGATGCATAAGGATGTATCTACCCCTATTGTACTCACTGAAATGTAGGAAATTTGGGTTGAAGGGTGGAAAAAGTGGGCTGAAGCGCAATGATTAATTAGTCAAAGAGTAGTTGTTGTGGAGTTAAAATACCTTGACAACCCGTTGCGGGATGAATATTTTTCATAAAATTGTAAAGTTGGTATTTATTCGGATATTCTGCGGATGCTTTTTTGCAAAACCAACAAAGCTTGAGGCCCAGTACAAAAAAGTAGATCCATTACACTTAAATTTTCCATGAAGGGATATTTATAATTGAATACTTGAGGATAGGGATCTGGATAAAAACCTGGATCATTGGACAATTCGATTTTTGGCGAAATGATTTGACGCAAATCCTGAACCCCTGCAGGTGGTGTAAAATGATAATCTTCGGTATAAAAAATGCTTTTTTTGAGATTAAGTAATTTCAGAAACACCTTCAACAAAGCTGAATTGTATTCAGTCAAGTATTCAAACTGTTTGGTACCATTTAGCAATGGGGCCAAAAATGCAGCGTATTCTTCAAAATAGGGCGCACTGCCATAGGCATAAGTAATGGCTTCCCACTGTTTGGCTGGCCAATTGGTTTTGTAATCAATTCTAACCTCCCAAATTGGGGTTTGATGGTTTTTGCCTTTCACCAAAGGGACGGACAGCCGTAACAAACCATTGGCAGAAGCAATGTGACAACGATTGCGGTAGCTTCCTTTTTGATAATTTTCCCGGTGCTCCACCCAAATGTGGTCAAAGTGTAAAATTTTAGAAAAGTACTGCACCGGAGGACAAAACATAGTACTCAATAGTACGGTATTCGAAGTATTCATTATCAGCGCAATAAAGTTGTTTGCCCCCGGCGGATTTCTGTAAACCCGTCAGGATAAACTGCTTCCAGGAACCACAGGTAAATCCCTGGGTTCAGAGCCTGGTCGCGGTATTTTCCATCCCAGCCCGCACTGGTGTCGTTGATGTCAAAGTTTTCCCGAACATACACTGCTTCTCCCCAGCGATCGTAAACTTGGAAAGTTTTGATTTTGACGCCATTTTGGCCATGCACCAACAAAAGATCATTATTGTTGTCTCCATTGGGAGTAAAACCGGTAGGGACAAGAACAATCCGCTGTTTGCGGACAAAAATTTTGACAATGACATCATCAGTGCAACCCTTTTCGTCCTTGGCGGTCAATTTGTACTCAATGCCATTTTGGGTCCGAACGGTAGGAGAGGCGCAGTTTGTACAACTGAGTGTACCCGAGTAGGGTTCAATCCAGGTGTAGGAAACATTCCCCTGGTTGTTGATCGCTTCTCCCTTCAGCTTTAAGGTGTCACCAAGTTGAATAGTGAAACTGGTTTGAGCCAAATCAAGAGCAAAAGCTGGGCGATCTACAATTTTTGCTGATTCCACTGTGATACAACCATTGGCGTCCTTAATGAAGACATCGTAATTTCCAGCCTTCAACCCAATTGCGCTTAAGGTTGGGCGGTAAGGCCCCTGGTTGATGCTCAACAAATAAGGGGCTTTTCCTCCACTTGGATTGGTGACGATGGAACCATCCAGGTCACCGTTACAGGTTGGATTCTGGGTCTTGAGGTTGAGATTGATCGGATTGGGGCTGGGGATATTCACATTGTTGATGCTGGTGCAGCCCTTGCGGTCGGTTACGGTGATCCGATATAAACCACTCGCTACATTGCTGATGAAGGCGGTGTTGGCTCCATTGCTCCAGCGATAAGTATACCCTGGGTTTCCACCCGAAGCACTGATTGCTGCCCGCCCCGTACTATCGCCATTACACAGAGGTCCGGATGCCTGCACCAAAACTTGCACCGAGGTAGGTTCCTGGATCTGCACAGTACCGATGCCAAAACAACCAAATTCATCGGTAACGGTGACAGAATAAATACCAGCGCGCAGGTTACTAGCTTGTTGGGTCGTTTGATTACCTGCTTTTGTATCCCATTTAAAGGTGAAGTTGCGGGTATCGGCTACGATATTCCGGATGGTAGCAGTAGCCGTAGCAGCCCCATTACAAGCCAATGTATCTGAAGCAACCTCAAAAGTGATGGCTTTGGGCTGCCGAACAGTGCGGGTTGTAGAAGCCGTACAACCTTGTGGGTCGGTGATGGTGACAGAATAGGTTTCATCACCCCTTAAGCCCCGGATGATGGTAGTCGTTTCACCATTGCTCCAACGGAAACGGTACTGATTGAGGTCGGCGTTGGGGCGACCAATGATTAAATTGATACCAATAGCGCCATTTGATCCCCCAAAGCAAGAGGGCTGGGAGATAATGGTATTGGGCTCCATGGCGGGAAGATCCTTAATTTTGATAGAACTGCTTTGAGTACAACCCGTAGCATCAGTTACGGTCAAGGTATAGGAAATCGAATCCAGCGCAATTGGGTTTTGAGCGGTACTGCCGTTGCTCCATAAAAAAGTATAGGGAGCTCCCGATCCACCTGTCGGTAAGGCACGGGCGCTGTTTTGTTTGGCTCCGAAACATCCTTGTTGAACTTGTTCCAAACTCAAGGAAAGACCATTGGCAGGTTCGTTGATGATTGCCCGGCCTTCGGTAGTACAATTGTTCGCATCAGTGATGGTGATGCCGTAAGAACCTGCACTCAGCATGCTGGCTGTTGTATCGTTTTGATTGGCCGTTTCCCAGGTGTAACGATAGGGTTTTATGCCACCATTGACCCGGATGCTGGCCTGACCATCGTTGCCACCTTTGCATTTTACTGATTGTGCATTAATTTGAAGGGCGAGTGCCGTGGGGGCAACAATGTTTATGGTTTGGTTCACCATACAATTGTTGGAATCGGAGACCACTACTTGATATTGGCCGGGAGCCAAAGAATTAGCGGTCTGATTGATTTGACCTTGTGGATCATTCCATTGATAATCCAAAGCTCCGGTACCACCAGAGGCCAAAACAGTAGCTTGTCCATCCCTGCGATCGGAACAAGTGGGTTGGCGCAAACGGATGGAATCGATTTTGAGCTCGCTTGGGGCAATGATGTTGCGGCAATCACTCATTCGACAACCATTTGCATCCGTAACGGTGACACAATAGTTGCCCGCACGGAGATTATTGCGGTTATTCTGAAGGTTGCCGTCACTCCACAGATAACTCAAAGTTCCGGTGCCACCCATCCCTGTTGCGATGATGCTTCCATCATTTGCACCAAAGCAGGATACATTTTCAGGAATCATCGCAAGCATTAGTGCTGGAGGCTCATCGATTACGATTACACGGGTTCCTCTACAGCCGTTGGCATCGGAAACGCTGAGGGAATAACGGCCTGTTCCAACATTACTCAAAATAGAACTGAGGCTACCATTGTTCCAGGTATATCGAAAAGGAGCAGTACCTCCCGTAATGCTAGAGGTAATGGTGACATTCTGATCTTTGGCACAACTGATGCTGCGATCAGGAGTAAGGATAAGGTTGAGAGAATCGTTTTGACCAATCCTAAAATCCAGCGTATCACTACAAAGGGCTTCGTCAACCAAGATGAGCTGATAATCACCAAAATCAAGCCGATCACTGCGATAGGGTTGGATCAAACCATTAGGCCCGCTCAAGTCGCTTTGCACGGTTCCAACTGCACCATTCAGTTGAAGTTGAAAAGCACCGTCACTTGCCGTTACACAGGAAATATTTTTGATACTGGTTATCGTCCCGCTGATAGCGCAAGGTTGAATGCTGCATACAGCAACACCAATTCCGGATCTACAGACATTGCTGGAATCAGCACTGAAACCCTGTACGGCAATTCGCACTTCGTCATTGGGCATCAGATTCCTAACCCTGAAAAAAGTATCGCTAATGGCAATTGGCACAATAGAATCTCTACCATTGATCGAAAAGCGGATGTTGTACTGAGCAGCAGGAGTTGGCAGCCAGGAAAAGCGGATGCTGCGTGGTCCTACCTGAGTACAACTAACTTGTGGTGCTGGGAAAGTATCGCGGACAATGACTGAAAATTCATCTTCAAAAGTACAACCATAGCGGCTTTGGGCCTGAACCCGAATGCGTGTATTGTTGGGAATCAATGCCTTTGGGGTGGCACAATTGCTACATGACAGGACATTTGCCGGAGACCATAAATAGGTTAAAGAATCCACAGAACGAAATCGAATCGACCAACTTAGGAGTTCATTGATTTCTTGTGGCTGGGTTCCAAATGCATCTGTAATCAACAAAGTCCAATCTCCTTCAATCCGGGCACCACGTAGGTCGTTCCAACTTCCTTCAGGCAGCCAGTCTCCCGTAAAAGGAGCAGAACCCGAATTGATGGGGTCGCTGGCTCGGGGTGTAAAGCAGGTGGACACGTAATTGTCGTCCGAACCACCATTGCCTGTACTCAATTCCAACAATTCGCCACTGGGAGCGCGTAAAAAAATGTTGAGGTCAGAATCCCAGTCGGAATTCAGGTCAATACAAACGGACTCGATTTGATTGCGGGGGTCAGTCAGGGTACTTTGCGCAACCCTGCTCACAGGAATGATGGATTCATAGGGCGAACCAGGAGGATGTTGCACAAAATTAAAACTGTATTGTGGAAAGGATGTGTACACCAGTACTTGATTTAAACGCTCCTGAGGCACAAAAGACATTGCCAGGCTATCCCCTTGACAAATTGTTGTATCCGAAAGGGCAGGGAAGCTTAATAAGCAAGTTCCGCAGGAAGGATCATTTTTGGGTTTTACCTTCAAGGTGATCGTTGTATCAAAAGTACAAAGAAATGAATCCTGGGCGATCAAACGATAAGAGGCAAGGCCACCGTCAGAGGGCGAAACCGAAGCGCTGTTGTCATCCTGGAACAAAATTGTGGGGTGAAAACGCCAGGTTAAATCGGCAATGCCCGGCCTGAATGTTTCAATTTTGGGGAAAATTGAGGGTTGAAAATCCAGACTCCAGGCAAATATGTAACCATTTTCACCTGTGTTGAGGTCTTCTATTTCGAGGGTCCAATCCCCATTGAGCGGACAACCCAACAATTGGTTCAAAGATTGGAACGGACGGTAATCGCCAATAGGTAATGTGTCCAGGTTAAAGGAATCGGCAAAGTCGCTCCAATTGTTGTTGGACACCGGGGTCTTCCAGCAATATTCATAACCTCGCCCTTGGCGGGGTGATGCATCATCATTGGGATTGGACTGCCCCAGTTCAACTGCTTTACCTCCCGGGCCATTGAAATTTTGCAAGGTTACAGCTTGGCCATTGGGGCAACGTAATACGATATTCAAGTCTCGCAGTTGGGAGTGTTCAATATTGATACAGATGCCCTCCAGATTGTCCACTTCAGTGATGTTTTGACCTACAAAAAAGCCATCAACCACCAAGGTTGACACCAGTTTTCGGCCATCATTATCCGGGATAAACTGGTTGTCTCCTTTAACCAGTTTAGTTTGAAAACTGGTAGTTTGTGAGGTCACTTTAACTGCTGCCCCTGGGGTGTTCGACCCTGCGGCCAGTATCCGCAAGGTGTCACCTGCGCAAATTTCCGGTAGTAAACTGGTATCGGCACTAAAATGTGGCCGGGCTGCTACCCGAATTTTTTTCTCCACCAAATTGGTGCTTAGGCAGCCGCGTATGTCGGTCACCCTTAAACGAACGCTATAGCCACCTGGTTCCTGATAGGTATAATCAACGTTTTTGCCAATCCTAACATCTCCATTGCCAAAATCCCAGGTGAAAACCGAACTACTGTCATTTTGCTCATAAAGGGTATTGTTTTGGGGGTAAAATCCACGACCCCGTAAAAACAAGTCGTCACCAGGACAAAGGTTGATGCTATTGGTGTCCTGGGGGATTGGGGCAGGGTCTGAGAACAATACCGCGCCTTCAAAATTTTGACAAACCTTAATACACTCAATGGAAGCAACCCAACCAGCTGCTTCGAGTTGGGCATCCGAACGGAAAGCAATGGTAATACAGGAATCGAGATTCGCTGCAGAGGATTGGACGAAAAAAGGCAGATTCCCTCTTGAAAAGTCCATGCACTGCAACAAAGGGGCCAAGGTGTCCTTGCCATCATAAAAACAAAGGCGATCTCCTCTACCTAAATTGATGGCTGGAAAATTGAGACGTACCCGTGCACCTTGAGTTGGGTCGGGGTAAATGGTCATTACCAAATTCTCATTGGCGTGGTAATTGAAATTGCGCTCACCAGAATCGGTCAGAAAGCCGCCACAAGCGCGGATGGTGGTATCGGCCAAAGGGATGAATTGGGCAAAAATAGTTGTTGAAAAGCACAACATCGGCACAAACACCAGGATGCGTATCGTTCTCACCATGGGTGTATTGGTTTTCGGAATTACTTGAGTTTTTTTGCCCCATAATAGCGTTGAAGCAAAAACCTAAATCATGATAACGCAAATACCGGGTGCACAAATGTAAATAAAAGGATGAAATGAGGAAAAAGTTTATTGGCTAAGTTGAGAAGTTGAGGAAAATTGAAAAGGTTGAGGTTAACGCAAGAATGGGTGTGAGTGTGATGTGTGGGTGTGAAGGTAGCCTCAACCTTTTCAACTTTTTACCAGAATACGGAGTACAATACCGCAAGGATAATCATGACCACAACCATACCGATGGTAAAACCTGGTGCGGTTTTAAAATCGGATGGATTTACTTCAATTGCCCGAACGTTGTCGCGACCTTTTTTGTCCAGCAAACTGGTCAAAACCATCAAACCTGCCACGATCAAAAATACCCAGCCCATGCGGTGCATGAATGGCAGATTGGACATCAATTGCTCCAGGGCGATACCTGCAGGTATGGTCACTACGGCACCCAAAAGTGCAGCATTGGCGGTGGTTTTTTTCCAGAAAAAGCCCAATAGGAAGATTGCGGTAATCCCTGGGGAAATCAAACCAGTGAAGTTTTGGATGAACTGGAAAGCCTGCCCAAAGTTGCGCAATACAGGTGCTACAAAGGCCCCAATAATTAAGGCAACCACGATGGCAATGCGTCCTACGCGGACCTGGTTGGCTTCGCTGGCGTCGCGGTTGAAATACTTTTTGTACAAATCCAGGGTGAAAATGGTCGAAATACTATTGGCTTTTCCAGCTAAAGAAGCAACAATTGCAGCCGTAAGCGCAGCAAAGGAAAGCCCTTTCAGACCAGTTGGCAATAAGTTGATCAAAACAGGATAAGCTTTATCCGGTTTGACAAACCCATTTTCAGTGATTTCGGTTTGGAATTCTCCTTGTTGAAACAACAGAAAAGCAGCAATCCCCGGCAGTACGACAATAATTGGCATGAGTAATTTGAGAAAAGCAGCAAACAAGAGCCCTGCCCGGGCAGTTTTTAAATCAGCACCCAGTGCGCGTTGGGTAATGTATTGGTTCATACCCCAATAGCTCAGGTTTGCGATCCACATCGCACCAAACAAGACTGCGACGCCAGGCAAATCCTGGTATGCATCTTTTTGCCCCCCTTCACCATCAGGCATCATCATTTGGCCAGGGTTCAAAATCATATGGAAATGACTGCTGGCATTTTCCCCCAACAAGCCCAAGCCTTTCAAGGCGCCACTCGAACCATAATGTTGAGCTACCAAATCGAGAGCTAGGTAAGTGGTAGCCAAACCGCCTAAAATCAAAACCAACACCTGGATCACATCGGTGTACCCAATGACTTTCATTCCTCCCAGGGTGATGAATACTGCAAAAATCGTCAGTCCAAAGATACAGGCCTCATAACTAATCCCCGAAATGGTGCTCACAGCCAAAGCACCCAAGTGCAATATGGATGTAAGGTTGACAAAAACATACACCACCAGCCAAAACACGGCCATCACAGTAGCCACCAAAGGGCTGTAACGCTGGGCCAAAAATTGAGGCATGGTGTAAATTTTATTGCGCAGGTAAATGGGCAATAAAAATACAGCCACGACGATCAAGGTCGCTGCAGCCATCCATTCATAGGAAGCAATCGCCAAACCCATGGCAAAACCTGAGCCCGACATCCCGATGAATTGCTCAGCAGAGATATTGGAAGCAATCAGGGAAGCTCCAATCGCCCACCAGGTGAGGGTGCCTTCGGCAAGGAAAAAGTCTTTGGTATCGGCAGTGGCACTTTTTTTACGTTGGTAAATCCAATAGCCATAACCTGCTACCACGACAAAATAAATGAGAAAGACGATGATGTCTTTGGTGTCCAATTGTCCGCTCATAAGCCAGCTTGAGTTGAAGGTTTATTAAAAGTGCCAAAGCCGCACCTCTAAATTATTATTTGGTTTCTCGGGCTGAACATAGGGAAAAATTTCACACGGACAAAGGATGTAGGGAAAAAGTTGGGTGAGAAGGGAAGGAGGTTCAGTCCAGGGGGGTCTCCCACCAGCCTTTTTCCCAGGAATAAATTCGTGGGTTGGGGTGGTGAGGTGGCCTCCCACGGATGAATCCGTGGGTTGGCTGGGTAACTTTGGTGCTATCGATTTTTTTGATATGGGGCCGCCGATTTTTTTAGATATTGGGTAGCAGCTCGACCCAACCACCCAGGACTACCCCAACACACCCACACCCACACTTTCACACCCACACTTTCACACCCACACCCTATTTTATCCATTCATGCGGACAATTTTGATTTCAACCCGCTGGTTTTTTTGTCGGCCTTCGGGAGTTGAGTTGGTGGCAATGGGCATGGTACGGCCATAACCTTTAAAAAGGACACGTTTGGCCTCTATGCCTTTGTTGATTAAGTATTCGGCAACCGATTTGGCACGAGCAGTTGACAAACGGACACAGAACTCATCCTGGCACAAACCATTGGTATGGCCACCAACCTCCACGGTAATACCTGGGTTGTCTGTTAAGAACTCAAACACTTCATCCAAGATTGGAATAAAGGATGCTTTGATGTTGATGCTGTCAATGTCAAACTGGAGTTGTTCAACCCGAATGGCCTGGCCATTGCGGATACGGCCAGCGGTCAGTTCTGGAATGTTCTTTTTATTGATGTCTACCCCAAGTGTAGCAATACAACCTTTGGCGTCGGTTACAGTAACCGTATTTTTTCCCAAACCAAGCTGCTGGGCGGTAGGCAAGGTTTCTCCTGTGCTCCAGGCATATTTGAGTGGGCCGGTACCACCTTTTACCTGCACAGTTGCCAAACCATCTTTAGCGGTTTCAGCGGTGACACCATATTTTTTACTCAAGGTAAGGCTCATGGCTTCGGGCTGGTTGAGGCTCAACTGGGCTGTTTTTTGAGCGCCAGTGGCATCGGTTACGGTTAGGCTGTAATTTCCAGCAGGCAGACCAATTGCTGCTTCATCCTTGGTTTTGGGGTCACTCCACTGAAAACGATAAGGTGCTTTACCCCCTTGGACCTTCGCGAGAATTGCACCTGATTTGGCACCAAAACAAGAAATAGAGGACTTCTCTTCAAGTTCGATGACCAGGGGCAAAATGTTTTCCGTTATGTCAACAATTGCAGTTGAGGTGCAACCTTTGGCATCAGTAACACTAAGGGTATGGGCACCGGGAGATAATTTAGTGGCACTGGGTAAGGTTTCACCATTGTCCCATTGAAAGCTAAATGTTCCCGAACCACCACTGGCTTGTGCTGTAGCTTTGCCGTCAGCATTGTTGGTACTGGCAGGAGATAGCACATTTATTTTTACCTGAATCGGATTGGGTTGTTCTAATTTGAAAGAAGCATTGGCTGTTTTGCCACTGGCATCGCTCACGCTTACGGAATAATCACCAGCAACCAATCCTTTGACCTGGTTACCAATCAAACCTTTGCTATTCCAGGTGTAGGTATAAGGGCCTTTTCCTCCGTTGACATTCGCCTGGAGCGCACCCTCTTTGGCCCCATTACAATTGATGGCGGTTTGTACAACCAGCTTTACTTCCAGGGCAAGGATGTTTTCAGCAATTTCGGTACTGCCTTCAGCTTTACAACCTTTGGCGTCCGTGATGGTCACGGAATGTTTACCTGGAGCCAATCTGGTGGCACTAGGCAGGGTTTCGCCATTGTCCCAAAGGTAACTGTAACTGGAGGTGCCGCCACTAACCTGTGCGGTAGCTTTACCATCCGCATTGTTCGTGCTGGCTGGGGCACTTACGTTGACTTGAACCTGTAAAGGGGCGGGTTGTTCAACCTTTGCAGTGGCGGTCACATTTTTTCCGCTGGCATCACTAATGGTCACGCTGTAATCGCCGGCAGCCAGGCCACTGACTTGAGTGCCGCTATTACCTGCAATGCTCCAGGCGTAGGTGTAAGGTGCTTTACCACCATTCACCTCTACCTGTAAAGCTGCGTCTTTGGCACCGGCACAATCCAGTTTTTTGGTTTCCCGCAAATTCGCATTGAGCGCTAACACGTTTTCAGAAACTTCAATACTGCCCTGAGTGCGGCAACCTTTGCTATCGGTGATGGTCACGTTGTGTAAGCCAGGTGCTAATTTGCTGGCCAGGGTGGTATTTTCACCATTGTCCCAGGAGTAAGAATAGGGCGCAGTACCACCACTTACTAGAGCTTGCGCCTTGCCATCAGCATTGTTGGTGCTAACCGGAGTTTGGACACGTAAATTGAGGCTCAAAGCAGCGGGCTGATCTATTTTAAGGGTACTGCTGGCCTTTTGCCCGCTTGCGTCCGTTACAGTTACCTGGTATTCTCCTGCCCCAAGTCCGACAGGTGCCTCGCCATTTATGGCTGGGTTGTTCCAGATGTATTGAAATGGGGCTTTGCCTCCCGAAACAGTGAGCCCAATGGCCGAGTTTTTATCCCCATTGCAATTGAGTTTTTGCTTTTCGGCCATTGTTATCCTTAAAGCGGCCGTTTTTTGAGTAATATTTATCTTTCCTTCCGCGGAGCAGCCTAATTTATCCTTAACGATCACAGTGTGTTCACCTTCGGTCAGTTTTTTAGCAATATTACTGGTTTCACCATTGTCCCATAAGTAGGTGTATGAAGGGCTTCCCCCTGTAGCAATAGCCGCGGCCACTCCATCCTTGGCATTGGCGCCGGATTCTTCACTTTGTTGACTCACTTTCAAGGTAATTCGTGGATCAGGCAATACTGCCCGGCTATTTTTACGAATACCAGTTGCGTCAGTAACGGTCACGGCATATTCTCCAGGACCCAGATCTTTGGCTGTTTCAGCATTTTGGCCATTGCTCCATTGGTAGGTAAAGGGTGCCTTACCGCCAGTAATTTTGGCTTTGATAGTCATGCCTTTTGGGTCACATCCTGCAACGATGCCAGTAATCAGGTTCAGGGTCATGGCACTGGCTTTTTCCACCAAATAAACACCTTTGTCATCGGTACCTACCCAGATGGCACCTTCTTTATCGAGGGTAATGACCGAAGGAAACTGACTGGTATAATAATCAGCCGGACCATAAGTTTGGAATTTATCACTTTCGGGGTCGTAACGGGCCAGGATTTCGGAGGCGACCCAAAAACGACCTTGTACATCTAGCGCAAAAGCTTCAATGTTGCCTTCAATCATCCGTTCGTCAAATCCATAATCTTCCCATTCTCCTTTGCCATCCCAGCGCCAAAGTTGGCCATCAGAAAGTACATAGGTGAAAGGTAGATAAGTTTGGAGGCCGCTGACATTAAAATATTTATTTACCATTTCCCATTTTCCGGGGCTACCCTGGAGCAGACCTTGATCCGTTCCAATCCAGATTTTGTTGTAACTATCTGCATAAATAATGTTGATGCGATTGGAACGCAATTTTGAATTGGCGGTAGTGAAGGAATTGACCAGTTGCAGGCCAGGCTTGGTTTTAAGCTCAAAAAAACCACTTCCACTTGTTCCCAAAAGCAGTAAGTCTTTTTGAGCATCGTAGAAGCCAGTACTAATATAATTGTCAGAGTTAAGTTTGATTTTGAGTAAACTTTGCAATTGATCAATATTCCACCGAACATCAGCATTTCCGCCAGCTACGGCGAGCAGAGATTGCTCTCCGGGTTTTATATTTAATTTATCAGCCAAATCAAGGGCTTTTACCTGGTAAACCTCACTTCCGTTGCCGACCCATTTTTGGTTGGATTCATCAACGTAGATGTTTCGAATACTTTGATCGGGTTCTATAGCCAGGCAACGGATTACTTGCATGGGTTCGTTTTGGGCAAAAAGGCCGGAAAAACCAAACAACAAAAAGGATAAACGGACTAAAGTAGGTCTCATCAGCATGCTTCGTGGAACTGGTTGAAGAAAAAATTTGCGGCAATAACGTAAAAAACGCATAAAAAAGTGTTTATAAACGGGTACTAATGCGCTGGAAAAACTTCCTGGGCCTTGGCCAGTGCACGCAACAAAATTTCCAAATTGATGCCAGTAGGTTCATTCACTTCGTGAAAATAGGCGATCATGTTTTCAGTTGGCATGTTTCCAGTGAGATCGTCTTTGGCCATAGGGCACCCCCCGTAACCTTTGATGGCTCCGTCAAAGCGGCGGCAACCACTTTGATAAGCTGCTTCAATTTTTTCGTGCCAAAGTTGTGGAACCGTATGAAAATGAGCACCAAACTCCAGATTCGGGTAAGATGAAATCAGGGCTGAAAAAATGTAATGAATACTTTGTGGTGTAGCTACCCCAATGGTATCAGAAAGTTGGAAGATTCTGATGTCAAGCGTTTGTAACTGATCCACCCATGTTTTGACAATTTCCGCATTCCAGGGATCTCCATACGGATTCCCAAAGCCCATTGAGACATAGAGCACCAATTCTTTACCCGTACTGGTACAAATTTCCTGAATTTGTTTTACCCGCTCCAGCGATTCTTGGATGGTGGCGTTGGTATTGCGCAACTGAAAGGTCTCAGAAATGGAGAAGGGGTAACCTAAATAATCAATTTCTTCAAAGGCGGCCGCGTCTTCTGCTCCCCGGCTATTGGCAACAATGGCAAGCAGTTTGGTTGGGTTGCCACTTAGCTCCAATTTGCTGAGTACTTCGGCAGTGTCCCGCATTTGGGGAATTGCCTTTGGTGAGACAAAACTTCCAAAATCCAGGGTGTCAAACCCAGCTTTTAGCAGGAGATTGATGTAATTAACCTTCTGCTCTGTTGGGATAAAATCTTTTAAACCCTGCATCGCATCGCGGGGGCATTCAATAATTTTTATAGACTGGTTTGAATGACTCATGGAACAATGTTAGACCTAAATTCACCACCTGTATTGTGTAAAAGTAGTGATTTCTGTGAAATACCAGCAAAGCCCTTAATTTTGCGCAACCACAATCCAACAGAAGTGTTAGGGTGGTATAACGGAAGAAAATACTTTGCATTATGAAAAAGAACGCCGAATGGCTCAGCTTGGTTGGCTTTATACTCGTAACTTTAGGCATAGGCGCCCTGGCGCTTAGTTTTGTTGGCCTACGTTTTTCCTTTTTGACCTGGTTAGACGCACCAGGGCACTTTTTTGGTTTTATTGCGCGCTTGTCAATGGTGGTGATTGGCTTTTTGCTGGTTTATATCGCCAAGAGTGATTTTAGAGGAGAATAAAAATTGGACTTCACCAAGAGAGAGCATTTAGGCGTCAGATCAAAACGATGCAGATCTGACGCCAATTATACCCAATTTGAGGGGGACTTTCAACATTTCCTGAGTGGTTTAGGAAAAAGTGCTTAGTGTAAAAAGTTAATCTGGAAAAAAGAATAGTTCACTCAGGGCCTCAAGTATTTCAGTGTTCTATAAATTGAATTCCAAGGGATTATATGGATTTTTGTAATAAAATAAACAAATAATAAAAAAACCCCTCCCTCAAAACTTATAATTAGCGTGCTAAAAGATGAGGGAGGAGGAGTTTAAAAAAAAAAAGAGGGAACTTCACGAAAAAAAGTGCGAGTAGCACTACAGTGTTCAATTGCTTTTCCGTGATAGTGATTCATGTAGATAAGCGTTGGTTTTGGGAATAGGCGTTTGTAGGAAAGCTAAAGGAAAATATGCCCGTCACGAATCCATGATGCAAATATGAAGGCTTTTTTTTAATTGGCGCTTTTTGAAATTGTAAATAGAATTAACTAAATTTGTAGACACTAATTTTTTATGACCAAGTTTAAGAAAGGCAGGGAATTTCTGGACCTCATCCAAGCGAGCGAAAATGTACGAGAAGCATGTAAGGCCTTGGGCATAAGCAGGAGTCAATACTACAAACTACTCAAAGACCCTGAACCAGCCAAACCCAAACCATATAAGCCCTTAAAAATGGGCGAGAAAGCAGTTGAGCGAATATTAGAACTGGCATTGGTTTTTCCATTTGGTTGCCGTGGAGTCAGCTTTAAACTGTTGGAGGAAGGAATCCGGGTATCATCAGTAAGCGTCCAAAAAATTCTGAATGCCCATAACTTGGGATCTGCCTCTGAGCGTTATAAGGCTTTGGAGAAAATAATCCTCCAAAACAAAAAATACATCCTCAATGCAGAGCAAAATGAATTTTTGGAGAAATACAATCCCGTCTTGCTGGAAATGCATAGAAAAATCCAGGCACCCGGTGATTTAATTACAATATTCTCTTGTTTTTTAGGCCAACTACCCTGGTTAGGTAAGGTTTATCTATATTTTGGACTTGATGCATTTTCGGGGTACATTCAGGCTATGGTGGCTTACTCACCAGATAAATACCTTTGCGCCGAGTTTTTGAAGAAAGATATTTTCCCCTTTTATGAACAAGGGGGAATCAGCATCAGACAAGTAGAAACAAGTGATGATCCCGAGTTTTTTAGCTTTGGAGTTCACCCTTTTAGTTCATTTCTGCGCAACCTTAATGGAGTTGTTTATCAGCGTACCACGGTGGGAGGAGTAAAAACCAATGGTTTTAGCCAAAAATGGCATCAGTACCTGAAAGAATTTATTATTCCAGCACTAAAAAGAAAAAAAGCCGATTATATTGATTTAGAAATGTTGAACCAGGATTTGCAACAGTTGATCGCTCAATACAATCATGGAGGAAGTCCAGAATCCAGAATTTATTTTGATGCTTACCCCTTTAATCAAGAAAACCCGATTCAGCGCCTGAAAATCCAAATTAATTGAAACCAAAAAAACGAACTTTCAAGGTTTGATATTTCCGGATCATTTCTTTTCGGTTGTTGACATGTAAGGTTTTGTAAATTGTCCGGATTTCCCGGGTGATGTCTTTGACATCCCGCCTCATGATTTCTGCAAGTTCATCGTAAGAATAAGGAGTGTCGTTAACTTCTCCTTCCAGCATGGTTTCCAGGATTTTGGATTGGAATGGACTTAGTTTGACTTTACCAGAATCGGACTCCTGGCTGCGAAAAACGTCTAGTATGCGCCGCATCAGTGCACCACTAAAAGGTCTCCCATTTTCCAGGGCTAAATTGTTTAAATGTTGCATAAAGACAGCATCAGGATCCGTTTTCAGCAGGTAACTATCTGCACCAGCGCACAATGCTTCAAACAAATAGAGGTCATCGATATAAACAGTTGCAATCATAAAAAGCAGTTCTGGCCGTTTGTGTTTGATTTGCTGCATGCTGGCAATGCCATTGATGTGGCCTTTCGGCATACCGATGTCCTGAATGACCACTTTAATGCTTTGGTCATTTAACAGCGTGAAGGTGGAATCTTCACAATTGGAGAATTGATGTTCAGGCAAACAAACAAAAGATTGGGTAGTATTGATCAAACGACTGTATCTCACTCGAAAATCATCAAGATCTTCGACGATGGCAACGTGTATTTTTTCCATGAATTCAACTTTCCGAGTTCCCAAACTTTAAAATAGCAAAAATCGCATAAAGTTGAGAAATATTTTACGCCTTGGACGAATTTTATTTAGGAAAATTGAAATCAAAACCATCGTGCCTTGATGATTGATCCATTTTATTTCACCTCCAATCTGCTGTACTCTGGCCAGCATATTTCCTAACCCATTGCCGGAATCCTGAACTTTTTCCGTAGGTTTTATCTGAGCAATCAAGGGCTCAGGGATACCTATACCGTTATCCTGCAAGACTATTTTTAATTTTCCTTCTTTTACTTTTATGTTCAATAACAGACTAGTTGCTTGCGCGTGTTTCAGCGTATTCCCAATCGCTTCCTGAACGACCAGGCGCAATTGTTTTTTGTACTCACCGGCCACCCACGCGTAAGGTATACTGGTATCGATTTTGGCGGAAAAATGGAGTGCCTCTCCAGCATTCTTTTTGCTTTCAGCAATGAGTTGCTGCAAAAATTCCAGCAGGGTACTATCCGATTCGGTATTGTTGCGAACCGCTGCCGAAATTCGTTTGAACAATTGAAGGGCCTGTTGGGCTATGCCCAGGGCTTTGGCTTTGGCTTCGGTCCCTTGGATTTCCTGCTCGGCAAAAGATTGAAAATCCTGGAAGAATACAACTTTTCCACTGGTAAGGTCGTGGATATCGCGAAGGATTCGTTCTTGTTCTTCATTGCGAATGCGGGCCTCACGGAGTTGGGCGCGGTAGTATAACTGGGCAATTCCAGCAACTAGTGCGATTCCGGCAATAATTTCAAGTAAAATAAACCACCAACGCATCCTAATCGGTGGCACAATCTCAATGCGCAATTTCTGCTTCCAGGAGGTCCATTCGCCATTGGCATTGGCTGCACGAACCATCAGTGTGTAGGTGCCAGGGGCAAGCTTGTTGTAACGAGGCTCTGCAAACTGATTGCGGTTGCTGGCCTCCGTTTTTTTCTCCCAGCCCTTTAAATAATATTGAAGCTTAACCTGATCCGGTTGTCCCAATTCAATGCCTACTAAGCGCAATGTTATAGAGTTTTGCCGGTATTTCAACCGGATTTGCCTTTTCTCAGAAATACTAGTGTCATGAGGAAATAATTTTTGGTAAAGGGTACCTTGAATTGTTAATTTGGTTAACTGGATTTTGGGGAGTTGTTTTTTTGTTTTCCTCTTAGTTGGGAAGAAGCGGTTGAGTCCATTTTGGCCAATAATGCCAATGCTTTGATCCGCCAAAATCTGGATGCCTTCATTTGAAAATGGACCGGCCAGGAAACCTTCCTTTGGTGTATATATCCTTACAGGACGGCCATCAGCGTCAAAACACAAGATATGGGTATTTGTGCTTACCCATATCGTGCCCTGTTGGTCTTGAACCATACCCTTAAAATTGGTATTGGGCCATGTCGACGGAAGAGGCAGGTCTTCGATGGTTGCTTTTGTGCGATGAATCAATTTTATTCCATTCATCGTGGCAACCCAAATTTTGTCAGTACCTTTTGGAATTAGATGCCCCCCTAAATAACCTTTAATGACAAAAACCGTATCTTTTTTCCAATCTCCCTCCCGGTATTGCAAAATGTGGAGATTGTTGACATTTTCATGAAGATAAATTCGACGATACTGAGTGTCTTCCCAAATACTGGTGCTTCCTAAAAGTTGACCCGTATAAACATTAACATCAATTATTTTTTTATTTGCATAATCCATTTTTTTTGTAGCTGTATTGTTTCCAACCCAAAAGGTGCTATCTGTGCTTTGGAAAAAACTAAACACATAACCTTGATCATTTCCAAATCGGCTTATTGTTTCATTTTTCGGATCAAAAATATAAAACCCTTTTTCGGTTAGAACCCAGATTCTTTTTTCCAAATCTTTATACAATCTAGTGATTTGAAGATTTAAAAAAGACTTTATCGCTTTACCTTTTTTTACCAATTGAAGACCCTTGGAAGTACCAAATAACCATACATCCGGAGCTACCTCCAACCAACAATCAGCATTAAAATCAAATTTAGTAAAGCTAGTTTTAAATAAATTGGGGTCGGTAAAGCACAATCGTTCGTCAAAGGCACTAGCCCAAAGGATATTATCCCGGTCCAGATAAATCCTCTTGAAATTATTTCTGGAAATGTCATTTGTAATCTGGTTGGTAGGCCAATCTTTGACTTTCGACAAGTGTTTCGTTTGGATGTTAAAATAATGTAACCCTTCGTTGGTACTCAGTAACAAAATATGTGGCTGTGTGTAAACTGTAAAGAAAAAACTAAGCCCCATGGGAGGTGTAAGGAGGGGGGTGAATTCCCCGTTTGAGCTATTAAAAACGCCGATAACTTTTTCCGAAGTTAGAATGTATTGACCTTTTTTTTCAAATACAGGCAATATTTCGTTGATTTCAAGTGGAGGTGAATAGGCCTCTTCATTGGAGAAAAAAGCCTTGCTTGAAAAACTATGCTTTGCCTGCTTTGTCCATACTTTCATCCCTGGGCCAAAGAAAAGATATTCAAAGAAGCCAATTAATTCCCCGTTTTGGTCAAGCAGTGGATAAAAGCTTTTGCCTTGAATTTTTTCTTTGCCAATGGAATAGGATTGGAATGAGAGTCTTTGTTGGGCTAAAGTTTGGCCAATTTTTAGACAGAAAATACCGCCACCTGCAGTTACCCAAAGTTGATCACGTTGATCTAGGTGGATTAATCCATAGTCAACTAAAGTTTCGACACCATTTTTTTCGAAAAAACCTCCAAAAGATAGGCAAGTATCCCGCAATCGCTCGTAACAGAAAAGTTTGTTGTATGCACAAAACCAAAGGTTTCCACGTTTATCCTCAAACATTGAACTTTGGAGATAGGGTTCGTCGACTCCTTTGGCCTGGCCATATGGCAACACTTCTGATCCATCAAAACGGTATAGACTGCCTAGTGCTCCAATCCAGCTAAACCCTCTGGAGTCTTTATAAACGAAAGCTATTTTAGCATCCTCAAGCCCGTTTTTTGAGTTTAATTCATTAAAAATGAGATCATTTTGAGAAAATACAGAGCTGCTGATGCCCAGTAACAAAATTGAGCACAACCAATAAAAGGAAGAAAAAATTGGCGTCTTAATCACGAGTATCCTATAGGTATTTCTAATCTAAGGGCAAGGTAACAAAGAAGGCGAAAACCAGGCAAAAAATGCCTTGATTTTCGCCTATCTAAAGGATGTTTTCGATGAAATGCCTGTTTAGATGCGCCAAAATGGTGGGCAGGGCAACGAGAGCATAAAGGTTGCTCCTATTCCAAAACCTATTCCAGGAACATCGTTAATGATATTTAGGTTGTAGAAAACTGAAGTAGTAGACTTGGCCACTTGAACGCCATAATCCACTTTCACTTGGTAAGCTTTAATGCCGATAGTCCCACTTTTTGAAAGTAATACTTGTACCTGGTTTTCATACAAAACGGTAAATGTATAAGCCTGAGGGGTCCCATTTGCCAATGCAGGGTCTTTTTTGAATGTTTTTAAAAAATCATCATCGAAGAATGTCTCGCCACCTAACTTTCCCGGAAAATAATTTCCTGGCATATTCAGCGGCACAGCCTCATATGGGAAAATCACACAGGCTTTGGCCACCAAACGCAATTGCTTGGTGTTTGGATCGGTTTCGGGAAAAAACATCACACCATAGTCCAAAGAAGCATTGGAAACTTTAAGATTGCGGTGTTTTTCAATCAGTTGTAACATAAAATCAACATCGTCATACGTGAAATCGTAGTGTGCAGGATCGGTAGTTGTGGTTCTCGAAAGTACAGTATTTGTGAAATTCACAGGACTTGCATGGCTAAAGACTATGCAGGTACAGAAACTCAGGAGGAACATTGCACTCCTTTTGATTTGGTTCACATTTTTTAACATGTCTATTGTTTTAAGATACGGGGAAAAATAAAACTTGCGTCTTTGCCTGGGGATAGTATTTTTGGTACAAATTGTAAAGGATATTTCACAAGTAACGAGTATGTCAAACACTAAGAACAACAAACAACTGGCCGCAGCCATTACCTTGCCAACAGCAATAGCCTTGATCATAAGTTCGATGATCGGCTCGGGGGTGTACAAAAAAGTAGCCCCAATGTCCGAAACGCTTCAGTCGCCTTGGTTGGTTATGATTTGTTGGTTGCTTGGTGGTTTGATCAGTCTTGCTGGAGCGATTAGCAACGCAGAAGTAGCAAGTCTGTTGGCTGGAACAGGCGGCGAATACCGCTATTATCGCACAATATACGGCAAGTTTTTTGCA
Source organism: Haliscomenobacter sp. (assembly GCF_033763495.1). GTDB lineage: Bacteria > Bacteroidota > Bacteroidia > Chitinophagales > Saprospiraceae > Haliscomenobacter. Next base: position 117,490 of record NZ_JANRKL010000233.1, on the reverse strand, counting down.
TTTTTATTCGGTTGGGCGAATTTTGCTGTAATTAAAACTGCCGCCATTGCTTCGATTGCTTATGTTTTCACCCAATCCTTCAATTCACTTTTTCCCATTCCTGAGTTATTGCCACAATGGGCGGACATCAATATCGGAGGTTGGTTTTATCCTTTTGACAATCTAAGTGTAAAACTCTTCACGGTTGTTGTAATCGTTCTGCTTACATTCGTTAACATTAGAGGCGTAAAACTTGGCGGGCAAATTAGCAAATGGTTGATAATATTGGTGCTATTAGGCATCATGACCATTGTTGTATTTGGTTTGAGCAGTGGTCAGGCAGACTGGAGCCGTTTGGGGCAAAATGCGACAGGGTATGTTAGCCCCGGTTGGGGAGGCTTGGTTTCAGCCATGTTTACGGCTATGCTGGCTGCATTTTGGGCCTACGAAGGCTGGAATACGATTGGGTACATTGGTGGAGAAATTCAAAACCCCAACCGCAATTTACCCATTATTTTGTTTTGGGGGGTTATGACGGTAATTTCGGTGTATTTATTGGCCAATATTACCTATTTGGTATTGCTTCCCGTTGACCAACTCATTGAAATAAAAAAATCAACCAATAGCATAGCAGCAGTTGAGGCCATCAAAATCTTTTGGGGCGCAGGTGGAGGGTACTTTATTTCAATTTTGATTTTGGTGACCACTCTGGCCTCTACACATACCACTATTTTATTGGCCGCCCGCACTTATTTTGCCATGGCCGGAGAGGGTGTCTTTTTTAAAGGTGCCGATGAAATCCATCCAACGTATCAAACGCCCAGCAAAGCCCTGGTTTATCAGTGTATCTGGACTTGTGGGTTGGTGTTTTCCGGTAGTTTTGATCAGTTGACAGACATGCTCATTTTTGCTTCCTTCCTATTTTATGGGGCAACGACAATGGGTGTATTTATTTTGCGCCGTAAAATGCCTGATGCTCATCGGCCTTATCGGGTATGGGGATATCCATTTGTTCCGATAATCTTCATCTTTTTCTGTGTGGTTTTAATTGGCAACACCTTGATCAACCAGCCTCGTGAAGCATTATTGGGATTGGCTTTGATTGCCACCGGTTTGCCATTTTATTATTTTTGGAATAAAAAACTCCAGGCTTAAACAGGTAACTTTTTTAGTAAATTTAGCCCGTCCTGATACCCAATTTCCAATTGCACTGACCTCGCCTTTGCGGAAAAATTGACCGGATTGGGCAAGGTTTGGGATGGACGCAAATACAGGAGTCTCTCCCCGTATTTGCGTTTCATTCCCCACAGCAAAGGCAAAAACTTGGAAGCTTCTGCCACATCAATGCCAATTAAGAGGTCAATATTGGGCTTCTGAAAAGTCAGGTCTACCGGCATGATTTTGTAAAGCCCACCGTCGATGTACTTGTTTTTACCTATTTGATGGGATTGAAAAGCCGGGAAACTGGCACTGCCGATGATGTATTCTACCAGCAATTCTTTGGGAATATCTTCCTGGAAAAAGGATTCACCTCTGCGTTGGGTCAGGTTGTACACCACCAAACCAAAATCAATGTTGGAGTTCCGGATCGCCTGTTCATTGAGTGATTCCCGAAGTATTTTTTTAAGGCCATTGATGCGAATCCCCCGATTGAGGAAGCCATCTTTAAGCAAACCAAAGTAGCCTTCTTCTGGTTTTTCGCGCAATTGATCAAAGGCCTCTTCTGGCTGGCTATTGGTCCAAAGATCCAGGGCTTTTGTTAAATCGCCCTGAGCGATCAGTGCAGCGTTGATGGCACCTACCGAGGAACCAGTAGCCACCTTAATATTGTTTTGAAAACCATTTTCGTACAAGGCTTGCCAAACTCCGATTTGATAAGCACCTCTTGCCGCACCGCCAGATAGGGAAAGGGCTAGGTTTAAATTGGTCTTCATGGGCGTTTCATTTACCACTATAAGGAAGGAAGAGATGAAAATGTTTTCTTATTTTGGCATAAATTTCACTGAACTATCCATGAGAAAGGAAAAAATTGTGGTACTCTCTGGCGCAGGAATGAGTGCCGAAAGTGGCATCAGTACTTTTCGCGACGCCAACGGACTTTGGGAGCAGCACGACATCATGGAAGTGGCTTCCATTGAAGGTTGGCGGAAAAATCCCAGCCTGGTGCTTAATTTTTACAACCAACGCCGCCAGCAGCTCAAAACGGTAGAGCCCAATCTGGCTCACTACGCATTGGTTGAGTTGGAAAAAAAATACGAGGTGCACATTGTGACCCAAAATGTGGACGACCTGCACGAAAGAGCGGGCAGTAGTTCCATCGTTCACTTGCATGGAGAACTGCGCAAAGTACGCAGTTCAGAGTATGAGCACCTGATTTACCATTGGGAGGACGATCTCAATCAGGGAGACCTTTGTGAAAAAGGGACACAACTGCGGCCACATATCGTCTGGTTTGGTGAGATGGTGCCCAAAATTACGGAAGGTGCACGGCTGGTTGGTGATTGTGACCATTTGATCATAATTGGCACTTCCATGCAAGTGTATCCGGCGGCTGGTTTGGTGGATTATGCACCAAGCCGAGCACCAATATATTACGTGGATCCAAAACCCAGTTTAGATACTCGGCATTATCCCGAGGTGAAAATTATTGCTGAAAAAGCTACCACTGGGGTTCGTAAGCTGGTGGATCAACTCCTGGCTTAAACATGCTCTTTAATATTTGATCATATGTTCGACTACATCATCATCGGAGCGGGTTCGGCGGGCTGCGTATTGGCCAATCGCCTCTCATCCAATCCTGGCAATCAGGTTTTACTGCTTGAAGCGGGTGGGCCGGATCGCAAACTGGAAATCCACATCCCGGCAGGTTACGCCAAATTGCACCGTTCAGAAGTGGATTGGGGTTTTGAAACCGAACCTCAGGCGCAGCTTTATGATCGCCGTGTATACTTGCCCAGAGGCAAAACCCTAGGGGGGTGTAGTTCGACCAATGCCATGGCCTACATTCGTGGAAACCACGAAGATTACAACGATTGGGCCAAATTGGGCAACCCCTCCTGGTCCTTTGATCAGGTATTGCCCTACTTCAAACGTTCCGAACACAATGAACAACTGGGTCAATTGGACCCCAAATACCATGGTCAGGGTGGCTTACTCAATATAACTTACAACCAAAAGTACCGCTCGGCAGCAGCTGAAGCATTTGTAGCTTCCTGTAAAGTTTTGGGTATACCTGAAAATCACGATGTAAATGGTGCTGAACAGGAAGGGACTGGATATTTTCAATTTAGCATCAAAAATCAAAAAAGGCACAGCACGGCTACGGCTTTTTTAAAACCAGTTTTGTCCCGGCCAAACTTGAAAGTGATTACCCAAGCTCAAACACAGCGCTTGTTGATCGAAAAAGACCGTGCAGTAGGGGTGGAGTTTTTGCAAGCTGGTAAGACCCTTCAGACGGCCAAAGCAAGTCGGGAGGTTATTTTGTGTGCTGGCGCTTTCCAAAGCCCCCAATTGTTGCTGCTTTCGGGTATTGGGCCTGCAGAAGAATTGAAAAAGTGGAGAATCGATAGCAAAAAGATATTGCCAGGAGTAGGCCAAAACCTGCAAGACCACTTGTTTGTCAATGCGTCAGCCATCACCCATACCAAAGGCATCAACCATGCACTAAAGCCTTTAAACCAGTTGCAATATTTGTTGCAATACCTCATTTCCAAGTCTGGCCCGATGACCATTGGCCCCTTGGAGGCGGTTGCTTTTACGAAAGTTTTTAAAGAAAATGATCGGCCGGATTTGCAGTTGCATTTTGCTCCCATTCAGGCTGATTACAACACTGATTTGCACAACTGGAAGACCCTGCCAACGGTGGATGGTTTTAGTATTTTACCGACTTTGCTAAAGCCCAAAAGCCGGGGTTATCTGGGGTTGCGTTCAGTAGATCCTAATGCAGCTCCTTTGATTCAACCCAATTTCCTGAGCGAAGAACATGACCTGAAAATATTGGTAGGAGGTATCAAACTGGCATTGGAGTTGATGGATCAAGCAGCTTTGAAGGCAATTACCAAATCAAGTGTGACGCCACCAGCCAAAGGCGCATCAGAAGAGGCCATCATCGAGCACATCAGGCGGAGGGTAGAAACGGTGTACCACCCCGTTGGAACCTGCAAAATGGGTTCCGACGAGATGGCAGTGGTAGATGAAGAACTCAGGGTACAAGGTATTGAGGGGCTACGGATAGCAGATGCTTCAATCATGCCCACCATTGTTTCCGGCAATACGAACGCCCCGGTTATTATGATTGCAGAAAAGGCAGCGGATTTGATTTTGGGGAATTAATTGCCTTACCCCTGTTCTGTCTTCTTGGCCCAATACCGCAGCAAACCCGCTACACTCATGTGTGCAGGGTTAGCTGCTGCATATTTTTCCAGATCAACCGGGGTAGCGCCACCTTCGATCAATTGTTCCTGAACGTATTGCTCAAAAATGGGTATAATCGTTTCAGGAGGAGTTTGATCCTCAAAATAGGGTTTGATCCAATTGGCCCAATCCAATAAACGCCTTTCCAGATCCAGCAAATGATTGGGGATATCCGCCCGGACCGATCCAAAATGGGTAAGGTACAATTCGGTTGGCTTCAAACTGGATAACAATCGAATGGACTGTAACCAATCTTCAACGTTGATGTCCGGTGGAGGGCATGGTGGAACCACTGATCCCGTTCCAATTTTTACACCTGCCACGTCTCCGGTGAAGATTTTATCTCCGATTTGCCAAACCAGGTGGTGCACTGCGTGACCAGGAGTATGCCAGGCTTTAAGGCTTAGCCCGTCCAGATAAATGGTTTCGCCGTGGGCCACTACGCGCAATTGGGCCTGCGGAATGGGTTTCATTTCTCCCCACAATACGTCCATTTGGTCCAAATAAATCCTCCGGGCCGAATTAAGCAGTTTTTCTGGGTTATTCATGTGCCTCTCGCCGAAAGGGTGCAAATAGATGGTGGCACCATGCTGCGCAAATGCCCAGGCGGCACCAGCATGATCAAAATGGATATGGGTAATAAAAACGTGTTTTATATCGGCAGGCCTATAACCATGTTTTGCCAAACCTGCTTCCAAGGCTGGAAAGGTAGAGTAGGGACCAGTTTCGATCAAAATTGGACCACTGTCGGTTTCAATCAAAAAAGCAGCAATTGCTTCCGAAGCGCCCAAAAATTGAAGGTCGAGGATATTGATCATAAGTTGGTTTTGATGGGCTAAAGATAGTGTGCTAATAGGCTAATCTGCTAATGTCATGATGGGTTAATTTCTTAATGTGCTCGCATCAGTTCATCGCCAAATTGTAGAGGTGTTGCCAACCCATTTGCCGTTGAAGGAGCAGGATTGCCTCCTTGCTTCGCACTCCACTTTGGCAATGGATGACTACGGGGTGCTGCCGTTCAATTTTATCGAGATTGGCCATCAACTCGCCTAGCGGGATCAGTAGTCCGCCCAGGTTGTGGCGGGCGTACTCCTCAGGCTGACGTACATCGATGAGTTGAAAGCTACGCCCTTGAACTCGCCATTGCTCCAACTCTTCCAGGGCAATAGTTGGGACTTCCAACTGAGAAGGGGTGCAGTAATAACTCGTTTCGCGAAGTGCGTCAATAGGATAAGGCTCCTTAGACATCAATTTGATGGAACGGGAACTCATACTGGCAGCATCAAACAAAAACAATTTCCCCACCAGAGGTTCGCCGATACCAGTGATGATTTTGATGACCTCATTGGCCTGGATGCTCCCTATTATTCCTGGGAGTACACCCAGTACTCCCCCCTCTGCACAAGAGGGTACTGTGCCTGGAGGGGGTGGTTCAGGGTAAAGATTTCGGTAATTGAGTCCACGTTGGCCATCGGGCAAAGGAAAATTAAAAACCGAAACCTGCCCTTCGTAGCGAAAAATAGAGGCGTATACGTTGGTCTTACCTGCCAGCACACAGGCGTCATTGACGAGGTAACGGGTTGGGAAATTATCGGTTCCATCAGCTACTAGGTCGTATTCAGCGATGATAGCCAAAGCATTGTCTGCATTTAAAGCCTTGTCGTAAACTTGAACATCAACATGAGGATTCAAAGCCTGAACGCGTTGCGCTGCCGTATGTGCTTTGGATTTTCCCAAATCTTCAGGTGTATAAAGAATCTGGCGTTGTAAATTACTTAGGTCAACGGTGTCAAAATCAACAATACCGATCTTGCCCACACCCGCTGCAGCCAGGTAGAGTAGGAGAGGGGAGCCCAAGCCACCCGCGCCCACCACCAACACTTTTGCTGCCTTCAGTTTTTGCTGGGCAAGCACATCAAAATCAGGTAGGGCCAAGTGTCGGGCATATCTTTGCTCTTCTATAGCCGTTAACCTTGGCAAAACCTCCGATCCGTAAATCATAGTGCAACTTTAGCCAAAAGAGAAATATTTTTTTTATATAACAAAAACTTTGATTAATTTTACCTCAGCGTTAAGATTTGACCAGGGTTTGACGATTTCATCGAGGTTTTTGAGGTCAGATTCAGCACGCTAGCACAACCACAATAACGTATAATCGGTTTTTGGGATAGCCTCTTTCCGCATTCGGGGGAGGCCTTTTTTTTTCTACCGATGGTATTTCTGCGTCAACAAATTGATATTGCTTACCACTATTTGTCCCATCGTAAAACACTTGTCAAAAATGTCATTCTTGTGGTGGTAAATCAGTTCCTCCCGAAGTTGTTGGATTTTTTCAGAAGGAGCGATGTCGTCGGCCATCATGGTTTGGAAAAAAAGTGCGGTTCGATTGGGCTGTGTCTTCATACGCACGGCCATCAAACTCCGTTCTTCCAATTGATACTGTAAAACAGATTCAGGTGCCATGTTGTTGATGCCCAAAAAAATAATTGGGTTGTTTTCCTTAAAATATTGGGGGAGATAAAAACTTTTACGCCCCTCATAAGACTGCTGGTCAAAATCGATGGCACGCATACGATATTGGTTGCCTTCAATATCTGGAGTGATGTCTACCACGTAGTTGTAGGAGCGCATGTCTCCCAAAAGCCGGGCAAAACAACGTTCATTGAATTTGACAAACTCCTTGGCGATTCGGGTCTTGTTAAAAACGGATTCATTCAAATGGCGTTTCATAAAATCATCACCTGGTACGCCGGCAATGTGCTCCTCAATCAAGGTACTGCCGCTCACCATATAAATCATGGTATTGGGCGAAAGCAAGTCCTCTAGTTCCAGCCCATAAACCCTTGAAGCATCCGCTTTTTTGACATAAAAGTGATCGTAGTTGTCGTTGATCCGGTTGATGATGCGGATGCGAAAAGGTTTGGAGTTGCCAAAATTGCAGTAGTCGATCCTGGCGATGGTCAGGTGGTCCAAAAGCTCCACATTGCCATCCACCTTGAGTAGCGAATAGATGTACTTCAGAGCCTGGAAAATTTCCTTTTGATCATACTCGGGGTAATACACTGTTTCCCAAAGGGTGTCGTTGCCCTCCTGATCAATTAAGGGTATTGCAGTATTGTAACGCAACAAGTCACTGTATTGTAGCGGCAGGTTGGTCGCACGATTGTATTTGTTTAAATACTCCAGTAAGTGTTCCTGAATGGGGTAGACCTGTTTTTTTTGAGAGGGTACGTTTCCTTTCATACATTTTTTTAAAGTTGTGCCGCCCCACTCTTGATCTCTTCCACCACTTCCGGGTTGAGTAAAGTGGATACATCGCCAAGATTGGAAGTATCCCCTTCAGCTACCTTACGCAGAATCCTGCGCATGATTTTGCCTGAACGAGTTTTAGGCAAACCACTCACGATTTGGATCTTATCCGGTTTGGCAATCGGACCAATTTCTTTACTTACCACGTCCAATACCTCTTTGCGGAATTTGTCTTCATCGCTGACAGGGTCAGTCGTAATGACGTAGGCGTAAATCCCTTGTCCTTTGATTTCGTGTGGATAACCCACTACTGCTGATTCGACCACGCCAGGGTGTTGATTGATGGCATTTTCTACTTCTGCCGTTCCCAATCGGTGGCCGGATACATTGATGACGTCGTCCACTCGGCCAATGATTCGGTAATACCCATCCTTGTCGCGACGCGCACCATCGCCCGTGAAATACATACCTTTAATGGGGCTAAAGTAGGTTTGGCGACAACGTTCGTGATCCCCGTAAGTCGTCCGCAAAATGGAGGGCCAGGGGAATTTCATACACAATAACCCTTCGACGTCATTTCCTTCAATTTCAACGCCATCTGAAGTGGTCAAGCAAGGTTGAACACCAGGCAAGGGTAGTGTAGCGTAACAGGGTTTGAGCGGGGTTATTCCAGCTAGGGGAGAAATTAAGATGCCACCTGTTTCGGTTTGCCACCAGGTATCTACAATTGGTGCGTTCCCTTTTCCAATTTTATCGTTGTACCAACGCCAGGCTTCTTCATTGATGGGCTCACCCACACTACCCAGTACTTTAATGCTAGACAAACTGTGCTTTTCTACCCAGGAATCGCCCTGTGCTTGTAGTGCCCGAATGGCAGTAGGCGCAGTATAAAAATGGGTTACCTGGTGTTTGTCACAGATTTCCCAAAAACGACCCGCATCTGGATAGGTAGGAACACCTTCAAACATAATCGAGGTAGCACCACTTAAAAGCGGCCCATAAACAATGTAAGAATGCCCGGTGATCCAGCCAATATCGGCCGTACACCAGTAGATGTCACCATCCTGAATTTGAAATACATTGCGGAAGCTGTAGGCAGTGTACACCATATACCCTCCACAGGTATGAACCACACCTTTGGGTTTGCCCGTAGAGCCCGAAGTATACAGGATGAAAAGCATGTCTTCGGAGTCCATTACCGTGGCAGGACAGTCATTGGATTGATGATTGACTTCTTCGTGCCACCACTTGTCACGCCCTGCTTGCATGGCAACAGGATCTTCTACACATTGATAAACCAGAACGGTTTCCACCGAGCCACAACCCATGAGCAAGGCATCATCGACCACCTTTTTGACAGTAATGTGTTTGGCTCCACGGCTGTTGTAATCCGAAGTGATCACCATTTTGCACTCCGCGTCCTTGATGCGATCTGCCAGAGAATGGGCAGAAAAGCCTGCAAATACAACTGAGTGTATCGCACCAATACGCGCACAAGCTAGAATCCCTATGGCCAATTCTGGGACCATCGGCATGTAAAAACAAACCCGATCACCCTTTTGAATGCCATTGGCTTTGAGGGCGTTGGCAGCTTTACATACTTCGGTATGAAGTTGGCGGTAGGTGAAACTGCGATTGGGTGCCTCGGGGTCGTTGGCTTCCCAAAGGATGGCCACTTGATCTCCCCGGGTGGCCAAATGGCGATCCAGGCAGTTTTCAGTGATGTTGAGCTGTCCTCCAAGAAACCATTTGACATCAGGTCCTTCAAAATTCCAGTCTAATACTTTATCCCAGGGTTTACGCCACTGAAAGGTTTCAGCTTGTTCAGCCCAAAAAGCTTCAGGATTGTCAACAGCGCGTTGGTAGGCCGCGTGGTATTCTTCAATGGTACGGATTTGCAGAGTCATGTTGCAGGTAATGTTTGATGGGTAAATTTAAGTGCTGTGCCCGAACAAGCAAAAGATTTGGGAGAAAAAGAGAGCTGTAATTGATCGGTTGGTCAGCCTGACCATTTCTACATATTAATCTAGTCGTTCTGAATAGGGTAGTAGGTTTTTGTCCCATATAAATAAGGTGAGTTTAAAGTGCAGGCAATACCGTCCCTCGGACTTCACCAAAATCAACCCTGACTCCATCTTTTTCCGCGAAGCCTTCAATGATAATGGTGTCCCCGTCTTCCAAGAAGCTGCGGGTACTGCCATCCGGGAGTTGAATGGGGTTTTTACCCCCCCAGCTCAATTCCAACAAAGATCCAAAACTATCCTGGGTTTTACCAGAAATAGTGCCTGAAGCCAGGACATCCCCTACATTTAAGTTACAGCCATTGATGGTGTGATGGGCAATTTGTTGTGCTACAGTCCAATACATGTTTTTGAAATTGGAACTGGCAATTTTTACCTTTTCACCATTGAAGGTTTGGAGGTAAACGTCAAGTTGCACATCAAAGTTCCGACGTTTATTTTCTTGAAGGTAAGGTAATACGACCGGATTCTGTACCTCAGCAGGTACCCGGAATTCTTCTAACTCTTCGATGGGAATCACCCAGGGCGCCATGGAGGACATAAAATTCTTGGCCAAAAAAGGTCCCAAAGGCACGTATTCCCAACGCTGGATATCGCGGGCTGACCAATCATTGAACAGGGCAAAACCAAAAACATATTCCTCCGCCTGGTTTACATCTATGGCCTCACCAATGGGGTTTCCTTTTCCAATGATGGTAGCCATTTCCAACTCAATATCTACCCGTTTGCTGGCTGAAAACACGGGTGGCGTTTCATCCGAAGCATTGATTTGCCCCTTGGGCCGATGAAAATTGGTACCCGATACAACAATTGAACTCGCTCGACCGTGGTAAGCTACAGGCAGGTGTTTCCAATTGGGCAACAAGGCCTTGCTGGGGTCACGGAACATTACGCCAACATTGTAGGCATGTTGCTCACTGGAATAAAAATCGGTGTAGTCGCCAATTTTTACTGGCAGGTACAAATTAACTGCTGCTTCGGGATACAAAAAGGCTTCCATAGTGGCATCCGGCCTTACAAACAATTCCGCTAACCTTGCCCTTACTGCATTGGTTTTGGCTTTGCCCAGACTGATAAAGTCGTTTAAAAAATCCTGGCGAAAGACCGTTTTTTTGATGCGCAACTTCTCAAAAAAACCAGCTTCAGCCAAGGCGAACAAATCAATTACCTGATCCTTGAAGCGGGCAGCGAGGCGTTTTTTTTGCCGGCCTTTAGAAAAAATCCCAAAAGCAAAAGGGAAGGTATTCATAATGGACATTTCTTTTTTGATTTATTCCAACCAGCTTTGGTAATATTTCCCATCATCGATTTTTAGCGCTGCCTCAGTGATAGATAGGGGACGGAAAGTGTCGATCATCACCGCCAGCTCTTCTGTTTTGGTCTGACCTATGCTCCGTTCGTAGGCACCTGGCGCGGGACCATGTGGAATCCCGGCAGGATGCAGGGTAATGTGTCCCTTTTCGATGTTGTTTCGACTCATAAAATCGCCATCTACGTAGTACAGCATTTCATCACTGTCTATGTTGGAGTGATTGTAAGGGGCAGGGATGCTTTGGGGGTGGTAATCGTACAAACGAGGGCAAAACGAACAGACTACAAAAGCTTTGGTTTCGAAGGTTTGATGTACGGGAGGCGGTTGATGCACCCGACCAGTGATGGGTTCAAAATTATGGATGGAAAAACCATAGGGAAAATTGTAGCCATCCCAACCTACTACATCAAAAGGGTGGGTAGGGTATAGCATGGCGTACAAAACACCTTGTTTTTTGATTTTGATGACAAAATCCCCCTTTTCATCAAAGGTTTCCAAGTCTTGGGGCAGTTTGTAATCCCGTTCGCAAAAAGGCGAATGTTCGAGCAATTGCCCAAACCAGTTGCGGTAACGCTTGGGCGTATAGATGGGATGAAAGCTCTCCGCATACAACAGACGGTTGTCTTCTCTTTCAAAATCGATCTGGTAAATCATCCCCCTGGGAATAAGCAGGTAGTCACCATATTCAAAAGGGATATTGCCCAATTGAGTGCGCAGGGTACCCTTGCCGCGGTGAACGAACAGGAGCTCATCAGCATCGACATTTTTGTAAAAATAACTCCGCAAAGACTGTTTGGGTGCTGCCAAACCAATGTGGATGTCGTTATTGACCAAGAGCGACGTGCGACTTTGTAGAAAATCGTCTTGAGGAATTATTTCAAAACCCTTAAGCAAACGGGCTTTTATACTTTTTGCCACTGCTATTTTGGGTGCAACATCGGTTTCGGAGAGAATTTCCCTTACCATCGTAGGCCGATGAATTTGGTAAAGCAGGGAGGACATACCATCAAAGCCGATGGTTCCAAAGAGTTGTTCATAGTACAAGCCCCCGTCTGCTTTGCGGAACTGGATGTGCCGTTTTGGGGGGATTTTTCCAAGTTTGTGGTAGATTGGCATATGGTTAGGAGTTGAAAATGGGTTCAAAATAAAAAAGCCCCGTCAAAATCGTTAACTTATGATTTAATCGGCACCAATTTAATTTTTCCCTGCCGTTTCCTTCAAAAAAGGATTGATGATCAAAGCAAGTACCATCAGACTCAGTGGATAGAGCAACCCAATATAAGGAGCCAATAATGCCCCGACCACCAGATTCGCTTTCAGAAACTCGGTTACTAAGGGAGTGGCTCCACCGATGAGGCCATTGCCAATGTTGTGGGCAAAACCCATACTGGTGTAGCGGGTTCTTCCTTCAAAGAACTCCGTCATGAATACCCCCATTGGGCCATACACCAAAGCACTAGACACCATATTGACGAAACAGAGCAAAACAAACAAGAGGGTCACGCCGGTGCTGATGGAATGGGCCTCAGTTAAATGGCCGGGATTACCCAGCGTATTGAACAGGAAAAAGGAGAGAGGAATTGAGATCAGCCCCAGTAAAATCCCAGCGTAGATCACTTTTTTGCGGCCGATGCGGTCACTCAAAGCCCCAGCCCATTGAAAAAAAGGAGTGCCTAAAAGTAGTGCCATTGCCAAAATAATAAAACTGAGTTGTTCATCAATTTTTACCGCCCTTTGTAAAAAATAGAGGGTAACAAACTGGGAGGTGTGCATGATGGCGCTTTGAGCGGCATTGCCACCAAAAATGAGCATTAAGATCAATCGCCATTTAGGGAAACTGTCGAGGGATTCGCGAATGGGGGATTTGGAAACATTCCCACCGTCCTTTAGTTGGTTAAAAACGGGAGTTTCTTCCATCTTTCGGCGCACGATGTAAGAGAAAAATACCAGCACTGCACTAGACAAAAAAGGCAAACGCCAGCCCCAGGTGTTGAAATTTTCGGTACTCATTAAAGACTGGGTGCCAATGACTACCAACAAACAGAGCAACAATCCGACTGGCACCGTAGCTTGGATGAAACCGGTATAAAAACCGCGTTTGTCGGTAGGTGCATTTTCGGACACATAAATGATGGCACCTGAATATTCGCCGCTGAGGGCAAAACCTTGAGCCAAACGCAAAACCAGCAGCAAGATGGGGGCCAACCAGCCAACCTGTGAAAAAGTAGGAATCAAACCAATCAAAAAGGTAGCTGCTCCCATCACCAGTAAGGAAAGTAAAAAGGTCTGCTTGCGGCCTTTACGGTCGCCCATACTCCCAAAGAATAAAGAACCTAGTGGCCGAATGAAAAATGAAGAGCCAACGATGGCTAAGGTCTCCAAAAAGTAGGTGCTCTCTCCCCCTGGAAACAGTTGACCACTAAGGGTTTTGGCCAAAATTACCGCTAAAAAAAGATCATACCATTCTAATAGGGTTCCAGTGGCCGAAGCGAGGATGGCCATGCGCATATTGGCAGAATTAGCAGACATTAGGATTCTTGATTTTGAAAAAAAAAAATATGTTCAGAAACAATTAGTGTTCAATTTTTCTTCGCCTGATAAAGCTAATATCAATTGCCGATACACCAAATTTTATTCGTAAAAATATCCGCAAGGTTATGAGTTTATCGGCTTATTTTTTTTTGAGGGTAAAATGGGTGGCCATCCCTTTCCAGTATTATTTTTTTTTTTACAGTAATCATTTCATTATTCCATTTAAATCACTATATTTGAGCTTTAATTGTGCATTTGCACAGAACCCAGTTGTTAAATTAAATTTATATGTAATGTGCTGTTTGCCTCCCCCCCCCTGGATTCATAATTCGTTCAATTTGTTTTGTAATATTGATTCCTAACACTACCTGTGTACTGAGTATTTCCCTTTATTCTACTCACATTTGTGAGTAATTTACTATTACGCTAACACTAATTTAACTTTGGTTTAACCATGGTTGTCTACCTTGCGGGGATAACTAACTGCTTGTTGTTGGAATATTCCAATGATTTGCATTTAGAAATCGTGTGTTTAGACGATCTGCATTTCCTTTAAGGCCTTTGCCTTTTTGGGTGGGTGAGTAATGCATGCAGGAAAGCATTGCGACTTATCGATGGCGAAGCCGTACCAAAAACGAACCGATTTGTTCCATACTGGAAAGAACATTGTTAATATATTAAAAATGCGTATTTATTTAACTACAATTTGGGCTTTTATTTTGCTTGTTATGGGTTCAAGCTGCGTGTCACACAAACAACTGGTCAATTATCAGGAAGATTTTTCTGATACTACCCAATTGCTTAGTTATAAGTTGCCAGAAATCAAAATTCAGCCTAATGACGTGTTGTCAATAAAGGTGTTTGGTTCTGAAATGGAATTGGTGGCACCTTTTAACATAACGTCCAATCAGCAAGGTGAGAGTTTTGTCAATATCGAAGCCATCCAGCTGACTGGATTTCTAGTAAATCAACAAGGAATGATTGATTTTCCGGTTTTAGGGCGGTTGAAGCTAGAGGGCCTGAGCGTTACGGAAGTTAAGGATTCCCTGGTGGAAAGACTAAAAACATACCTGAAAGATCCGGTTGTCAATGTAAGGCTACTGAATTTCAGAGTGACAGTTTCAGGGGAGGTTCGGAATCCTGGCGCATTTAATGTAGTCAACGAGCGCATTTCCCTGCTTGATGCTTTAGCTCTGGCGGGTGATTTGACGGATTATGCGGATCGAAAAGATATTTTGCTTGTTCGGGAAAACAATGGAGTGCGGTCATTGAATCGGATTAACCTTCAATCGGCAGCTTTTTTCCATTCAGAATATTATTTCTTAAAGCAAAATGATTTGATTTATGTAAAACCCTTGAGGTCCAAGGCTGGTGCGGTACAAGACCAGAGTTCCAAAGCCGTGCCCATTTTGTCTGCCGCCGCAACAGTAGCAGCAGTTTTGATTGCCCTATTTAAGCAGTAACAATAGAAAATTAGTGCCATGAATGAGTTTGACTATCAAAAAGCGATTTTGCTGAACCAAGGTGGAAATGATTCTGCGGAAGGTCAAATCGACTTTTTCGGGATGTTCAGAAATTACGTTCTTAACAAATGGTACATCTATTTGGTTTGTGGGATCGTTAGTTTGGGGCTAGCCTATGTTTTTTATAAAAAACTTCAGCCAGTCTACCAAATAACCAGTAAACTATTGATCAGAGAACGGGAAGAAAATTCTGGATCTGATGATGACTTTATTAAACGCAATTTACTCCTTTCTGCAACATCGGATAAGGCCAGCAACGATATTGAAATCTTGACCTCCTTTTCCTTGATGAATTCAGTCGTGGGGAAGTTGGGGCTCGAAACGAGGTATTTCTGGAAGGACAAGTTATCAGAACGTGATGCTTATAAGGACTTTCCAATCGTGGTCGATACCTTTTCACTAAATCTCATCGACAATACTACTTTTGAAATAACTCCGATCAACAAATACTCCTTCAAATTTTCGCAGGGATCCAAGTCCGGAACGTATAAGTATGGCCAACTATTTTCTAATGAATTTGGAAAATTCCGCATCTCCCGAGTTGAATCTTCACGGATTGCGCCAGGAAAAACCATGCATGTTGAGTTTCTGGATGCCAAAAAAGTTGCAAAGAAATACCTGGATAATTTAAATATTGAACTGAGCAGCGAGAAAAACAACTCCTCAGTTAGGGTTTTGACTTTGGTTGACGAAGTACCTCAGCGGGGAATTGATGTGTTAACCTATTTGATGGAAAAATTTGACCAGGTCAAAAGCGAGGCGAATACCGAAATCACGCTTAAAACCCTGGAACTGTTGGATGGACGGATTCGGGACATCAGCCAGGAACTAGCATCTGCGGAAAGCACCCTCGAAGCTTTCAAACTGAACAACGAAATCATCTCGTCCACCACTTCTGATCTAGAAACAACCTTGGGTGATGTAAAGGACCTGACTAGGGAACAACGTAATTTGGAGTTGCAGTCAAGAATGCTCCAAGCTGTAAGATCAGAACTGAGGGATAGCAGTGATAACTTTAAGATGCTTCCCATTAACCCCTCTTTGTATGATGGTAAAGTACTTGGTCTGATTCAGCCCTATAACGACTTGGTTTTGCAAAGAGAGCGGCTTTTGATGTCAGGCCAACCCTCCAATCCGATTGTACAATCAACCAACCAAAAATTGAGGAGCTTACGCAATTCAATCGTGTCTGCTATTGGCAACATGCAAGATGATGTTGAACTGAATTTGAGTAAACTCCAAAATCAATATGATAAATCCAATAGCCGCTTGCGCAGTGTACCCATGAAGGAAAGAGGACTGGCCGATAAAATGCGCACCCAAGGAATAAAAGAAAACCTCTATGTGTATTTGTTGCAAAAGAGAGAAGAGGTTTCCATGGCATTGGTTAGTGATTATGCCAACTCCATGATTGTAGATCCTCCATATAGTTCAATTGATCCTGTTGGTTTAAAAAAGGCTCAGATTTTTGGAGGAGCGGGATTGGTAGGAATGGCAATTCCCTTTTTCCTGATCGTACTGTTGGATTTTTTCAAAGGAGCGATTAGGACCGAAAAAGACATTAAACAAATTCTCCCAGAGAATAAAATCCTGGGAATAATCAATCACCAAAACAAAAAAAGCCAACAACTTTTGTTAGGTGATCCACAAAATTTAGCGACTGAACGGTTCCGAACCATCAGAACAAACCTGCAGTTTTACAATCGGGAGAAAACGAAATGTATAATGGTTACCTCCAGTACAAGTAATGAGGGGAAAACCTTTATTGCTACGAATTTGGCCCGGAGTTTTGCCTTAGGCAAGAGAAAAACGATAGTTGTCGACTTTGATCTAAGGAGACCCTCCGTCAATAAATTTTTCAATGGGAACGCGGAAATCGGCTTAAGCAATTTCTTCCTGAATGAATTGAAATTAGAAGAAGTCATCCAAATTTCAAATGAAATTCCCAATCTGCATTTCATTTCAGGAGGCCCGGTTATTGTCAACCTATTGGAGATCATTACTGAGGAACAATTGTCCAACCTGTTTTTCTACTTGAGAGAAAACTATGAGGTCATCATCGTTGATTGCTCCCCAATTGGAATAATCGCCGACAGCATTTTGCTCAATAAGTATGTGGACAAGTCCCTTTTTGTAATCCGTTCCAGCTATACCAAGAAGGTCATGATCGAAAAGGCCAAAGAATTTTTCGAACAGCATAAATTAGTTAACCCTTCTATCATTTTTAATGATGTGAAGAAACAAGACGATGCCTATGGTTACACCTACACCCATTACAAAAACTAACGCTCCATTTACTGTATAAACAACTAACCAGTTTAAACTAATTATTTTCACCATGAATCATTCACTTACACAAATGCCTGTTTTACGCAAACAGGTAATCCACCAACATTCCCATCAAGCTGACCCAGGAAAGGTAGAAAGAGAAACTGCCCGGCAACTTTCACTAGCTGTCTTTTTTGATTGGGTAATCGTGAACCTTTCTTTGCTTGCTTTTTTATTGCTCCAAATTCCCTTTAACCAACTGGCTGGCCGGGAAATGGCTAGAGAGTTTAACCTTATGTTTTTGATTTTTAATTCAATCTGGCTTATCTATCTTCCGTTTACGGATACTTACCGTGTGTTTGAGGGGGCTAGATTGGATTTGAAAATCAGGGATTTATTTTGGAACACCTTGATTTATTTCGGATTAATCACCTTGGTTTATTACCAGTTTTTCTTCGAGACTTTCGAGGTGAATTTTTTGATGCAGTCTTTTTCTGCATTCATGGTCTTGTCAACCATTTCCCATTATTCCTTTCGGTATTACAACCGGAATAAGGTAATTGATTTGACCTATGCAGTAGTAGGGGGAGGTAACACCAACCTTAAATACCTGGAAAAAGGGCTTTCGTCCATTTATGGAGACGGTAACGTATTTTGTATTGGGCGTTTTGCGGGGGAAAGCCTTCCGGATGTTCCCAGTTTAGGTACCTATGATGATATAGACGCCTATTTGTTGGAAAACAAGGGCCGCATCAAGAAGCTGTTTTATTTCTACAGCGATTTACCCAAGGATATGGTGCAACGCATTATTCAACTCTGCCGGAACAATTACATCGATTTTGAAATCGTGCCGATTGGGGTTGATTTTTTTGAACGTGGTGTTCATGTAGAACAACTGGCCCACCTACCGATCGTTCGGCGCAAAAAGGAACCTTTGTGCTTACCCCACAATAAGTTGCTCAAGCGTTGGTTTGATATTTTATTCAGCATAATGGCACTTATGGTGATTTTACCATTCTTTCCGCTGATTGCTTTACTGATTCGATTGGAGTCAAAAGGCCCTATTTTTTTCATTCAAAAGCGGACCGGTTACTGGAATAAACCTTTTGACTGTTTTAAGTTTCGGACTATGACGGTCAATGAACATAGTGACCAACTGCAAGCGGTAAAAAATGATGCCCGGGTAACCAAAATAGGTGCCTTTTTAAGGAAAACCAATATTGATGAGTTCCCCCAATTCATTAATGTATTATTGGGTGACATGTCAGTTATTGGCCCAAGGCCTCATATGATCAAGCACACGGAGATTTATTCCAATTTGATCGACAAATACATGATTCGCCATGAAGTGAAGCCAGGGATTTCTGGTTGGGCTCAGGTCAATGGTTGGCGCGGCCCTACCGGAGAACTTTACCAGATGGGCAAACGAGTAGAGTTTGATGTTGATTACATTGAAAACTGGAGTTTCTGGTTCGATTGTAAATGCATTTTTCTAACGGTTTTCAATATGGTGAAAGGCGAAAAAAATGCATTCTAAATCCAGTGAAATAAGGACTTTCCGAAAATGAAAGGAGAAACTGAAAGTTATACCTCAGGCACGAGAGACAGGAATTTTAACAATCAGGTTTTTATCTCTTTAATCCTAAAAGGTGCGAGCGTAGCGCTCAATTTGTTGCTGGTTCCCCTTTACATTCAGTTTCTTGGCCAAGAAATTTATGGGGTGTGGGTTACACTTATTGCTAGTGCTAACTGGATCCTTTTTATGGATATTGGCATTGGAAACGGCATGAGGAACAAGCTATCCGAAGCTTTGGCGCTGGGTGATTTTGATGCTGCAAGGGAGTATGTATCTACAGCTTACATCGCTCTTGGCGCAATTGTGATCACCATTGCCATCCTGACGGTATCTTTGTTCGGCTTTTTAAACTTTCCGGCAATTTTTAACACTACAGTGATTGATGCCTATCAACTGAAAATAGGTGTTTTAATTGTGGTACTAAGCATCATTTTTAATTTTTTGTTGAGTTTGACGAATGCTGTTTTGAATGCCCTTCAGAAAAATAGCTTCATTTCGTTGGGCCTGATCATCGGAAATTTTTTAATGCTGCTTGTTTTTTTGCTGTTTTCGAACACCATTGCCCCAGAGTCGAGGTTCTTGTTTATTGCCAAATGGTACAGTTTTTCATTAATGGCCGGATCGATTTTGTTGAGCTATTTTACGTTTAGATACAACCCACGGTTGATCCCTAGTATTCGTTTTTTCGACAAAAACAAAATAAGAAGCATCGCCAATCTGGGGGGGCGCTTTTTTATACTTGAGATCTCTGTTGTGGTTGTATTGACGACGGATAGTTTGATTATTTCCCAACTGTATGGTGCTGCAGAGGTAACGCCCTATTACGTGACCCAGAAAATCTTTCAGGTTGCTACCATTCTTGCAAGTATTCTGGTTCAGCCGCTTTGGTCGGCCAGTACGGAAGCCTTTTCAAAAGGGGATTCGGACTGGATAAAAAACAAGCTGAAATTCTTGCTTAAGGTATTTGTGGTTTACGTTGTGCTTGTACTTGGGATCATTTTATTTTTTCAACCCATAAAAAACATTTGGGTTGGTGAAGCAGTGGTAGTGCCAGAATCCCTAAAGTGGTTTATGGGCCTTTATGTTGTGCTGTGGTTTTGGAATAATATTTTTAACAAAGTTTTGAATGGGTTGAGCGTATTGTACACTCAAATACTAGTGGCGATAGTGGGTATCGTCATCAACATTCCCTTATGTTTTCTTTTTGCAAAAACTTTTAATATGGGGCTGAGTGGCATTGTTATGGGAGCAATTGTAATCCTAGTCATAGCTGCTTGCATCTATCCTATCCAAAGTTATTTGCTGCTGGAAAACAAAGCAAAAGGCATCTGGGCTAAAAAATAATTATTTATCGACCCTAGTCCGAATCTTCAAATTTAAACTATTTGCCATGTCATTGACCAATCATTTCCCAATAGTTAGCGTCGGTGTTCCAAGTTACAATCGAGTCAAGTCACTGGAAAAGGCAATCGATTCGATTTTGGCCCAAACTTATCAGCACCTCGAAATCGTGATTTCGGACAATGCATCCACCGACCAGACCGAAGATTATGTAAGGGCACTAATGGAGAGAGAACCTCGGGTTCGGTATTATCGTCAGCCAATAAATTTTGGCTTAGCCCGGAATTTTGAATACGTTTTGGAAAAAGCCACCGGTAAGTATTTTATTTTCCTGGCTGATGACGACACCTTTGAACCCGACACCATTGAGAAATATGTTGATTTTATGGAAGCCAATCCAGACTATTCCCTGGTCAGTGGCGATTTTGACCTTGTTGACGAGGGGAAATTAATTTTTCGGGAGCTGGCGGTTGATTACGAATGGTCTAATCCCATTCTGCGCACCCTCAAGTTTTATGCTGAAGTAACCCTGGGGTCCATTTTCCACGGCTTGATGCGCCGGGAACAAGGTCAAAGGATTCCCTTTTATTCTACACTGGGTGCTGCCTGGCATTTTGTGGCGAGTTTGGTTTTTCAAGGCAAGGTAAAACGGCTTGATTTTGTAGGATACAATAAGGAAGCAGGTGGTGTGTCTGCCGGATTCCATGGTTATGCCAGAAACTTGGGTGAAAAAAAGATTTGGGGCTATTTCCCCATTACCAAAGCCGCTATAGATACCATCAGCGAGATTGGTTGGAGCAACCGGGTCTACCACAAGCTCAACCCGGTGATTAGGCTGTTGGCGGGATGTGCTGGATGCCTGCTGATTTTAGGCCATTACGGCTTGGTGATTAAACCCAGAACCTGGGCCGGGAAAATTTTGAGAATGCTTCGCATTAAGACTCCTAATGAAAGGCGATTCCAAAAATTAACCACTAACTTGCCACAGGAGCAAAAAACGCAAGCTAGCTCGTAGTGCGCTTGAAAAACATTTATTCATGAAGCGAAGCAGGCTGAATTATATATTGACATTGCTCTTTTTGTTGTTGGCAGCAAAATCGAATATTCTGTCATCCAGTAATATGCTTTGGTTTTTGGTTTTGCTTTCCTTTTTATTTGTGGCTTTGAAATTCAATGCATTAACCAAAAAAGAGCTGAGGATTTTTGGCGGGTTTTCAGCTACTTTTTTAGCATTTATTTTCATCAGGAATGTTTTGTTTAACAGCCTTCCTGTACCGTTTTTGGTCAGTGATGTACTTTTTTTATTCAAGTTTCTTTTTTTGAGTTTTTTATTCGTGGCCATTTTAAAGCATGAACTCAGTCAAAACCTCATCAAAGTAATGACTGATTTGACCCTACTTTCTTTTTTCTTTTTTGCATTTCAATTAATAGCAGGGGAAGCTTTTTTCAATTTTGTACTAATGTTTCATTTAACCCCTCAGGATCCTCCCAGTGATATATTTTCCAATTGCCTGGTTTTTACCTATACCAAAGAATTGCATGATTACCGAAATTCAGGCTTTGTTTGGGAGCCGGGGGGCTTTGGGTGCTTTTTGATCATCACGCTGACTTTGAATTTATTCATCAACAAATTCACTTTTGACCGCAGTTCAATTATTCTTACCATCGGTACCATTACAACAGTTTCTACTACAGCCTATCTGGCCTTGTTGATCCTTTTATTAATGGTATACCGCTATAAGCATCGGAAAATTAATTTGGGAGTAGTACTGATGATACCTGTTTTGGTGCTAATTATGGTTAAAACCCCACTTATAGGCGAAAAAATAGTTTCCCTTTACAATAGTGATATGGAAAATCTGGAAAATATTGACCATTTGTCAAGCTATTACGACAATATAGACATGCAAATGCGTCTAAACCGTTTCGCAAGTATCACCTACATCTATGATTTATTCAAATACAAATTGATTTTGGGGGTTAGCAATATGTACGATGAATTGATGAATAGAGTATACAATGTCAACATATCCAACGGGATTATGGATTTTATGGCCAAATATGGCCTAGTTGGTTTTTTATATTTAATGAGTTGTTATGCGAAATTTTGCAAAAGAAATGTAAAGTACAATGAATGCACGGTCTACTGTATTTTGGTTATGATTGTACTAGGTTTTGGTTCTCCAATTTTGACTACCCCCATAGTGCTGATGTTTTTATTTCTTCCTTATTACAAATTACCAGAACCTATTTATCTTCTGGTCAAAAGGCCAGTTCTGTTAAATAGTGAATTTTCTTCTGCAAACTAAGCGTAGGTCTGAATATTTTTATCTATAACAAAAATAATCAGACTTACTCAAAGCTGAAAAAACCATATGAAAATTGCAGTACTGTTGGCTACCTTCAACAGAAAAGACAAAACGCTTGCATGTTTGCATAACTTGAAAAGCCAGGAAATCCCAGAGGGTCCGGATTTGGAAATTTTTCTAACAGACGATGCGTCGACAGATGGAACAAGTGAGGCGATACAAGCGCAATTTCCGGAAACAAATGTCTACCATGGGAATGGCAGTTTGTTCTGGGCCGGGGGTATGATCCAGTCTTGGACGAACGCCCTCTCTTCTAAGGCCGACTATTATTTGTTATTGAATGATGATACCAATCTCAAAAGGGATGCTGTGAAAATTTTGTTGAATTGTTGTTCAGAATTCTATACAAAACATGGTTCGCAGGCCATTGGTGTTGGGACGACACAAGACCCAGACTCCAAAGAAATTACGTATGGTGGAAGGAAATTGTTTTCAAAATACAAGCCTCAAAGTTATCGGGTACAGCCCGGGGAACACAGCATCGAATGTGATATGGCGAACTCAAACATCATGTTGGTCCCAGCTGAAATAGTAACCAAAATTGGCATTTTATCCAAAGAGTTCACCCATGCGATTGCAGATTTTGATTATACCTTAAGAGCCCGGAAAGCTGGATTTTCGGTAATTGTAGCGCCGGGTATTTTAGGAGACTGCGCCAATGATCATGCACAAAACTGGAAATCTAGCCAGGTGAAACTTTCGGAAAGGGTGAAATACCTGTATAGTGTAAAGGGATTGGCGTATAAGGAGTATCTTTTATTTATAAAAAAACATTTCCCTTTAAACTTACCGGCGTCTTTTTTCAAATTATGGTTGAAAACATTATTCCCCATTGTTTACGACCTGTTCAAAAAAGCAGCTTAAATGTTTGCTTTATTGACCTCATCAAGATGCAACGATATTTTTGTTATGGACAAAACAATTTTGAATGAAAATTTTGATCATCCACTCATTTTATCGGGAGACGGGTGGCGAAGACAACATGGTGCTTGAAAAAATAGCTTTACTTAAAGCCGCGGGCTTTGACGTTGAGCTTTTGGGATTTCAAAACCCTACAAAGTTTTTGGACTCAATTGTTGATCTATTTTTTCTACTTTTCAATGTATCTTCATTCATTAAAACCTTGAAGAAGATACGTGGATACCGCCCAGACATCATTCATTTGCACAATTGGCATTTTGCCGCTTCGCCTTCTGTAATTTTTGCTGCTCATGTATTAAAAACACCCTTGGTATTAACGGCACACAATTTCCGACTGCTCTGCCCAAGTGCGATACTTTTTAATAACGGTGAACTTTTTTTAGAAAGCTTGAAGGAAAAATTTCCTTGGACGGCCATTAAAATTGGAGTATACAGAAACTCAAGCTTGCAGACTTTCTGGCTAGCTTTCTGTGTCTTTGTGCATAAAAAATTAAAAACCTGGCAAAAAGTAAGCAAATTCATAGTTCTTTCAGATTTCATGAAAGACATTTTTTTACAATCTAGTTTTGGGATAGCTGCCGATAAATTTGTTACCAAGCAAAATTCTATTCCAGACCCAATTGTTTGGGCAAAAAATGGCAGAGGCAAACATTTTGCATTCGTAGGTAGATTGGTAGTCGAAAAAGGGATTGAAGTTCTGTTGAAGGCTTTTGCCAATACCGAATTCCAACTGCATATCTATGGTTATGGTCCTTTGGAGCAAAAAGTAAGGGATTTTGCAGAATTGCATCCAAACATAAGCTTTAAGGGAGCACTGCCGCATGAAAATTTGTTTGCAGAATTGCGTAAATGTAGTGCGCTTATATTTCCTTCGATTTGGTACGAAGGCATGCCTTTGACCGTAATAGAAGGACTTTCAACGGGCACCCCGATTATTGCGAGTAATTTGGGTGCAATGTCAACAATGATCCAGAACCACAGCAATGGTTTGCATTTTGAAGCCGGAAACCCGCTTGATTTAGCCCAGAAATTGGCTTACTGGAGTGCCCGTTCTGAAGAAGAAAAGGCGCAATATTCACAAAGAGCAAGAGCCACTTATGAAGAAAATTATACCCCAGAAGCCAACCTTCGACGTCTGTTGGCCATATACAGTGGAGCGATAAATGAATATAAGCTGAAACTTAAATTAACCGACAAATAAGCAGTACCTGTTCACAATCAAAGTCCTATGAAAAGAGTAGCAATCATCCAGAGAACACTAGTCCAGTATCGCCAAGAGTTCTTCGATGGGCTGAAAAATGCCCTTGCTAAAGAAGGGGTAGAACTGACCTTGATTTATGGCAAACAGAGTAATGAAGAAGGGCTGAAAAAAGATGAAGTCGAGCTGTCCTGGAGCAAATACGTCCCCAATATAGAGATAAAATTTGGTGGCCGAACCCTGATTTGGCAACCATGCTTGCAGGAACTGAAGGGCAAAGATTTAATTATTGTGGAGTCTGCCAACAAGTTGATCTTGAATTATCTATTGATGATCAGCAGGCGGGTTTTTAAGGCCAAACTAGGCTTTTGGGGGCATGGAAGAAACAGGCAGGACACCGAGAACAGCTTTGCTAATCAATTCAAATACCTTTTTTTGAAACAATGCGATTGGTGGTTTGCCTACACCAGTGGAGTTAAAGATTTTCTGATTGAAAAAGGGTACCCCCAGTCTCAAATTACCATTGTGCAAAATGCTATAGACACCCAATTCATTCAGCAAGAATATGCTCAAACTACAGAATTGGAAGTGATGGAGCTGAAAAAAGAATTGGGTATTGAGGGAGAGCAGGTCGGCATTTTCTGTGGGGGAATTTACCCGGAAAAACGGATTGATTTTTTACTGGAAGCCTGCTTGAATATAAAAAAGGAGGTTCCCAATTTTCATATGATTTTTATTGGATCGGGTATTGACGCCCTTAAGATAACCAATGCAGCAATGCAGTATCCCTGGATTCATTATGTTGGACCAAAATTTGGTAAAGACAGGGTCAAGTATTTCAAAATTTCCACCCTCTTTTTGATGCCTGGCCTGGTGGGATTGGGTATTTTGGACGCCTTTGCACTTGAAACCCCGATTGTCACAACCCGCTACGAATTTCACAGCCCGGAAATAGAATACCTCGAACATGGGAAAAATGGCTTAATCGTTGCCAATACAATCGATCAGTACAGCCGTGCAGTTATCCAACTTTTGCTTAGTGGAGATTACGTCCAGATGTTAGGAAACTGTAGGGAAAGTGCAAAAAAATACACGATTGAAACCATGGTTGAAAACTTTAAAACGGGAATACTGCAAGCCCTCAACTGATTCTCTCTCTATAAACCAATTGTCAAACCCTAATTAAAAAAAATGGAGTCTAAAATTCCGTTCAATCAACCATTTCTTACCGGAATGGAAGAACACCATATTGGCCTTGCTTTGAAGTCTGGAAAACTTTGTGGAAATGGAGCCTACACCCAAAAATGCCAGCACTTTTTTGAATCGCATTATCATTTCCACAAGTGCCTTTTGACAACTTCCTGTACCGATGCCCTGGAAATTGCGGCAATATTGCTAGACATTGAGCCTGGAGATGAAGTCATTATGCCTTCCTATACCTTCGTCTCCACAGCAAACCCCTTTGTATTGAGAGGCGCAAAAATTGTGTTTGCGGATTCCAGAACAGACCACCCAGGAATTGACGAATTGAGCATTGAGGCTTTGATCACGCCTAAAACCAAGGCGATAGTGGTGGTTCATTACGCAGGAGTTGCTTGTGATATGGATGTCATTATGGATATTGCCAGTGCCCATGGATTATGGGTGGTTGAAGATGCAGCCCAAGCTATCGACGCCTATTACAAAGGCAGGCCTTTGGGTGGAATTGGGCATTTGGGCACTTTTTCGTTTCACGAAACGAAGAACATTATCAGTGGAGAAGGGGGATTATTGGTGGTAAATGACGAACGTTTTGTCAAACGTGCAGAAATCATCTGGGAAAAAGGAACCAACCGCTCTGCATTTTTTAGAGGAGAGGTAGATAAGTACGGTTGGGTAGATATTGGATCTTCCTTTTTGCCCTCTGAAATCATTGCAGCCTTTTTATTTGCTCAGTTGGAGAACCTAGGCCCTATTCAGAAAAAAAGATTGGAGATTTGGGAGCGGTACTACGAGGGGCTGAAGGAATTTGCTGAGGGAAAAAACTTTCGGCTTCCTAGTATCCCTCAATACGCTACCAACAATGGGCATATGTTTTACCTTGTTTTTAAGGACTTGCAAAAACGAAGCGACCTTATTCAAAAACTCAAAAGCAAGGACATCCATGCAGTATTCCACTATTTGTCGCTGCATAAAAGCCCCTTTTTCGCGGGGAAGCACGACCAGCGGGAACTAAACAATAGTGATGAATATACGGATTGTTTGCTCCGATTGCCCATGTTTTATGATCTAACTGAACAGGACCAGAACCGGATTATCGAGACCATTCTGGAATGATTTCTTTTTCAATAGAACCCAATAGAAATGAAAATTTTATTCGTACATACTTTTTACCGGTTCAAGGGGGGGGAAGACAATTTGGTGATTGATGAAATGGCCTTGTTGCAGAGCGCTGGATTTACGGTCGAACTAATGAAATTTAAAAACTCAGACACCTTTTTAGGTGCCCTACTCCCGGTTTTTTTTCTACCATTTAACCTGTTTTCATTTTGGGCTATGGTAAAAAAAATCCGCAAATTCCAACCAGAGGTAGTCCATGTGCACAATTGGCATTTTGCCGCCTCTCCTTCAACTATTGTAGCATGCCACTATTGCAAGGTCCCAGTCGTATTGTCTTTACACAACTATAGGCTTATTTGCCCCTCTGCTACACTTTTGTACAATGGAGAACTGTTTTTGGACAGCATCACCAAAAAATTCCCCTGGAAAGGAGTCATGCTCGGGGTGTATCGGGACTCAATTTTCCAAACCTTCTGGCTGGCTTTTACCATTTATCTGCATAAAAAATTGAAAACCTGGCAGAAGGTGAGCGCATACATCGTCAATTCAGAATTTGAGATTAAAGTTTTTATGCAATCGACTCTGGGGATTCCTGAAAAAAAGTTTTTACTCAAATCCAATTCTATTCCAGATCCTTCTTTTGAAGAGGAAACCAAAAGGAAGGACCATTTTTTATTCATTGGAAGGTTTGTGTCCGAAAAGGGGATAGAGGTATTGTTAGACGCATTTTCGAAAGTTCCCTTTAAACTGGTGATTTATGGTTACGGCCCAATGGACCAGGATGTCAAGGAAAGTACACGTTTGCATCCAAACATCAGTTGTATGGGAGCTTTGTCCCATGATAAGTTGTCGGAGGAATTGCGCAATTGCACTGCGCTTGTTTTCCCTTCCATTTGGTACGAGGGAATGCCCCTAACCCTATTGCATGCTTTTTCAACGGGAACTCCAATCATAGCCAGCAACATTGGAGCCATGTCAACCATGATTGAGGATCACCACAATGGATTACATTTTAAAACGGGTGACGCAGCTGATTTGGCCCAAAAATTGGCGTATTGGAACAACTTACCCGAGTCGGAAAAAGAAGCCTACGGACTTAGGTCAAGAAAAACATATGAGGATCGATACACTCCAGAAAGCAATTTAAAAAGCTTGCGTCTGGTGTACGATAGTGTAATAAAATAGGCTTGTGCCTGTTGATTGGATAACGTCAACTGCTAACAATGAAATATACCTCTACCCCTTTTTTTAACTACAAACTCTTTTCAGGGTCCCTGGATGAACTCGTTTCAGATCAAAAAATTCTGGTCAACACGCTGAATCAGTATTCTTATTGTATCGCAGAAAAAGATCCAGAGTTTAAAAATGCGCTGCTTGGCGCAGAAATATTACTACCTGATGGGGTGGCCGTTACTGCCTCTATTCGCTTTTTGAGTGGTGAAAGAATACCCAAAATTGCTGGTGCAGATGTACATGAATACCTCTTGTCTTACTTGAATAAAAAAGGCGGAAAATGCTTTTATCTAGGGTCTTCGGACGAGGTATTGCTCAAAATCCAAAAGCGCCTGAAAAAAGAATACCCACAAATTAGCGCTGGGTTTTGCTCACCACCTTATAAAGCTTCATTCACAGCTGAGGATAGCCATGAGATGATAGAGGCTGTAAACGCTTTTCAACCAGAGGTTTTGTTTGTGGGTATGACTGCGCCAAAACAGGAAAAATGGGCTTACCAATTTCATCATGCTTTGGACGCCAGGGTTACCTGTTGTATCGGCGCGGTATTTGATTTTTATGCAGGAAGTACGAAACGCCCAGGCAAGGTGTGGATCAATCTGGGATTAGAATGGTTTGGCAGACTGATTAGTGAGCCCAAACGGTTGTGGCGGAGGTACCTCTATTACGGTCCCATTTTTATTTATGGAATGATTAAAGCAAAAATTAAAACAGCACCATAATGAAAGCAATTATTCTAGCAGGTGGTCTTGGAACCCGCTTATCAGAAGAAACAGTCCTTAAGCCAAAACCCATGGTTGAAATTGGTGGAAAACCCATTTTATGGCACATCATGAAAATATATTCCCATTATGGGGTAAATGATTTTATAATCTGCTGTGGCTACAAAGGGTATGTAATCAAGGAGTATTTTGCAAATTACGCTCTTCACCAATCGGATGTGACCTTCAACCTGGAAACAAACACCATTGAAGTGCATCAAAAAAGGGTTGAACCCTGGAGAGTTACTTTGGTGGATACTGGCGAAGATACCATGACTGGAGGGCGACTCAAACGAGTGGGCAGTCACATTCAGAATGAGGAAGCTTTTTGTTTCACTTATGGGGATGGTGTAGCCAACATCAATGTTGGCGATTTGATTGATTTTCATTTTAAACATGGAAAAGATGCCACTGTTACTGCAACGTTTTTACCTGGCCGCTTTGGAGTCATGGACATCCAGAATGAACAAGTAAAAAGCTTTATTGAAAAACCCAAGGAAGAAAGTTCCTTGATCAATGGTGGTTTTTTTGTACTGTCTCCTCGGGTGCTTGATCGGATTGAAGGTGACCAAACATTTTGGGAGCATGACCCTCTGACTGGCCTGGCTGATGATGGTCAATTGATGGCCTATCGACATGAAGGATTTTGGCTTCCGATGGACACTTTAAGGGACAAAAATGAACTCCAAAAAATGTGGGAATCAGGCAATGCCCCCTGGAAGATTTGGAAATAATCACCATGCTCAATTGCTGAATTTTAAAATACCAATAGTGTGTTTCTTTTTTTGAAAGCTGGCCTTTCCTTGTATTTGTGGTACAATGAAAAATTCAGCTAATCTGGATCAAACCTATTTATGCAATCAATTCATATCATTTCGGCATGAAAATACTAATCACCGGCAACCTGGGCTATGTTGGCCCTGGTATTGCCAAAGAATTTCGAAAATTTCACCCAGATGCTTATCTGATTGGTTATGATATTGGATATTTTGCCAAATACATCACCAGCAACACCATTAGCCCTGATTCACTACTCAATGTACAACACTATGGTGATGTACGGCAATTCCCGGAACACTTGTTGGAAGGGGTGGATGTAGTAGTCAGCCTGGCGGCAATTTCCAATGATCCCATCGGCAATCGCTTCGAAGAGCCAACCCTGGAAATCAATTACAAAGCCAACCTTGAAATTGCCAAAATGGCGAAACGCCAAGGGGTGAAAAAATTCATTTTTGCATCCAGTTGTAGTGTATACGGAAGTGCGGAGGATGCACCCCGTGTTGAATCTTCCAACCTGGATCCACTCACTGCTTATGCCAAATCTAAGGTAATGTCTGAAGCAGGACTGGAAGGGCTTGCTGCGGAGAATTTTCAAATCACCTGCCTACGTTTTGCAACAGCTTGCGGGATGAGTGACCGCCTGCGCCTGGATTTGGTGCTCAACGATTTTGTGGCCGGGGCTATGACTTCGGGCAAAATTACCATCCTTAGTGATGGCTCTCCCTGGAGACCACTGATCAATGTTTTAGACATGGCCAGAGCAATCCGTTGGGCGGCAGAGCGTAAAAATGAGAATGGAGGAACCTTCATTACCGTCAATACAGGAAGTAATGGCTGGAATTACCAAGTCAAGGATTTAGCTTTAGAGATTCAGAAGATCTTGCCAGGGATTACCCTCTCCATCAATCCAGACGCGCAGCCTGATAAGCGGTCCTATCGCGTGAGTTTCGATCTTTTTGAGTCTTTGGCGCCTCAGCATCAGCCACAGTATCAACTTCAGGATACCGTGAAGGGGTTGATCCAAGGTTTGGAAGCCATTCATTTTCAGGATGCCAATTACCATCAGTCCGAATTGATTCGTTTAAATGTCATTAAAGACCTGTTGGCTCGTCAGACAATGGACAATCAACTCAAGTTGGTATATGGTTTTTCATAAAACAGCATTGGAAGGAGCATACATTATTGACCTGGAGCCTTTTAGTGACGATCGGGGCCTGTTTGCGCGCACCTTTTGCAAGCGTGAATTTTCTGCCATCGGTCACAACAAGGAATTTGTCCAGTTCAATCACTCCCATTCGAATCAACAAGGAACTTTGCGTGGGTTACACTTTCAAAGGCCACCACATGCGGAGATCAAGCTTATTCGCTGCATTCGTGGAAGTGTTTTTGACGTTATCGTGGACCTTAGGCATGGGTCGGCTACCTTTTTGCACTATGTTGGTGTTGAATTGTCCGAACAAAACATGCGGATGATTTATGTACCAGAAGGGTTTGCACATGGATTTCAAACCTTAGCGGACCACTGTGAGCTCATTTACCACCATACTGCCTTTTATGCGCCAAATGCGGATGGGGGCATTCGGTACGATGATCCCAAAATCAACATAGCCTGGCCTTTGGAAATAAGCACCATTTCTGAAAAAGACAAAAACCTTCCCTTGCTTTCTGAAGACTTTGCAGGTATGACCCTGTGATTTTTAATTGGCATTTTTAAATTCAACTATTATGCAAACACATAGCAACAAAAATAATTCATCGGGAACTAGTAAATGCCGCTTTTGTGGAAATGATCTGGAGTTCGGTGTGGTCGATTTAGGCATGTCGCCTTTATGTCAAAAACACGTTAAACCAGAACAAGCCAACGAGGCAGAAAAATTTTATCCACTTCATGCCTATGTTTGCCACCATTGCTGGTTAGTACAATTGGAAGAGTTTGCTGCACCAGATGAAATTTTTTCAGAGGAATATGGCTATTTTTCTTCTTACTCGGACTCCTGGCTAGAGCATGCCCGGCTGTATACTGAGTTGATGATTGACCGTTTTGGCCTCAACTCGGATAAACTGGTGATGGAAATTGCCAGCAATGATGGCTATCTTTTACAGTGGTTTGTTCAGAAGGGAATCCCTGTTGTTGGGGTAGAACCTTCGGGGAACGTAGCTGCAGCAGCCCGTGAAAAAGGTATCAGGACGGAAGGAATGTTTTTTGGTACTCAAACCGCTCAACACCTGGCTGGCCAATATGGCAAAGCCGATTTGTTGTTGGGAAATAACGTATTGGCCCACGTGCCTGACCTAAACGACTTTGTGCAGGGGATGAAAGAAATGTTGGCCCCCGGTGGGGTAATCACCATGGAATTTCCTCATTTGCAGCGTTTGATCGAAGAAAACCAATTCGACACAATTTATCACGAACATTTCTCTTACTTTTCCTTTGTAGCAGTTAATCGTGTTTTTGCCCATCATGGCATCACCTTGTTTGATGTTCAGGAATTGCCGACCCATGGAGGTTCTTTACGCATTTATGGTCGCCATACTGCCGATGAATCCAAACCCATTACAGATAATGTGCGGGAACTCATTCAACGGGAACAACAGCTTGGGATGGAAACCCTGGAATATTACGCTACTTTTGAAGAAAAGGTCAAAGAAACGAAACGTAAGCTCCTCAGTTTTTTGATTGAAGCAAAGCGAGCTGGGAAAACGGTGGTTGGTTATGGTGCCCCAGGCAAAGGCAACACACTCCTGAATTATTGCGGCATTCGTACCGATTTTGTCGACTACACCGTTGATAGAAGCCCCCATAAACAAGGAAATTTTCTGCCAGGGACCCACATACCAATTTACGCGCCAGATAAAATTAAGGAAACTCGTCCCGATTACGTTTTGATCCTTCCCTGGAATCTGAAAAAAGAGATCAGCCAGCAAATGGCGCATGTACTGGAATGGGGAGGGAAATTTGTAATCCCTATCCCAGAGGTACAGGTCTTGGATTAATCTGTAGTTTTTATCCCGCTTCCTGTTTTGGATTTTAACCTTGGCAAAGCTAGGTGATCACAAAGGGAATCATAAACCTCACCACACACATGCAACACAAAAACTTCGAAAAATCGCTTGAGTTGAAGAAAAAAATTCATCAACTCATTCCGGGTGGCTGTCATACTTATGCAAAGGGTGACGACCAATTCCCCGAATTTCATCCGCCTTACCTCACCAGAGGTGAGGGCTGTCGGGTTTGGGACCTTGATGGCAATGAGTACATCGAATATGGAATGGGGTTGCGTGCAGTAGCCCTGGGGCATGGGTACCCCGCAGTAATCACCGCAGCTTGCCAACAAATGTGGAAGGGCATCAATTTCGCCCGCCCAGCTACGATTGAGTTTGAAGCAGCCGAAGCTTTTTTAAAAGTAGTGCCCGGTGCAGATATGGTCAAATTTGCAAAAAATGGATCAGATGTAACCACTGCTGCACTCAAACTGGCCAGAGCGTACACAGGTCGGGACATGGTAGCGCTTTGCGCAGATCACCCTTTCTTTTCCGTTGATGATTGGTTCATTGGCACTACCGCAGTAAATGCCGGGATACCACAATCGGTACGCGACCTGACCGTAACCTTCCAGTACAACAACCTGGAAAGCGTAAAGTCCCTGTTTAATCAATACCCTGGGCAGTTGGCATGCCTGATCATGGAAATTGAAAAAAATGATCCATTTGACCCACAATTCCTCCAAGGAGTGCAACAATTGTGCAAGGAAAATGGTACTGTTTTTATTCTTGATGAAATGATCACTGGTTTTCGCTGGCATATCGGAGGGGCGCAAACTCTTTACAATATTGTTCCCGACCTTTCTACCTTTGGCAAGGCCATGGGGAATGGATTTGCTATTTCGGCGTTAGCCGGAAAAAGGGAGATTATGGAACTAGGTGGTTTGTACCACGACAAGGAAAGGGTGTTTTTATTGTCCACTACACACGGGGCGGAAAACCACGCTCTGGCCGCCTTTATTGCAGTGGTGAAAGAATACCAGGAAAAAGACGTGATTGGACACATGCAGGTTCAAGGCGAACGGCTCAGACAGGGGCTAAACCAATCGATTGCCCACCACGGCTTGCAAAATTTTGTGGGGATACACGGTTTTCCTGTATGTCTGGTTTTTTCCACCCGTGATGCCCTTGGCCGCCCTTCGCAACCTTTTCGAACTTTGCTGTTGCAAGAATTGATTAAAGGAGGAGTGATTGCTCCAAACCTGGTGTTGAGTTATGCCCACAAAGAGAAGGACATTGATCAAACCGTTGAAATATTTCATGAAGCCCTTGGCATTTATCAAAAAGCAATCACGGAAGGGGTGGAAAAGTATTTAGAAGGAGAATCGGTGCAACCGGTTTACCGGAGATGGAACCAGTTGGAGAAAAACTACTAATTCGGACTTATGGAGAACCTGGCCTCGACCGGCCCAAGCATGTATGCTTTAGCTGAAAGACTGTTTCCTATTTGTAGGAGCATCACTGGAAATGGAGTACGCCAATCCTTACAAATACTACAGGAATACATTCCAATAGAAATACACGAAGTACCCAGCAATACTCCCGTTTTCGATTGGACGGTACCTAAGGAATGGAATATCCGGGATGCTTGGATCATTGGCCCGGACGGAAAAAAGATAATCGATTTTAAGGACCATAACCTGCATATCTTGCAGTACAGTACTCCCGTCCATCAGACAATTGGACTGGAAGAACTGAAGAAACATCTTTTTACACTGCCGGATAAACCTGACCTGATCCCTTACCGAACGTCCTATTACCAGGAAAACTGGGGCTTTTGCATGTCCCACAATCAATACCTGGACTTGCCGGATGGCGATTACGAGGTTTTCATTGATTCAAGCTTGGAAGAAGGCAGCCTGACGTATGGTGAGCTTTACCTTCCAGGCGAGTCTGAAGAAGAGGTGCTCTTTTCGGCTCACATTTGCCACCCTTCTTTGGCCAACGATAACCTTTCCGGGATTAGTTTATTGACATTTTTAGCCAAACACCTTCAAAAACAAAAAAACAGGTATTCCTATCGGTTCCTGTTCATTCCGGGAACCATCGGCTCCATTACCTGGCTAGCCCGGAATGAACATAAAGTTAATCACATTAAACATGGTCTGGTGGTTTCTTTGGTTGGCGATGCTGGCGGATTCACCTTTAAAAAAAGCCGAAGGGGGGATGCTGAAATTGACCGGGTAGTTACCTATGTACTAGAGCATTCTGGCTACCCTTGCGAAGTCATCGACTTTTTTCCTTACGGTTATGATGAGCGCCAGTTTTGTTCGCCGGGATTTAATCTGCCAGTTGGCAATTTAACCCGTTCCCCTTTTGGCAGTTATCCTGAATACCACACTTCTGGTGACAACCTTCAATTGATTCAACCCACTTTTCTTCAAGCTTCGTTTGACATTTACCAGGAGATTGTAGAAATTCTTGAACAGAACCTCTATTTCCAAAATCTTTTTCCAAAATGTGAACCACAACTGGGGAAAAGGGGCTTGTATGCAGCCATTGGTGGGGATAATGACCAAAAAGAATTACAAATGGCAATGTTGTGGTTATTGAACTTTACTGACGGTAAAAACTCACTTTTAGATATTACAGAAAGATCTAAATTACCCTTTAAGTTGATGTGTAAGTGTAGTAAGTTACTCATTGAAAATAAATTATTGAAGTAATTAGGGAAACAAAGGAAAATATTTTGCGTTCTTATTAGCGAGTAACTTATATAAAAAAACCGATTATGAAACAATTCACACTTCTGACACTGCTCATCCTTAGCAGTGCACTCAACTCGTTTGCAACCAATTACTACTTTTCTAGCCAAACTGGAGATGACAGCAGGAGCCCTCAACAGGCGAGAAATGCTCAAACTCCCTGGAAAACAATTGCGAAGTTAAATGCTTTTTTTTCGCAACTTCAGCCAGGGGATTCTGTGCTTTTTAAACGAGGAGAAGTTTTTTCCGGAGGCATTCAAATAGTCAAATCCGGCTCAACTTCCTTACCCATCGTTTTAGCAGCTTATGGGAGCGGTGCTGCCCCAGTCATCAATGGATTTACCAATATTTCAACATGGACCTCCGTCGGTGGGGGCATTTATGAAAGTCCGGTGATCAATACCCCTGGAAATGTAAACATGGTGGCAATCAACAACACCAGTTATGCCATGGGCAGGTATCCCAACGCAGATGCCAGCAATAAGGGTTTTTTAACCTTTGAGGGTCATGGAAATTTGCACATTATTGACAATCAATTACCCGCAAGCCCAACCTGGAATAACGGAGAATTGGTGGTTCGAACTTCCAGATGGACCATCGAAAGGGTGCCAATTACCACTACAACCAAATCCAGGATTAACTACAGCAAGGATACCGATTACGATTTAGAAGATGGCTATGGCTACTTCATTCAAAATCACATCAAAACCCTAGATCAATTCGGAGAATGGTATTACAACCCAAGTACAAAAAAACTCAATGTTTTTTTCGGTACAAAATCTCCCACCTCCTACAATGTTCAAATCGCTACTACGAATACCCTGATCGAGTCAAAAGCCAATGACATTGTAATTGCCAATTTGGTCATTAAAGGGGCCAACCAGTACGGTGTATATTCCAATGCGGCAAATTTGAAAAACCTGCGCATCAAAAACACCAAGATATTATTTTCTGGAATAGATGCTATCCGTGTTTTCAATTGTTCGAACTTCGTTTTGGAAAACTCTGAAATAACCAATTCCAATAGCATCGCAGTTAACCTGAAATACGATGCTTCCAATGCTGTTTTAACCAATAATAAAATCCGAAATACAGGTATTTTTCCCGGCATGATCACGGAAAATCAAGCCTATGGGATCATCAGTTATACAAAAGGTTTCAAAGCAGAATACAACCACATCGTCAAAACAGGATATGTCGGAATCAGATTTGCAGGCGACAACAACCTCATCAAAAACAACTACATTGACACTTTCTGTCTGGTTATTGATGATGGAAGTGGAATTTATACCTGGACAGGAAAGGCAAATACTACTTTTTCGAATCGGAGTGTTATTGGTAATATTGTGTTGAATGGTTTGGGCGCACCAGAAGGTACCAATCGCTCCGATTATGCTGCTGCAGAAGGAATTTACCTGGATGACAATGCCACAAATGTCGATGTGATAGGAAATACCGTTGCCCACTGTGTCAATAATGGCATTTACATTCACAACGCAAGGAACATCAAAATCCAGAACAACACCTTGTACAACAACAAAGTGCAAATAAAAACGGTACATGACGATTTAGGAAGTCCCATCACCAATGCGGTTTTTACGGCCAACCACTTTTTTTCAAAGTCGACCGATCAAACTACCTTTTACTTTAAGTCTGACGTAAATGACTTTGCCAAAATGGGTAGCTTTTCTGGGAATTATTATTCTCGCCCCTTTGACGAAAACCTGACCATCATGGCCAACTACGATCAGCCGGGGGTAGGCAATGTTGAAAAAATGTATGATGTAAGGGGGCCAATGCTTCCTTATGGGAAAAACCTGGATGGAGGAGGGGGCTCCATGCGGTATCGCCCCTACAATTTGGTGTCAATTGACAACAGTCGCAATAAATACAACAACCCCGGATTTGAAAACACTTCTATGGGCGTGTCTTGTTGGTCTCCCAAGGGCGATTGTGCGACAACCTGGTCTGCTAATAGTGTGCTGGATAAAAGAGCAGTGAAAATCTCTGGAAAATCCCAGGGAGTAGTGGCTTTGAATTGTGGAGCGATTGACAAGAACAAGCAATACATCCTACGTTTTAGTGCTGTAGCTGAACGAGAAACCCAGATTGAGGTGTATTTACGACATAGTACCTCCCCCTGGAGTCCTATTTCCAGTTCGAAGAAAATTTACCTCAGCCCTAACCGGACCGAATATGAAGTATTGTTTTCCTTTCCCAGTTCAGTATCGGCTGGGCACTTGATATTCCAGGCATTCAATGAGAATTTTTCCTATTGGCTGGACAATGTAGGCCTGTTTGAAGCCTCTGCTGTTAATGTAAAAGCGGATGAAATAATCAGGTTTGAATACAATCCAACCACATCTGATAAGACAATTCTTCTGCCAACCAGTTATATGGATGTAAAAAATACCATTTATACCAACAAAGTGGTTTTGAAACCTTATACATCTGTTGTCTTAATGAAAAAAGATGGGAACCTCTCTAATTCCTCTGGTAGTGTGAAAGGTTTTAATGCTCAAATTGATGAATGCCGGGTACTCTTGAATTGGGCTTGGAATCTCGATGATAATTTCGACCATTTTGAACTTGAGGAGAGTAAGGATGGAGTTTCTTTTGCTCCAATTGCCAAAATCAACAGCAATGGAAAAACAGGGTTCCAATCCTATCAATTCCTTGATGCTGAAATTCAAAATGTGAATTATTACCGATTGAGGTATGTTTACAAAGACGGAAATTCCTCTTATTCCGAAATTCTTGAGGAAAAAACAAACTGCGAAGCTGGCGACTGGCAAATTTACCCTAACCTTTTAAACGGGGGAAACGCCGAATTAACTGTCAAGTTGTTCACCCGCCAGTCTTCAGTTATTTTTACCATTATTGATCAATTTGGCCGAAAAATCAAATCTTTTCAGACCGAAACTACATCTGGATGGAATACAATCAGGTGGAATCTACCCAATTTATCTACCGGAATGTATTACCTCCAACATTCAGGAGAACTGCTTAACAAGGCCCTTCCTTTTGTGGTGAGCAGAAACTAATGCTTCATTTAGACAAACCCTAGGAACCATCATAGGATGGTTTTATAGGTTTTTAGGCCTTTATCGCTTGGAATAACAGCGATAAAGGCCTATTATTTCCTATTGGAAGGCATAAGACAGATTGAACCTTTAAAAAATAATTTTAACCAACATGAACAAGAAACGAGCCTTACTTACCGGGGTTACAGGCCAGGATGGCGCCTACCTGAGTGAATTACTTCTAGCTAAGGGGTATGAGGTCCATGGCATTAAACGCCGTTCTTCGCTGTTTAATACCACAAGAATTGACCATTTATATCAAGACCCGCATGAACGTGAACTCAATTTTTTCCTCCACTATGGAGACTTGACCGATTCAACCAACCTGATCAGGATTGTTCAGGAGGTTCAACCAGATGAAATTTATAACCTTGGCGCGCAGTCCCATGTACAAGTGAGTTTCGAATCTCCGGAATATACTGCAAATGCAGATGGAACCGGAGCACTTCGCTTGTTGGAAGCCATTCGCTTTTTGGGTTTGGAGAAAAAAACGAAATACTACCAAGCTTCCACCTCTGAATTGTATGGTCTGGTCCAAGAAGTTCCTCAAACGGAACGGACCCCTTTTTATCCACGTTCGCCATATGGAGTTGCCAAACTGTATGCCTACTGGATTACTGTCAATTACCGGGAGGCTTATGATCTATTCGCATGCAATGGTATCCTATTCAACCACGAAAGCCCCTTGCGTGGAGAAACCTTCGTTACGCGCAAAATTACGCGTGCTGTGGCCAAAATTGGATTGGGTTTGCAAGACAAGTTATTCCTTGGTAACCTGGATGCCCAGCGCGACTGGGGCCATGCCAAAGACTACGTTGAAGCCATGTGGTTGATGCTTCAGCAAGAGCATCCTGAAGATTTTGTCATTTCTACGGGAGTTGCAACCAGCGTACGCGATTTTGTTCGGATGGCTTTCCAGGAAATAGGAGTTGAGTTGGTTTTTGAAGGAGAAGGCGTCAATGAAATCGGCATTGTTGCAGCCTCCAACAATCCGGATTATGAGTTGAAGCCGGGGCGTGAGGTCGTAGCCATTGACCCCAGATACTTCCGACCAGCCGAAGTTGATCTATTGATTGGAGATAGTTCCAAAGCCCGTCAAAAATTGGGCTGGGAGCCCAAATATGATCTGAATGATTTGGTTAGTGAAATGGTTAGCGCCGATTTGAATTTATTTCACCAAAACCGCGTTCTCCAAAACGCCGGGTTTGTGGTGAAAAATGAATTTGAATAAAGCACTAAGCCTTATTTGATGCAGTTTTGGATAATGGTTTCCAATGTACTAATATCAAATGTTGATGTATCAAATTTTATTTTTTAAAAATCCTGATGGCAGAGCTATTGAACCTTGTGCTCTGCTACCAGGATTTTTTATTTAGCCATAATTCGTTTGTCTTTTGAATCAAAAAACTAGTTTTTCGGCAAAGCCTTATTGAACTCTCCCGTAATCCTCAGTTGAATCTCATCGCTGACAAAAGCCGTAGTCAGGTTTTGACCTACCGTAAACTCACTTCTTTTGATTTTCCCCAGGGCTTTGATGCCCACCTGAATGTTTTTGGCATTTTTATTGGGATTTTCGACCGGGCCGTTCATGGTCACCTCCAAGGTCAGGGGCTTGGTAATGCCCTTGATGGTCAGGTTCCCGGTCATGGTGTATAGGTTCTTTTTCTTCTTTTTGAAGGAAGTACTTTTGAAAGTAATGGTCGGAAATTTTTGAACATCAAAAATATCCGGGCTGCGCAGGTGGTTGTCGCGCATTTCCAATTCGGTGTTCAGACTAGCGGTCTCGATGGTCATTTCAAAAACAGCATCGGATAAATCATCTTTGGCTGCGGTCAAAGTGGCTTCGTATTTTTTAAAAAAGCCATCCACCTCCGAAATGCCGTGGTGCTGTACAATAAAGGCTACTCTGGAGTGGCCTTTGTCGTTGACCCACTGGCCAAAAGCCAAAACGCTAAACAGACAAAATACGGGGATTAAAGCAAAAATCTTTTTCATGTGTGTGGTGTTTGTACCTGGCGTTTTTTCCATAATTGCACAGGAGTGGTGAAAAACAGATGGTTTTCTTCTTGATTCTTGAAGGATAATGAAAGGTTACCTGATAATTTTGGAATCAAACGCAAGATAGTCACTGGCTTAATTTTTTTGTTTCTCCTTCTTTTTATTTCAGCCAAAAACCACACTTTTTTCACCTTTCCGGGGATGAAATAAACTACAAAGTCAACCAAAGACCAGAAAAGCTTGAAAAATGACCTGTTTTGAATTCATTGACCAGTTAAGGTTATTGGTTTACGACAATAGGTTGTTGATTGATGTACACTTGAAGGGTTTTTCCAATAGAGATAGTATTGCCCAAAATACTTCAATTATGCAACGGAAATTACCCATGTTAGCAGCCGTATTCTTACTGGTTGCTCAATTGTACAGCCAGGTTGAACCCACTGCGGGAACCTGGAAAACCTGGTTTATCCCATCTGGCCAAACCCATCGTTTGCCTACCCCTTCTGCTTCCAAGGACGAGATTGTACAGGTGCTCGCTCAACAACAAAAGTTGGATGCGGCAGGTCGGCAACAAATCATACATTGGAATGCTGGAGCACCTGGCTACCATTGGCAACACCTGATGGGCAAATTGTGGATGAACGATCCAAGTGGTAACGGTGCTCTGGCCAACATGCTGCTCAGTGTAGCCATTTATGACGCAACCATCAGCGCTTGGGACAGCAAATATACCTACAAGCGCCCCCGGCCTTATGTGGCAGACAAACGAATCAAGGCTTTGATTGTTAACTCACCCAGTCCGAGTTATCCCTGCGAACACTCGGTTGCAGCAGGAGTAGCGGTTGGGATCATCAGCCATTTTTATCCAACTCTGGCTGATTCGGTTCAACGGATGGCAAAACGGCTCCTGGTTTCACGGGTTGCCGCTGGGGTGGCCTTTCCCAGCGACACCAAAGCAGGTTTTGATTTGGGAAAAAAAATTGCCGAAAAGGAAATCGAATACACCGTGGACTTCACCACCAAACAGGTTTGGGATGGCAAAATACCCAACGAGCCTGGCCTCTGGAAAGGGAAATACGCTGCACTTCCCTTGGCTGGTTTGAACAAAACGGTAGTCCTGGAAAGCGGCAGCCAATATCGACCTGGTCCACCACCTGATTTTGCGAAAGAAATGGAGGAGCTCAAAAACCACAAACCTACTTTCAACTCGATTGCCAATGCTTTCCACTTCGCCAGCGAGTCGGTTTGGGAGGATCTGTTGGAGAAAAAAATCTTTGAAAACAATCTACACCTCAATGCACCAAGGGTTGCCAGGATTTATGCCATTGCTGCTATTGGCATTTACGATGGTTTCACTTCCTGTTGGGACGCCAAATACAACTATTGGGGTATCCGACCAGACCAATACGACACTACTTTTCAGCCGGTACTGATCCATACGCCCCCATTTCCGGGCTATCCTTCGGGACATGCAGCCATCGGTGGAGTAATGGGGGAGCTGTATTCCTATTTTTTTCCAACTGAAAGTGCCTTGTTTCGGCAAAGGGCAAAAGATGGTGCTGAATCTCGCTTCCAGGGAGGCATCCACTTCCGCACCGACAATGAAGTTGGCTTAGAGCTGGGAAAAAAGGTTGGAATAGCCATCATCAATCGGGTGAAGAATGATGGGGCTGATAATCAAAACTAACGTGCTTCTTCAGTGCCTCAGGTTTCTTTGGTGGTGAGAAGAAGAAAGCCTGCGAAGCAGGAATAATTTTACCACCTAAGAAACCTGAGGCACTGAAGAAACACCTCAGGAATAAACTGCATCAAATGGGAACTTGGTGCAGTTTATTTTTTTTAAGTACCTTGACCACCCAAATAACCCGCCATGAAAACTTTGATTTTTGCTTCCGCAAACCCCAATAAAATCCGCGAGGTGCGTGAAATGCTCGATGGCTTGTACGAAGTAAAAGGCCTGCACGACATTGGTTGTACTGAAGACATTCCCGAAACAGCTGACACGATCGAAGGCAATGCCTTGCTGAAGGCCCGTTATGTAGTGGAACATTACGGATTGAATTGTTTTTCAGAAGATACAGGCCTGGAAGTCACTGCTCTTGGTGGTGCCCCGGGTGTCCACAGCGCCCGCTATTCTGGCGAAGACCGCGATCCTCAGGCGAATATTGATTTGTTGCAAAAAAATCTGGAGCCGCATGCTGACCGCAGCGCCCGCTTCAAAACCGTAATAGCACTGATTATGGATGGCCAGGAATACATGTTTGAAGGTTTGGTGTACGGTCAAATCCGCAAAGAACAATACGGTGAAGGAGGTTTTGGCTACGATCCCATTTTTGTACCCGATGGCTATCAGGTGAGTTTTGCTGAAATGGACAAAAATGAAAAAAATGGCATCAGCCATCGGGGTAGAGCAGTGCAAAAACTCCTCGAATTTTTGAAAAAAGTGTAATGAAACCAAGTTACCGCTGCCTGATATTGGAGGATGAACCGCCTGCTGCCCGGGTTCTGTTGCGTTACCTGCAAGACTATCCCGAATGGACTTGTATGGGCGTACACCACTCTCCACAAACAGCAATGGTTGTGCTTGAAGCAGAGGCACCGGATTTATTGTTTTTGGATATTCATCTTCCCGATATTAGTGGATTGAATGTACTTCGCCAATTGTTGCATCCACCCATGGTTGTGTTCACCACAGCTTATCCCCAATATGCGGTGGAAGGTTTTGAACTGGCAGCCCTCGATTACCTATTGAAACCTATTTCTCCTGAGCGTTTTCAAAAAGCCATGGAGCGGGCATTGGAGCGTTTGGAGCAGGAACGGATTTTAGAAAAAACCGGACAAGACAGCGGCTTTTTGAGCATTCGAGCTGATCGTAAAGTTCATCGTTTGTCTTTTCAACGCATTTTGTATTTGCAGGCTCTGGACGATTATGTCAAAATCATCTGTACCGATGGTACCCTTTTACCCAAAATAACGCTGTCTCAACTGGAAAAGGAATTGCCTGAGCAGCTCTTTTTGCGCATTCACCGCTCGTACATCATAAA
Organism: Haliscomenobacter sp.; assembly: GCF_033763495.1. Classification (GTDB taxonomy): domain Bacteria; phylum Bacteroidota; class Bacteroidia; order Chitinophagales; family Saprospiraceae; genus Haliscomenobacter. Next base: position 73,823 of record NZ_JANRKL010000233.1, on the reverse strand, counting down.
CCTTAAATTTTTGCAAAACTACGATCAACAAGAAATTAGCATCGCCGATCGCAAATTGCCGATTGGAAAATCTTTTCGAGAACAGGTGAGTGCCCGATTAAAAAATGTTGACTATGTCTGAAATACTTCAAACCGAACGCCTGATTTTACAAAAATTAACCCTGAATGATACCGAATTCATCATCGAATTGGTCAACAGCCCCAGCTGGTTGCAATACATCGGTTACCGCAATATCCATACTAAAGAAGATGCCATCAGATACCTTGAGGATGGCCCGCTTAAAAGTTATGAGCAGAATGGCTTTGGGCTTTTGTTAATCCAACTCAAATCGACAAAGACGCCAATCGGGATGTGTGGTTTGCTCAAACGAGACGCCCTCCCTTTACCCGATTTAGGTTATGCCTTATTGCCTGCTTATGAAGGTAAAGGTTACATCACTGAGGCCACCAGTGCATACTTGGCTTATGTTGCGCAGGAGTTACAAATTGAAAAATTGATGGCCATTACCAGCCTGGACAATGAAAAATCTATTCGGGTATTGGAAAAACTGCACTTCATTTTCGAACGCTACATGAATATGTCTAGTGATGATCATCCAGTACGTTTGTTTGGTTGGACTGCACCGAATTCACCCGAAAAATAGGCGCTGAAATTAACTGTAAATTAAACATTTCATCTTTTTTGAACTTTTCTGTAATTATTTGCATTATCCTGCAACCAATTGGGTTGTTGACTCGTCTTTCCTTTTATACGGTTCAAGACGAAAATTCAACACTTCAGTCGATTAAACCAGACTACAAGTAGAAAAAGACCTAATTTCGTTCCCGAAACCACAACTCAATTTAAGTTGTACATTATGAAAAGGAAACTGATACTCAAAACTGCATTTTTTAGCTTCATTGCCTTCAGCGGTTTGTACTCCTTTTTGTACCTCAATACGGTTGCCAAATCTTCAGGAGACAGCCAGATGCTTCAATTTGGCGAAAAACAAATCATGGAGCAGATTGATGATCTCGAAGAGAAAAAAATCCTCCCTGAAGTATTTTTACTGGAAAAGCTGATTGAGGTGGGCAAAAGCCTCATCCCCTAAGGTTTTTTCTTTCACAGCTGTTTTCTTTTTTTCCTTAGCCAATCTTCGCTACTTTGTGACATGAATTGAATCGCAAACCGCTCACTCATGTCGCAAAATCCCTTTCGCCTCGATGGCCGTGTAGCCATCATCACAGGTGCCAGTAAAGGCATCGGAGCCTCAATTGCTCAAACTTTCGCTGCAAATGGTGCCAAAGTAGTTGTCAGCAGCCGCAAACAGGCTGCGGTAGATGAAGTTGTTGCCGAAATTCAGGCAGCAGGAGGCGAAGCATTGGCCGTTGCTGCCCATGTAGGGGATACCCAAGCCTTGGAAAACCTGGTTAAACTCAGCGTCGAACATTACGGCAGGATCGATATTTTGGTCAACAATGCGGCAACCAATCCCGTTTTTGGCCCGCTAGAAGACAGCGTTGATGCCATGGATAAAATCATGCAGATCAACGTCAAAGCACCGCTCGAACTCGCCAAATTTGCCCTGCCTTACCTCAAAGCCCAATCCAATAGTGCCATCATCAACATCAGTAGTGTGGAAGCATTTATTGCAACCGAAGGACTGGGTTGTTACAGCGTGAGTAAAGCCGCCTTGAACATGCTGACCAAATCGATGGCCAAAGAATGGGGAAAATATGGCATCCGGGCCAATGCCATCTGCCCGGGCTTGATCAAAACCAAGTTTAGTGAAGCCCTGTGGTCCAATGAAGCCATGCTAAAGTATTACCTCAAACAAACGCCGCTTGGACGGATAGGGGAGCCGCAGGAAATCGCGAACCTGGCACTTTTTTTGGCCTCAGACGCTTCGACCTATTCTACCGGTGCAATGTTTATGGCAGATGGGGGGATTTTGCAATAGGTTATTGGAACAGCAGTTTTGCTTCTACACTAAAATCCTTAAGTACTGGCGCAGCGGAGCAAATATCTTCATCTGTACAGATACTTACAGCTTTTATCCCTGTATACACGTACACACAATGTGCCTCGGGATAAATTGACCATACTACTTGAACGCCTGCTTTAAAGTACTCAAAACGTTTTGCTTCCACCTTCTCAGCGTCATCAGTAGGGGATATCACTTCTATAACGAAGGCTGGAATAGGTTCTACCTCCCGATCTGGTCGATCAATTTGGGCTCCGCTGAAAAAGGCAAAATCTGGTCGACGAAGTTGAATGCCAGTAAGCATTACGTCTTGTTCAGCGATCAAAATCCCACCTGCTTGAAATGCTTCGGTTTGAGCAAAGAGGCGGGTTAACAGGCGGATTAGTTTCAGGTGGTATTTATTCATTTTTTCAAAAGCAATGACCTCGCCATCGTGCCATTCGTATTTCATACCATCCACTGGAGTATCCCAGTCCAGGAACTCTGCTAAGGTAGTTGGTAAAATCGAAGCTTGGAGCTTGGTTGACATCATCTATGAATTCATTTTTCCAAAAATAAGGCATAATTGCTCATTATGCAATGCGCTTAAGTAGAAATCTAATCCTTACTCCAACCCAAATACCACCGACCTTACACTCCGCACTTCCGTTCCATCCGGCAAAGCCCAGTTCAATAACAATTCCTGTGCAGCAGATTCCGCAAATACCTCGGGCATGGTTCGTACTGCTCCGGCCGGTACCCCCATTTGGTGCAATTTGCTCAGTAAAACTTCCCGACTATACAGCCCGGCTTTCGCCTGCAATTGCACGAATAACTCCTGTCGATTTAGCACCCGTTGTTTGTTATCCGAATATTGAGGTGCTCGTGCTAAGTCTTCTAAATCGAGGCTTTTGCACAAAAGCTGAAATTGTCGATCATTGCCAACGGCCAGCACAATCTGCCCACCATCGCTACATTCCAGCAACTCGCCATAGGGTGCGATATTGGGATGCAGGGTACCCATGCGCTGGGGAATTTTTCCGGCAATCAGCCAATTCGTAGCCTGATTGGCCAATGAAGCAAGTGCAGTAGCATAAAGGGATACACTTACTTTGGTGCCTAGCCCGGTTTTTTCCCTGTGCAACAAGGCCAAAAGAATACCTTCCTTGAGTTGATGGGCCGCCAATAGATCAATCAGGGCCACCGGCATTTTGACTGGCGCGCCATTTTTTTCTCCCGTCATGTACAAAAAACCAGCTTCTGCCTGTAAGACCATGTCAAAAGCCGGCCGCTCGTCGTCGGAGCCATAACCAGTAATTTCTCCGTAGATCAATCGAGAATTGAGCCCAGACAGACTGGCATAATCCAAGCCCATTCGCCGAGCTGACTCGGGTTTGAAGTTGGCCAGAACAATGTCCGTAGTTTTGATTTGCTCCCACAACCAGGCCAGGTTTTCGGCTTGGTTCAAATCCATGAGCAGGATTTCTTTGCCCCAGTTGACACTGCAATAGTAAGCAGAGTAGGCCCAGTTGGGGTCTTCCGTGGTCAGTTTCCAGCTGCGGGTAACGTCGCCATTGGTGGTTTGATTTTCAATTTTGGTGACTTTGGCACCAAGTTCAGCCAGGAACATGCCAACTGCAGGGCCAGCAAGGACGGTGGCGAGTTCGAGGACTTTTAGCTCTTTTAAGGGTTCATTAAGTTTATTCTCCTTTTTCATCTATTTGAATATAGTCAACCCAAAATCTCCTTTAACCGCAGAATAACCTGATCCACCTCTTCCTTAGTATTCATGTACGAAAAAGAAAAGCGCAGCGTCTGCCGAGGCGATCCATGTTTCAATGCATCCATAACGTGTGACCCCACATCTACCCCCGAACTACAAGCGCTACCACCTGAAGCTGCCACTCCAGCAATGTCGAGATTGAGTAATAAAAGATCTGCCCGTGGACCAGGAGGAAAACCCACACTGAGGATTTTGTAATGCCCTTGGCCAAATGGGTCACCATTAAATTCCAGATCGGCAAAATGGGCTTGTAATTGCTCCGCAAAATAATCGCGCAGGCCTTGAATGTGAGCACGCCGTGCTTCCATTTCTGTCGTCGCCAGTTCCAAGGCTTTTGCCATCCCTAAAATCCCGGAAATGTTTTCGGTTCCACCCCGCATGTTGCGTTCCTGCGAACCGCCGTCAATGTAGGGGTGGATGATGTTCTCGCTGTTGATGTAGATAAAGCCGATGCCCTTGGGACCGTGGAATTTATGCGCTGAACCCGTCAGAAAAGCTATTTTGGTTTTGGCAACGTCGATGGGGTAAAAACCCATACTCTGGACGGTATCGGTATGAAACAAAGCACCATATTCGGTACAAAGCATTGAAACCTGCTCCAAATCCAATAAAGTGCCCACCTCATTGTTGGAGTGCATGAGGGAAACCAAGGTCTTATGCGTAGCATCTTGTAACAACTCCTCCAAATGGCTGAGTTGGATGTGCCCATTGCTGGCCTGATCCACAAATACTACCTTCACTTCTTCTTCCTTTGCCAGCGTTTCCAAAGAATGTAAGACACAATGGTGCTCCGTACGTGCACTGATGATCCGACGAACTCCCAGGTCCTGCACCGAACGTTTGAGCGCCATATTGCTTGATTCTGTACCTCCTGAAGTGAAAAAAATCTCTCCAATGGAAGCATTCAAACTGCGGGCAATCTGCCGCCGGGCCTGTTCAATGGCTGCTCTGGCCGTACGCCCTTCCTGATGGATGGAGGAGGGGTTGCCATTGGTGTGGCGTAAGGCATCCACCATCACTTCGATCACACGGTTGTCGATGGGGGTAGTGGCGGCATTGTCGAAAAAAATACGCATTGATCCATTTTATGGGGCATCACCAAAGCGACAATTTTAGGCACAAAGGACACAAAAGCAGCACAAAGGGCACAAATTTAGACGTTGACGACGCTTTGTATTGTGTTCTTTGTGCTGCCTTTGTGTCCTTTGTGCTTATCCATTGTCTAATTTGGATCAACCAACCTTTTGTAAAAGTCTTTCTGACTTTATTGCAACTTGTTAAACCACTCGTTTACCAACTCCTCCTCCACATTGAGGTTACTCTGATGGTGAAACTCATTGGTATGCACATTATACACATAATCCTTGCCCCAAGTTTCATGTTCCTGTGCCAATTGTTCGATGGCACTCATGATGTACTTCACTTCCGCATCACTCATCACCGGGTGGATCGACATCCGAATCCAGCCTGGTTTTTCGGTCAGGTCACCAATGTTGATTTTATCGGTAATGGAGCGGGAGTGTTCCCGGGATACTTCCAAGAGGTAATGCCCATAAGTGCCCGCACAGGAGCAGCCGCCGCGAACCTGGATGCCGAAACGGTCGTTGAGAATCCTTACCCCGAGGTTGTAGTGCAGCCCATCGATGTAAAAGGAAATCACGCCTAAACGGTCGCGGTGACCATGAGCCAATATGTGGAGATTGGGAATGGCTTCGAGGCGATCCCAAATGAGATCCAGCAGTTCGTGTTCGCGTTGGAGGATGTTTTCTACCCCCATTTGAGCTTTGAGCTGCATGCAGAGGGCTACCCGCATGGTTTGCAGGAAGGCTGGTGTGCCGCCGTCTTCACGGGCTTCAATTTCTTCGATGTATTTGTGGCCACCCCAGGGATTGGTCCAGTCTACGGTGCCTCCACCGGGGTTGTCGGGGACGCGGTTTTTATACAATTTGGCATCAAAAACTAAAATACCCGTAGAACCAGGGCCTCCCAAAAACTTGTGGGGGGAAAAGAAAATGGCGTCCAGGTGTTCCAGCGGATCCTCCGGGCGCATGTTGATGTCGATGTAGGGGGCGGAGCAGGCAAAGTCTACGAAACAAAGCCCACCGTGCTGGTGCATGATTTTGGCAATCTCGTGGTAGGGGGTAAACAAACCGGTAACGTTGGAGCAAGAAGTCACTGCAGCGATTTTGGTTTCACGATTGGCGTAACGGCGAAGCATTGCCTCCAGATTGTCCAAATCGACCAAACCATCTGCCGTTGGTGCAATCACTTCTACATCCACCAGAGTCTCCAGCCAGCTGGTCTGATTGGAATGGTGTTCCATGTGGCTGATGAACACAATGGGGCGCTGATTTTCGGGCAATTTGACCAGGTGTTGGTGGCGTTCGTGGACTTTTAGCCCCAAAATGCGCTGAAATTTATTGACCACCCCGGTCATACCCGAGTTGGAGGAAATGAGTACATCCGAGGTTTGTGCCCCTACGTAAGATTTGATGATGGCCTTGGCTTGGTGGTAGGCCTGGGTCATGGTACTGCCCGTAATGGTGGTTTCGGTGTGGGTATTGCCTACAAATGGCGCTATATCGTGGGTCAGAATGTCTTCGATGGGTTGGTAATGTCGGCCACTGGCGGTCCAATCGGCGTAAATGATGCTTTTTTCGCCATAAGGGCTCTGGAATTTTTGATTCGCACCAATGACGTTTTTACCGAAGGTTTGGAAGTAGGCTTCCAGTGAAGCGACCATTGTTGGGCTTTGCATGGCTTATTTGGTTTTGATGAGTAGCTGGGGTGATTTTGGGTGCAAAAATACAAAAAGGGTGGGATGTGGAAGGGGGAAATTTATGGAGTGCTGATGAGTTCAAAAGCGACAACAAACCTTTAATAGTTCCAATGTGGTTCCTGAGACTGTCTGCGTGTGTAACATGTGAAATCTTCTGGTCTTAGATCAAAATAGAAGCACAAAAAATTGAGTACATCTTTTTTAAGTAAGGAGATTTGATCACCTCGTTTCTAACCACCTCCTTGCCATAATATTGCATAACCTGGATAAAGTCCTCCCACAAACCATAATTCATGACTTTATCGATGACAAAGAACTTGTCCTTGTCGTAATCGAGCGAGTCAAAATTTACGTCCCAAAAGACTCGTTGTGATATGTTTGGTTTGAATTGTTGATCCATAAGTACGCGCTAAAAATTTAAACAAATATACAGATTATTTATAAAATTGTAACGCATTTTGTTTGATTATTTGTGAAAATGCTGTATTTTAGAGAAAAAACTGCATGGAATCCGTTCTAAAACTTGAAGAAATTATTCTTTCGCTCTTGGTGCCAATGGATGGCCAAAATCCTGCCAATCCTGGCTTGGAAAAACAACTCATCGCGGATACCAAACGGCATCGTTACCAGGTGATCGTACAAGGCTGGGAGAAGGGTGAGAAATTTGTCAATTCCACTTTGTTGCACCTGGAAATCAAAGATGATAAAATTTGGATTCAACAAAACTGGACGGAATTGCAGATTGCTCAAGAGCTGGTCAAAAGGGGCGTGCCCGCGGAGCAGATTGTGCTCGGTTTTTTGCCAGAGTATATGCGGGAGGATTCGGAGTATGCGGTGGCGTGAGTGCAATACTACATGCGTTTTTATTCACCACCTAAGAAACCTTAGGCACTGAAGAGGCACCACAGTTGTGTATATTTTAGCCAAAAAACAATTGGCAACCAACATCCCAGGACATTGCTTGCCAATTGCTTTTCCCTATTCACTTTTCGCTTCTCACTTACTCACCGTCACCCACATCCCCTTTGTGTTCGCACTAATCGAGTTATCGTACATCGCTGCACAAGACACCGCAGGCAAATAATACCGCCCCGGATATGCTGCATTCAGCCGTACCTTGAAGGACTTATTTTGACTTTGGCCTAGGTCGAAGAAGGTATTCACCCGATCATCGCGAATATCCTGGTAGTCGTAGCCTGAGGAGGAAGTGCTCTCGATATCCGTCATGCGGCTATTGGAAATTTCCCAACCCGAGGGGAAGGTTTGACTCAGGGCCAACTCGTCGTACTGGATTGGGCGAGAGTTGGGGTGATTCACTCGTACCTCGGCGATGAAGTCCTTGCCTTGGGGCAAGTTGGCAGGGTCCAGTACTTTACCTGCCATATCCGTGTAGACCACACTGATTTTCAGGTCATTTGCCTGGGGCGTTTCCTGCCCGGCAGTTGGTTGACCTTTTTGCATCACCCGCACGAAGAGTTTGGCTTTGCTGGTGTTTTTCACCATCAAGGTATTGCTTCCTCCAGTTGGCAGGTTGATTTGCATCACCGCGTTTTTGGAGTTGGCCGAGGTAGAAGTACCTCCGCTGAGCGAATAACTGAAGCTGAATGCCTGTGTCGCCTTGTCATCGCCCAGGTATTTCGATACGGCCATGAGGCTGTAAGCGACCGTTTGGGTAGAGTACCAGCTTTGGCTGCTCAAACCCTTGGAGATGTACTGCACCAGGGCTCCAGCCTTTTTCATGTCCTTGAGCAGCACCAGCGTTTCCAGTATCATCGCGCGGTCGCGCATGCCTGAGCCGTAAGTGTAGCTCAGTTCCGTGTAATCTGGCACCTCAGTGGCCTGATTCAGAACCAATTCCTTGGCAACTTCAGCTTTACCTGCCAATGCATAAGCCGCTGCCAAACGCCAGCGAGCACTCAGGGTCAATTTAGGGTTTTCGCGCAAGCGGTTCATCGAGGCCATATCGGCTTCACCTGCCAGGGCCAGCGTATACAAGCGATAAGCCTGACTCAATTCGTGGCCTTCATTGCTCCAGAATCCGTAAGCTGGGAGTTTGGAATCCCACATCCTGGACACCTTTTTCTGGAATTTCACCCAATCCTTGAGCATGTTTTGCGGTACATCGTAACCTTTGGCCTTGGCCTCTACGAGGAAATGTCCTACGTAGCTGGTCGACCAATGATCGGGCGTACCACTGCCACGCGGCCAGTAAGTAAAGCCACCTTCGTTGGTTTGGAAACCTTTGATGCGTTCGATGGCCGCCTTGATGTTTTCGGCGACTTGTTGTTGGCGCTCCTCATTCAGCTCCATCATGTTGCCTACAAACAACTGCGGGAAGGCCGATGAAGTGGTTTGTTCAATGCAGCCATAAGGGTAGGAGAGGAGGTAACCCAATCGTTCACCCAGGTTGAGTGGTGGAACATTGGATACTTCCAGGATGGCACTACGGGTACCAGCGGTACCAAATACTTCCAAAGGTTGTTCCCAAGACTTGCCTACTTCTACCACTTCGGTGAAAACTTTGGTTTGATATGGGTTCGGATTGCGCACCGCGATTTCAATCTCTTCCGAAGAAGAGGCACCTCCACCTGTAGCGACTATTTTGAACTTGGCAACGCCAATTTTATCCTTCACCTTGATCTTGAAGCCCGTAATCTGGTCCGAATTATTGCGGCTGAAACTCATGCTTTGATCGCCGTCTTCTACTGAAACCAGGCCAGAACTTTCGCTCACTTTCACCTGCACATTGGTGATTTTGGCGTCGGTCACAAACACGTTGACGGGCAACTCAAACTGATCACCCGGCGAAATCACCCGGGGTAGGGTAGTGCGCACCATCAGCGGATTGCGCACGGGTACACTCTTGCCTGCCGAGCCGTAGGCATGGTCTTGAGCGGCTACCACCATCACCCGTACTGCGCCGATGTAGTTGGGTATTTTGATTTGGTGTTTGTTGCTACGGCCTTTGCCCAATTGGAAGGGCCCCTGGCAAACCACCATTGGTTTGAAACGATTGGCAGTATTGTTCAATGCGCTAGGATCGATGGCCCCGTCACCCCCAATGCTGAGGATGCTTTCCAGTTCCCCGGCAAAAGCGCCAAGAACTTTGTCGTAGATGTCCCAGGTTTGTACACCCAGGGCTTCACGTGCGTAGAAAGCGGAATGTGGATCGGGCGTTTTAAAACGCGTCAAACCCAGGAGGCCTTCATCTACAATTGCGAGGCTATATGCCATGGCCTTGCCTGATTTTTCGGCCACCTCAACACTTACGGTGGTTTCAGGCCGGAATTCAGCGGGGCACTCGATGGTTGGAGTCAGGATGGTTTCGGCATCTTCAATCTGAATGGGGGTGACCCCGTACAAACGAATCGGCAAGTCATTTTCCACCTGTCCATGGGGTTGAATCAGCGCTACATTGGCGTATACTGTTGGCGACATGTCTGGGGTGGTTTTGAAGGTGATTTTGTTTTCGCCTTCAACCGATTTAACCCAGAAGGTTTTTAGGATTTTAGTGCCCGTTTCAAGTGATACCAACACCCGGCCATTTTTACCACCCGGAATCGTCAAGGTGACCGATTCTCCCACATTGTATTTTTCCTTATCTGCGCGGAAGCTCAACATGGCTGCGGCTTCGCGGAAACTCTCATCCATTTCGTCCCCTTCGTACCAAGGGGTGCCAATGTACACATAACCGCCGGTGCAATGTCCACTTTCGGCATCACAAATGCGGATCAAATAGCGGCCCCAAGTGTCGGTTTTGAAATTCCAGGAAGCTTCACCCTTGGCATTGGTGGTAACTGCGGCAGTTTTTACCGCACCAACGTGTTCGCCAGAGTTATAGTTTGCTTCATTTTCCTGGTATTGATCCCACCACCAGCGCCATTCTACTTTGTACAAACCAATGGACAAGCGGCGATTGGTCAGGGGCTTGCCATTTTTGTCCACATTAACCAGACCGATGGTGTTGCTTTTGCCCACTTCAAATTGTGGGCTACCGTATTTGTTGCGCGGAATTTCCAAGCCCACGTAACTGTCGTAAGGAGAGTATTTCACCGTCATGTTATCGGTGCTAAAGTCACCACCTTTTTCAAACACGCGGGTTTGGAAAGAAGCACTCAACATACCTGGAGCCAGGTCTTCTTCCAACAATGTGGCGCTGACTTTAGCGTGCCCTGAGCCATCCAAAACGTTGTCAAAAATGACCTTGGGTTCGGTTTTGGTCAGTTTGCGGGCCGGATCGTCAAAGTCGAAGCTAGGGTATTTGGCAAAACGGGTGCTGGACTCGCGCAATTGGACTTCCACCACAGCCTTTAAGCCACTGGCCGCCGACCCAGTCAACCAATCGGCCTGCAATTCGGCACTCATTTTACCATCCGTTGCGTACAGTTCATTTTCGGAACCCGTATTCAGGTCGATGCGGATGCGGTTGGGTTTGACAGTTTCAATTTTGAGGATTTTTTCAAAAACAGCCCCACCCGCCTTTACTTTCACCCGCCAGTTACCTGTAGGGGCATCGGGGTGAGTCGCAAAGTAAAGCGGATAAATGCCCCCCACTGTTTTTGAGGTGGTCCGTTTTTCCTGCAATTGGCCCCGTGCATTGTACAATTCCATGGTGATGGGGTAACTTTCGGGCAGGCGTTTTTCACGGTCCTCGATCATAAAGTTGAGGAAAACGGAATCCCCAGGACGCCAAACCCCTCTTTCTCCATACAAATAACCTTTCAATCCCTTTTGGGTTACCGCGCCATCTACATCAAATTTACTCAAAGAGAGCGATTCGCCATCCTCCAGGCGGACGTAACCGCGTTGCCCGTTGTGGGTGACAATGGCTACAAATGGTTTGCCTTTGTAGCCAACATCAGCAATGCCCTCACCGTTGCTGCTGCCTTTGCCGATGGACTGATTCTGGCGGTCAAAAACCTCCACTTGTGCACCACTGATTGGATCGGTGCTGCGCAAATCACTCACAATGACCATCAACTTACGGTTGCCTCCTTTTTTGGCAATCAAGCCCAGGTTGGAAGAAATGACGTTGCGCTGCACAAAATGATCGGAGTTGTAATATTCGCGGGAACAAGCGTCATCCCGTTTGTCCCAATCGTAGTCTTCAAAATAACCATCATAGCCATAATAATTGTCCATGATGCTTTCCAGGGGCTCGTCTTCATCTTCACCAATGCGGGAGAAAGGATCGGCATCGAGTTCTGCATTACCAGTAGCTGCTTCAGCCATACAGGCAATGGCTGAATATTCTGGGCGGAAACCGATGCGCACCTGATAGATGGCCTGTTCGTCGGCTTTGATCAATTTGCCCAAATCAATGGCGTAGCGCGACCAACGCCCAGCTTTGGCATTGGGGCTAAGGAGGGACAGATTCACTTTTTTCTGCAAAACCACCCGGCCCACTTTGTACAAATCATATTCCCCATCGATGGGGTTATCTTGTAAAAACTGGAGAATATTGTTGTTGTAAATTTTGAAAATTTCGATGTCTACTGCTTTAAGGCCAACGGACTCAAAGGGGAACATCAAACCTTCCGAATTGGGCAGAATTACGCCTTGTCCAACCAGTTTTACCCCTGGCTTGATTTCTTCAAAGGTGACATCCCAAACGGTTGTTTCGGAAAAAGTGCTGCCTTTGGTGTTTTTTACTCCCGTTGCCACTCTCACCCGGTAATTGCCATTGAGGGTTTGATCAGGGTAAACCCGCACGGTGTTGTCCTCAATGATGAAACGCAGGGTACCTTCGTATTCGTCGATGCTGACCAACCCATCCAGGTTTTGAGATTTTTCCAGTGGGTCTGAAAATACGATTCGAATGTATTGCTCCGGCAATTGGATGGCCTCCGCATCCATGACACTAAACTGATTGACCGCAGGGATTTTGTAGGTTTCGGATTTGTCTTCTTTGACCCCAATGGAATTGCCATCGTAAGCCAGTTTAACTTCCGAAGGCTGTTTGCTGCGGTTGACCGACTTTACGGTGAAGTAGTGTACCAGTTGGTCACCGGAATGTTTCCAGTCTACTTTGAGGTCGTTGCCATCCTGATTGGCCTCGAGCATTTTTTCCACTTCAGCAGTCTGGGCTACGTCGGAGGTGTAGACCGCACCTTTCAAGGTTTGTTTGCTGTAATCAGTAGCGCTAGCTGAGCGCATGCCTTCCAGTTCTACCTGGTAGTGCTGCTCACGCGTATGAAATTGAAATGCAAAATTGGCGTTTTCACCTTTGGCATCGTTGATGACTTGTTTGACATTTACCGTTACATCATACGTGGTTCCGGAACTGAGTTCCTGGTTAGGGTCCAGACGAAGGGTGTTGGCATTTTCCCAGGTCAATTTGCCTTTGACGTTGGGTGAAATCGACAAAACGGAAGGTGCCTCTTTGCCAATTTCATCGGCTTGAGCAACATTTTGAGCAAAACGTACCCGGATTGGATCGGTTTTGGAAATCACCCCGGATGTATAAGCATATACAAAAGGGTTTTCGGCGGCAAGCGTACTGACTTCGCGATTTTTTCGACATCCTGTACTCAAAAGGGCAAGGAAAAGAATGACCACACTCGTTCCGTAAACGAGCGGCCGCAGGGCTTTGGTGCTGAGCTTAGACATGGCAAGTTGTTAAAATGGTTTTTATAGGATTAAAATTGCAACTATTGGGCTTAGTTCATGTTTGTACTTTTGCATGTGCAGTAAACAGGCTGATATAGCTTTTGCCGCCATTGCGCTCTCTGAACACTCGATCAATTTAGGTTGATATACGAGGAATTCAAACAAAGGTTACATATATTTTTTTCAATAAGTTAAATCAAAAAAGAAGGCAGTATGGATTTTGTTTTGTTGCCACAATTTCCACTGCAGATTGTCGTATACCCTAACGAAAATCTGAACCTACATATTTTTGAACCCCGCTACCGCCAGCTCATCAAGGAGAGTGAAGAGAACGGGGTGACTTTTGGGATCCCCACATTCCTCAACAACCGGGTAATGCCTTATGGTACCGAGGTTCAATTGTTGAGCATCGAAAAACGCTATGAAGGTGGTGAAATGGACGTCAAAACCAAGGGCTTAGGTGTGTACCGAATGGAACAATTCATCAACCCCATTCCGGGAAAATTGTATGCCGGTGCAACCATCGTACGATTGGAAACGGATCGGGATTTTGATTGGACATTGAATGAAAAAATGCTGGGTTACCTCATCGAATTGTTCGATCTGTTGAACATCGACAAGCCACTGCCAGATGGACCCAGTGATTTTATTACTTTTGACGTAGCCCACCATGCAGGGATGTCCACTGAACAGGAATATGAACTCTTAAGTATGTCCACTGAAAAAGAACGGCAATTGTTTATGATCAATCACCTGGAGCAATTTCTGCCCATGGTGCGCGAAATGCGGAATTTGCAACAAAGGGCCCTTTTGAATGGGCATTTTAAGGATTTGAAGCCGCCGATTTGAGGGATGGAGAACTTCATTTTGTCGAAAATCCCCCTTTTTGCGGGATAGGCTTCCCCTTGCCTGCTTTTGATTTTTGCTTAATTTCATGCCCGAATTTTAGTTTCATTTAACATCACTCGGCATGAAATTGAATAGACTCTTGCTGGTATTGCTGTTGAGCAGTACAATGCTCCAATTGTGGGCAAAACCTCCTAAATTTCAGTGGAAACAGGTTACTTCCAATGGTTACACTTACCGAACCGTGGAAGGAGACCCCATGCAAACCCGTTTCTACACCCTCAAAAATGGGTTGACGGTTATTCTTTCTCCCAACAAAAAGGAGCCGAGGATCCGCACCCTCATTGCTGTACGTGCTGGTAGCAATACCGATCCGGCCACGCACACGGGTTTGGCGCATTACCTGGAACACCTTTTGTTCAAAGGCACTGACAAAATTGGTTCACTCGATTGGGCCAAAGAAAAACCCTTACTGGACCAAATCGACGCCTTGTACGAAAAATACAACAAGACGACCGATCCGGCAAAACGGGAGGAAATTTATAAGGAAATAGACCGCGTTTCCGGCGAAGCGGCCAAGTTTGCCATCGCCAACGAGTACGACAAGACCATGAAAAACATGGGGGGCGTAAACACCAATGCGCATACTTGGATGGAAGAAACGGTCTACGAGGAGGATATCCCTTCCAATGCCGTTGATCGCTATCTGACGCTCCAAGCAGAGCGCTTCCGCAAGCCCATTTTCCGCATTTTTCACACTGAGCTGGAGGCCGTTTATGAGGAAAAAAACCGCACCCTTGATGAAGACACGCGCAAGGTTTTCGCCACCATGATGGCAGGGGTCTTCCCTACGCACAACTACGGCCAACAAAGTACCATCGGGACCATTGAACACCTGAAAAACCCTTCCCTGGTTGAAATCCGCAACTATTACAACAAGTACTACGTGGCCAATAACATGGCGGTGATTTTTGCGGGCGATTTTAACCCTGATGAGGTGGTGAAGAAGATCGACCAAAAGTTTGCCTTTTTACCTAACAAACCTGTCGCTGAATACAAACCAGCCCCAGAAAAACCACTCGTTGGCGAAACGGTAAAAGAAGTTTGGGGACCAACCGCAGAGTCCGTGATGATTGCCTTTCGCATGCCAGGTGAAGTGGACGTGAAATCATCCTTACTACTCACATTGGTTGATGAAATTTTGTCCAATGCCAAGGCCGGTTTGATCGACTTGAACTTGAACAAGGCTCAAAAAATCCAGAATGGTGGGTCAACAACTTATCGGAACAAGGACTACTCTGTACAGTTGTTAAATGGTTCACCGAAACAAGGACAAAGCCTGGATGAGGTGAAAGCTCTGTTGTTGGAACAGTTGGAAAAATTGAAAAAAGGGGAATTTGATGAATGGTTGATCAAAGCGATTGTAGCGAATTACAAACTAAATGCTTTGCGCACTCTGGAAAACAACTACAACCGGGCCGACCAATTGTCAAATAGTTTTATTCGGAGCAGGGGGCAATTGTGGGCTGACGAAGTAGCCAAACTGGATGCTATGGCTGCGGTAAGCAAACAGCAGGTGATTGATTTTGCTAAAAAACACTTCAGCGGCGGCTCCATTGTGGTTTACAAACGTCAGGGACAAGATAAGGACGCACAAAAAGTACCCAAACCCAGCATTACTCCGGTTGCAGTAAACAAGGATGCACAATCACCCTTGTTTAAGGAAATCAACAACATGCCCCTGAACCCGATTGCTCCGGTATGGATGGATTACCAAAAGGACTTTCAACGCGATCAACTCAAAAACGCTGAGTTTTTTTACATCCAGAACAAGGAAGATGAGCAGTACACGCTTACCATGCGTTTTGAGATGGGAACCTGGAACAACAAACTGCTACCAATGGCAGCTCAATACCTGCAATTGGCCAGCACCGACAAGTACACAGCAGATCAGTTCAGCCAGGAACTGTACAAAACCGCTACCTCATACAATCTGAGCCCTGGTCAGGAGTTCACTACCCTTAGCATCAATGGTTTGCAGGAGCATTTGAACGCAGGTTTGGCTTTGGTGGAGGACATGATCCGCAATTGTAAGGCAGATGAAACGGTGTGGGGTAACCTAAAAGCCCGTTTGTTGAAAAGCCGGAAGGATGCCAAAGCGAATAAAATGCGATTCGGACTGCCGTGCGGACTTATGCCCAGTATGGCCCGAAAAACCCCTTCAACAACGTGTTGAGTGAAGCAGAAATCAATGCTTTAACAGCCCAGGATTTGGTGAATTTGTTGAAGGATTTGTTCAACTACCGCCATCAAGTTATTTATTATGGGCCCAAAACCCTGGCTGAAATCAAGCCCATCCTGGAGAAAGCGCATTCACTGCCTGCTGCTTACAAAGCTTATCCAGCCAAGACTAACTTTAGCAAAGTGAATATGGACAAGCCTCAGGTTTTGTTTGCCAATTACGAAATGGTTCAGGCTGAAATTGACTGGGTGCGGAATACCGATGTTTATGACCCCAAATTGGCGCCCACCGTTAGTGTGTTCAACAACTACTTTGGATTTGGTGGATTTACTTGCATTGTGGTGCAAACTTTGCGGGAATCCAAAGCACTGGCCTATGCAACCAGCGCCTATTATGCCCCTCCGGGTAAAAAGGGTGAGCCCTATACCATGCAAGCTTACATCCAAACCCAGGCAGATAAATTCAAGGAGGCTGTTGAAGGCATGAATGAATTGCTGAATGATTTGCCCGAATCGGAAGTATTTCTTACTGCGGCTAAAACAGCCATCAAAAATGGAATTGAAACCGATCGCACCAAGGGTTACGACATCGTAGCCAGCTACCTCAATGCGCAATTGCGCGGGGTGGATTATGATGACCGCAAGTGGACCTACGAGCAAGCTCCTGGGATTGATTACGCAGCACTAAAAACTTTCCATTCAACGAACATCAGCAAAAAGCCATACACCATTTGTGTTTTGGGTTCTGATAAACGTCTGAAAATGGAAGATTTGAAAGCGTTTGGGGAGCTGAAGGTGATGAGTTTGGAGGAATTGTTTGGGTATTGAAGATTGGTTCATTGCTCGACCCACCCGAAAGTTTGAAACTTTCGGGGTGGTCGAGCAATGAACCAATTTAAGATTAACCTAAAATTTTACTCAGTTAGAATTTCCTTTCAATTTAAAACTAACATTAAAAATAATTTCCCAGAAAAAAATCCAATATTTGAGTACATTAAACTGCAAGACATGATCGCAAAATCTCCTCTTAAATGTGCTCACCTCGTTGCCACCTTGCTGTGCAGCATGCTATTTAGCAATGGCATACAAGCACAAGTTGGCGTAGGTGCCAAACCCATCAAAGGCGCCAAAATATACTTTGATGGTTCACGCAAATCCCTTGACAAAAATTGGACCTATTGGAACGGGCCACGCCTTGCGGCCAGTTTGCCAATCAAGTGGGCCATCGTCAAGGATCCCGTAGACAAAGGCAGCGCTATGAACAGCAATGATCCCGCAGCAGCAGGAGGCAAGTATGGTAGTGCGGATGTTGTTACCAAGCAAGCA
Source organism: Haliscomenobacter sp. (assembly GCF_033763495.1). Classification (GTDB taxonomy): domain Bacteria; phylum Bacteroidota; class Bacteroidia; order Chitinophagales; family Saprospiraceae; genus Haliscomenobacter. The sequence continues at coordinate 56,296 of NZ_JANRKL010000233.1, read as the reverse complement.
TTCCGGGACTTTCGCCTGCACGTAGAATTTTTTATTTCTGAAAAAGGAGGCAATAGCGGCGTATACCTTCAGAATCGTTACGAAATTCAGGTACTCGATGGAGACTCCACTTCCCATGGTATGGCTGCCATCATCAACGAATCCAAATCACCTTATTATGCCTATAATGGGGTAGGGAAGTGGAATGCCTACGACATCACCTTCCGTGCCGCGCGTTTTGTGGATGGCAAACTCAGTGAAAAAGCCTTGGTTACCGTATATTTCAACGGCAAAAAAGTACACGTCAACCAGCGCATCCAGCAGGTTTGGGGCGGTCCCAATTCAGGGATTGATGGTGGAAATGACGGCGGCAAAGGCATTACCGACATTCCCGGTGGCCTGAAATTGCAAGCCGAAGGCCACAATGTCCTTTACCGAAATATTTGGATCAAGGCATTGGATTTGAAAGAAGCAAACACGGATTTTTAATTAAAGATGAGAGATGAAAGATGCTACCGCAGAAACTTAGACGAATTCATGGTCAAAAATGCTGTGGTAGCATCTTTCATCTCTCATCTTTCATCTCTACCAAATACCCATAAATCTCTTCAAACTCCCCTCTGGAAAGTCCAACTGCAGGCATCTTGGCACTATAGCGATAGGATTGTGGGTTGCGCATGAAATTAAACATGTCCTCCTTTTTCCAGTACTCCGTGATGCTTTTGGGGTAGTTGAATTCCGGCCCCATCACACCCCCAATTTTATTGACGGAGTGGCACTTCATGCAGTGGACCTGGAAAAGTTGGAAACCTTTTTGGGCAGCAGGATTGTGCAAAGGAAAGGCATCGGCAAAGTCGTGAAAAAAGGAAGCAATCCGGATTTCAACCAAGCCATAAGGCCATGCAAAACCAGCATCGCCTTCGGAGGCATCCTGCCAAACCAGGTAAAAAGGCCGAAACTTGTTGACCAGCGAGTCGGCCCAGTCATTACCCAATTTTGCCTGATCAAGGTCTTGTACGACCAGGTAGGCATTATGGCTAAGCACTTTGCTCAAATTCATATTGGGTGCATACCCATCCGAACAGGTAAAGGTCACCCTCAGGTTGGAGGTATCTTTGACTTTGGCTAGTAGTGGTTTTAGGATTGGCGCCAATGGGTAGGCTTTATAGCGTTTTTTTTGCTTAAAAAATTCATCATGCTCAATGATGATGAGGGTGTCTTTGGGGAATTGCCCGGCAGCAAACAAGTCTTCCAAATCTACCTCGATCGCTTTAAAATCAGCGTTGACAAGGATTTGGTCAGACTTGTCTGGTGCAGAGCAAGCATACAAAAAGCTGCCCAAGAGCAGTAAAAAAAATAAATTGCGCATGGATTCGGGTTTTAAAAGCCTGCACAATTTAAAAAAGATCAGCTTTATTCGGACTCCAATTTTTTCCAGTTGATGCGCTTCCAGAACCATTTAAAGTTCCATTCCGACATGTTTTCACCTGCTACCATGACCACAATGCGGTTGTCGAGCACCATGTGCATGAAGTTCTGTTGGCGTTCATCATCATAACCTTCCACATATTTGATGCCATTCCATTCTCCGGTTTTTTGGTGCATGTCGGAATCTTCCAGATCGAATTCGCCTTCAAAAAAATCACTGAAGCCACCAGCTATACTTCCTATGGCTCCACCCAACACAACGATGGTAACCTTTTGTTTGCCTTTGACGTATTGGGCTTCAGCATTGGACACCAGGCCCAAGGCATTTTGAAAATTGTACTCGCTGCGTTTGAACCAACCGATGTGTTCAGGGAAAAGACTTTTTAAAACCTTGGTGTTTAGTTTTGAACCAGAGCCTTGAATTTTTAAATCAAACCCCTCAACCTTGTCCTCAAGGTTAAGTCCGTTGATTTCAGATTCCCCGTCTTTTGTTGAAATGTTGAGGTGAAAACCATCCTTGTCTTTACCCGACTTTTTGTCTCCTTTACTGGAAGCATCAATTTTTACATCACCATCTTTACTGGAAATATTCAGGCTAAAACCTTCTTCTTCAGATTCTCGGGCCGCTTTTTCCTCCGCGGCGTTGTTGTAGCAGGAGAACAAGGGCAGGCCAATCAAAAGGGCGAAATAAACATTTCTTCTTAGTTTCATTAAGGTAAAGGTTTAATGAGTGATTTTAAAACACTGCCCAAAACTACCCGCGCCTGCCAAGCCATGCTTGAAAATTCGACTAAGCCAGGCAAAATCTATGTCAAGGTTGCATATTGAAGCGACTTCTGCTACCTTCGCTGTCTGAATTTACTCGTATGAAAAACATTAGTGTAATCGGAGCGGGAACCATGGGCAATGGTATCGCGCACGTTTTTGCCCAATACCACCACCAGGTTACTTTAGTTGACGTTTCAGCCGCAGCGCTGGAAAAAGCCCTGGCCACCATCAACAACAATCTGGATAGGATGGTAAAAAAAGAAAGCATTCAGCCAGCCGATAAGGAACGCACCCTGGCCAACATCCTTACTGCAACCAATTTGGAAGAAGGGGTTAAACATGCAAATCTTGTCGTAGAAGCTGCTACTGAAAATGTGGCCCTGAAACTCAAGATTTTCCAAGACTTGGATGCCTTTGCTCCCTCCACAGCCATTTTGGCGACAAATACCTCTTCGATTTCAATCACCCAAATTGCCGCAGTGACCCAAAGGGCCCGCCAGGTGATTGGTATGCACTTTATGAATCCTGTTCCAGTGATGAAATTGGTAGAGGTCATCCGTGGTTTTGACACCAGCGATGATACGACCCGCATCATCATGGAACTTTCACAAACCTTGGGCAAAATCCCGGTAGAAGTCAATGATTATCCTGGTTTTGTAGCCAATCGCATCTTGATGCCGATGATCAATGAGGCCATTTACACCCTGTACGAAGGAGTGGCCGGAGTTACAGAAATCGATACGGTTATGAAACTGGGCATGGCACATCCGATGGGGCCCCTGCAGCTCGCTGATTTTATCGGACTGGATGTATGTTTGTCCATTCTACGGGTGTTACAGGACGGTTTTGGCCAACCCAAATACGCTCCTTGCCCACTTTTGGTCAATATGGTCACTGCTGGGAAGTTGGGCGCAAAAAGTGGGGAAGGTTTTTATCAATACAGCACTGGCTCAAAAGAACTGATCCCTGCTCCTAAATTTGCTCGCTAAGCATGAAAAAAATCGCACTGGTAACTGGCGCCTCCTCTGGATTGGGCGAGGCATTGGCCACTTTATTGGCTCAAAAAGGGTATATTGTTTATGGCACCAGCCGAAAAACGGGGGCGGAAACTCGCTTCCGTTTACTTACCATGGATGTGCAAAGTGAAGAGAGTGTACATGCTGCCGTTCAACAAATCATCGCGGAACAAGGCCAAATCGATGTGTTGATCAACAATGCTGGAATTGGCATCGCCGGCCCATTGGAAGTGATGAGTGTAGACAGTATTCAGCAAGCTTTTGATACCAATGTTTTTGGCTTGATTCGAGTCACCCAGGCTGTACTCCCACACATGCGACAAGCCCAAGCGGGTAAAATCATCAACATCAGTTCCATCGCATCCGAAGTAGCCCTGCCTTATCGAGCGGTGTACAGTGCGACCAAAGCAGCTGTAGACCGCATTACCGAGGCCCTGCGCTTGGAAGTTGGTCCTTTTGGCATCCAAGCCTGTGCCATTCAATGCGGGGACATTCAAACTTCAATCACCGCTCACCGAATCATGGAATATGCAGCTAACAACCCCGCTTACAACAGTGTTTTTGCTAAAGTGGCCCAGAATATGAATGACGGGGTAAGCAAAGGTTCTACCGCCGAGTACATGGCTGCTGAAATCATTCGGATTTTGGAGAAGGAAAAGCTGGCGAAATTGTACCCTGTGGGGAAGTCGTATCAGAAGTTATCCCTGAAATTAAAGCGATTGTTGCCAGGTGGTATGTTTGAAAAAATCATTAAGGGCTATACTCAGTCCTGAGCGGCTTCGCCGCATTTTAAATGAACCATCTAAGACATCTAAGACCATCTAAGGGGCGTTGCTCCTCTAAGATGGTCTTAGATGTCTTAGATGGTTCATTTAAAAATGTCTAATTGGTGAAAAATAGGCTTTATGGATGAAAATTTTAGGCCTGGATTTTTCCATCCATCCATTCCACCCATTCACTAACAGATTTGGCCTTATCCACCTCAAATTCTCCAATCTTGGTGCGGCGCAGCGCACTCAAATATGCACCACTTTTTACCGCTTTACCCAAGTCATAAGCCAAAGACCGAATGTAAGTACCCTTGCTGCAATGCACCTCAAAGTCTACTTCAGGTAGTTCTACACGGGTAAAATTGATGTCGTAAATGTGCACTTTGCGGGCTTCCACTTTGATGCTTTCGCCCTTTCTTGCCATTTTATACAGCGGTTGCCCATCTACTTTTATGGCTGAAAACATTGGCGGAACTTGTTCTATTTCGCCAAGAAACTTTTCCTTGGCTTGTTCCAATAACTCAGGGGTGATGTGCTCAAAAGGGAAAGTAGCGTCTATTTCTGTCTCCGCATCATAGGAGGCAGTAGTGCCCCCAAAAGTAACCGTACCCGTATACACTTTGGAGCGATCCTGGTATTCGTTGATGCGTTTGGTGTCTTTCCCCGTGCAAACGATCAGCAGGCCTGTGGCCATGGGATCAAGGGTGCCTGCATGCCCAACTTTGATGTTTTTTAGTTGAAACAAGCTGCGGATTTTTCCGCGCAATTTATTCACTACGTCAAAGGAAGTCCATCCCTGTGGTTTGTCCACGAGTAATACAGCGCCTTCGGTGAAATATTGACTATTCAGTGGCCGCTCTCCGGCATTCGGGTCCATATGGCCGATTTTGTTAGACAAATGTTATCCTTTGCTCAGGATATAGGCTGCTGCGATGATTGCCACAGCAAAGCAATATACTGCAAAATAGACCAATTTGCTTTGTTGAACCACTTTTAACACGAGTCGACAAGCGAATAACCCAGTGAAAAAGGCCGCCAAAAAGCCAACAATTAAAGTAGTTCCATTTTCAAGTGGACCACTATATTGGCCATCGAGGATATCCTTGGCCAACTTGCCAAGGATCAAGGGAATGACCATTAAAAAGGAAAACTTAGCGGCTACGTTCCGATCAATACCAAAAAGCACCGAGGTGGAAATGGTTGACCCTGAACGAGAAAGCCCAGGTGCGATGGCCAAGGCTTGGGCAATACCAATGAGGAATGCGTTCAAATATGAAATAGGTTTGTTGGTGTCTTTGGCAAAATAATGGGCCAAAAGCAGCATCAGACCAGAAACTGCTAGCATCGCAGCAACCAATAATATTCGGCCGCTAAACAGACTCTCAATTTCTTTTTCAAAAAACAAACCCGCAAATACTGCAGGAATCATGGAAACGACAACTTTGGCTGAGAATTCGGTCTGTGCATTCCATTTGAATTGGAACAAACCGCCAAAGATGTCTTTGATGTCTTTGCGGAAAACAACGATAATGGATAGAGTAGTGGCGACATGTAGAGCAATAGTCATGAACAGGCTGTCTTCACCCATACTTTTGTCGCCCAAGATATACTTGGCCAATTCCAAATGCCCATCACTGCTCACAGGCAAGAACTCGGTTATTCCCTGAACGATGCCAAGGATAAGCCCACGGATAATCTCGGTCATGAATGCGTTTATTTGCGGAAAATGGCTACAATTCCCAGTACAACTCCCCCCAGCATAAAGATCGGCGCAATGACCATGCGGCGGGAACCATAAATGATGTTTTCATCCCAGGTGTTGGGGTCTGGCATTGAGCCACCCGACATCAGAATGATGCCAAGCGCCATGGCCAATCCGGCTGCTCCCAGGAGAATATAGTTATTGCGATTGAAAATCAGGTCCTTTTTGACCCGAGGTGCCCGGGTAGAACTGCTTGCGCTGCTGCGCACACGCTCCGTGCTACCAGTGCTCGGGCGTGCAGTTGGCTGAGTGCGAGGGGTAGGATTCTCTTTTTCCTGACGGCCTGGACCAGCAGGCTTTCGATTAGGTTTTTTAGTACTCATTCCTAATTTTTGATTTGAAGTGGCAAAATTACACTAAATGATGAGTTGTGGGGAGAAAAAGTTGTTTAAATAGAGATGAGAGATGAATGATTAGAGATGAGAGATGAAAGATGAAAGAGGCTACCGCAGAGACTTAGACAAGGTCATGGCCAAAAACGCTGCGGTAGCCTATTTCATCTTTCATCTTTCATCTTTATAATACTCCGGCTGCATCACACACATACACCCGTGTGCTCGTGGTAAACGTTCCGCCATTCGGGTCTTTGTATTTCAAATCCAGGTAAAAAGCCTGATACCCTTTTTTCGGATAGGGCAGGGAAACTTTGATGGTATTGCTGCCACTAAGCTTGATGTTTTTACTCAGCCAGAGGTTGTTGCGGAAATCCCGATCAGAAGAAGTGGTCGCCCACAGTGTGCTTTCCACCAGGTCCTGAGTCGGCGCATTCACCGTGAGTTCAACACCTTCCAGCACCTCATTGACCGTCCAGGTGCAATGCGGATACGCCTTATTCGTGATCGTAAGGCCAAAAAAAGCGCTCAGGGCTTCAAACGCTTGTTTGCCCCCACCCAGGTTGTGGCCAACATTGGGCACGTAATGAATCATGTTTTTGCCTGGAATCTGGTCGTAATAGTGTTTGATGGCATCCACCGTCCAGTATTCATCATTGGTGCCAATAAAGATCATCTTGGGTACGGTGAGTTTGCTGCGGTAAGAATAAGGATCGATCATGGCGGTGATGGCTTTGCCATCTTCAGTATCGGTATTTTGGGGAATGCCCAATTTGACATAGTCTTCAATTTGCACGCTGTATTCACCATAAGTTTTAAATTGATAGTCCAGTGTAGCCGGCATATTGAGCATGTCGATCACCATGGGTGCGATGGCTTTTACCCTTTGGTCGTCGATGGCTGCGCTGAGCCAGGTGGTCCAGCCGCGTTTGGAAGCTCCGGTGACTACAAAGTTATTGATAGTGTGCTTGATTTTTTGTTTGCTGAATTCCTGTACCGCATCCATTGCCTTTACCGCCGATTTTACCATTGGAAACAACAAGGGCCAGGTATAATCTTTGTCCCCTTTAAATTGATGCAAAGTGTGCGAAATGAGCTCATCTTCGGTCATGGTGCCGTACAAAGGTTGATTGGGTACCTGTTTGATCAAAGCGACGATGCCTTTGTTCTTTTCAGCGACACCCGCCAAAGGGGCCCAGAGCTGATCGGCACTACTCCAATTAGGTTGCTCAGCTTTGTTGGAACCACCCGTGATGAAAAGCAAAGCGCCATCATATTGGGTAGTGCTGGGAACAAAGACCGTGAGCTGGTGCCGCCAGATGTATTCCCGCCATTCTTGGGAAGTGAGGAGCAAATGGTAGGCTTTTACCGTGCCCAGTGTAGTAGAGTCTTTTAGAACCCATTGATAGGACTTATCCTTTGTATCAATGTAGCTTTTTAAGGCAGTTTGTGGACTTACCTTGTTTTGAGCACAAGCCAGGGAGCTGATTAGGAAACCCAGCAGCAGGAACAGGCTGATTTTTTTTAGGTAGAACTTCATGTGGACTGAAAATTTTATCCAATATTAATGATTAATTTGTGATCAAGTGCCATGTAGCCTATTATTTTAAACCCATTTATCGACCGCATGTTGAAAAGAAACACTTGTCTGGCCATTGCCTGGCTTGGTTTGACTTTCGCTTTTGGCCAAACACCAGGTTTTGAAAAATCCATGCTGATTTTTCCCCTGCAAGACAAACATGTCCATGGCAGCAGCCTCGTGCATTTGCCCAACGACGATCTGCTGGTAGTCTGGTTTTACGGCAGTGGAGAACGCACTGCGGATGATGTCAAGCTCATGGGCGCACGCCTGGAAAAAGGAAAAACCGTCTGGAGTGCCCCCTTTTTAATGGCTGACACCCCCAATTTACCCGATTGTAACCCAGTTTTGTTTTTGAATCAAGACAATGCCCTTTTTTTGGTCTGGATTGCTGTACAAGCCAACAAATGGGAGCAATCGATTTTGCGGGTTCGAACCTCTACTGATTACCTCAAAAGTGGCCCACCCATTTGGGGCTGGCAGGACAACATCTTGCTCAAGCCTGACGCCCGCTTTGCCGAAGAGATGGCCAAGCAGTTCAAAGTTTTACCCGAAAACACTGCGGGCTGGGCGGAATACGCACCTACTTATGACAAAATGATCATCGCCGCCAGTCAGGACCCCGTCAAGCGCTGCATGGGTTGGATGACGCGGATCAAGCCACTGATCATTGGTTCTCGAATCATCTTACCTCTGTATTCGGATGGATTTAATCTTTCGTTGATGGCGATTTCTGATGACCAAGGTCAGACCTGGCGACCCAGTTTACCCTTGGTTGGGCGAGGCCCCATTCAACCCACTCTTGTACAAAAGAAGGATAGAAAATTGCTTGCCTACTTGCGTGATAGCGGGGACGCGCCTCCACGCGTGCAAGTGAGCGAGTCTAGCGACAGGGGCGAAAGTTGGTCGCCCGCTACCAAAACTGAGATTCCCAATACCGCTAGCGTTGAGTTATTGGTATTGCAGGATGGGAAATGGGCTTTTGTGGGCAATGACCTGGAAGATGGCCGCTACCGCCTGAGTTTGTTCCTTTCGGATGATGAGGGAAAAACCTGGAAATGGAAAACTGCACTGGAAAATGTGGCCAAGGGGGAGGGAAGTTTTTCGTATCCTTGTTTGATTCAAACTGCGGATGGTCTGTTGCATCTTACGTATTCTTATCATTTAAAAAGTGATCAAAAAGCCATCAAATATGTGGTGGTGGATCCAGCGAAACTGAGCCGAAATTGAGATTTTAGAGCGACAAGCAAAAAAACTTTAAACGAACATGAAATTCACATTCACCTGGGGGCTATTTTTGTGCAGTTTTAGCCTTTTATTTGCCCAATCCAAACAACCCTATCACCTCGACCAAGCCTTCATCCAAGACTTTAGCGTCAAATATTACGTACCCGATCAGAGTGATCTCCAAGATGGAAAGGCTTTCTCCGACCGCAATGGTGTCATTAAAATTCATTCCTCGGGAGGCTTGATCCAGCTCTATAATGGCCGCTTTTTGTATCCGGGCACCCTGGAACCTGATCGCACTTATCGAACCCTGGCGCATAAAAAAATTGCTGCAATGGCACTGTGCCAAAACCAGTTCGTTTTCCTCGACGACCAAAATGTGCTGAGCAATGCTTGGGCAGGTACCTTATTGTCCAAACACAACTTGCCCAAAGCCAAACTATTGGAAGCTGGCGTGGATTTTGCCTTCCTGATTTCGGATGGCCATCTGTTGCACTACGTTCAGAACTCTCAAACCCTTTGGCAAGGCCAATTGCCGGATGACGAAGTGCTGAGCCTGCGTTGGCAAAAAAGCACTCAACTATTTTGGATTTTGGGCAAAAAAGGGTTGTATCACTTTACTCCAAGTTCCTCGAATCTGCAAAAAATCTGCACTGGTGTTGGCTTTACCGCTTTTGATTTTAGCCCCGATCGACAAAAAATCATCATTGGCAGCAACGATGGCTACCAAAGCTTTGACCTCAAAACCCAAACCCTCAGCCCCAAACAACAACACGTCCCAGTTCCTAATATCAAAGTCGTACAAACCATTGCCGACAAGATATGGTTTGGCAGCAACAACGGCGCTTTTGCCCTGCGCAAAGACGGCAAGTTTGACTATTACCAAGGCGAACGCTGGCTGCCTGGCAATGAAGTGCTGCACATCTCCGAAGGGCCGGAGCGTTCCGTTTTAATTTTGACCCAAAAAGGCCTGGCACAAATCCAGTTCCAGCACATGACTTTAAAGGAAAAGGCGGCTTTTTTTGATACCCAAGTGCGTACGCGCCACATCCGCAACGGGTTTAATGCCTCTTTGAGTGGGATGAAAAAAGGCAATTTGGCGACAGGTTACCTCGCTGATTCGGACAACGACGGCTTGTGGACTTCGATGTACTTAGGTGCAGAGGTTTTTCGCTACAAAGTCACCAAAGACCCCGAGGCCTTGCAAAATTGCCGGGAATCTCTGGATGCCATGGAACGTTTATATACAATCAATCCTGTTCCCGGCTTTCCGGCCCGTTCCTTTGAACGCCGAGGCTATATCCCTCAACTTGCTGACCCTGAGCGATGGCAACCATCACCTGATGCCGAATGGGACTGGAAATCAACTACCAGCAGCGATGAGGCCATTGGGCATATTTTTGCCTACGGAGCCATGGCGGAACTGATTGAAGACCCAACCTTGAAAAAAAGGGCGATCGTATTGATTGACACCCTGATGTCGCATATTCTCAAAAACGACCTCTACTTGATTGATTTCGACGGAAAACCCACAACCTGGGGGCGTTGGAACCCTAGCTACGTCAATGCTTTACCCACCAACGTTGGCGACCGCAAGTTGAATGCTTCGAACATCATTGCCATGTTGCAAACGGCTTATTTTTTTACCCAAAAAACCAAGTATCGGGATAAAGCCTTCGAATTGCTCAATAAACAGGGCTATTTTGAAAACCTGATGCGGCCCATGAGCCAAATTGGATACGCACCCGAGGATGCCGATGATTTGAGCAAAACCCTCTCCGATTCCTGGAATCACTCGGATGATGAGATGTATTTTCTAGGCTATTGGGGCCTCTACCGCTATGCCCTGAACGATACCCTCAAAAGGCATTACCGCAAGGCCATTCTGGACCACTGGCAAACAGAAAGACCCGAGAAGGAAGGGCTCTGGAACCTATTTACCGCCCTGACGGGCACAACTAATTTTGATTTAAAGGAAGCGATTTGGTACTTGCAGGAGCATCCCCTGGATTTGATCAGCTGGGAAATTGCCAACAGCCACCGCCAGGACATTGAAAAAATGGCCCCCAATTTTCGCAGTCAAACGATTAAGGAAGTGCTACCTCCCGATGAACGCCCAATTCAACGACACAATGCCAACATGTTCAACCTGGATCGGAAAAGTGGGAATGGGAATTATGAACACAGTGCCGGGGATATCTGGTTGTTGCCGTATTGGTTGGGGCGTTATTTGGGGGTGATCAAATAATAGGTAATATGCCTACTAGCGCTTTAAAACCACCAGTCCAATTCCCCCTAATATCGCCACTGAAGCCAAAACCAACCTCAAACTGAGCGGCTCACCCAAAAAAACAACCCCACCCAAGGCAGCAATTACCGGTACACTGAGTTGCAATGTCGCCGCATTGCTCGTCTTTAAAGAAGGCAAAACAGTATACCAAAATATGTACCCCATGCCTGAGGTAATAGCCCCTGATACCAAAGCATAAGCAACTCCAGCCGGGTCGATTTCCATTTGTTTGAACAGCAAAAGACTCAACCCAATCGCCAGCGGAGCAGCCCGTAAAAAGTTACCTGCCGAAACTTTGGTCGGATCACCGGCTCCCCGGCCCCGCAGCGAATACACCCCCCAAGTAGCTCCGGCCACACACATCAAAAACGCTGAACCGAGTGGGGGAGCGGCCAGTCCGGGCAAAACCAATCCGATTAAACCTATCAGCGCCAGGATTAAGCCGAGCCATTGTAAGGCTTTCAGCTTCTCGCCTTTCCACAAACCATAACCAATCATCGTTGCTTGTACTGCCCCAAACAGAATCAATGCTCCAGTTCCAGCGCTTAGCTTTACATAAGCAAAGGAAAAGGCAGCTGCATAGGCAAATAGTGCCAGGGCAGATACCCAGTTTCCACGGCCTTCTTGCTTCCGTTTGCGCAGGTTGGCCACCAGCCAGAGCACCGTGGCCCCCGAAATGAGCCGGATTGCAGTAAAACTGGCCGGATCAATATCGGTTTGTTTCAACGCAATGCGGCATAGTAGGGAGTTGCCCGCAAATGCCAGGAGGGAGAGGATGGTAAGCAGGATAATTCGGGCGATTGGCATAAAAGTGTTTTTCTTTAGACACAGATTTTTTAAAGAACCATCAGCTTCCATAAATATTCAAATCCAGATAAGCGTTGCGGAACTTCCCTTCTGGATCATATTGCTTCACCAGCTTCATAAAATCCCCATACTTTGGGTACCGTTCGTGCAATACTTTCGGAGCCATGGTGAACAACTTTCCCCAGTGTGGCCGAGCCCCGAATGGGGCAAGCTCTGCTTCAATAATTGGCAAAAGTTGCAGCACCTCAGGGGTGTTTTGCTTCAAGGTGAAGTGAATCGCCACACAATCCCGCTGGTAAGCAGGGCTCATCCAAAAATCATCTGCGGCTATACTGCGGATTTCACTGATCATCAATTGGGGATAAATCAAATTCCCCTTTTTTTCCAGGGCCATGATTGCTTCCACTGCATTTTCGCGTGGCACAAAGTATTCCGACTGCAATTCTTTGCCACTGCTGGGCGTGAAACCCATTTTGAAGTGGGGCAAACGTTCGTACCAGGGCCCGGGAACCCCCATTTGATCGGTACAGTTTTCAGCAGACAGGCTGGTGATGGGGTGCAAGTTTTTGGTTGCCGCTTTAGCCCCGTAAAAGTCAGCAACCAGGTCCTTGGTTTTGGCATCCACTTTGCGTTTTACCCAAATCTGACTGATCAGCTTATTTTGCCAATCGGTGAACAAACTCACGCTGTAACCACTGGCCATGATGGCCTCAAAGTTGTCTTGGAGTGATTGCAGCGGTAAGTCCTGGAACAAATCCTGGCGCACTTGAAAAGTATCCTGCAAATCCAAGGTAACCTTGGTCACAATCCCCAACGCTCCCAAACCGACCACTGCGCCGGCGAATTCCGTTGGATTGTTCTTTCGGCTCAGGTTGATCAATTCGCCAGTAGGCGTAACCATCTCCAGTGCTGATACTGCGGTGGCTAGGTTCCCATTTGTAACTCCCGATCCGTGGGTAGCGGTAGCGCAGGCTCCAGCTACCGAAATATGCGGCAGGGAGGCCAGGTTGTGCAAGGCGTAGCCTTTTTGATCCAGTTCCTCGGCGAATTGGCCATAGCGTGCACCTGCTTCTACGGTCACCGTTTTGGCCTTTTCATCGATGGTGATGACTTGATTGAGATTGGCGGTGGAAATCTGGTTCAGCGGACTGTCGGCAATGTCGTTGAAGCAATGGCAGGAGCCCAGGGCTTTTTGCTGATCCAGTTTTTTGACCAGGGCTTGCACTTCTTCAACTGTTTTGGGTTGGTGGAGCTTTTCGGCTTGATAGGTGTAATTTCCGGCCCAGTTTGTGCGCATCGTTTTGGCTTTTGTTTTAGGCGTGCAAGAACTTAGTGGCGACAACAAAGTTCCTGCCACTGCAATGGAGGAAGTTTTAAGGAAAGTTTTTCGTTTCATGGTCAATAGTGGTTGAAAAAGGTGTATGGACTGATTTTCTTTACGATTATAAGGAAAATTGTTGAGAACCGATTTTTTCAACCGAGAATAATCCAAACCAAACTAAACCACTTTTCCCCATTCCCAAACCACTACTACCCATTCTGTCCCCTCAGGATCGGTATAGGTATGGATTTCCTCAAACCCAATTCTTTTGTGGGCATTGAGGGAACGAGGGTTGTTGCGTGCGATTTCAGTGATGGCAAAATCGTATTTGGAACCAAAAAACTCCTTGTACGCAGCATAACATTGATCCAAAATGCCCTGACCACGGTATTCTTTGCCGATACACACTTGGCCGACCACGAGATAGTGATACGCTGAGATTTTTTTACCAAAATAATCAATGTCATCAAATGCCTCAAACATGGGGATGAGGATAGGGAGGTCATGCTTGGACGCTGCGGTCATCGCCAGGAGGTAACCAATGACCTGTTCACCGTCTTTGGCAATGAGGTGTTGCTCGATGTCGTTGAGCTGGGCAAGCTGCTCATAAGTGTGGTGAACGGTTACAAAGCCCTGACTTTGAATTTCTTCTTGGGTCAAGCCTTGAGGGAGGTTGGCTTTTTGGAGTTGGAGGATTCCTTCCAGCTCGGTGTTTGTTTTTGAAGTGGTATAGGTGATCATAATACGGGTATGTTGGGGCTGCCCTATGTGGCTGCCCATTGTCCAAGAAATACCTCAAATCTAACAGTCAAAAAATTTTTCCAGGATTTAATATTCCATGCGGATCTAATGTACTTTTTAATTGCCTCATCAAGGCAATTTCAGCAGGATTTCGACTCAGGTGCAGCCACTCTTTTTTCTCCAAACCTACGCCATGCTCCGCTGTGATTGAGCCACCAATCGCTGTCAATGGACCAAATACAATCTCCTCGACCTGATGTCGGGTAGCCCGATCATTTTGCCCGCAAGATACAAACAAGTGCAAATTGCCATCACCCATGTGCCCGAAGACATACAAGAACACTTCGGGCCAAACTGCTCTAAGCCCCTGGCGAATCTCCTCCGTGTAAGTCTCCATCGTAGAAATGGGCAGACTCACATCAAACAAAAACACCGGCTGATGTACCGAAAAAATAAAATCCACCTGCTCCCTGATGCCCCAGAACCAGTCCAATTCCTGCTGGCTTTGGGCCAAACAGGCATCCGCAATCAGGCCAATTTCAAAGGCTTTTTCCAGGGTTTCTTGAAACAATCGCTGGTCATTTTCAGGATGATACCCCGCCGTTTCCAGCAATACGTAATAGGCGTGATCCTGGGGCAGGGGAGGGGCGTGCCGGGCAGGCGGTGAAGTCATCAATCGGTAATAATCTTGCCACAATAATTCATAGGTTGTCAGGGTATGCCCCAGCGTTTTTTTGGCAAAATTCAAAAAATCACAGGCTTGAGCAAAACTGTTGAGGGCCAGGTAAGCAGTGTTGCGGCTTAAAGGCAAAGCCTCCAGTTTGAGCACTGCCCGGGTGACGATACCCAGCGTGCCCTCCGAACCAATGAACAAGTGTTTGAGGTCATATCCCGCATTATTTTTCAACAAGTGATTCATGGAGGAAATGATGGTTCCATCGGCTAGCACAACTTCTAGGCCGAGTACCAGATTGCGGGTAACGCCAAAGCGCAGCGCCTGCAAGCCGCCTGCATTGGTTGAAATGTTGCCGCCAATCATACAACTGCCTTTGGCACCAAGGTCGAGCGGAAAAAAGAGACCAGCAGCATTTAATTGAATTTGGAGCTGTTGCAACCCTACTCCAGCTTGTACGGTAGCAGTTTGATTGTCTACATCGATGGCTTCAATGGTGTTCATCCGCTCCAGGCTCAGGGCAATTTCGTGGGGCTGGGTTTGTACTCCTCCCACCACGTTAGTTAGACCACCATGAGGGACAATGGCTTGTTTGGCTGCGTGGCAAATTTGTAACGCTGTAGAAACTTCTTGTGTGGTTTGAGGCAATAGAAGGGCCCGGCATTGTAAGTTTTGGGCGTTGACCCAATTGCTGGCCATACGCTGGGAGGCTTGTTCCGCTGTTCGAACACAGTCGGGGCCTAAGGCAGCGAGGAGTTGTTGTACGATATCCATGTGGGTGAGCATTGAAGCAAGCACAATGTACACAAATTGAGGAAACTAAGAGCTTTAAGTTAAATTTCCTGAAATATTTTTTACTCAGACAAAATTTTCTCATTAATTTAAAATTATAAAATTAAACCAAAACCTCATCGAATCGTCAAAGGCGGACAAAACCCAAACCTATGCGCCAATTTTTACCTTACTTCCTTTTCCTGAGCCTTTTTGCAAACATTTTGCCCGCTCAAATCAATGTGAACACGATCTATGGCCCCATTTCAGGCACCACTGAAGAGGGGGTGCTGGCATTTAAAGGAATTCCCTACGCCAAACCACCAGTAGGGGAGCTGCGCTGGCAAGCACCACAACCGCCAGCTCCCTGGAGCCAAACCAAAATGACGATTGATTTTTCACCCAAATGCCCCCAAAAAAACTATAGTCCAACTCAAGACAGCGCGACTACAGAAGGGGAGGAGGATTGCCTCTATCTCAATGTATGGACTCCGGCTTTGGCCGGGAAACGCCCGGTGCTATTCTTCATTCACGGAGGAGGAAACCAGCAAGGTTCAGCATCAGAAACCCTGAATGGTGGGGCCTTTTTGTACACAGGAAAATTCCTGGCTTCCCGCAAAGATGTTGTGGTTGTTACCATCAATTATCGCTTGGGTGCATTGGGCTTCATGTCACATCCTGCACTTGCAACAGCCAGCAGCTCCAAGACTTCAGGCAATTACGGCACTATGGACCAGATTCTAGCCTTGGAATGGGTCCGGGACAACATTGAAAAATTGGGTGGCGATCCAAACAATGTGATGGTTTTTGGAGAATCAGCAGGTGCGGTGAACACCTCTCTTTTGTTGACAATACCCTCTGCGAAAGGCTTGTTTCATCGAGCAGGGATCCAGAGTGGTTCACCTGTTGCTGTTCCTTATATTGTAGGTGAAAACTTCAGCAAGTCCTTCGCCTCCCGTATGGGTTGCGCCACTGGCAGCCTGGATCAGCAGTTACAATGCTTGAAGGCCTTGCCCGTTTCGAAAATCATCGCTGAATTGGAAAGCCCGCTTGCTGGTGGAAAAGTGAGTTTGGGCTGGGGCCCGGTAGTCGATGGCCTAGTGATCCCCAAAGACCCGACCACGGTGATTTTGACTGGCCAGCATAACAAAATGCCGGTTCTACTGGGCTCGAATGCCGATGAAATGTCCGCTTCTAGTCCCCTGGTGGTGACTCCGGCGCAGGTGCGCACCCTTTTTGATGCCTATGTGCCCGAGGCTTACGAAGCTGAGGGTTTAACCCTATATCCTCCCGGAACGACCAATGCCCAGGCACGGCAGTCTTACATTCAAACCTTGACGGATGCCCAGTTTACGGCTCCAGCCCGCCGCTTGGCGAAGGGATTGGACGTCTCTCAAACGGAACCTGTGTGGCGGTATTTATTTTCACATGCCCAAGCTGGGGTAGGGGCTATCTATGGAGCAGCCCATGGACTGGAATTGCCCTTCCTCTTTCAAAGTGTAGAGGAGACGACCTACGGTAAAGGAGCTTTATTCAACAGCAATGACAAATTAGTGGCAAAGGCGCTGATGGACTATTGGACCAATTTTGCCCGTACAGGGAATCCCAATGACACTGGCCTCACGGTATGGCCTGTTTATGATTACCAAAAAGATCCTTATCTCGACATTAAATCTCCAGTAGCCAGTGCAGAAGGCTTGCGTACGCAAAAAAGTGATTATTGGGATCGGGCAAGGGGAGTGGCTACTTCGACTCGACAGCCTTTGTCACTAATGGGCGTAAAGATGGAGGTAGCGACTATTTATCAGGAGGGGGCAAGGATCAAGTTGAACCTGGAAGAGGGCCTGAAACTTCGTCTGGAATTGTTTAATTTGTTGGGGCAAAGGCTCAGGTCGGTATTTGAGGGGGAATTGAGTGCGGGGGTGCATGAATTGGATTTACAAATCCCTTCGGAGGTAAACGGGTTAGTGATTCTCAGAGCTGAGGCTGGAAGTGGAAGTATGGCGGTGAAGGTTTGGAAGCCTTAAGCAAAACGGCTTGAAATAAATAATTTGAACACAAAAAATTACCCACTTTCAATCCCTAAAACATCTTATCTTTGTTGAAAAATCAAAACAATGGCCAAAAAGCTGATCCGCTTCGACTGGGCGATGAAGAAAATGCTTCGCCACAAAGCGAACTTTGACATCCTCGAAGGTTTTTTGTCGGAGTTGCTTGGCGGAGACGTGAAAATCAAGCAAGTGCTTGATAGCGAGAGCAACAAGGAGACTGAGGATGACAAATTCAACCGAGTGGATATTCTAGTGGAAAACGAGAAAGGCGAACTCGTCATCATTGAGGTGCAAAATACGCAAGAACACGACTACTTCCATAGGATGCTTTTTGGTGCCTCGAAAGCCATAACTGAACACATTAAGGAGGGTTCAGCGTACGCCAACGTAAAAAAAGTCATATCCATTACCATTGCCTATTTCGACTTGGGGCAAGGAAAAGACTATGTTTATCATGGTACGAATGTGTTTAAAGGTATTCACAAAGGCGATATTTTAGGGCTTTCGGAAAAGCAGATTGAGGCGTACAACAAAACCAAAGTACATGAAATTTACCCTGAGTATTGGGTGATTAAGACGAGCAAGTTCAGCGGACGGGTAAATGATAAATTGGACGAGTGGGTTTATTTTCTAAAAAACGCCGAGATCAAGCCGAGCTTTTCCGCACGAGGATTGAAAGCGGCCAGCGAAAAATTGGTTGAAATGAAACTGCCCGAAAAAGAAAGGGCCGCATACAATGCTTATCTTAGGCACATGATGAGCATATCCAGCAGAAATCATACGATTGAGATTGACGCTAAAGTGATTATCAAAAAGGCAAAAGAAGAAGGGATAATAGAAGGGAAAATAGAAGGAAAAGAAGAGGAGCAAAATAATACCATTGCCAAATTACATGGTAAAGGCAAATCAGCAGCAGAAATCTCCGAACTTTTGGACTTGCCACTTGAAAAAGTCATAGTGGTGATTGATACCTTGAAAGACAAATAAACACGCCTCCATGACCAAGATCATCTTCAGCCTTTTCCTTGCCCTAGCCTTATTCGCCTGTGACAGCAAAAGCACAAGCTCCAAGAACCCTCAAATGGAAAGCAAATTGGCAATTGCCAATGAAAGCATAGCCCAGTTGCAAGGACTTTGGATTTCCGAGCCTTATTTGAAGGACATCGAAACGAGTAAATCCATTTACAGCAGCAGAGACTACCGCACCAAAGTCCAAGGATTTACACTTGACGCAAAGAATTTGCAGACTGACTCGGCGTTTTTAGAAGGATTTACCCCGCACGAAATTGGCTACAGCAGCCCCATCAAATACGACAGTGTTAAGGGCAAATTCATAAATGACCTGGCTCGACTTTCGGATTTCCCCGCTTTTTCAGACCCTTTTGAACTGGACTACGATGGAAACAAGCATTTAAAAATGTATTTCTCACAGACAAAGACCTTCGATGAATACCGGAAAGTGGATACGGACTTACAATCCGAATTGAGGAAAATATTGATTGCAGGAAAATACAAAACTACCACGGTGCCAGCCGAAATCCAGTTCGACAAGGATGGTAAAGTCCGTAACTTTAAAGACTTCAAATATTACGAATTGATCACCGACTTTGGAGAAGGGATCGAGTACGATGCCATTCTATTCTTTAAAACGGTAGAAGGGGGCAATTGGGTCGATGGTGAAATTTACCATTTTAAAGTTGTTCCCAATGGTCTTCAATTGCAGTTGCTGAAACCGAACTGGGAGACCATGGAACATATAATTAGTAAGGAGATACTTGCGCTGCAACGGAAATAGCAGTAGACGCTGGCTGGAATCGATATGCGTTTATACTCCCCAATCCATCTATCATCCTGGACCCCCGCCTTCAGTTGAGGGCTCAAGGCCACCCACCTACTCACATTTAACATCCTTCCAAAGGCCCACATCTATCACAATTTTAGGATGTTAGCCTCTGGAAGGATGTTAGATGTGAAGAGTGGGGACGCCTGAATCCACCCGTTGAAACGGGCGGTTACAAGATGTTAGATGCGGTTGGTGCCACAATGCCTGGATGACGAATTTGTATTGATGCTATAGATATCCCCGAACATCCATTATTTCACGCACCCACCCCTACAACACCGGATGCTGCTTATGATGCGTCGTCGCCTCCTGATACACCTTTGCCAAATTCAAAATTTTCCCCTCTTCAAACAACCTCCCCGTAAAACTCAAACTTGTCGGCCTCCCATTGCGGAAACCATTCGGGATCACCACACAAGGATGCCCCGTATGGTTGGTGATGTTCAAACTGCGGCTACCCCAGGAAGGATGCACGTACACATCCACCTGCTCGAACACCTTCTGCATGTCCTGCATCAGTTTGGTGCGCAAACGATTGGCTTTGATGTATTCCACCGCCGGAATAAAGCGCGACTCCCGGAAAGAGTTGGGCCAGGCATTTTTGATTTGGCGGCGCATCAAATCATCCCGACCACTCAGCGTCAATTCATCAAAGGCGGCGGCGGCTTCGGCAGAAAGGATGACGCTCAAATCGGGTGATTCAGGTAGTTCGATGGGCACCAATTTGAAGCCCATTGCCTTCAGTTTTTCCAAGGCCACACTATCCTGATCGTGAAAAGCATAACGCCGATCAAAATCTTTTTTCAAATAGCCAATTTTCAATTGCCGTGGATCAGCACTGGCATCGTAATGAAAAGCGGCCGGAATGAGCGATACATCCTGCGGGTCTGGTCCCTGGATGGCGTTGAACACAATCGCACAATCTTCCACGGAGCGACAAATCGGCCCAATTTTATCCATTGACCAACTCAGCGCCATTGCCCCGTGACGGCTTACCCGCCCATAGGTAGGCCGCAGCCCCGAAGTACCACAAACGGTGGATGGAGAAACAATTGACCCCAAAGTTTCCGTCCCAATCGCAAAGGGCAACAAACCTGCCGAAACCGAAGAAGCTGAACCCGCGGAAGAACCACTCGACCCTGCTTTGGTATCCCAGGGATTGCGGGTCATTTCGCCAAACCAGACGTCGCCCCAGGCCAATTCGCCCATGGTGAGTTTGGCGCAAAGCACCGCCCCGGCAGCCTCCAATTTTTTGATCACCGTGGCATCGTAATTCAGCACCTGATCCTGGTAGGGCACCGACCCCCAGGTGGTTTTGTAGTTGCGGGTAGCCAGCAGGTCTTTGGCGCCATAGGGGATGCCGTGCAGCAGGCCGCGGTATTTGCCCGCCTTGATTTCTGCATCGGCCCGTTTGGCCTGTTCGATGGCCAGGTCCTCGGTCAATGTAATCACACAATGCAGTTGCGGATCGTATTTTTTGAGGCGGTTCAGGAAAAAACGGGTGAGCTCCTCGGAACTGATTTGACGGGTACGCAACAATTCGGCCAATTCCCGCACGGTACACCAGGCCAGGTCGTCGCGGTTTTGGGGCAAACGCACTAGCGGCACTTTTCCAAAATTGACTTTATCTGGCCCGGTAGGGATTTTCATGCCGGGCAGCAAGGGGTTAAACCAGATTGCAGGCCCTAAATCATTGGTTAAGTTGGTTTTTCGGTTGGCTACATAACTGTTGCGCGCATCTTCCAAACCGGGCAACAAGGAATCAATTTCACTTTGGGTCAGCTCAAGTCCGGCAATTTTTGCCGCCCCAACCACGTCTTCACTGCTGATTTTGTCGCCAAAAAAACGCCCACTAAAGGCGCCCAGGACAAAAATGATGCTCAAGAGTAAAAAGAGTCTGAAAGTTTTTTTCATCCTATCCATATATTTGCAGCTTTATTTCGGGTATGCTCCCGAAGAATTAGGAACGATTGAAAAATCACTGGCTTTTTAAATTGTTCCCTAACAAACATACAATGAATCAGCGCAGTAAAGTGTTCAAGTTTGGGGGTGCATCCGTAAAAGATGCCGAAGCGATCAGAAACGTAGCCGATATCCTGCAAAAATATCGACAAGAGACACTCATGATCGTTGTGTCCGCAATGGGTAAAACCACCAACGCCCTGGAAAAAATAGTCGAGGCCCACGCACAACAGGATGGCAAAGCCCTGGAATTACTGGAAGAGCTTAAACTCCAGCACTACCGCATCATGGCTGAGTTGTTTGAGCCAAACGATGAAGTATACGCCCTGGTCAACGACACCTTTGTGGAAATTGAATGGGTGTTGGACGATGAACCGCACGACAATTACGATTACATGTACGACCAGATCGTATCGGTAGGGGAGTTGTTGTCCACCAAAATATTGTGTGCTTACCTCAATAAGGTTGGTTTACCCTGCCAATGGCTGGATGCCCGTGATGTGGTCCAAACCAATGAATTGTACCGCGAAGCCTGGGTGCAGTGGCAGGAAACGGAAGAGCGTTTTTTGAAAAATGCCCAGCCAATGCTCGATAAAGGAGGTTTTGTGGTTACCCAAGGCTTCATTGGGGCTACGCAAGAAAATTTCACTACCACTTTGGGGCGGGATGGATCGGATTATTCGGCGGCCATCTTTTCGTTTTGTGCGAATGCTGAAAGTATGACCATTTGGAAAGACGCACAAGGGGTGTTCAGCGCCGATCCCAGATTTTTTCCTGAAGCCAAAATGCTGAGTGAAATGTCCTACGATGAGGCCATCGCCATGACTTATTACGGGGCTAAAATCATCCATTTAAAAACGGTCGGTCCGCTTCAACGCAAACACATTCCACTGCATGTACGTTCGTTTTTGGAGCCTGAAACCAGCGGTACTCTAATTTCTGAAAACGAAGTGGCTACTTATCCACCGCTGTTGGCTGTAGAGGTCAATCAAGCCTTGCTGAAAATCACCAATAAGGATTTCTCCTTTGTGACCGAGCAGCATTTTAGCGAAATCTTTGCGGCCATTTCGGATTTGCGCATGCAGGTGACTTTTATCCAAAACACGCCATTAACCCTCTACATCTCGGTGTTCAATCAGGGTGAAAAAGTAGCCCAACTGGCTGAACGCATTCAGGAAACCTTGGGCACCGAAGCGGTAACTGGGTTGGAGTTGATCAACATACGGCACGCTACGCCGGAATTGTTAGGCCAATTGCGCAACACGCGTAAGGTTTTGGTGGAGCAGACGAATGGGGCCACCGCGCATTTGGTGGTGGAGAAGAATTGAAAGCCAGATTGGTGGAATAAAGAGATTTTTTTTGTGCGGCTCCGCCGCTTGTTTTTTTCACCACAAAAGGAACCTAAGGCACCAAAGGGGCACCTGAGTAAAAAAAGCGTCATCTCTTAGGTGTCCCTTTGGTGCCTTAGGTTCCTTCGGTGGTGAAAATAAAAATGTCAACTCAGAAATTTTATTTCCGCGCAAACCAACTCACTTCCTCCACCCCCAAATCCTGCGCCATTTTCCGCGACAACACAAATAAATAGTCCGATAAACGATTGAGGTAACGCAACAAAATCTCTTCTACCGGCTCATTTGCTGCCAGCGCCACCACCTGCCGCTCCGCCCTGCGACAAACCGTACGAGCGATGTGGCAGTAAGAAACACTCGGGTGCCCACCCGGTAAGATGAAGTTTTTCAGCGGTGGCAAATGCGCATCCATCTGATCCATTTGTTGTTCCAGTGCTTCAATATCCGAGTCGAGCAAATCGGGGGTGCTCATAGATTTGTCCGGGTCGCTCGCCAGATTGGCACCAATGGTGAACAGTCGATCCTGGATTTCCTTCAGAACATCACGCGTAGCCTCATCGGCCAAACTGTCGCGCACCAGACCCAGGTGTGCATTCAGTTCATCCACGGTGCCGTAAGCCTCTATGCGCAAATGGTATTTGGGCAAACGTTTTCCGCCAAAGAGCCCGGTTTCCCCTTTGTCACCCGTTTTGGTGTATATTTTAAAAGCCATGGTTTTTTTCGCAAAAATAGACCTAAAGTTGATACCTGTTCAAAGGAATAGCTAGAACCTGGAAAAATCATCCACGGCTGCGGCCGCTTTGAAGTCGGCTTCGCCCACTTTTCCACCTTCATCCGAATCGTAATCGGTCAAAATTTTCCAAACCCCATTCTCTTTGCGCAGGAAAACATGGAATTTTCCGTAGGCAACCCAAGGCGCACCTTCTTTAGGATAACTGGTGTATTTGAAATAACCCCTTTCAGAAGCGGTTGTTGCAGAGGCAAAACGTTCAAAAAAACGAAACTCAATGCTGGTTCGGTTACCGTTCTCAAGGGCCCAGGCAAAACTCTGTTCGGATTGAGCGGCATATCCAGCCAGGTCGAGGCTGCTCTTGCTACCTCCATTGGCCCGCACAAATTCCTTGGAATGCAAACCGATGTACTTGGCCGCGTCATTGCTGGCATAAGCCTCGGAGAAGGGCGTCCAGATGTCGCGGTTGATGTCGCGCAGGGCATTTTTGGCGGCCAGGGCTTCTGCCTGTTTGTTTTTCCAGCGTTTTTCGGTTTCAATTACGTCCATTTCGAGGGCTCCAAAGACACCTTTTTCTTCTTTATTGTCGCCTTTGGCTATCGCCCGAATTTTTTCGGTACTGGCAAAAGCCCCTTTGTAATCGTCTTTTTTGGCTTGCCAGAGGGCTTTTTTCCAGAGGTTCCAGACGTGCTCACCTGCTTTCAGGCTTTCGTCGAGGTATTTTTGCGCTTCATTGAGTTTGCCAGCTTCGGTCAACAAATCAGCAGCTTCCGCTTGCAAGAACCATTTTTGCGCAGCATCGGCTTTGGCAATCAGGCTATCGTATTGGGCAATAGCTGCCGGGATAAAGTCAACTTTAAAGCGGACATTGACTTTTTTGTTGTCCCACAGCAAGCTGATTTGCCCTTCTTCCAGACTTAGCTCTTCGATCTGATAGGCGAGGCGCTCCAATGGTTTTTCCAGGTTCTCTGTTCTTGCGCCGACCCTCAAGGCGTCCTTGGCCTCATTGTAAATAAAGGCGCCCCATTGTTTGGAATCGGTGTTGAAAACTGCCGTCCAGCCTTGATTTTGACGTGGGATGAGAAAGAAAGCGTAAGTACCTGCGGGCAGGATTTTGCCTTCCATTTTAATAGGTGTACTAAAGCTGATGGTGGTGGCGTTGTTGGCCCCGGCGCGCCAGATTTTGTCAAAAGGCACGATACCGCCCCAGATTTGACGCCCTCGCACGCCAGGAGAAAAGTATTGAATGTTGATGTCGGTGAGTCCAAGTCGGTAGGACACACTGGCTTTGGCGCTTTTTTGGGGTAAATTGTTTTGGGCGGACAGGCTTTGTAGTCCACACAATAGCAAGAGCAGGATGATTAGATTTTTCATATACAGTCAGATTGGTGATCAAATACTGGGCTAAGCTACAAAATTGGCTAAAAATCCTACCGTGCATCCCCGTGAAAAGTCCGCCAACTGTGCCAAAATTCCTGGTAAGCATTGATCTTTTTCAAAGATGTCATGCCTGGATCCAGGGCTACCCCGTACCAATTGTATCGAAAAATTTGGCTATACAAGGTATCACCCTTCATGCTGATTTTTTCCAGATTGGGGCGTTCAAAGGCCACAAAACTTTTGTTGTCCTTTGCCAGGACAATTGCAATGGGGGTGCTGCCCACCGTTCCGTTGAGTATTCGTTTTTCTTTCAACTCATTCCAGTCAAAAGCTTTGCTGTATTGCCCTACCTGAATGCCAACCACCCAGGATTTATCCTTCCAGGACAAACTATCCGTGCGGGTGAGTTTGCCTTTTTTATTGCCGTTTTCGTAGTTTTTTTGTTCAGCATATTCTTTGGTGTAGGCTGAATCAGGCTGCATCACCTTGCTGTTGGGATGGAATTTTAGCCACTGTCTCAGGCTCATTTGGGAGCTGGGCAACTCAGGCAAAATTTTTCCTTTAAGCGGCCCAGCAACGGCTTGACCATTCTCTTGTCGCCACCAGGAATGGGTGCGAGAGTCTTCAAACATGGCATTGAAATGATCCATACCCACCAGGCGGAATTCCTCAAGTTTGTCTTCAATTTTTGGGTTAAAAACTCTACCTGTTCGGCATACATTGCAATAAGTAACCATGACAAACTGGCCTCCCACTACGTCGCGCACCTGATGATGATAGGCAAGATACTGGATGGGATAGGCACTGGCTTCCCCATTGACGGTAACTCCAATGACTACCCTGTTGAGTGAAACTTTGTTATTCTGACTGCTGTTCATCACCAATTCGGGTTGGATAAACATCTTTTCGGCGGTCATTTTATAGTTGAACTGATAGGCCACAAAAGCCCAGGGCAGCAGGGCAAGTAAGGGAATCCATACCGATTTGAAACGAGCCCGCCAGAAGCTATAAAGGGTCAGTATTCCTAAACCGATGCGGATGTACCAACGCCAGGAATACAAAAAATAAGCCAGACCAATGCTATCTATTTGTTGACTGCCGGGCATGGGCATGATGAAATAAACATTGGCGATTTCGAAGGCAATCATCAAAAAAACGGCAAGGTAAAATAGTGCTTTCATGAGGCGAAACAGGGTTTGGAGATGCAATAAATGTTAGAGAAAGATTTGCCAAAATAAACAAAATTAGGATGTGATTGTCGCAAAGAGGAAAACTACCCTCCATCGCTCATTTTCCCTATCTCCATCTCGTTGATATTCGTGTTCATCTACTTTTTTTTGTAGCTGATGGCTTACGAAGCAACTTTGAGGCATCAAACTTAAGCCATGAAGAAAATTTACCCGACTGTTTTTTTTACCACCCTCTTTTTTCTCACCCTTACACCAGCATTTGCACAATTTCCGATGGGTGTTCCGACCACAGCCATCCAAGGCCCCAAAGGAAATGTAAAAGTTACTGGTATCCTGATCGATTCCTCTTCGCTCAAAGCGGTGGAATACGCTAGCATTGCCCTCTACAAATTGTCCAACGGTCAAGCAGTAGATGGAACTGTTTCGGATGAAAAAGGCAAATTCAGCTTCAGCAAAATAGAAGCTGGGGAGTACAAATTGCTGATTTCTTTCTTGGGCTACCAAACGAAAACCATTGATAAACTGAATTGGACCAAAGGGCAGGAATTTGACCTAGGGAGCATCAAACTCAACCCCGTGGTGAAAACCCTGGACGAGGTCACCATCACTGGCACAACGGACCTGATTGAAGAAAAAGTGGACCGCCTGGTGTACAACGCTGAAAAAGACATTGCAGCCAAAGGCGGCGATGCTACCGATGTGTTGCGCAAAGTCCCAATGCTTACAGTGGATCTGGACGGCAACGTTAGCCTGCGCGGTAGCCAAAACGTCAAGGTGTTGATCAACAACAAGCCCAGCACCATCATGGCCAGCAGTGTCGCAGATGCCATGAAACAAATTCCAGCCGATCAAATCAAAACAGTCGAGGTCATCACCAGCCCATCGGCCAAGTACGATGCGGAAGGTTCAGCGGGCATCATCAACATCATCACCAAAAAGAACAGCCTGCAGGGGGTGAACCTCAACGTTGATGGTGGGGTAGGCAATCGTGGTTCCATTCTCTCGCTCAATGGCAATTACCGCAAAGGAAAGGCTGGGTTTACCTTGGGTGGTTTTGGTCGGGCCAATTACAATACGGTTACCAAATCGAGTTTGGAACAAAGTAGTACAGCTCAAGGTCTGACCACCACCGTGCGGCAAACCGGAGACGGCTACAGCCAAGGCCTCTTCGGCCAATACAACCTGGGCTTCGATTATGATTTGGCCAAAAACCAAAGCATCACTGCAGGAGCCAGGTACGGTGTACGCAACATGAGCTTTCAGCAGGACTTCCTGACCAAATTGTTCAGCAATGGCCTGGAGACGGGGGCCTCTGGCCGGAACGTAGACAGCAAAAACCTTTCGGGCACTTTAGACGTAAACCTGGATTACGTCCACACCTACAAACCGCAGAAAGAATGGAGCATCTCTACACTCTACAGTCGCAATGACCTGACCAACAACTTCGATGCCGATCTGCTGGACAACAATGGCTCCCTGATTAGCCGCCAGCGCAACGACAACGACAACCTGAACCAGGAGTTTACGGTGCAAACCGATTACCAGACCCCGATCAAACGCAATCAAATGCTCGAATTTGGGGGCAAAGGGATTTTTCGCCAGGTTGACAGTGATTACCGCTTTTTGATCGCCAACCCTTCTGGTGAATACAATACCGATTTTAACCAACCTGCGGGTGCCTTGACTTACCACCAAAACATCGCAGCGGGCTATACTTCCTATACCTATACCACTAAAAAACGCTACACTTTTAAAGGTGGCTTGCGTTACGAACACACCATGATCGATGCGAGTACCCGCGAAGGTGGAGTGATCGGGATTGGGGATTACGGAGTTCTGGTACCCAGTTTCAACGCTTCCAAAACTTTCAAAGGGACTACGGTAAAACTGGCCTACAATCGCCGGATTCAACGCCCAGGTTTGCAACAGTTGAACCCAAACTTCAACAGTGCCAATCAGCAAAATATCACGGTGGGTAACCCTTCATTGCGGCCCGAATTGACCAATAATTACGAACTGACCTTGAGCAAAACCATCAAAAAAACCTTTGTAACCAGTTCGTTTTTTGCGCGCACCACCAACAACGCCATCCTGCAGGTGACCAAACCTTCGGATACGCTGGCTGGTGCGGTGATCACGACCTACGAAAACATTGGGCACCAACAAACCTATGGTTCTAATATCTTTTCCAATGTGGCTCTGACTTCCAAAATCAACATCGGGATATTCCTGAATGTGCTTTATTCCAATTTGGAAGGGCAGATCGCCAATGCTGGAGGAGTTCTGGAAACCAACAACAACTCCGGCTTCAACGTCAGTGGAGGGATGTTTGGTCAGGCCCAGTTTAAAAAGGGCTGGGGGGTACAGGCCTTTGGATTCTTGCAGGGTTCACAAGTGCAGTTGCAAGGTCGCCAAGGTGGTTTTACCTGGTATACTTTGGGCGTCAAAAAGGACTTTAAAGACAAAAAGGCCAGTTTGGGACTGGCTGCGGAAAACTTCCTGGGCAATCGCTTCAATATCCACACTGTGCTTAATTCGCCTCAATTCAGCCAGGTTAGCGACGTTTTCCTATACAATCGTGGCTTCCGACTGACCTTTACCTACAAAATTGGCAAAATGAGTGCGATGGAAATGCCTCGAAAAAAAGGCAAATCGGTGAACAATGACGACATCAAAACCGATGGCCAAAGTACTGGCGGGAGCGTACCTGGAGGAGGACAACAAAATCGACAATAACTCAACTTCTTCTTTTTTAACTCAAAAATCAAGAGCAATCATGAAAATCAAACTGTTGTGCATGCTGGCTATTGCCACTTTATCTTTTGCATTCGTTAATGGCCAAACCATAGATGAAATTGTGGCCAAACACGTGGAAGCAATGGGTGGAGCTGATAAGTTAAAAACGGTAAATACCATATTGACTGAAAGAGTCCTCGCTGTACAGGGTATGGAAATTCCCAGCAAAAGTGTCATTGTAGTCGGAAAATCCATGCGTTCAGAATCGACCGTGATGGGTAACTCAATGGTGCAAGTGGTACAAGGAGAAAAAGGCTGGAAAATTATGCCTGCCATGATGGGCGGAACTGGCGAACCTGAAGACATGACTGCTGAGGAAATCAGACCACTGCTCGGACAACTTGATCCATTTGGGGCATTGTACAACTACACGGAAAAAGGCAACAAAGTCGAGTTGGTAGGTAAGGAAAAAGTGGACAAAAAGGACATGTTCCATTTCAAAATTACCGCCAATGGGGTAGTTATGGATGAGTACCTGGATGCCAGCACTTACCTCGTGTACAAAGTAACCAGTAACGTTGGTGGCCAGGAAGGGGAGTTGGTTTTTTCCGGCTACGAGGTAATCGATGGCATCAAAATGGCCAATACCATTGATATCACCAGTCCGATGGGGGCCTTTACCATGATCACGAATAAAACAGTGATCAATGGTCCGGTGGATGAGCAGATTTTCGCGAAGCCTGCAAAGTAATTAACCCTGAAGTGAATCTATGGTGCCTTAGGTTTCTTAGGTGGTGAAAAATACGCTGCCTGCTCTGCAGGCTTTTTTCTTCACCACCTAAGAAACCTAAGACACTCAAGAAATCACTAAAGCAGCTTTACAGCACAAACTTATTTACCCCAGTTTTCAACACCAAAACCTGCCCTTTCCACATCAAACTCCCCGTGGTCTTCCCCGGCAAATCAACCTGAATGTTCCACTTGTTTTGTACCCATTCATAACTCACCGTCAGGGCTCCATTGGGATGGGGAATGCTTCCACTGATCTTTTTAATCTCACCAAGATGAGGCTGGATTTTCACTTTTGCAAAATTCAAGCCATCACTTTCAATACCCAGCAGGGTACGAAAAAACTCAATATTTGGGCTAGATCCCCAGGCGTGACAGTCGGAGCGAGAGGTGTTCACTTCGGAAGTTTCCGCCCAGGTGCTCAGCCCCATCTGGATGTTTTCCCGCCATTTGTCCAACCATTTCAGGTAATCGTTGCCCATTCCAGCTTTTACCAAAGCCTGATGCAGGTAGTATTTGAAATAAATGGAAGCCGGTGCCAGGTCGTTGTCACTCAGCAGCTTTTTTCCCAAAGCCACAAGCTGCTCAGGTGCAACTGTGCCGGTCAGGATGGCCAGTGAATTGCTATGTTGAGAAAACAGGTCTTTTTCCATCCGATCTGCGTACATGCCTTTACTGACATCCCAATATTTGCTTTGGATGGTTTTTTTGAGTTGGGCGGCTCTGGCCTGGTAAATCCCGGCGGATTCTTTGATGCCCAGTTTGTTTTCCAAATCAGCGGCCAATTGATAGGCCCACAACAATTGTAAATCCAGCATAGCCGAGCTGCCATCTTTACTCAGTGGCCCACGACCAGCGACCCATTCTTTAGCAGTTACCCAGTCGGTGAACATCCAGTAGGGAACATCATGCAGGGAACCATCCGCACCTTGGAAGCCCCGGAAGTAGTCCAGAATCTGCCGCATCCCGGATAACTTGTTTTTGACAAAAACGATGTCTTTGCCATAGCGGCTGTAGTCGTGCAACATGCCGATGTACCAGAGGGAAAAAGTCGGGATGTACTGGGGCGTATAGGAAGGATGCCGACTCAGGGTTACCCCTTCCGGCTGCCGGGATTGGTCCATCTGATCTAGGGCCTGGCGCAAAAGTCGTTCATCACCACTGTTGTACAAGGACACCATGGCCTGAATGCGGGCGTCTCCGATGTACTGCAACTGTTCATAATACGGGCAATCCATGTAGGTTTCCACGGCACAAAGTCGGGCAGTGCGCCAACCGATCTCCAGCATTTTTTGGATCTCTGCGTTATCGGT
The DNA here is from genome assembly GCF_033763495.1 of Haliscomenobacter sp. Lineage (GTDB taxonomy): Bacteria > Bacteroidota > Bacteroidia > Chitinophagales > Saprospiraceae > Haliscomenobacter. Next base: position 25,489 of record NZ_JANRKL010000233.1, on the reverse strand, counting down.
ATTCAGACTTGAATTCAATTGGAAGGGATATCCGGTGAAATTGCCGGAAACGTCGTGCAGGGTCAGCGCTTCGTCCTTGGTGATGATGCGTACTTGTACATAGCGGTAAGTCCGAAAATTGAGGGTGGTGAAAGTCTGATTGGCGCTACCATCCGAGAGTAAACTGTCTTTTCGCCCAATCATCTGTTTGCCTTCGACTTCGTTTCGATTGCCTTTGTTCGGGTTTTTGCTGAACAAAGCCTCGGCATATTGTAATGAAATACTTCCTCCTTTGCCTCCACTGAATTGCAGGGCAGGGTAGGCATTGGTCAGATGGCCTTGGTCTAGGAGGATGATAGCAGTAGTATTGGCGGGGATGTTTAAATCCACTTTGTTGGCGGGGAACCCAGCTGGAATTTCAATTCCTTGAACTTTGGCGACCTTTGCAAATCGTTCAGCTTTGAGCTCCATCTGTGGTAGGGTGGAAGGGATCAACATCCAACCACTGGGTGTGCCGTATTGCCCCTGGATGTTTTTGGGGTTGCCCGCAAAAATGGTTTTGGCATTTTTCCAGTCCGCATCCGGGAAATCGAGACTTTGCCAATTCTTGGCTTGTTTGGACAACTGCACCAATTCTCCAGGTCCGGTTACATAATAGGTTGCAAGTGAAACCCTGATGGGCGTGTAACTGCTGTCGTGTTGGCATTTCCAGCTGCTGTTGGTGTTGATGAGGTTCAATGCCTCGGTCGCACCTTGTACGATGAAAGCAGTTTGTAAACTGATTTGGGCCTCGGGGCGCCATTCGGCTTCGTTCCAAACTTGGGCAGCAATGACGTTTTTTCCAGATTTAAGATAGGGTGCAATGTCAAGGGTTTCGTAATGCCAGTGTTGCAGATCGCCTCGAACTGGACCCAGTGAGACCATTTTTTCATTGACAAACAATTTATAGCGGTTGTCGGCAGAGACATGGATGACAAAGGTGGCGGGTTGACTGGCTAACTCAATGGTTTTGCGGAACAAATACACGCCATAACCATTGGGTGGCGCGCCCGGAACCGTAATCCAGGAAGCTGACCAATTCTTTTGTAAAATTACAGGCGCAATATTTTGGCTGGAAACGAGTCCGCAATGGAAAATCACACCAAGCAGGCAGGCAGTTTGAAGCAGGATTTTTTTCATCGATGTGTTATTTGATCTGATTGCTTTAAGAGCCTAAAATAGCACTTTCCCGGTGCATTTACCTACCTGAACTTACCTGCCTTTAGCGTTTGTATGCAATCAGCGCTTTATTTTACCCAAGCTCCAGAACCCCCGACCCCTAAAGGGGAGTACATATTAGGTAAGTTTAAAATCTTACTTTTTAATTGAAAAGTTAAAATCTTAGGTTACCAAAAATGTACTCCCCTTTAGGGGTCGGGGGTTGGCAGACCTCAGCACAACTCTGCGCTGAATGCACCTTTTTCTAATGTTAATGAGATTGGCTTTAACTTTCCAGCGCTTTATTTTTGCTCCTCACCCAATATTGCACTCCAATGCTCACACTAATGATACCCATCATGGCGACGACCATCGGCAAAGCAGAGCCTTTTTGGAAATAACTCAAACCAGCAGTAGTCAAAGCACTGCAAGCCATTTGAATGCTGCCCATCATGGCGGTGGCACTACCCACGTTTTGAGTGAAAGGCCGCAGCGCCAGGGCCATGGCATTGGGGGTGATCAAACCCAAACACAACATGAAAGCACACAAGCCCAGCAGCAAAATAGGTACATTAAAGGCGTATTGCACAATCAGAAAAAGCCCCCCACAAACCAACAACTGTACAATTGCCGCAACCAGCGCAATCTGTTCACTCCGGAATTTTTTCAACAATATTCGATTCAACTGATTGCTCAGGATGAGGCATGAAGCAGTAGTAGCGAATACCCAGCCAAATTGTTGTTCTGTCAAACCCAGTAGTCGGATAAAAATGAAAGAAGAGCTGGAAATCCAGGCGAACAAAGCGGCACTCGCCATGGCCGCCACAAGGCTATAGGCCAAAAAATTGGGCGTACGCAGCACCGACCAATAATTGCCCAGAACCGCTTTGGGGTGTAACGAATAATTGGCATCCGAACGTTTGACATGGGGCAACCACCGGTACAAAGCAAAAAACAACACCGCAGCCATGATGGCCAAAAGGAAAAAGATACTGCGCCAGTCAAAATAGTACAAGACCCAGGAGCCCACACTAGGCGCAATGATGGGGGCAACACCCATGATCAGGGCCAAAGTAGAGAAGATACTCGCCGTTTGGTCGACTGGAAAAATATCCCGCACAACTGCCCGGCTCCCCACCGCGCACATGCTGATGCCCAGGGCCTGAAAAAAACGCAAACTGATCAACCATTCAATACTTGGAGCCAAAGCACAGCCCAGGGAAGCCAGTAAAAATAAACTCAAACCCAGCAACATCGGATATTTGCGACCAAATCGATCCAACACCGGGCCATTGATGATTTGCCCAACGCAGGAACCGATAAAAAAACTACTCATGGAAAGGGTAACTAGGCCAATATCCGTTTGAAAATGCCGGGCTATAGCTGGAAAAGCAGGCAAGTACAAGTCGGTAGTGAAAGGCATCAAGCCATTCAAACTACCAAGCAAAATGATGACGCTGCGTGGCCGCAGCTCAGTTGTTCCCGAGGAGGGATGGTGCAGCGTCATCTTTCTGCTCAATTATTTGATGGTTTGTGCATCCACCACTGCAATGGCGATCATGTTCACAATTTCCCGCGTCGTACTGCCCAATTGCAAGACGTGAGCTGGTTTTTTGAGCCCCAGCAAAACCGGTCCGATTTTTTCAATGTCGGCTACTTCCTTAACCAGGTTGTAGGCGATATTGGAAGCCGAAAGGTTGGGAAAAATTAACAGGTTTGCACCGCCACCAACCAGGTCGCAGAAGGGATGGTTTTCCTGCAGTAATTCCTGATCAAAAGGCAAGTGGGCTTGCATTTCACCATCTACGACCATCTCAGGGTGTTTGGCTTTCAACAACTCCGTGGCCAAACGCATTTTAACCGCATCTTCACCATCGGCGCTCCCAAAATTGGAGTAAGTCAACAAAGCAACGCGAGGCTTGATGTTGAACTTTTCAATTTCTTTGGCAGCCAATTCAGCAATTTCTACTATCTCTTCCGCGCTTGGATTGAAGTTGACGGTGGTATCGGCAAGGAAAAGTGGCCCAAAACGACTCATCAGGATGTACATGCCCGCCACTTTTTTTACGCCTGGCTGGCGACCAATGATTTGTAGGGATGGCCGTACCGTATCGGGGTAATTGCGGGTCATTCCTCCAATCAGGGCATCCGCTTCACCAATTTCTACCATCATGGCTCCGAAGTAATTGCGGCGGCGCAAGATGTCGTGGGCTTCGGATTTGTTAAACCCTTTCCGCTTGCGTTTTTCGAAAAACAAGTCACCATATTTTTCTAAACGGGCTTGTTCCGATTCGCTTTGAGGCCGCATTGGATCAATGATGCTGACATCTTGCAAATTCAACTGGTTTTCCTGGATCAGGGCATGGATTTTTTGGACATTGCCCAGCAAAATTGGTGTGGCGATCCGCTCGTCCTTGACCTGTTGGGCGGCTTTGAGTACGGCCAGGTTCTCGGCATCGGCCAGCACCACCCGCTTGGGGTTGCGCTTGGCCTGGCTGATGATGGCCTTGGTAAGGGTATTGTCTAGCCCGAGGCGTTTGGCCAACTGGGTTTCGTAAGCATCCCAGTCTTTGATCGGGAATTTGGCCACACCCGAATCCATCGCAGCCTTAGCCACGGCTGGTGCCACTGCGGTGAGCAAACGGGGGTCGGTGGGTTTGGGGATGATGTACTCCCGGCCAAAAGCCATATTTTCTTTGCCATAGGCCATGTTGACGATGTCAGGTACGGGCTTTTTGGCCAGTGCTGCCAGGGCGCGCACCGCTGCAAGCTTCATGGCTTCATTGATTTCTTTGGAACGAACGTCCAAGGCACCACGGAAAATGTAGGGAAAACCCAATACGTTGTTGACCTGATTGGGATAATCGCTGCGGCCAGTGGCGATGATGATGTCTTCCCGGGCAGCAGTGGCTTCCTCGTAACTGATTTCAGGGGTGGGGTTGGCCATTGCAAAAACGATGCAGTCTTTGGCCATAACCTTAACCATTTCCTGGTTCAATACATTGCCTTTGGAAAGGCCGATGAATACGTCAGCACCTACGAGGGCATCAGCCAGCGTTGTTTCGGCAGGAGCGTGGTCGTTGGCAAATTCACTTTTTTTGCCATCCAGATTGGTGCGGCTGGGGTGGATCAAACCTTTAGAGTCAAACATGAACATGTTCGCTTTTTTGGCACCCAGGCTATGGTAGAGTTTGGAGCAGGAAATGGCCGAAGCCCCCGCGCCATTGACCACGATTTTGACTTTGTCAATGTCTTTCCCCACAATTTCTAGTGCATTCAACAAGGCTGCTGCGCTGATGATGGCGGTGCCGTGCTGGTCGTCGTGCATCACCGGGATATTCAATTCGGCTTTGAGGCGCTCTTCGATTTCAAAACACTCGGGAGCGGAGATGTCTTCCAGGTTTACGCCACCAAAAGTGGGCTCAAGAATTTTCACCGTCCGTACAAATTCGTCGACATCCTTGGTGTTCAACTCCAGGTCGAATACATCGATGTCGGCGTAGATTTTAAACAACAAGCCCTTGCCTTCCATTACGGGTTTGCCTGCTGCCGGCCCAATATCGCCCAGGCCCAATACCGCAGTTCCATTGGAAATAACGGCGACCAGGTTGCCTTTGGCGGTGTATTTGTAAACGGCTTCGGGGTCGGCCTCAATTTCCAGGCAAGGTTCGGCTACACCAGGGGAATAGGCCAGGGTCAAGTCGCGCTGGGTAGCGGTTTCCTTGGTGGGAATCACTTCGATTTTTCCCGGGCGTCCTTTGGCGTGGTAATGTAGCGCTTCTTCTTTTAAGGTTTTATTTGTGTTCATTTCGGTAAAATAGGTTGAAAAAGATTCCAAGCTAAACAAATTAGCTTGGCTCTGCAAATGTCTGCTTTGTTCGGCTAGGCTACAAATTAAAGGTCGGGAAATTCTGTGCAGAATTGGGACTTGTTTGGGCGGGAGAGGGATACGAAGAATTATACAAACTTAATTTTCTTTTTCGCTCAAAAAAGTTTATTTTTGTTTACCCTGTGTATTGGTCAATAGGTGAAGCATAACTTTTTCAGTATGACGCAAACCATTAAAATTCCCATTCGGGCCCTGAATGAAAACATGATTCGCGAGCTGCAGGAGAAATATCCCGAAGGCGAAATCAGCGTTGAACTAAACCAGGATCACTTAAAGAATCCATTGAGCGAGAAGCACTTTTGGGAAATCATCGCATTGTTGGATTGGGAAAAAGAAGAAGAGGACGACGCTGTGTTGGTGCCAGCAGTGGCTTATCTGGAGCAAGGGCCGGTGCGTCACATTTTCGAATTTGCCGACATCTTGTCAGAGAAGTTGTACACCTTGGATGGTCTCGCCTTTGCCAAGCATATTGGTGAAGATGCGTGGGCGTTGGATCGTTATTTTTCTGTAGATAATTTCCTTTATGCACGCTGTTGTGTGGTCGCCAATGGCCAGGAAGCCTATGAGGCTGTTCTGAAAGACCCTAGCCTAATGCCCAAAGATCTTACTTTTGAGGCACTGCTTTACCTTCCTTCAACCGCCTATACCCGTAAAACCAAGGCTAAGTACGAATATACCCCTGCTTTTCCAATTGAAACCTATAGCAATGAACAGGCTTGGGATGTAGAAGATTAGGTATGAAGTTTCATGGCACTCCAATAAAAACAACAAAGAACACCATCTGTATGGCGTTTACGACAGCGAAGAAGATGACCTTTTTAAATATGGAATTAGTGACAAGCCTATTGAAGAAGACGGTTATTCTTCACGCATGCGGGAGCAGGTAGATTATCTCAATCGAGCAGTAGGTTGGATTCGTTTTTTTGCTAAAGTCCTTATCAAGGGAATCATGGGAAAGGGAAAGGCCAGAAAGATCGAGGATGAGCATGTTGATGACTATAGACAGAAATACGGACGAAACCCTAGAGGAAATGTGAATAAGACGAAAAAACAGCGGGAAGAGGATGGTGAGATATAATTTGCAGTTTTCTCTATTCCTTATTTCTCGCTCATTCCTTACTTCTGATCTCACAATTAGCAATTAATGCACCAGTTACTCTACGAATACATTAACGCTAAAATAGCAATAGACCAAGAGACGTTTTCTGGAATTTGTACGTATTTTAAACCCAAATCGGTAAAAAGAAATGAATTTTTGCTTTTGGAAGGAGATGTTTGCCCCTTCAACATCTTTGTAAATAAAGGCTGCCTGAGGTTTTATTACATCAATAGCGAGGGGAAGGAAGTGACTCGGTATTTCGCTTTTGAAGGTAAATTTGGAACTGCTTTAAGTAGCCTTATCGAGCAGAAGCCCTCAACTGAGTTCATTCAGGCGGTGGAAAAGTCAGAGTTACTCGTCATTTCGCGACAGAATTTCTACAAGCTGGTAAGTACCGTACCTCAAATTAATTTTATCTACCGAGATATTCTAGAAATGGCGTATATCACTTCACAGAGACGAATTTTTGACCTTCAGGGGCAGAATGCCTTAGAACGGCTTAAATGGCTGATGGATTACCAGCCCAGAATTCTGTCAAGACTTTCCAACAAAATCGTAGCTACGTACCTGGGTGTTACTCCCTATACCTTAAGCCGACTAAAATCCGAATTGTAATAGCAAATACTACAACAAAATTGTTGCTGTACCGCAATGTTTCAGCCTGAACTCTAGTCTATTTTTGTTGCTACATCAATACCTCAAAATCGTGAGAATAGCAACAACCTGCACAGGGCCAAACGTGTTTGCGTTTTGTTTGGCACTTTTGGCATTTTTCAAGTTGAATGCGCAGGCACCAGAACCCCCGCTTCCGGTAGAGATGCTTTTTGGTAATGACCAATTTTATTTCCAAGTAGTCATCAAGAAAAAATTTAGCCCCGATAGCAAATTTGGGTTCTTTAGTGTAGCGACCTATTCGGCTAGCTACAACCAAAAAATACCCCAAAATAGCATCACCATACCAGCACAATTTAGTTATTCTTTGGGCAAGGGTTTCGGGATAATGGCAGGAATGGAGATCAATTCGGTTGCTGGGTTTTCGCCGATCGTTGGCCCTCAGCACAATTACACCTCCAAAAAAGTTCTGGCAGTTACGGTTGCATCCTTGTTTCTAAATGAAGACCTTGATTTTAAACTATTCGGACTATACGAATATAAACCACCCCTCAACGAAAAATGGACATGGTACAACCGTTTGCAGTTTATTTACAATCACAACCTAAAGGAGGGAATCCATAACCGAAGTTACTTGTATCTTCGCAGTGGACTGAAAAGAAAATCCCTGGCTTTTGGCCTGGGGGCCAATCTAGATCAAATAGGGCCAAACAAAATCTTTGCAGACAATTATGGGTTATTTGCCCGCTGGGACTTTAACTAATTTTTTACCAAAACACATTTGTGATTATGTCTACCTCAAATTCCTTTAGCAACAACATGCGGGTGATTCACCGCTATTTGGGCTTTTTCCTCGCTGGTATCATGGCTGTTTACGCCATAAGCGGAGTGATTTTGATTTTTCGTGATACTGATTTTTTAAAAAAAGAGAAGCAGATTGTTCAAATGATCAAACCCAATGCCAGTGAAAAAGAGATTGGGGAAATGCTGAAAATGCGGCAATTCAAAGTGGACAAAACTGAAGGTGATTTGATTTATTTCCGGGACGGAACCTACAACAAAAGCACCGGGAAAGCTGAGTTTAAAGTAAAACAACTGCCGACTATTCTGGAAAAAATGACCCATTTGCACAAGGCAAAAACCGAAGATCCTTTGTATTACTTCAACATCTTTTTTGGGCTCTCTTTGCTGTTTTTTGTGATTTCTGCCTTTTGGATGTTCATGCCCCAAACCACCATATTTAAGCGGGGTTTGTATTTTACTTTGGGTGGAATTATTTTAACCTTGATTTTATTGTTCGTGTAGAAAACTAAAGATGTATCAACTCAAATTCGAATGACGAATAACTAATTTGGAGGCACTTCGGCTCCGCTCAGTGACCCAAAATTCGTCATTCGTCATTCGAATTATTCGTCATTCAAATATCGCCACCGCCCTCGTCCAACCAGCACTTCCACCTTTAATCTTCGCTGGAAAACAAGCCACTTTGAACCCAAAGGGTGGCAATTGATCCAGATTGGCCAGTTTTTCAATTTGACAATATTCTTTTTCCCGACCTACGTAATGGGCGGCCCAAATTACCCCTGGCCGTGGATTTTGCAAATAATCCTGCACCTGGATGTGCATGGGAATATCCCACCCCCAACCATCGGTACCCATCACTTTGATGCCTTGATCAATTAACCAATGGGTGGCTTCAGCGGAAGCACCTACATGGATTCTGACAAAATCTTCATCGTGCAGGCGTTTGTCGGCATCACAACGGATCAGGACAATATCGAAAGGTTTAAGTGCATAATTGATGGCTGCCAGTTTTTCCTGCAAGTCTGCCACCGTGATGCAATATCCATCGGGTTTGTCGGTAAAATCCAGCACAACCCCATCCGAGAAGAACCATTCCAGCGGCAACTCCTCGATGGTACGGGACGGCTTCCCGGCACAAGTTGGGAAATAATGCCAGGGCGCATCAATGTGGGTGCCCGTATGGCCCGTTACGTACAAAAACTCTCCAGCCGGACCATTGCCTTCCAGAAAGGCATCGCTGGGTAAACCTTTGAAGAGTTTCGCCCCCATCTTTTTCGCCCCCTCTTTGTGGTCCTCGTACTCGATGGTAGTGGGTAGGGGCTCTTTGATGTCTGTTGAAATGGTTACCGACAAATCGATGATTTTCATAAAGGACTAATTTTCAAATTTTAGGGAAAAATGTTCCACGTTGGGTGGCCCATCGAAAAAAGGACCGATCAGTGCCCGCCACTCCACGAACAGATTGGAACTGCGAAATCCTTCGGTATGGTCTTCCAGACTGGCCCAACGAATTAGTAAAACGTAACGGCTAGGTACTTCTATACAATGCTGAAACTGGTGCCCGAGATAACCTTTGGCCTGGCTGATGACCGCCTGGGCTGCCTGGAGATTGGCTTCGAATTCGGCATTCGTGCCGGGTTTGATGTTGATGGTGGCAACTTCGAGAATCATGTGTTTGTTTTTTTTTGAGCAAAATAGGGAAAAATCAGCTTCCCCTTCTAAAGCGCCACTTCGGTGTCTGAAGTTTCTAAGGTGGTTAAAATAGAACCCTTCTGCGAAGGGCTTTTTTTCTTTACCACCTAAGAAACCTCAGGCACCAAAGGGGCACCTAAGCTAGGGCTCCGCCGTCGGCGGGCATGGCCAGGCCAGTAACAAATGACGCCTGATCAGAACACAACCAAAGCGCGATCTCCGCGATTTCCTCCGGCTGCCCCATTCTTTTCATCGCCTGATAATTGATAGCTGCCTGTTTGGCTTCCGGGTTGTGCGCCAGTTTGCGCCGCCCCTCCATGATCATCGGCGTTTCAATGGCGGTAGGGCAGATGGCATTGACGCGGATGTTTTTGGTGGCGTATTCGCGGGCAGCAGTTTTGGTGATGCCTACCACCCCGTGTTTGGATGCCGCATAAGGGGAGTTTTCGGGTTGGGCAATCAAACCCGCTGCGGAAGACAAGTTCACGATGTTCCCCCCGCCTTGTGCCAACATTTGAATAAGCTCAAACTTCATGCAATACCAAGTTCCGGTCAGGTTGACATTGATTTGTTGGTGCCAGTATTCATCTGGGTACTCGTGGAGGGGGAGGGAAACTGGGCCAGCGATGCCCGCACAGTTAACCGCACAATCCAGGCGACCAAAACGATCAACAGTGGCTTTAACCATTGCTTCCACTTCAGCCCGTACGGCGATGTTGACGGCGATGGCTAAAGCCTCGACTTGCATGGCTTTTAATGCTTGGCAGGTTTGTTCGGCCTGTTCAAGGTCCAGGTCGGCGACGACCACTTTGGCACCTTCGCGACCAAAGGCCAGGGCGGTGGCTTTGCCAATGCCGGAACCAGCACCGGTAACGAGGCAGATTTTATGGAGGAAACGTTGCATATGGTTAGTTGAGGAGTTGAGGAGTTGAGAGGTTGAGAAGGTTGAGGAGTTGAGGCTACCGCAAGAATGGGTGTGTGTTAGTGTGTGACCGTGTGGGTGTGCCAATGGCGTCCAAGTCGCTGCGGTAGCCTCAACTCCTCAACTTTTCCAGTGAATCATTTTTTGCCCAGCAACCGGACTCTCAAAATACGGAATCCGTGTCCCCCGCAAACTACCAAGGTAGACTGTTTTTAAGTCCTTCCCACCAAAACTCAAACTCGCCATCCAGGGGCAAATACTCCCCTGCGTAGCGCCCAGGATTTCCGGGGTAACTTTACGTTGCTCATAGGCTTCGATCAAACGCTGGCGGGTGCTTGGTGTACTGTCGTCGAGTAACATCAATTCCTCCCCATCCGGGGTAAGTGCAATGAGCTGATCAGTGAAAATCAGGGTAATCCAGAGGTTGCCATAAGTGTCAAAAGCAAAACCATCCGGGAAACCACTCAACCGTGAAGGGCCGTACACTTCTCGATCACTCAAACTGCCATCCGGGTGCACACGCAGGCGCGAGATGCACCAGCCCGTGCTTTCCACCACGTACAACCATTCCTCATTGTCATCAAAACGGATTTCGTTGGTGCCACAAAAACTGTCCGCGACAATCCTTACTTCCCTATCATCCATCAATGCAATGTAACCATCCGTAGCTCGGGTATTGATTTGATCCGACCAGGGCTCGGTGCGGGTCGTCACAGTGAACCAGATGCGGCCTTTGCTGTCGCGCAAAGGGAAATTGGTTTTACCCAGCGGAATGCCGTCAATTTCGGTCAACAGGGTGTTCATTTTGCCCTCGCGCGTCATCCGTTCGAGGTGATTGGTGCCCCAGTTGGCGATGATGAAATCCCCGTTTTGATCAAAACACACTCCGTTGGGTAAAGAACCTTGAGCCTGGATGTAACGGTTTTCGTAGGAATTGGCCGAATCACTAATCTGTTCAAAAAACGGCGCGACCAGTTTTTGTGAACCATCGGGATTCAACTGCATCACTCCCCCCCGCGCATCTGCCGACCATACGGTGCCATTGGGCTCGGTAAGGATACATTCTGGTCGCTGCAAATCCTGGCCGAGGTAGCGGATGTTTTCGCGCTGGACTTGCCAGTCTTTGAGTGGATTGGGTGGTTTATTTTGGATCAACATAGGTAAAGGTTGAGGAGTTGAGAAGATGAAAAGTTGAGGAGTTTCCTCAACTCCCATCGCTGATGGTCGTCCCCCCATCCACAATGATGTTTTGTCCGGTAATAAAAGCGCCAGCAGGTGAAGCCAATAGTACCGCAACTCCAGCAATTTCTTCAGGTGTGCCCACACGCCGCAAGGGCGTTAGGGCAAGTCGTCGCTCCATAAAAGTGGGATTCTCCAACAGGCTTTTGGAAAAGGGGGTATCAATCAACCCCGGTGAAATGGCGTTGACCCGAATGTTGTCGGGGCCAAACTCCACCGCGAGGTTGCGCGCCATTTGGGCAATACCCGCCTTGGTAATGCCGTACAAACCGATGCTTTTGTTGCCACGTACACTGGCGATGCTGGCCAGAAAAATTATGACCCCATTTTTTTGGGCCTGCATACCCGACAAAAAGAGCTGGCTCAGGTGCAGGGCACTGTGCAGATTCAGTTCTATGGTTTGAGAGAAAACTTCTTCCTTGATGTCCAAAAACGGACCTGGCGCCGCGCCGCCCACACAACTGACCAGAATATCAATGCCCCCAAACGCCTGGGTAGCCAAGGTGTACAACTGCTGGCGCTCGACAGAATTGGCTACATCACAAGGTAAGGCCAGCGCGGAGATTCCTTTTTGAGCGAATTCTTCCGCAGCATCCTGACAGCCACTGGCATCATTGCTGCTGACAATCACCTTTGCACCGTGGGCCCCCAAAGCTTCTGCAATGGCTTTACCCATGCCGCTACTGGCTCCCGTTACGAGGGCGGTTTTGCCGCGTAAGTCAAAAAGATGCTGCATCTGTGTAGGTCAATTGGTGGTGGGTAAAGGTAAATGGAGTTGCAGAATTGGAGTAGATGATTTGGGGCTAATTGTGTGCAGTTTCAATCCTGGATGCGGTGGCAAAAAATACTTTGAGTTTTCTGATTTTTCTTTACCTTCATTTTGAGTTCAAATAGAAGATCGCCAACATGAACATCAAAACCTATTTCAAAACAATCCGCGAGGCCATCGCCAATGAAAAAGTCCAGGATCTGCAATTTTTTGACCTGGATCAACCCGAATTCTTCAACTGGGTGATGGACGTATTTTGCCCCTTAAACCTGGAACTATACCCCAACGCCGCAGCCCTCATCTGGCGGCACAACGAAAAAGAAAAACGTTATACCTTCCAAAGCATCTATACCACTGCCAACCAATTTCTAAATTTTCTGACCAAACACGGCGTGCAGCAGGGAAATTGCATATACACCCAATTGCCCCTTGACCCCGCCAACTGGATCGCTACCCTTGGTGCCATCAAAGGAGGTTTGATCCTCATCCCAGCGGCAAACAACCTGATTGAAAAAGACATTGCCTACCGCTTTCAAACCATTTTTCCCGAGGTAGTCATCACCGATCTGGCCAATGCTGAGAAAATAGAAGCTGCTGAAAAAATGCTGGGCCGGAAGGTAAAAGTGAAAATAGTGGTGGATGGCAGTCGGGCTGGCTGGCATTCCATCGGTGAGATTGCTCAGGAAGCGGAAGATGCCCCTGCAGCTTTCACCCGACCCGATGACCACTTGTTTTACTTTTTCACCTCGGGGACCACGGGCCTGCCCAAAATTGTGATCCACACCCATTTTACCTATCCCTTCGGGCATTTGAGTACAGCTGCATGGGTGGGTTTGCGTTATGGTGACATTCACTACAACATTTCGGCACCGGGATGGGCAAAGTTTGCCTGGAGCAGCTTCTTTGCGCCCTGGAACATGGGGGCGACCATTTTTGCCAATCAGGTCGACAAATTTGACGCAAAAGAACAATTAAAAACCATCGAAAAATACCAGGTGACCACCTTTTGTGCGCCCCCCACGGTATTGCGGATGATGATTCTGGAAGACTTTTCCGGGTATCAATTCAAATTCCGGCAATGTGTGGCAGCGGGTGAACCGCTCAATGCTGAGATCATTGAAAAATGGCAAAAAGGCACGGGTATCCTCATCCGCGACGGCTACGGCCAAACCGAAACTACTTGTCTGGTGGCCAATATGCCCGGTACCGTGGTCAAATACGGCTCGATGGGCAAGGCGACCTTCTTGTACGACATCGTAATTGCCGATGAAGAAGGGGTAGAGCAGCCGCCTTTTGAAGAAGGCAGCATTTGTATCCGAATGGACGGCGGTCGAAAAAATGGCGTATTCCTGGAATACCTCGGCGAACCCGAACGCAAGACTCAGGTATTTCGACACGGCTTGTATTACACGGGCGACAAAGCCTACAAAGACGATGAAGGTTACATTTGGTTTGTAGGTCGCGACGATGATGTGATTAAGGCTTCCGACTTCCGGATTGGGCCTTTTGAAGTGGAAAGTGTATTGATTGAACACGATGCGGTGGTGGAAACGGCTGTGGTGGCCAGTCCGCACGAATTAAGGGGCTTTGCGGTGAAGGCTTTTGTGCTCTTGCGGCCGGAATTAGTGGGTGATCAGGCACTTGCGGAGGAACTGTTCGCGCACTGTGAACAGAATTTGGCAGCCTACAAAATTCCCCGCATCATTGAGTTTGTGGAGGCCTTACCCAAAACGATCAGTGGGAAAATCCGGCGGGTGGAATTGCGGGCGAATGAGGCGCAAAGCAAGAGTAGGGGAGAGGCGCGGGAGAATGAGTTTTTTCATTTGAAATACTAAGTACACATTTTTAATTGAATCATCTAAGACATCTAAGAAACACCTTAGGAGGCAATGCTCCTGAGGTGTTTCTTAGGTGTCTTAGATGGTGAAAAAAATCATTTTTTCTGAGCCGCCATCCACTCCATTATCGTCACTGGTTTATTCTTGATTTTAACCGGATAACCATCGTAGTCCAGCTTGGCGTGGTTGCTGTGCGAATAAATCCAGGACCAGTGGCCATTGAAGTAATAGTTTTCGCCACCGTAAAACCCACTTAGGTCAACAACGTGGTCGTAAAAAGTAAAGTGAACGTTCTTGGCCCCGGCGGCTTTTAGGCGCTGGTAAACTGGCACTACTGTCTTATCGGGAATGGTAGTGCCATCATCTTTGGCATGTACAAACCAGATGGGCACGTTGCGAATGCTGTTGATTTGTTGATCGGTGATGTATTGTGACTGGTAGGCCAAAGCGCTAATGTAGCCTGCCGCAAAATAACCAGGATCAGCTAGAATCAGCCTCAAAGCCATATAGCCACCATTGGAACAGCCACCCACGTAAATGCGGCTTTGATCAATCTCGGGATGGGTACGCACAAAGTTTTTGATCATGGCCATCAAACCCTGGTTGTACATGTCGTCTTCTTTGCCATGGGTGGTTATGCCTTTTTTGTTGTGCATCCAGGCACCTGGGCATTGCGGCGCTAGGACATAAGCTGCTCCAAAGTAGCTCTGGATCTCGGGTGAAGCGTAGTTGACCACTTTGTTGCCGATAATGGCGATACTCGGATCGCTTCCCCCTTCACCGCCACCGTGCAGCCAAATGATGAGGGGCGATTTGGAGGCTCTGACTTGGGGTGTATAAACAGCATAAGAGAGCGTAATGCTGTCATCCACTTTGTAATTGCCACTCAGGTCAAATTGGTCCATCAGTGGAACAATGCGCTTTTTTTCCTTGTCCCAAACCTGATTGCTTTTGTTGTCCTTTACCGAGAGTTTGTACTCAATCCAGTTGTTGCCGCGGCATTTGGGATTTTGGGAGTAAAAAATTGGTGAAGAAATGGGCAGGTTTGGAGCAACTGCCAATACCAGGGTAACGTAATTGCCTTCCGCCACCCGCTTCCCTTCCTGGTCGGAAACATAGGCAAAAACGACCGACCTGCTCCCTGAGGCTTGAGTGGCGGGAATTTCTACACAAGATGAATGGCGAGTGGCCGACACGTTGTAATCCTTATGGTCCACCACTTTTACGGACTTGTCAAGGCCCAAAATAACCTTGCTCACAGCCGGCCCCCAATCGTAAGCTTCCACGATAACCGTGTACTCACTGGAAGCGGAAAAGGCATTGAAGACTGAGCAAAATAAGGCAGTTATCAGCAATAGAAATGGTGTGATGCGTTGAGTAGTTTTTTTCATGATGCGATTTTTTTAATGCAGGAGATAAACAAATATAGGCGGGTAAAAGGAAAATGGAACGGTTTCAGGTAGCCTTATTCAGAAAGGTCGATATACAGCACGAGTACAACGACAAGTGAGTAATTGAAAATAGAATTTTATGCATTGAAAAGCCCTAAATTGCAGTCAAATCTCTCCACCATGACAACAGTAAAAACTTACAACGGCAGGCGTTCCTTTTTAAAATCCGCAGCATTGGCAGGTGGTGGCATGATGCTGGGCTTTGAATGGCTGACTTCTTGTCAAAGTTCCGCTGCAACCATAGCACCCGCAAGTTCTGCCAAAGCCTGGTACAAATTCAACGGCTTCCTGAGTATTGCCGATAATGGAACGGTTACCATCATGGCACCCAATCCGGAAGGTGGGCAAAATGTCAAAACCTCCATGCCCATGATTGTAGCGGAAGAACTGGATGTAGATTGGAAAGATGTGGTGGTGGAACAAGCTCCTCTGAACACAGCTTTGTACACCCGTCAATTCATCGGCGGAAGTCAGGGTATTCGCCAAAGCTGGCAGACCCTACGTACGGCTGGCGCCTCGGCTCGACAAATGTTAAAAGAAGCAGCGTCCCAAAGTTGGGGAGTGCCAGTTGCTGAAATCACTACCGCTGCGGGTGTATTGTCCCACAAAGCCAGCGGAAAATCGGCCACTTACGGCGAAATGGCTTCGGCAGCGGCCAAAATTCCAGTTCCAAAGGAAGTCGTTTTGAAGCTGGTCAAAGATTTCAAAATCATTGGCAGCTCTCGCAAAAATGTAGATGCCAGCAAAATCATCACCGGAAAGCCCCTGTTTGGGATAGACCAGCGCAAAGAAGGTATGTTGATCGCCATGATCATCCATCCACCTGCCTTTGGCCTGAAATTGAAGTCTTTTGATGATTCGGCAGCACGCAATTTGCCGGGTATCAAAGCCATTTTTCCCATCAAGGTGATGAATGCCGATTACGAAAAACAGTTTTTTGACACCCTGAATTTCCCTGATGTTGTCGCCATTGTCGGCAATTCCACCTGGGAGGTAATGCAGGCCAAGAAGGCCATCAAAATAGAGTGTGAGCCCATTGCAGAAAGCACCGAAATGGTCAATCGCCTGGGCACCAGGCAACAGGTGCGTACCCCTGCTGGCCTGGAAAGTACGGCCCGGCATGAGAGTAGTATTGCGCAAACAGCAGCTATACCCGCTCGCGTGCGCCGCCGCGATGGCGACCCTGAAACGGCCTTCAAAAACGCTGCAAAAATCATCGAACGGACCTACACCGCTCCTCACCTGGCGCACAATTGTATGGAG
This sequence comes from Haliscomenobacter sp., assembly GCF_033763495.1. Taxonomy (GTDB): domain Bacteria; phylum Bacteroidota; class Bacteroidia; order Chitinophagales; family Saprospiraceae; genus Haliscomenobacter. The sequence continues at coordinate 8,735 of NZ_JANRKL010000233.1, read as the reverse complement.
CCGATGAACTTTTTTGCGCATGTAACGGCGGAAAAGGCGGAGCTATCAGGTCCCCTGCAAAAACCAGAATTTACGGAGCAGGCACTGGCGGCCAGACTGGGGATGCCGCTAGAAAAAATCGATTTCCAGATGACCCGCCTGGGAGGAGGTTACGGTCGACGGTCCTACGCACATTGGGCTCTGGAGGCTGCCCTTATTTCTCAAAAGATGGAGGCACCCATCAAACTGATTTACAGCCGGGAAGATGATATGACCTCGGGTATTTATCGCCCAGCCTATCAAGCCACTTATCGGGCTGCCCTGGATGCCAACAATCAATTGATCGCCTTTCACGTCAAAACTGGAGGGATCCCGGAAAGCCCGCTGGCCGCGAATGCCTTTCCTGCAGGAGCCATCGACAATTACCTCGCCGAGGATTGGACCATCGACAGCAACATTACGGTAGGCTCTTTCCGGGCACCCCGTTCCAACTTTATGGCCAGCGCCGAACAATCCTTTTTGGATGAATTGGCCGAGGCAATGGGCAAAGACCCGATCCAGTTCCGCCTGGACTTGTTGAATCGCGCCAAAACCAACCCAGTAGGCAAAAACAACGATTACGACCCTGCCCGCTATGCCGGTGTGCTGGAACTGGTGCGCGAAAAATCAGGATGGGGCCAAAACCAGTCCAACGTGCACCGGGGAGTGTCCGCCTATTACAGTCACAACTCTTATTGCGCTCAAGTGTTGGACTTGGTGCTGGATGATGGAAAACCCGTGGTCAAAAGGGTTTGTTGCGCCTTGGATTGTGGCATCGTGGTCAATCCAGACGCGGCCATCAACATGAGTGAAGGTGCTATTGTAGACGGAATTGGTACCGCCTTGTTCGGTTCCATCTCCTTCAATGATGGGGTGCCCGATAAAAGCAACTTCGACAAGTACCGAATGATCCGAATGGGAGAAGCTCCGGAGTCCATCGACGTACATTTTGTAAAAAATGAGATCGCTCCAACCGGTATGGGCGAGCCACCTTACCCGCCAGTGTTTGCTGCTTTGGCGAATGCGTTGTATAAGGCAAGAGGCAAACGGCTTTACCAACAACCTTATTTGGGGGAAAAGAGGGAGTTTGGCTGATCGGCAAATCCTTTGATTTTTGTAACAATTGACTTGATTTTTATAATGTTCCGAGGCCAGAAGCCTCTTAATTTGTACATTCAATCAAACCTAATATCATGGCAGTTTATAACCTGACTATCAATGGGAAAAAGCATCAAGTTGATGTCGACCCCACTACACCCATCCTCTGGGTACTTCGAGACCACCTCAATCTGGTGGGCACCAAGTACGGCTGCGGCATGGCGATGTGTGGTGCCTGTACCATTCACCTGGATGGTGTGGCCATGCGCTCTTGTTCACTGCCTGTTGCGCAGATAGGCAATCAGAAGATTACCACCATTGAGGGACTTTCTGAAAAGGGTGATCACCCTGTCCAAAAAGCTTGGCTTGAACACGATGTGCCACAGTGCGGTTACTGTCAAACCGGACAAATCATGAGCGCGGCCGCTTTGTTGAAGAACAACCCCAAACCCAGCGACGAAGAAATTGACGCAGCGATGCACGGCAACATTTGCCGTTGTGGTACCTATATCCGGATTAAGGCGGCGATCAAAACCGCAGCGCGTTCCTAAAATCTAAAAAAATGACAAAGACAAAGATAGCATCGAGCAGACGCTCTTTCCTCAAAAATACGCTCTTCGCGGGCGGTGGCATGGTCATCGGATTTGACTGGGTGGCCAAACAAAGCCTGGCTGCTGCCAAAGATTCCCTAGCTCTGCCCAAAGAATGGTACGACTTCAATGCCTTCCTGAAAATTGGCGACAATGGCCTGGTTACAATTTTTACTCCCAATCCTGAATTTGGACAAAACGTGATGACCTCCATGCCCATGATCGTGGCGGAGGAATTGGACGTGGACTGGAAAGACGTACGAGTGGAAATGGCCATGCACGACCCAGCCAAATTCCCCAATGCGGCTTTTGGCCAGTTTACCGGAGGCAGTAGAGGCATTCCCTCCAAGTGGGACGCCCTGCGCAAAGCCGGAGCTACTGGTCGGCAGATGCTCCGCGAAGCCGCTGCCAAAGCCTGGAATGTACCAGTAGAGGAGATCACTACTGCCAACAGTGTTTTGCAACACAGCAGTGGCAAAAAGGCTACTTACGGTGAAATGGCCGCGGCTGCCGCGCAAATTTCCGTTCCAAAGGATGTGAAATTAAAGGCGGTTAAAGATTTCAAAATCATTGGCACTTCGCACAAAAACGTGGAAGGACCAAAAATCGTGACGGGCAAACCACTCTTTGGTCTGGACTACAAGGCAGATGGCATGTTGATTGCCATGATTGTGCACCCACCGGCTTTTGGCATGAAGTTGAAATCCTTCAACGACGCTTCCGTGAAGGGTATGCCGGGCATCAAGGATGTATTTTCTTTCAAAACCTACGATGATGGCCAAGAAAAAGGCGCATTCGACACCAATGCTTTCCCCGAACTGATCGCCATTGTTGGCAATTCTACATGGGAAGTGATGAATGCTAAAAAGGCGATTAAGGCTGAGTGGGAACCATTTGCAACATACACCGAAACGGTAGCTGGCTTTGGTGGAAACAAAAGTCAGGTGAAAGTTCCCGCTGGCCTGGAAAACTCAATAGACCACCTCGCCAAAATGAAAGAATTTGCCAGCAAGCCTGGTAGAGTGGTCCGCAAAGACGGTGACCCGGAGGCCGCTTTCAAAACTGCAGCTAAAGTGTTGGAACGGAGTTACTCAGCTCCCCATCTGGCCCACAATTGTATGGAGCCCATGAACTTTTTTGCCGATGTCAAAGGTGATAAAGTGAAAGTTGCCGGACCACTGCAGGCGCCAGGGCTGATTGAACCGACGCTCTCGGCACGTTTGGGGATACCCGCCGAAAACATCGAAATTGAAATGACCCGCATGGGCGGTGGTTTTGGCCGTCGGGCCTACAGCCACTACATGGTAGAGGCCGCGGTCATCTCTCATCAGGTTAAAGCGCCCGTTAAGTTGATGTACACCCGGGAGGATGACATGACCAATGGTGTTTACCGTCCGGCCTACTATGCCACGTACCGTGCTGCACTGGATAAAAACAACAACTTGCTCGCTTTTCACGTGAAAGCGGGGGGGATTCCTGAAAGCCCACTGCACGCCAATCGTTTCCCGGCAGGTGCAATCGACAACTACCTGGCTGAGGAGTGGTCCATCGAATCCAACATTACCATCGGCGCCTTCCGGGCACCACGCTCCAATTTTATTGCTGCTGCCGAGCAGTCATTCCTGGACGAGTTGGCGGAAATGATGAAAAAGGACCCGATCGAAATGCGCCTGGAATTGTTGAGAAAAGCCAAGGCCAGCCCAGTGGGCAAAAACAACGACTACGATGCAGATCGTTATGCCGGGGTATTGGAACTGGTCCGCGACAAATCGGGTTGGGCAAACAAGCCAAAAGGGAAAGTACACCGCGGTGTAGCTGCCTATTTTTGCCACAGCAGCTATGCTGCCCACGTACTCGAGTTGACGGTAGAAGATGGCAAACCAGTGGTCCAAAAAGTAACCAGTGCCATTGATTGCGGCATCGTGGTCAATCCCGACGCTGCAGCCAATATGACCGAGGGCGCAGTGATTGATGGTATCGGTAACGCACTTTTTGGGGAATTGCCTTTCAAAAATGGAGCTCCAGAAAAAACCAATTTCCACAATTACCGCATGATTCGCATGAGTGAAGCACCCAAGGCGATTGATGTCCATTTTGTGAAAAATGAAATCAATCCTACTGGGATGGGTGAGCCACCATTTCCGCCGATTTTTGGCGCAGTTGCGAACGCACTGTACAAAGCGACCGGGAAACGGGTGTACAACCAGCCATTTTTGGGTGATAAGCAGGAGTTGGGGATGTGATATATCATGGCGGGTTCTCTTTCTATTGGAGAGAACTCGCCATTCACTGATTTACAGCTATATCAAATCGAGCAATTTAATGACGACAAAAGGATAGCCCAGCAAACAAAAACAGATTCCCCAAATGAGTAAAGTGGGAGATTGAGGCTGATTTTCTTCGCCATCGAGTAACACCTCCCGAATCGACCTGTAGAAATAATACCCTACCTGTACTTTTTGCCCCACTTGAAATGGGCATGGTTGCTGATAAAAGGTGGAATGATGGCGGTGACTGCCCCAGTTGGTTTCAAATTCTACAACTGGAGCATAACCCTCACCTTCCTGGGAACCAAAGATAGGGCCGGGATTTCGCCGGATTTCTACAACCGTACCTTCTGCTTTAAGGCCGCGTTTTTTGACCCGATCGGGCATTTTTGAACGGTCATAATAAATAATCAGGCAATAGGTTCCTATCACAGCAAGAACGGATAAATAAGGGCTGATGCTGTTGAGAATTTCCATAAGGCCTAAGGTGCTTTCTGTTTTCGCCAATTAATGGAATCCAAAAATAAAAAAAAACTTGATGTTGATGGATGCAATAGCGAAATTGATTTCAAACAGCATTAGAAATGATCCCTTAACCTTTTAAATTCTCCCTAGAAAGGATAAATAAAACAATTGCCCTATGCCGCCTTGTAATATTTATTTCTCAACCAAAATGCCACATTCACTAGGGCAATGAGCGCAGGCACTTCCACCAATGGCCCAATTACCCCCACAAAGGCTTGACCACTGTTGATGCCAAACACCCCAATGGCCACTGCTATGGCCAACTCAAAGTTGTTGCCAGCTGCGGTAAAAGCAATTGACGCGTTTTTGGAATAATCCGCACCAAAGGCTTTGCCGATGAAAAAACTCAACAAAAACATGATGGCAAAGTAAATGACCAGCGGTACCGCAATGCGCAATACATCCATGGGAATTTGTACAATCAGCTCTCCTTTGAGGCTGAACATCACCACGATGGTGAAAAGCAGCGCGATCAGGGTGATGGGAGAAATGAAGGGCACAAACTTGTTTTGAAACCAATCCTCACCTTTGATTTTGATCAAGGAATAACGACTGATGACTCCAAGCAGGAAAGGAATACCCAGGTAAATGGCCACACTTTCCGCAATTTGGGCGATGGTGATGTTGACTTCCAAACCCTTCAGGCCAAAGATGGGGGGCAAAATGGTGATGAAAAAATAGGCGTACACGCTGTAGAGCAGCACTTGGAAGATGCTGTTCAAGGCCACCAAACCCGCGGCGTACTCGCGGTTGCCTTCAGCCAGCTCGTTCCACACAATCACCATCGCAATACACCGGGCCAGCCCGATCAGGATCAACCCGATCATGTATTCTGGCTGATTGCGCAAAAAAGTAATCGCCAGCAGGAACATCAGCATAGGACCAATTACCCAGTTCAGGAGCAGCGAGGCGGTCAAGATTTTGGTATTGCGAAATACTTCCCCCATTTTTTCATACCGCACCTTGGCTAGCGGTGGATACATCATTAGGATCAAGCCAATGGCCAGCGGGATATTGGTAGTGCCGGATGAAAAAGAATTAATAAAGTTGGCAGAAGAGGGAAAAAAGTAGCCAATTCCTACTCCAATACCCATCGCCAGGAAGATCCACAAGGTGAGGTATTGGTCGAGGAAACTCAGCTTTTTGCGTTCGTGCGCGGGTGCACAGTCGTTGGCAGACATAGTGTGTGGTTTGATTTGAGGTTTGGCACCAATCACATCAAGATTATAGATGCATTTGAGCTATAAATCCTTGTTTGATAAATAGACATTGGGCATGGATAAGAGCCATTCTTAAGGTTAAAGAAGCACGGATTTATTGAAGGTACTCTTTAGCAAAATCCCCAAAATACGATTTGATCATCTCCCGCACTTCCCGAAATTGCTGCATGATTTCTTCCTCCGTTCCAATCGCCTTGGCCGGATCGGGAAAATTGTGGTGAAACTTTTGCGCTTTGCCTGGAAAAATAGGGCAACGCTCGTTGGCATTGTCGCACACCGTGATCACGTAGTCAAAATCTACGTCCAGGTATTCGTTGACGTTGTTGGAGGTATGCTGGCTGATGTCGATGCCATCTTCCTGCATGGTGGCGATGGCCCGGGGATTAACGCCGTGGGTTTCTACCCCGGCGCTGTACACTTTTACCTTGCGGCCATCGGTGAAATGTTCCAAATAACCATGGGCAATCTGGCTGCGGCAGGAATTGCCGGTGCAAAGAACAAGGACGTTTTTGTGACTCATTTTGGTGGGTATAAAAAGTTTAACAATTGCAGTTGATGTCGTGAATGGTCAGGGCAAACAAGGCTTCAAATTGACCTTTAATCGCTCGCCATTTCTCCGTGTTCAAACAATAATTCACATTTAAACCACTGATTTCTCCCTTGATCAGCCCCGCATTTTTCAACTCCTGCAAATGCTGGCATACTGTAGCACGGCTCAGCGGCAACTCATTGGCAATGTCGCCTGAAATGCACGTTTTTTGCGAAGCCAGTAACTTGATGATGGCAATGCGCGCAGGGTGGGAGAGGAGCTTGGCTACTTGAGCCAGTTCTTGTAATTCAGCTGGAAATTCAGCGGTTTTGGCGTGCATTTCAAGGTTTTAATTTGTATGTCGCAAACGTACGAATTAGCGCATCTACTTTTATACTTTTGCCGAAATTTAACCCAGACTTAATGTTAATACTCAAATACTTAAGGTGCCACCTCAGGTGAACTTTGGTGTCTAAGGTGGTGAAAAAGAAAAACATCCCTGCGAAGCAGGACCTTGCTCATTCTAAATCCGTCCCACTAAACCCAAAAGGCAACAAATCCCCGATCGACTTAAAACGATAAATCTTCCCCTCCGGCCCCTGAATCAGCATAGTGATCGGAGCCCCATTTCGCTGCTCATTTTCCCAAATCACCTGCCGGCAAGCCCCACAAGGCGAAACAAAAATGTCATCTTTTGCAGCAACAACGGCCATTGCTACCATTTTTCTGGAAGGATACTGTATATTTGCCACGGCTAAGGCATTTCGCTCGGCGCACAAACAAAGTGGGTAGGACGCATTTTCCTGGTTGGCACCCGGCACCCGGGTTCCATCCTCCAGTAAAATAGCTGCACCTACTTTGAATGAAGAATACGGCGAATACGAGAGGTCCAACGCTTTTTTTGCACAGTCCAACAACTCTTGATACTCTAATGGAAGTTCTGTCGTTTCTGCATAACAACGATAGTCCACTTGCAATTTCAACTCTACCATCAGCGCAATTGGTTTACATCAGGGTATGCCAAAACAAACATGCCCTTAGTTCAAAAATATACCATATGAACAACATTCTGATCATCGGAGCCGGACTTTCTTCCAGTTCACTGATCAAATATGTATTAGAACAAGCCGCAGCGCGGTCTTGGTTCGTTACGGTTGCGGATGCCCAGCTAGAGAACGCCGAAAAAAAAGTAAGAAACCACCCCAATGGTCGTGCGGTATGGTTGGACGTGATGAAGGTCAATGACCGCCGTGAACTGATTGGCCGCGCCGATGTGGTTGTTTCTATACTGCCCGCACATTTACACCTCGAAGTTGCACACGACTGTGTAAAGCTCAAAAAGCACCTGATCACTGCATCGTATGTTTCGCAGGAGATGTACCGCCTGGGTGATGAAGCCCGCGATCGGGAACTGATTTTTATGGGTGAAATGGGGCTGGATCCTGGCATCGACCATATGTCCGCCATGAAGGTCATCGATGAGATCAAAGAAAGTGGCGGCAAAGTCACCGCCTTCCGCTCCTATACAGGTGGCCTGATTGCCCCCGAAAGTGACGACAATCCCTGGCATTACAAAATCACCTGGAACCCTCGGAACGTGGTTTTGGCAGGCCAAGGAACGGCACAATACCTGGAGAATGGCCGTTTGCGTTACCAGCCATACCATCGTTTGTACAAGGAATGCCGCACCATCGATATTCCTGAAGTGGGTAAAATGGAGGCTTATGCCAACCGCGATTCACTCTTGTACCGCGAGGCCTACGGCTTGGGGGATATTCCCAATATTTTACGGGGTACTTTGCGTTACCCTGGATTCTGTGAAGCTTGGGATGCTTTGATCCAGATTGGTTTGACCGATGCCGACTTCCCAATTTTGCATTCCGGAGAAATCTCCTACCACGAATTGATGGATGCCTACGTGGATCAACACATCGGTGGTTCGGTCAAAGAGCGGATTGCCCAGATGTTGAATGAAGACATCACCTCGCCGATCATGAAAAAACTGGAATGGCTGGGCGTCTTCAGCAAGAAAAAAATCAAACTGCCCAACGCTACTCCAGCCCTGATCCTGGAGCATCTGCTGCGGGACAAATGGAAACTCAAACCTACCGACAAAGACATGGTGGTGATGCACCATGAATTCGAATACGAGAAAAAAGGAGAAAAACGCCTCCGCACCTCCACCATGTCCCAAAAAGGGGTAAACGCAGAAGAAACAGCCATGGCACAAACCGTGGGATTGCCCATGGCCATTTTTGTGAAATTGGTGGTGGAAGGTAAAATCAAGTCACGCGGGGTACAAATTCCGGTGATGAAGGAGGTGTACGAGCCGGTGCTGACTGAGTTGGAGCAGTATGGGATTGTGTTCAAGGAGGTGGATCGGAAGTTGTAAAACAGAAGCCACCCCGAATGATTGAAAAACTATAAGTGGGCACCAATCCAATCGCGGAGCAACTGAATTTAGAATAGCCCCGGACAACCGCCAGGG
>NZ_JANRKL010000232.1:0-30754 GCF_033763495.1 Haliscomenobacter sp. | reverse complement strand
AAGGTTGTGTCAAAGTCGCTGCGGTAGCTCACTTCAAAACTCGTAAGTCATGTATTCGTAACTCATGTACTCAATATGCCGCTTTGGTGATCATGGAATCACTGCCGCGAAACCCGCTCCAGCTCATCCGCAGTCGCTGTGCTCCGTCTGCGCGAAGGTTTCACATCAGACTTTCCAAATTTATAGCTCAACGTCGCATTCAGACGACGGCTTTCGTTGGTAGGATCTACCACGACATCCACGGTGCCTTGTTTGACAATGATGTGGGGGCGGCGGCTAAAAAACACGTCGCTCAGGTTTAGCTTCAAATTACCTTTACCCTTCCAAATTGGCATTGCGGCACCAATATCCATGCCCCACAGTGGATCAATCTGGAAGATTCCATCCAGCATTCTGGTTTGGTAAAACACCGTCATTTCTGCCTTAATCTTAGCCGGCAAGTTGAAGGTGTTCATGGTCATAAACTGGGCAGTGGACTGCGTTTGGTTGATGGTGCCATTGGTGAAAGGCGACTGAATGTCGTTGATGTAGCCCACAATGTTGATGCGAGTGTTCCACCATTTGGCCAGTTCAAAGGGCGCTGAAATGGTCGCACTGTAGTTTTTGAAGGTGCTCAGGTTAGCGGTGGTTTGGTAGGTCTGGCGTAGTGCATCGTCTTGCTCCAGGATTTGGGTGATTTTGTCGGTGGTATGGTTGTAGTTAAGGCTGAGGACGTATTTGTTTTTCAGCGAAAAATTCAACCCCAGGGTATTTGTGAATTCTGGCGTCAGGTAAGGATTACCTTTACCAAAAGTATACTGGTCAATAAAAAACACGAAGGGATTGAGGTCCTCATAGGAAGGCCGGTTGATGCGGCGGCTGTAGTTGTAACTCAGGCTATTGTCTTTACCCAGCGGGTGAGAAATGCTCATACTGGGGAAAAGATTGAAATAATTGCGGGTAAAACGTTCGGACAAAGTGGGCGATTGCCCAAGTGCGTCGGTCAATTCTCCACGCAAGCCCATCTGAATGCTCACTTTTTTGATTTGAGAACTAAAATTGAGATAACCCGCGTGGATGTTTTCGCCGTACATAAAACGGTTGCTGCGCCCGGGGTCGTTTTGCCAAACGTTTTCGGTAAAAGTCTCTACCAACAAATCATTATCGGTATCCACAAAGCTGCTTTTCCACCCTGCATCAATACGGGACTTTTCACCCAATGGACGGGAATAATCCATTTTAAAAGCCAGGATGTCAACTTGTAACGCAGCATCGGTTCGCACAATATTGGGCAGATCAACTTCCTGCCCGGCAGTGCTGAAGAAGCGGTTGGTATTGGTTTGCAGCTTGTCCGCGCTGTTGGTGGAATAATCGGCATCGAAGCTCAGCTCGTGGCCCTTGTTGTCGAAGGCATGTTTGAGGTTGAAATTGGTGGTGTAGTCCCGCCAATTATCGCCGCCAGTATTGTCGCTGCGCACTTCATTAAAATCGCCAGGCAGGGCACCACTCAGCAGATTGCGGCCGCTGGATTGAGGCACCCACTCCCCAATTGAGGCATTGGCCAACACGCCGAGGGTGGTTTTTTTGTTCAAAAACCAGTCTGCTCCGGCATTGATGCGGTTGTTGTCCGACCACATGATTTTGCGGTCGTATTGGTTCATTTCAGTAAAAGTGTTTTCAAAGGGAATGCGGCGGGAGATGTCGATGTTTTGGAAACGTTTGTTGTAAAAATTGCCGTAAGATCCAAAGACATTGACTTTTTTGCTGCGGTTGTTCATGCGCAATTCAGCGCTTCCGCGTGGGTTCTCACCATAACCAGCGCCCAGGGTCAGGTTGCCGTTGGTGCCCAGGCCTTTTTCCTTTTTCATACGAATGTTGATGATGCCGGAAGTTCCCGCAGCATCGTATTTGGCGGAAGGGTTGCTGATGATTTCAATGGCTTCAATACTGGTGGCGGGGGTGTTTTCGAGGAGGCGGGTCACTTCTTCAGCCGACATGTAGGTTTGTTTGCCATTGATCATCACCATTACTCCTGAACGGCCTTTGAGGGAGATGGTGCTGTTGTGATCAACCATCACTCCAGGGCTTTTGGCCAGTAATTCCAGCGCATTGTTGCCTGCTGCAACCGGGCTGGCATCAACATTGACAATCATTTTGTCTTGCTGCAACTCAATGAAGGGTTTCTGGCCTTTTACGGTCACTTCGCCCAATTTCACTGCAGCAGATTGCAGCAGGATGTCTCCAAATTGATAATCTGGCTGTCCAACTTTGATTTGGATGCTTTGAGAAAAGTGAGGTGCATACCCAATCATGGTTCCAGAGATCAAGTATTGCCCCTCCGCAACTGCTTCAATGGCAAAAAGGCCAGCATCATCTGTTACCGCCCCTTTGACCAGCGAGGAATCCTGGGCCTTCAACAACAGTACATTGGCGTAGGGCAGTGGTTTTTGCTGCTCATCCAATACCCGGCCTTTCAAGAGGGTTTGGGCATTCAATAGTTGAAAAACGCTCAACAAGAGGAATAAGAAGAGCGAAAGAATTTTTGTCGGCTTGCTCATAATAACTTTGTTTTCGGTGATTGATGCCGAAAGGACGAGCAAGGGGCAAATGGAAGTTACAGGCAAAAAGGCTTTACCCGACCAAGCTTCTTTTTTTTTCGCTGAGTAGTGGAAATAAACAGATTAAGTGCTGTTTACGTTTTGGGGATTATTTCAATGAAATTGTGTAATCAATCTGGCCATCTTTCTGCCGCTAGCACGGCTTTTGATATAAAAGGAAGATAGACTTAATCTGAGATTTGAATTAATTGATTTTTACCGCAGAGTTTCGCAGAGTAAACACAGAGCTTCGCAGAGTTTTATTAGTTTTTAGGCGTTTTGCCACCTTTGGTGGCTGGAGGTCGGGTACGATTAAAATTTGATTGTTTGGCATTAGTGTTCATTTAGTGCGCCTCTGAGTACTCACAGCCAGCGAAGGTGGCCTAAGCTCTGAGAAACTCCGTGTTTACTCTGCGAAACTCTGCGGTAAAAAATGTTATGGGTGAATGGCTTTTTCGCCAAAAAACAATATAAACATTTGATATTCAAGGCAAATAACTCAAAACTTAGGTTAAACTTAAAGCCACCCCGGACTAATGGTAAACAAGCGCTAACTACGCGCATACCAAACGAAAGAATAAGCATAAGGATTCTCCGCATCGGCTGGATGATCCTCCCTTTTCACTTCTTTCCAATGCGCAGGATCGATAATTGGGAAAAAGGCATCACCCTCACAAGTCATATGCACCTCCGTGATGATGAGTTCATCGGCAAGGTGCATGGTTTGGGCATAAATTTCTGCGCCGCCTAGAATGTTCAATTGTTGGACCTCTAGTTTTTCAGCCAGTTCAAAAGCTTCGGCGATGGAATGGGCGACATAGATTCCCTCGGGGGCGTAATCCTTTTGACGGGTAATCAGAATCACATCCTGGCGATTGGCAAAAACCCCCATTCCCTCGGGGGTTCCGTAAGAGTTGCGCCCCGTAAGCAGGTAGCCATTTTGGATTTGCTCCATAAAAAAAGCTAGGTCGGCGGGCATGTGCCAGGGCAGCTTCTGGTGGATTCCAATGACGTGGTTGTCGGATTTTGCGGCGATGATGGTTTTTTGCATGGGTAAGACGTTTCCGATTTGAGGTATCTCGAAAAGGTTTGCCAAAGCAACATTTTTATTATCACAAAGGAAAAATAAAGAGGACACCGAGGACACAAAGTTAGACGTTGACGGAGCTTTCGTTTTCCGTTTATCCTTGTCAACGTCTAACTTTGTGTCCTCTGTGCCCCTTTGTGCTTTCTTTGTGAAAAAAACTGTCGCTTTGGTGATTTATTAAAATCAGGGATACACCCTATTTAATTCTTAAAGTATTTCACTGGCGACTTGGTGTTGTAAAAGAAAAACGACCACATATCCGCCTGTTCTTCAATAACTTTTGAGGTTGGCTTGCCCGCTCCATGGCCCGCATCGGTTTCGATGCGAATCAAAACAGGGTTGTCACCTTTATGGCTTTTTTGCAATTGAGCTGCAAATTTGAAGGAGTGCGCAGGGACCACCCGGTCGTCGTGGTCGGCAGTGGTAACCATCGTGGAGGGGTATTCCACACCCGGCTTCAGGTTGTGTAGTGGCGAGTAAGACTTCAGATAATTGAAATACTTGGGGTCATCTGCTGAACCGTATTCGGGAATCCAACCCTTACCCACAGTGAATTTGTGGTAGCGCAACATGTCCATTACGCCCACCGCCGGGAAGGCAACTGCAAACAAATCTGGGCGTTGGGTCATCGCTGCACCTACCAGCAGACCGCCGTTGGAACCACCTGCGATGGCCAGTTTTTCTTTGGAAGTATAGCCTTCCTTGATCAGGTATTCAGCAGCGGAGATGAAGTCATCAAAAACGTTTTGCTTCTTGAGCAACATCCCGGACTGGTGCCATTTTTCGCCGTATTCTCCCCCACCCCGTAAGTTTGGCATGGCGTATACCCCACCATTTTCGAGCAAAATCAAGCGTGCTGTGCTAAAGCTGGGGGTCAAACTGACGTTGAATCCACCATAACCATAAAGGTAAGTCGGGTTTGTACCGTCCAGTTTGAGGCCTTTTTTGTGCACCACAAACATGGATACCTTGGTCCCGTCCTTGCTGGGGTAAAAAACCTGTTTTTCCTCGTAATCCTCCGGATTGAACTTCAGGGGAGTTTTAAAAAACTGCTCCGATTTTCCCGTTTTGAGGTCGTATTTGAAGATGACACTGGGGTAGATGAAGGAAGTAAAGGTATAAAAGGTAATACCGTCCTCTTCTTTGCCGTAAAAACCACCAGCCGAACCTACGCCTGGTAATTTGATTTCTTTTTTGTTTTTGCCATCATAGTCCATTTGGTAGTAGCGGGTGGTGGCGTTTTGCAGGTAATCCGCAAAGAGTTTTTTGCCCACTGTGCTGGCATTTTGCAGCAGGTTTTCCGATTCGGGGATGATGACTTTCCAGTTCTTTTTGTCGGGTTTAGCGGCATCAATTTCGATTACACGGTAGTTCGGCGCGTCGATGTCGGTTTGAGCCAAAAAGCGCCCATTGCCTAGGTGCTGAATGACGCTACTTTTGTTGGCATAGCCGGGAAAAAGGGCTTGGAATGGGCCGTCTTTTTCCAGGTCTTTGATATAGGTGGCATAGCCGTCGGTGCCGGGAGCGGCATACAAAACGAAGTATTTATAATCCTCGGTCACCCCGCCATAATGGTAGATATTGGGATTTTTGCGGTCTTCGTAGATCAGTTTGTCTTTAGATTGGTCATCGCCCAGTTGGTGGTAATACACCGAATGGTACTGGTTGTTGCCAGAGAGCTCCTGGCCTTTGACAGGTTCGGGGTAACGGCTGTAAAAGAAACCATTTTTGTACCAGGAAGCACCAGAGAATTTCACCCACTTTAGCACATCTTTCAACTCTTTTTTGGTTGCAATGTCCACCACGCGGATTTCCTGCCAATCCGAACCGGCCTGATTGCGGGCAATGGCCATGTACTTGTTACTCGGATCTGCTTCGAGCAAATTTACAGTAATGGTGCCATCCTTCGAAAGTTGGTTAGGGTCGATGAATACTTCGGGATCTCCGTTCAGGCCCTTTTGGACATAAATGACCGCCTGGTTTTGCAGGCCATCGTTTTTGGTAAAAAAATAATTGTCTCCGGCTTTGCTTGGGGCACTTACCTTCGGAAAGTTGTACAGTTCAGTATACCGATCCGCAATGGCTTTGCGGTAAGGGATTTTTTCCAGATAATCGGTGGTCACTGCGTTTTGGGATTGCACCCACTTTTTCACATTTTCGGACGTATCTGCTTCGAGCCAACGGTAAGGATCTGCCACTTTTTTGCCGTGATAATCATCTACTTGTGCTACGGTATCGGTTACCGGGTAGGCAACTTTGATCGTTTCTTCCATGGTCGTTTTTTCTTTTTTGGCGCCGCAAGCGCTCAAGGTCAGTAATAAAATAGTTAGAAATGAAATTGGTTTCATCGTCGTGGCGATTTTTTGTAAAATTCAGGTTTAGGAAAGTTCCTAAAATAATAACTTTTAGGATTTGTGTGGTATTTTAGTTTATTTAAGCGCTGCAAGTTAAATTTATCAACATTAATCTACACCTGCCTCGGCGAACAGGTTAGCGACAAACAAATAAAACCATTCTTAACCATGAAAAAGACCCTCTTTGCTATCGCAATCCTAAACTTTATAGTAGTAGCCGGATTTGCCCAGCAGAACTTACCAGCCGCCAATTACGAGCAGGCCGTCAAATTTTTAGCAGGTAATACCTCTAAATTGGTCTACAACAGCAATGTGAACCCGAATTGGCTGCCCGATGGCAAATTTTGGTACTCCACAAATACCGCAAGTGGCAACCAGTACGTCCTGATCAACCCTGCCGACGGCAGCCGGAAAACTGCTACAGATCTGAAGTCCTTGGTACCCGATGCTGCCGAGCGGCCCATGGGCATGGGTCGTAGAGGTGGAGGACTGGAAGTACTTTCACCAGATGGGAAAAAGGCAGTTTTTATTAAAGACTGGAATTTGTGGGTCAAGGACGTGGCGAGCAAGCAAGAAACCCAGCTCACCACCGATGGCATTAAGGATTTTGGATATGCTACCGACAACGCTGGTTGGCGGCACAGTGAGCGCCCCGTGGTGTTGTGGTCGCCCGATTCTAAAAAAATCGCTACTTTCCAACAGGATCAGCGGCATGTCAGCGACATGTATTTGGTTTCTACCAATGTGGGTACGCCCAAACTGGAAGCCTGGAAATACCCACTTCCGGTGGATAAAGAGATCATCAAAATTCAACGGATCATCATCGAAGTGGACAACCGCAAAGTTATTCGTTTACAAATGCCGGCTGATGCACGCAGGGGAACCTTGTGTGACGACATTGCTTGCTCCGGTGCATTTGATGACAACGAATGGAGCCCGGATGGCAGCAAATTGGCTTTTGTATCCAGCTCTCGCGACCACAAGGAAGCAATTTTGCGCATTGCCGACGCCACAACTGGCCAGGTGAAAACCATTTTTGAAGAAAAAGTAGCCACCCAATTCGAAAGTGGCCAGGGAAGTGTAAACTGGCGTTTTCTCCCTGCCTCCAACGAAATCCTCTGGTATTCGGAACGGGATGACTGGGGCCATTTGTACCTGTACGACGCCACTACCGGAAAACTAAAGCAACAAATCACCAAAGGGGAATTTGTAATTACCCGTTTGTTGAAAGTGGATGAAAAAAATCGGATGCTGTACTTTTTGGCCAATGGTCGGGAAAAAGGACGCGACCCTTATTTCAGCCATTTTTATCGGGTGGACTTTGGAGGCAAAACTGTTCAATTGTTAACCCCCGAAGATGGCAACCACAACGTTACCTTATCACCTGATGGCAAATATTTCACCGATAATTACTCCAAACCGGATGTAGCGCCAGTGAGCGTGCTGAGAGACATGAATGGTAGCTTGATTGCTACACTGGAAAAAGCCGACCTCTCTAAGTTGGTAGCCAGCGGCTGGAAAGCACCTGAACCAATTACGGTAAAATCCCGGGACAGCAAGTGGGATTTGTATGGTTTGATGTTTACCCCAACCAATTTGGATAAAAGTAAAAAATACCCGGTCATCAATTACATCTATCCTGGGCCACAAGGTGGTGGTGTGGGCAGCCGTTCTTTCAGCGCTTCACGCAGTGATCATCAAGCTCTGGCGGAGCTGGGCTTCGTGGTGGTGGTGATCGATGGAACTTGTAACCCTGGTCGCTCCAAGTCTTTTCACGATGTGTGTTATGGCAATATGGGCGACAACACCCTGGAAGATCAAATTTCTGGCCTCAAACAATTAGCCGCAAAATATCCATTCCTGGACCTGGATCGCGTAGGTATGTGGGGGCATTCGGGTGGTGGCTATGCCACTGCTGCCGCTATGTTCCGTTATCCCGATTTTTACAAAGTAGGCATTTCAGAATCGGGTAACCACGAAAACCGCAACTATGAGGACGACTGGGGCGAGCGCTACATCGGCCTTTTGGTAAAAGATGCTCAGGGTAAAACCAATTACGACAATCAGGCCAACCAAAACTTCGCAGCTAACCTCAAAGGCAAACTAATGCTGGCCCACGGAGGCATGGACGACAATGTACCGCCTTACAATACCTACCTGGTGGTGGACGCCCTGGTTAAAGCGAACAAGGATTTTGATCTGGTGATTTTCCCAAATGCCCGGCATGGGTATGGGGGTGATAGCTTTTACATGATGCGTAAGCGCTGGGATTATTTTGTGAAACATTTGCTGGGGGCGGAGCCTCCGAAGGAGTTTAAGATAAAGGTGGATTGAGAATTTTAATCGGAGGATATGAATTGCCACGTGCTTTAGCGCGTGGGTAGCAGGATCATTTTAAAATGGGCTTTAGCCCTCGCTTAATTGTTGATGCTAGGACTAAAGTCCATCAAAAAGGAAATCTAAATCCACGCGCTAAAGCACGTGGCAATTCATGTCATTCGCTTCTGAAATACAAATGGTACAGTAGAAGAATAAACGTTTTGCTTTTGATTCCTTTTCTCCCTATTTTTAGCTCAAACCAGTTAAATTAATGAACATCAACCTCTACAAAGCAGAAGGCAGCGAAACCCTGCCGGATTTCACCAGTAGCAAAGAGCTGAACGACCCAGCCAACTATATTCCCAGTCAGGAATTGATTGATGCGGTCAACATCGCCATGCTGTTGGGCCAACCTTTATTATTGACTGGAGAGCCAGGAACGGGCAAAACCCAATTGGCTTACCACCTTGCCCACTTTTTTAAGTTGGATAAACCTTTGATTTTTAATGTCCAGACCTCATCACAAGCAGCAGATTTATTTTACAAATACGATGCCCTGGGGCATTTTCAATACAACCAAAACAACAGCAAACGCCTGAGTTCCGCCGAAATAGAAGAACAATTTATCACTTACAATGCCCTAGGTCAGGCCATCCGCTCTCAAAAAAGAGAAGTGGTTTTGATTGACGAGATTGACAAAGCACCCCGGGATTTACCCAATGATATTTTGTTTGCCATTGAAAACATGCATTTTAAAGTACCGGAGATCAATCAGGAGTTTGTGTCGGATGAAAAAAACCGCCCCATCATCATCATGACCAGCAATTCTGAAAAAAACCTGCCCGATGCTTTTTTACGCCGAGTGGCCTATTTTCACATTACATTCCCTTCTCCTGATCAACTTTTGTACATTTTAAGCCGAAAAACCAACAATGTCCCGCTGCGGGATTTAAAAAAAATCATCCAATATTTCGGCAGCATCCGGGATTTGCAACTTAAAAAGCCGCCATCTACAGCGGAACTGATTTATTGGACTTTTTTGTTGTTGAAGCTAAAATTCCCCATTGGGCGACTAGGAGACCCATTAGATCCATACGAGCGAAAAGTATTGCTTTCCAGCTATGTGGTATTGACCAAAAACAAGGAAGATTTGGATCTACTCAAAAATTTACTATAATCCCAATAAATGCTGCGCGATGGCTAGATCAACGATCAATTCAATCTCCCCAATAGAACCATTCATTGCCTTGTTGGTGTCGAACTGGGAAAAAAGGGGCAACTCACCTGGAGTTGATACCTATTTGCAAATTCAGCGCGTGGTCAATACACTGACGGGTGAAATAAAACCCAGCCAGCTCAAAAACTACCTCGCCCCCATTTTGGCCCATACCCCTCAGCTTCAAAAAGATTTTTACACTTTTTTTGATCAAATGCTTGAAGTGTATGCGGCTCAACAAGAGCAGCAAGAGCTTTTGTTTCAGACCAATGCCACAGGGCAGCAGCCAAGCATTTATGGTCATTTTCCCCAAAAGATCATCCTCCAATGGCAAGGATTTTCTCGAAAAATTCAATTCCTGATTGTCCTAGGCCTAATTACTTCAATAGTTGTGCCAGTTTCCCTGGTTGCTTATTTCCAACAACTCCGTCACAATCATTTAAGGGAACAAGCAATCCTGGCTGACCCTATTTTTAGCGAACCGAGAGCAAATTCTTCCCTGCCCAATGCCTATAAAAGCCCAGCAACGAAAAAAAAACACCCAGATGGAGTGTCTACCCCGGCATCTCCATCAAATCCAAATTCGCCAAAATTAGCAGAGGATAGTTCAAGTTTTTCCGAAAAGGCCCCCATCTATTTTGAATCCACTAAAGCGGGTGGTTTGTCATTCAGTACCCAACACGCCTATTTCTCTCCGCTTAAAGGAATAATTTTGTTGGCCTTTACACTCTGCCTTATTTTTATTGGCCTGTGGTTGCGGTACAAAAATCGAAAATTTGGCTTGCAGCCCGAGCTCGACCCCAATTTGCCACATGAATGGACAATCAGGATACCCTTTTTACACCACATCCACATGGGAGAAGCCTTTAATCTGGCGGTGGTGGATCTGCGCAAGCGACACGCAAGCGAAAATCTTCGGCTGAACCTCAAACAAACGGTCAAGGCTACGGCTGAACAAGCCGGAATGGTTGATTTCAAATACAGTTCCCTCAATCAAACCAAAGACTACCTCATTTTACTTGATTTGGGTTCGACCCGCAACCAAAGAAGCAAATTGTTTAATCTCATCATCAACACGCTGGAAGAACAGGAAGTGCCCCTTAGCTTGTTTTATTACCGCGATGATCCTCGCCGGTGTTGGAATGAACAACACCCTGAGGGCATCAGTTTGCAGCATTTGCAACACAAATATAGTACGCATAAACTCATCCTCTGGGGCGACGCAGCAGCACTCATGGAGTCAAAAGGCAAAGAGATGGCCATTTTTGACCATTGGCGGCATAAAATAATCGTAAGCCCCAAAGCTGCCAAACTCTGGGGGCAAAACGAGGCCCTACTGGCCAAAAAATTCAGGATTGTTCCAGCCACGCCCAAAGGTTTGGCAGCACTGCTGGAAAATCTGGAAGCCATCGAACCCAAAAACTACCTGCTTTGGAAAGATATTCCTGAAAAAAACACCGATTCACTGGCCATTCCAAACGGGCTTGCTGCCAACGATTTAATGGCCATTCTGGAAAAAGAGTACCTCACTCCTACCCCACAAGGTCAGGATGATAATTTGTTGAAGTGGTTGGCCGCCTGTGCCATGCCGCCCGTGCTTTTTTGGGATTGGGTACAATATGCAGGTCAAATCATCGCCCAAAATCAAAACCAGCAACTCCTGACTTTGGAAAACTTGTACCAAATCAGCAAAATTGAGTGGTTCAAAGAGGGGCAAATTCCTGAATCAGCCCGCTTGATTTTACTCAATTGGTTGGAGGAAAAACACCCTTTTCTGGCCATAAAACTGCGGCATGAATGGCTCAAAGTGATGACCCTGGAAACCAATCTTCCGCCCATCAATAGCCTGACCTGGCAGGGGCACCGGATCCAGGTGATTCTAAATCAATTGCTGCAAAAAGAGCAACTCAGCGAACACCAAAAACTGGAAGCCGAACTCAACCGCCTGCTGAATGCTGATGCGCACCAGGACGCCTTGCTGATCCAATATTTACGGCAGAAAAAATCGGGTATTGACCAACTTCTTTCCGATCGTTTTCGCAAATTCATCCAAAGAAGGCAGGGAATCAGCTGGAAATGGCGGCACTGGACCTGGCAATTGGCGGGTACAGTTGCTGGTTTTTTCCTGTTGCTTTTCAGCCATTTTACAGAACCTGTACAAGTTTTTAAATTTAAAGACTACATCACAGATACCACTTTCAATTGGGACAACCGGACTTTTGCGGTTTTTGCTGGTGATGGCTCCGTTTCCTTGTGTGGTACCGAGGGTAAATGGATTGATGGAATCAGTAATGGTTTTGACAATGTGGTAGAATCGGCCTTTTCTTGGAATGGGCCGACTTTAATGGCCATTAATGACCAAAACTCAGGTTTATCCTGGGGTGTAGGTAATCATTGGGCTTGGGATTGGAAAACGCAACAAGGGTCTGTAGATGCCCCCTGGAAAGACCCACGGATTTACAATTCAGAAACTACGCGTCTTGTTACCGCAGCAAAATACCTTATGGGTTTTGGGCAAATGATCTGTGGGTACTATGGAGGAAGCAGTGCTTTAGAAACTTACGCTGGCGCTGAGTTAGCCCGTTTTACTCATCAGGACGCCATTAGAGACATAGACGCTTTGCCCGACAAAAAACTTGTCCTCACCTGTAGCAACGACAGTACCGCCAAACTTTGGTCATTTAAGGGGAAACTAATCACCACTTTATCCGGCCATCAGGACTATGTATACACTTGTTGTTTTTCGCCCGATGGGAAAAAAATTGCCACGGCAGGTCGAGATGAAACCGCCATCCTCTGGAACCTTCAAGGAAAAAGGTTACGCACCTTTAAAGGCCATCGCGGCGACATCAACGACATCGTCTTTACCCGCGATTCCAAAGCCATCATCACCGCAAGTAGCGACAACACTGCCAAAATGTGGGCATTGGATGGACATTTGATCCGCACCTTTTATGGCCACAAGGACAAAATCAGCACCTTGAGTGTTTCACCAGATGGCACCAAATTGTTGACGGGGAGCAATGACCAAACGGTGAGATTGTGGAAGTTGAAGTGAAGATGGCTTCTATACCTCTATCACACTCAGAATAGAATAGTTGAGGGTAACCATTCCGCTCCAGTTAATTCCGTTCGGAACAACTGGAGCGGAATAGTATTCCCGTTTAATAGCCGCCACGGTTACCGCCACCACCGTAGCCACCACCGCCACCGCGATTACCACCACCACCGTAGCCGCCACCACCACGATTGCCACCGCCGTAGCCACCGCCACCGCGATTACCGCCGCCACCACCGTAGCCACCGCCGCCGCGATTACCGCCACCGCCGCCACCACGATTTTCGCGATCTTCAGCTTTTTTAGCTACAATTGTACGACCATCTAGATCACTATTGTCTAGGTTCTCGATGGCATTGAGCGCTTCATCGTCATTTGGCATTTCTACAAAGCCAAATCCTTTTGAACGCCCTGTTGATTGGTCCATAATGATTTTTGCAGAATCAACAGTTCCGTATTGCTCAAACGCTTCCCGTAAATCGTCGTCTTGCGTGTCGAAGCTTAATTTTGCAACAAAAATATTCATGATTAAAGATTTAAAAGTTAACAACTCAAATAGGAGTTGTGAAGAAAATTTGTACTAAGTGCACTATAGTCGTGCGCTAAATAGGGGTTAAAGCGATGCATCTTTCTGAATACAGCTTCAACTTGATGTCTATTTGGCACGAAGGTAACGCTAATTTTATATTTCAACTGTTGGCGGCCAAGAAACGACAAGAGCGGCACCCAACTAAAGTTGAATGCCGCTCTTGGACACAGTAATCATATTGGCTTACACCATTTCCCGAGAATATTTCTTTCTCCCTCCTGGCTTTTTACCCCCATAACTATCGCCCTTTGGGGAGCCGTATTCTTTTTTTCTTGGTGGGCCTGATTTGTAGCCACCACCATTGTTGTTGCTTCTTGGGCCATTGTAGTTGCCACCACCATTGCCACCGCGGAACTCACGTTGTTCGCCACCTTCTCTGGCTGGGCGTCTTTCCCGTTCAGCGTTCAGGTTGGGGATTTCAACTGCGTTTACGTTAGGCATGGCCATTTTCACCAGGGCCATAGCCAACTGGCGGCTGTCCAAACCGTTGGTTTTGCAGAAATCGCGGGCCATGGTTTCATAAGACTCCAGATCACCTTCGGCAATCGTTTCGAGTACTTTTTCCCACAATTTGGCCTGCTGCTGCTTCGCCAAATCCTGTACGGTAGGTACATTGCGACGTTCGATGCGCACTTTGCTGAAATCTTCAATGTCGCGCAAGCGGTAACGGTCGTTGCGGCCAGTCACGAAACTGAAAGATTTACCCAATTTTCCGGCGCGACCGGTGCGGCCAATGCGGTGTACGTAGTATTCAGCGTCGTAAGGCAGGTCGTAGTTGAACACCCCGTCTACTGCGCTCACGTCGATGCCGCGGGCAGCTACATCGGTAGCAACCAGTACATTTACGGAACCAGCCCGGAAAGCAGTCAATACCGCGTTGCGTTGGTTTTGGTTCAAATCACCATGGATCGCCTTGGCACTGATGCCAAGTACATTGAGCCCTTCGGTCAGATCATCCACCGTTTTTTTCATGTTGGCGAAAACGATTACACGCTGCAAATCGTAGTATTCGATCAAACGAGCAATCACAGGTTCTTTTGCCTGAACAGGAATATCGTAGTAAATTTGATCAATCGAGGCATTGGTCAGTTCTTCCTTCACCACTTTGATGTGCACCGGGCTGTTTTGGAAACGGCGCGCGATGTCCAGGATTGGTTTGGGCATGGTCGCAGAGAACAACACCGTTTGGCGGCTTACTGGCATTTGGGCCAGGATGCTTTCGATGTCTTCGCGGAAGCCCATGTTCAACATTTCGTCGGCTTCGTCCAGTACCACCATTTCGATGGTTTCCAGGCGCAAAGTCTTGCGCTTCAAGTGATCCATCACCCGGCCAGGTGTACCAACCACTACCTGTGGGCCACTTTTCAGCTCTTTCAATTGGCGCTGGATCGAATCACCACCATAGATTGTGGAGATAAACAACCCTTTTTTGTATTTGGCCAATTTGCGCAGCTCTTCAGCTACTTGTACCGCCAATTCGCGGGTTGGACACAATACAATTGCCGCTACCTCACGCGAGCTACAATCAATGGATTCCAAAAGCGGAATACCAAAGGCAGCGGTTTTGCCCGTACCCGTTTGGGCCTGACCGATCAGGTCTTTCCCATTGAGCAATTGAGGAATGGCTTCAGATTGGATAGGCGTCGCCGTAGCAAAGCCCATGTCAGTGATCGCGCTTTGCACTTCCTGGCTCAGTGCCAGTTCAGAAAAATTCAATTGTTTCATTAAGTTGTGTTACTGTCCGGGGCGCACTATCCGTCATCTTCTAAGTTGTCGCGCGACCCATTGACATATTATGCCTGTTGAATTTGCAGGCTATTGGTAGGCTAATTGTACAGGAGACAAAAAGTTACACTAAGCCCTAAAGGCGGCGCAAAAGTACGACTATTTTTTGATTTCCAAATTTATTTTTTATTTTTTTTAGCCTAATCTAAACATTGGCTCTGCTTTCTCCATTTTGACACTCTGTCCAAAAAAGGTTGAAATTGGCTTTTTTAATGCAAATGAGTGCATCATTTTTTGTCACTTATTCACCCTTCCCAAAAAAAACCGTATCTTTGCCTACCATTTTTTTTAGCTCAAAAAGCATTTTTTAAAATCACATTTTGCATGCCTCTAGATCAGCGCATAATTCCCGTAAACATTGAAGACGAAATGAAGTCTGCCTACATCGATTATTCGATGTCGGTGATCGTTTCCCGTGCTTTGCCAGATGTTCGGGATGGCCTTAAACCCGTGCAACGCCGGGTCATGTACGGGATGTCCGAACTGGGTGTCACCTACAACAAAGCGCACAAAAAATCAGCCCGTATTGTGGGGGAAGTACTCGGTAAGTACCACCCTCACGGTGACACTTCCGTGTACGATACCATGGTGCGGATGGCCCAGGATTGGTCCTTGCGTTATCCTTTGATTGATCCCCAGGGGAACTTTGGCAACATTGACGGTGATGGCCCTGCAGCCATGCGTTACACCGAAGCCCGGATGCGCAAGATCACCGATGAAATGTTGGCAGACATTGACAAGGAAACGGTAGATTTTGCCAATAACTTCGACGACACCCTTCAGGAACCCACCGTAATGCCAACCCGTTTTCCCAACCTTTTGGTAAACGGAGCAACGGGTATTGCGGTCGGGATGGCCACCAACATGATGCCGCACAACCTGAGTGAAGTCATTGACGGGGTTATTGCAACCATTGACGATCCAGATATCAGCATTGATGACCTGATGAAGTACATCCTGGCGCCTGATTTCCCTACAGGGGGTATCATTTATGGTATGTCGGGCATTCGTGATGGTTTCCGCACCGGTCGTGGCCGGGTCGTTTTGCGGGGTAAGGTGGAGATTGAAACCACCCGTACCGGCAAGGAGCAAATCATCATTACTGAGGTACCTTATCAGGTTAATATCTCTACCCTGGAGGAAAAAATTGCCGAACTGGTCAATGAAAAGCGCATCGACGGCATTTCGGCCATTTCCAATGAATCCAACCGCGAGGGAATTCGGGTAGTCGTGGAAGTTAAACGCGACGCCATCGCCAAGGTGGTGCTCAGTCAGCTGTACAAATACACTCCACTACAAAGTTCTTACGGCATTAACAACGTAGCATTGGTTGATGGGCGTCCTTATACGCTCAACATCAAGGATATGATTGAGGAGTTCATCAAATTCCGTTTGGAAGTGGTGATTCGCCGTACTCGTTTTGACTTGCGCAAGGCAGAGGAACGTGCCCATATCCTGGAAGGTTTGTTGATTGCCCTGGATCACCTGGATGCAGTTATTGCCCTGATTCGGGCCTCACGTACGGTGGATGAAGCTAAGGATGGCCTGATGAGCAATTTTGGGCTCTCCGAAATCCAGGCCAAAGCCATCCTCGACATGCGTTTGCAGCGCCTGACTGGCTTGGAACGCGACAAGGTGCGCAACGAATACGAAGAGATCAAAAAATTGATCGATTACCTGAATTCGATCTTGGCCAGCGATGAATTGCGTCGTTCGATCATCAAGGAGGAGCTGAGCGAAATCAAGGCCAACTTTGGAGATGCCCGCCGAACGGCCATTGAAGCTGCCGACGGCGAAATCAATATGGAGGACATGATCAAGGAAGAAGAAGTGGTGATCACCATTTCCCACCTTGGTTACATCAAACGGACCCCCGTTTCTGAATTCCGCCAGCAAAGTCGGGGTGGTCGAGGCTCACGAGGCAGTAAAACCCGTGACGAAGACTTTATCGAGCACATGTTCGTGACCAATACCCACCACTACCTGTTGTTGTTTACCTCTGCAGGGCGTTGTTATTGGTTGAAAGGATACGAAATTCCCGAAGCTGCAAAAAATGCGACGGGCAGAGCGATCCAGAATATCCTGGCGATTCCTAAGGAAGATAAGGTCAAGGCCTTTATCATTATTGAAAGTTTGGTCGACAAGGAGTTTGTAGACAACCACTTCATCATGTTCTGCACCCAACAAGGGGTGATCAAAAAGACTCCTGTAGAAGCTTTCTCCCGCCCACGCGCAGGAGGCATCAACGCCATCACCATCAATGAAGGTGACCATTTATTGGAAGCCCGATTGACTGGCGGCAGCCACGAAGTATTCCTGGCTAGCCGCCGGGGTTATGCTGTGCGTTTCAATGAATCCGCCGTACGCTCCATGGGTCGTAGTGCTGCCGGGGTACGGGGTATGACCTTATCCGAAGAAGACCAGGACGCGGTAGTAGGGATGGTTTGTATCGCTCCTGACGACAAGGAATCTACCATTTTGGTGGTATCCGAAAAGGGCAACGGCAAACGTTCTGAAGTAGACGAATACCGCCTGACCAACCGGGGTGGAAAAGGGGTTAAAACCATGCAGGTTACGGATAAAACCGGGGTGTTGGTAGCCATCAAATCGGTAAAAGACGAAGATGACCTCATGATCACCAATCGCTCTGGTATCATCATTCGGATGGCGGTAAACGAAATGCGGGTAATGGGCCGCGCCACTCAAGGCGTAAGGGTCATCCGCTTGGACGACGACGACGACATCGCTGACGTAACCGTAGTCAAACATGAAAACGGCGAAGAAGGTGAAGAAGGCGAAGTGCTTGAAACCGTAGTAAGCGAATAGGTTTCAAGATTTAGGTTTCCAAGGTTCGGTAAACAAATTCTGGATTTTGGAACCCTAAACCTTGAATACCCTTAAGTTTTTGTTAAATTTCCCTACATTAGCTCAATCTATCGTTCCATCGAGGGACATTTGCGTCATAACAGTGACTTTATTCAATCAAAATCATCTTTAACATGAAAAAACAGTTTTTCCTGGCTCTGTCATTCCTACTGGTTCTATCAACGGTAAATGCACAGGACTATAAAGATGCAAAAAAAGCTTACAATACTTTCACGCTGGATGCTTTTAACAACAAGCCCAAACTGAAAGAAGCCAAAGAAGCCATCGACAAAGCTATGGGTGTTGCCGAAAACCAGGCCATTTTGGATGCCTGGGTAACCAAAGGCAAAATTTACAATGAAATTGCTTCCCAAGTGCTCCAGATTAAATCTACAGGCTTGGGTAAACTGGAAGAACTGCCACAGGCAGAAGCTCCAGCAATTGAAGCTTACACTGCTTACACCAAGGCCTTACCCTTGGTGACCAAAAAGTTTGAGACCAAAGACATCCTCGCTGGCCTGCAAGCCGCACAGGGCAATTTGGACAACTTCGGTCGCATGGCGTTTGAAGATCAGAAGTACCAACTGGCTTATGACAACTTCAACAACCTGCTGGCTTCTCACGAAGACCTGAAAAAGAATGCTACCAAAAGCATCTTGGACACCGAAGAATCTTACAACTACGCCGTTTTCCTGGCTGCTACCGCTGCATTGTTGGCAGAGAAAAATGACGTAGCCAAGCCTCTATTGGAGAAATTGTATGCGGCCAAATACGACAAAGCTGCCATCTACGAAAGTTTGTATACCATCAACGCTAAAGATGATGTCAATGCAGCTTACAAATACCTCGAAGAAGGCCGTCAGCGCTACCCTGAAGAAATTAGCTTGCTTTTCGCCGACATCAACCACCACCTGAAATTGGGTAAATTAGATGTGCTGATCGACAAGCTGAAAGCAGCTATTGCCAAAGAACCAAACAACGTTTCTTTGTATACCGTTTTGGGCAGTGTTTATGACAACCTGTACCAAAAAATGGATGCTGCTGGCGATAAAGCAAAAGGAGAGGAATACTTCAACGCAGCCCTGGACTATTACAACCAGGCTTTGGCGAAAGATCCTAAAAACGTTGATGCCGTTTACAGCGTTGGGGCCTTGTACTACAACAAAGCAGCGGTAACCACCCAAAAAATGAACACTTTGGAAAACGATTATTCCAAAGAAGGTTTGAAAAAATACAAAGAAATGAAGGACGAAGTGTTCGCTCAGTTTGAAAAGGCACTGCCTTTCTTCAAACGCGCAGAATCACTGGACCCCAACGATACCAACACCTTGATCGCTTTGAAAGAAATTCATGCGAAGAAAAACGAATTGGAAGCTTCCAAAGAGTTCAAGCGTCGCCTGGATGTGATTCAGGGCGGCGGAAAGAACGAAAAATCTTACTATCAGCAGTAAAAAAGACTTCGGAATCCTGCCTATGCCAAGGCAGGATTCCGAAAATCGCCTCCTCTTCTCTCTGATCTTCAATTTTTACTCCCCTCCTCTGCTTATTTTTTCCTACGATGCCTTTTTGGGATTATATTTGTTAAACAAGCATTTACTTGCTTATTTAGCCTAACCAAAAATGTATGGCATGAAAATCCTAAGCTTTATTCTTCTCCTTTTGTGCAATTTGGTCTTTACACCTTCTGCGTTATTCGCACAAAAAAAGGCCAAAGCAGCCGTCGCCGCAGATCCCTTCAAAGACATTGAAACGTACATCGAAAAGGCCCGCAATGACTGGCAGGTACCAGGAGTTGGACTGGCGGTAGTACGCAATGGTCAAGTCATTTACGCCAAGGGGTTTGGCTATAAAGATGTGGAGAAAAAAACGCCAGTTTCTGCCAACACGCAATTTGCAATCGGCTCTTGCACCAAGGCTTTTACTTCCTTTGGTGTATGTCAGTTGGCGCAAGAGGGCAAATTGAATTTAGGCAGCCCACTTAAGACCTACCTTCCCGATTTTAAACTTCAAGACGAATACGCAGGTGAAAAGTTGACGCCCATTGATATGCTCAGCCATGTTTCGGGCCTACCCCGCCATGATTTGGTATGGTATGGTTCAACTCGCAACCGGGAAGAGTTGTATCAAGCCATCCGATTGTTTGAACCCAATGTGAGCTTTCGGCAGCAGTGGCAGTACAACAATTTTATGTTCTTGACTGCCGGCTACCTCATCGAAAAATTATCAGGTCAACCCTGGGAGGCTTACACCAAAGCCAAAATATTGGCCCCCTTGGGCATGAAGGAAAGTAATTTTTCGGTGAAAGACATGCAAAAAAGTGCTGACTATGCCTTCCCCTATGGTTGGAAAGACAAACCTTTGGGAGGGGTTAAAAAACTGGATTTCCGGAACATCGACGCCATCGGCCCAGCAGGTTCAATCAATTCCAGCCCAAATGAAATGGCCAAATGGGTGACCATGTTGCTCCGCAAAGGCAAGTATGAAGGGCAAACCTTATTGTCACCGGAGCTGCATAAAGAACTGTTTAAACCGCGCAGCATTGTTTCTACCGAGTTAGATTCCAGTTATTACACTTTTCACAATTTATATGGTTTGGGTTGGTTCATTACCGATTACCGGGGGCACCTTCGCCATGAACACGGAGGGAACATCGACGGTTTTTCAGCCAACGTAGCACTTTATCCCCGGGATTCTTTGGGCATTATTGTGTTGACCAACATGAATGGAACGGGGCTGCCAGGAGTAGTACGCAATTATGTTGCCGACAAGCTCTTAGGTTTACCGATGGTAGATTGGAGCGACAAACAGCTGACTGCGCTCAAAAAGGCCCTTAAAGTAGGTGAAGAAGCCGCCCAAAAGGTCCAAGATAGCCGCAAAAAAGATACCAAACCCAGCCATCCCATGGCAGATTACATCGGTAAATACAAAAATGAAGCTTACGGCATTTTTGAAATCAAGGCGAGTGGAGACACTTTGACTGGAAAATTCAATGAACTTGAGCTTGGAATCAGCCACTACCATTACGATGTATTTTCTGCACAATTGGACAAAGCGAATGATCAAACCATCAATTTCGCTGTATTGAGCAATTTGCGGGGTGACGTAGAAGCATTGGAGATTGAGTTGCAGGCAGGAGTAAAACCCATCCGTTTCGAAAGGTTCAATGAGGCCTTAAAGGCGACCCAGGATGACCTGCAAAAATTTGTGGGGGAATATGATTTGATGGGTACTTCGATAAAATGCTTTCTGAAGGGCGATGTTTTATTTGTTAATGTTCCGGGGCAACCCGATTACGAACTGGTGCCAATTACACCCCTCAAATTTGACCTAAAAGTACTCAAGGGGTACCAACTTGTTTTTGCGGAGGAAAATGGTAAAGTTGTCAGTGCGACTTTTGATCAGCCGAATGGGAAGTTTACGGCGAAGCGGAAGTAGTTTTTTTTTAGCCACGAAGGCACTAAGACTCTAAGCACTTTCCATCTTTGTGTCTTGGTCCCTTTGTGGTTAAAAATTCAAAGTCTCTCCTCACCTTCCCAACCACCCTTTAAACGCCTCCACTTTTTCCCGACTAATCAACACATCCTCCTTGTCTGGTGGCTCTTTCAGCAATACTTTTAAGCGGCTATTGGTATACGAGGCCACCGATTTAATGGCCCCAATCGAGATGATGTACTTGCGGTTGATGCGGTGAAAATCTACCGGATTGAGCAGGTCTTCCAATTGCTCCAAAGTATAGTCAATCAAATATTTACGACCATTTTGGTGGCGCAACCAAACTATTTTATTTTCGCTGTACAAGTAGTCGATTTCAGCACTGTTAATGCTATGCAGGTGGTCGCCGATTTTGACCATGAAGCGGGTTTTGTAGCTCGGTTGTTGGATTTGGCTGCTCATTTGTTGCATTAGGAGACGCATCAGTTCAGCATCGGGAACTGACACAACCGATGGTGAATCAGTCTTCAACAAACGCCATTTTTCCAGGGCTTTTTGCAGATCGGCCACTTCAAAAGGTTTCAACAAATAATCAATGCTGTTGACTTTAAATGCACGAAGGGCATACTCATCATAAGCAGTGGTAAAAATAATCGGACAGGTAATTGAGCACTGCTCAAAAATGGAAAAACTCAGTCCATCCGCCAATTGGATATCGAAAAAAGCCAAATCGGGTCGGGCATTTTCGCTGAACCAACGTACCGCTTCCCGCACCGAATCCAAAATGGCCAGTACCTCCACCTCTTTTTCAATGCGTTGTAAAGCCTGGATCAATCCTTCCACGGCCAGTTCTTCGTCTTCAACAATCACTACTCTCATGCGGGGACCAAGGGGATTTTAACGGTGAAAAAACCAGCTTCCTTCGTGGTAATTACTGGGTGATCACTCAAAAACTTGTAGCGCGCACTGATGTTCTCCAAGCCAACACCCGTGGATTCGCCCACGTTCAGCTTGGCTTGTAATTTGTTCTGTACCACTACATAGTCATCATTTTCTAAGTGGACTTCAATCGATAATGGATTGGATTTGGAAGCTTCATTGTGTTTCAAGGCGTTTTCAACCAGCATTTGTAAAGTCAGTGGTGCCAGATTTTTACCTTCCAATTGGCTCAATGCCGGATCAATCTCAATCTTCAAACTCTCTCCAAAGCGAATTTTCATCAAAAACACGTAGGCTTCCAGCTGTTTCAGCTCTTCTTCCAGAGAGACTACTTCCTTTTCTCGGCTGTCGAGTACGTAGCGGTACACATTGGCCAATTGTTTGATGAAACGTTCGGCCAAGTCAGCATCTTTGTGCACCAAAGTAGCCAGCACATTGAAGTTGTTGAATAAAAAATGGGGATTGACCTGGTTCTTGAGGGTTTCGTAACGGGCTGCCATTTGTTCCTTTTTCAACTGTTCCGCCTCGATCAGCGTTTCTTTCCAGGCCAGCAAAAAACCTCGACCGTGCATAAAAGCAGAGACCAGGACGGTGATGATCAGCGTAACAAAAAAGGATCCATGGGCAATCTCTCGTTTGAGCCCATTCCAAGTGAGCACCCATGGATAAAGCACACTGGATAGCCACACCAAGATAAGCCAGGCCAGAAATGTATAAATGAGGGTAGCCAATACGGTGACAATCAAGCGGGTTATGGAGTTTTTAGTCCAGGGGAAATGAATGCTCAGAACATCGGCCAAATAGGAATTTCCACTCCACATCAACACACTTCCTGTTCCATTCATAATCCATTGCCTTAAAAAACTCCACAGGTTTTTTTCATCGTCAAAAAACAAATCCAGGCCAGCAAGGAGGCCGCCAAGGATGAGAAAGACAAGGATGAATTCTTTGAGGTAT
Organism: Haliscomenobacter sp.; assembly: GCF_033763495.1. Classification (GTDB taxonomy): domain Bacteria; phylum Bacteroidota; class Bacteroidia; order Chitinophagales; family Saprospiraceae; genus Haliscomenobacter. The sequence continues at coordinate 7,577 of NZ_JANRKL010000232.1, read as the reverse complement.
TTCACTTGTTAAAGTTGAGGAAAGTTGAGGAAGGTTGAGGAAGGTTGAGGCTACCGCAGCGACATGCACACTTCACACGCACACATCACACTCAAACACATTCTTGCGGTAGCCTCAACCTTCCTCAACCCTCTCAACCTTCTAAACCAATTTTCTATTTCACCTTCTCCGCCAGCTCCCCAGCCTCTTCCGCACCCCAGGTCGGATGAAATGGAGAAGCTGGTTTAAAGGCGTCATAGGCGGCTACTGCTTTTTGTAAATCGGGCGAAGCCTTGGCAGCACCACCACCAAAAAACTCGGGCATATTGAGGGTGAAGTTGCCCCGAAGATAATAAACTCTGGGGTTGGCAGGGTTTAAAGATTCGGCTTTCCCTAGAGTAGCAAAAATTTTCCCACTCATTTCGGCTCCTTTGGTCATGGGATCTTCTAATAGTTGGAGCTGATAGGCAAAGGCTTCCAAAGCAACCAATTCTGACTCGCTTGGAGCGATTTTTTGGCCAGCCTGGATTTCACTCAGCGCAGTTTTAGCCAAAGCCTGTGCTTCGGCCATGTTGCTTTCCATGATGCGGTACCCAGCCCATAGGTGGGTAAGTGCTGCGTAGTATTGGGGCAACCACTCGCCTGCTTCGGCATTGGCAATGCGGGAAAAGGTATTGGCAGTGTTTTTCAAATCTTCAGGCCCTTTGGCTGCCGACATCTGGGCAAATGCCTTGCCCATGGCCATTTGGAATTTTTCATTTTGGCCGTGTGCATTCAAGGCAAACCAGCAAAAAGCAAAGATAAAAACTGCAAGATTTTTCATAATTCAATTCCTTTTTTTTGTTTTGAAACATTTTATGTACACAATCAAGTGTATTCAGATATCATCATTGTTCCCCTGATTTTTCACGAATTTCTCTCCTATCGTCATGATTAATCCGAGGAAAATGAAGCGTTTAGCCGGAGGTAAAATTGGGCTGCCCTGGAAATAACCTTCAGCATTGGGGCTGCTAGGAAATCGATAGCCAGATACCTGCCGAAAACCAGGAACATTGTTGGCAGCCAGGTAAATCACGGTGAAATTGTCCTTGAAGTTGGTGATGTAAGACAAAGTCACGCTCAAGTCCTGAAATATTGGTGTACGACTGCCGTTGAAGACCGAACTATTCGGGTCATTGTAAGGTCGCCCCGATTGGAAGGCGTAAGTAGTACTCAACATGGTGTTCAGCTCATGGATCCAATGTTTGTACACCACAGCAAAATTGTGCTTGGCAGCAAAATAGGGCATAGCCTGTACCGGGAAGTCCCGGTAATTGCGCTCCGTATCCAAAAAGCTGTACGACACATAATAATCGCCGTTTTTGATGCTTTTGGAATCACGCCAAAACAGGTCGATGCCCCGGGCATAGCCATAACCCGTGTTTTGAGGCAGTTCCGCAGTTGTTTTGAGCAGCTTGTGGTAGTTTTTGTAGTAGCCTTCCACCCGAAACACATAGCCTTCCACCTGCTTTTGATAAGTTAAAATGTAGTGGTCGGCCTGTTCAAATCCTACCGCGGTGCTGCGGCGCATTTGAGCGTGCTCTGGGGTTTGGTAAAACTGTCCGAAAGAAAAGGCTAGCTGTTCCCCCTTGCCCAAAATGTAAGCAGTGGACAAACGTGGTGCCACATTCCCACGCCCCAGCAGGCTGGAATGTTCAGCCCGAACGCCTACTCTGGCCAGCCATTTTCCGCTGAATTTGAGGTCGGCTTCGGCAAAAGTTGCCAGGTAATTGTCCTTGTGTAGGGTTTTGAAGGTTTCGCCTGAGGTATAATTTTCATCAAAAACGCTCCAGATGTGTTCGGCGCCAAATTTGAGTTTAACCGCTTCGCTATAGGATTTGGTCAAAGTGAAACGGGTTTGCGCCGATTGTTGCAGGGTATTGAGCTCGAAGTTCTGGCGGATTTTATCGCGATTCCAGGTATAGGCACTGCCAACAAAGAGGGCCCAATCTTTAAATACCACATCGCGATAGGAGGTATTGAGGTACAGGTTTTCGCCGCTCAATTTGAGAGGCATTTTTTGCTTCTCGTCACCATCCACGGCCACATTCATGTTGAATCCATTGCTCAGGCCGGTAGCGTAAAATTTGAAGATACCCGTTGAACTGGTTTTGGTTTTAAAATTGAGTTCGACATTACCCGATTCGGGTGCCTGTTTCCATTCAAAATTCTGTTTGATCAGTTTAAAATAAGGGCTGAGGTTACTGTAGGTGCCGCTAGCGCTCAAAGAGCTTTTGCCCCAGCTTTTTTGTTGGGACAGGCCGCCGCCCACCGAGAGCAGTTGAATCCCGGTGGTGTTTTGCGTTGCTACATCGCTGCTGTTCAAAATCAGAGCCGAAGACAAAGCCTGGCCGTATTCCGCCGAATAGCCGCCAGAACTGAACATCATGCCCTTGAACATAAAGGGTGAAAAACGATTGCGGGCAGGCAGGTTTCCAGTCGTACTGTTGTAGGCGTTTTGCACGTACAGGCCGTCGATCAGGGTGCGGGTTTCGTAAGCTGAGCCGCCCCGTACCAAGAGTTGCCCACTTTCCTGGTTGCGCACAGTGCCCGGCAGGGTCAACATCGCCCCAGTGATGTCGGCTACTGCACCCGCGGTCAGGGCGATATCGACCGATTTGAGGACGACACTTTTTTTGGTATCGCTGGCTTCAAATACGCCTGCTACGATGGTTACCGCATTGAGTTCGTTGACAGTTTCTTTGAGCTTGAGGTTGAACTCCAGATTTTGGCCATTCAAGTCCAGTGGCATACTGAGGGTATCAAAACCAATGTAGGTGATTTGTAATACCCGTTTCCCTTTTTCCTCGGTGCTGAAGCTGAATTGGCCGTCGAGATCGGAAGAAGCGCCATCGTAAGTGCCCAGTAGGACAATGTTGGCACCGATAATGCTTTCTCCCGTGCTGCTTTTAACGGAGCCCTTGATGGTAATGCTTTGAGCATGTGCCAACAAACAAAATAGACCAAATACAACACTGAGTAATCCCTTTTTCATGGCAGTAGGTTCAACGAGCTTGGGTTGAACGCTACAAAGGTGCGGGGTGAGTTGGTCTCTTGAAAAAATAGTGAACTGAAGTGTAGAAGGAGAATGCTGAGCTGTGGGAACTTGGGAGTGAAGTACAATTAAAAACCATCATTTGAGCGCAGGACGAGATCGGAGCAACGCACCGTAGAGACGCACGGCGGAGCGTCTTTAAAAACCGAGGCAATGCGACAGAGACGCACGGCCGTGCGTCTCTACAATCCGGCATATCATTTTGGCAACCACCGTTTCTGAAAAACAAAAAACAGCCCCCCTCCTACTCCATACATCACCACATCGCAAACATCAGCTGTATAACGTTGAAAAAACAGGGGAAGTACGCATTCAAAAACCAAACTCACATATAAAGTCGCAACCAAAACCATCGCCCCACTCAGGTACAAGCCTTCCTCTGCCCTGAGCCAACGCATAATCAACGCTGCACAGGAAAGCAATAATGGCATACACAACAAATCGGCAAAATAATGGCTAAAAAACGGGGGCACCGGCACCTGGCCAAATTTCAAAACCAGGTGCACAACATAGAAAGCCAGCAAAAAACTCAAAAAGGGATAAGGCCGCAACATACCCGCCCTGATTATCCCGGAGCAAGTGCTACCAAGGCAATCAAAGCAGTAACTCCAATCAAAAAAATCCACCAGGCGGAGTTCAGGATAGTAAATTTAACCTTGTCAATTGGTGCGTCCGATTCCCTCAGTCGCTTCAGGTAATTGTTAAATTGAGTCAATGGGCGCTGCTGTTCTTCCTCGCGCAGTTTTTCGCGCGCTTGCTCCATTTTTAATTCGTGGCTGAGCACCTCGTTGCAGTTGCTGCAATAGTCCCGATCTTCATTCCAGGTCTGGCATTCGGGGCATTTGATCCGTCTGGACATGGCTATTTGTTTGGTATTAGGTGTAAATGGTGGGTCAATAAGAAAAGGCATTTTTAACTTTCCCTTTTTCCACCTTGCGTTGTTCATTGTTGTTGGTGATGTCAAACTCCTGCTTTTTCACCAGCAACTTCCACCAAAGCAATGCTGGAATCAACTCACCAGAATGGCTTTCCAAACGATACATCAGTTCCACGTTGGGCATCTCCTTGCCATTCAGCAACCTGCTGAGTCGACTTACATGAATGCCCAGGTCTTCAGCAAATTGTTTGCTGGTTTTGTGAAAAATATGGACGTAACGCGACAAATAATGGGCGAAGTTTTTTCCGGGATCAAAAGGCGAGTCCATCAGATAATCCTCCAATTGAAAGCGAAGTTGCAATAAATCTGCATATATTTTCTGCTCACTCGTCATTTGAGCTAGCCGTTCAAAACGGATTTTGCGCAGCGCTTCGTCGTTTTCCTTTTTTTCTGCTTCAGTGAGGTCGGCAGAGATAAGGGTGGACTCGGCAATCTCCTGATCGGTCAGGGTTTTACGCATTTCTTGATAGTGATGTTCGTAGCTCATGACAATAAGTATTTTTTGATCAAATTCATTGACGCTTCCCCGTCTATCGCCAGGTTACGGCCGTACTGGGAGAATCCATATTGCTGGACGTAGTAGTCGATCAATCTGGTTTTGGGTGTTAATGAAACAAATCCATTGTAGCCTTGGTTGAAGGCGATTCGGGTGGCAAAAGCGATGAGGCACCCGGGAATGCCTTCTAGTTTTTTTTCCCTTCCTTGATGTTTTTTAGCGGATTCAATCAGGTTAAGGTGAATTCGCAGTTCATATGGGACATCAATTAGGGACATTAAACCAAGGATTTCTTCTTCATCGTTCAGGGTAAGTTTATAAATCTGATATATTTTTTCTTTGGTCCAATCAAAATCAAACTGACCGCTGTTTGCTATAGCTTCATAGTCATCAGCATCCAGTGGTAAAATCTGTGCCTCATGAGATTCTTGGGTTATAGGATTGATCAGTTTCATTGCCTAAAAGTATTGACAAATTTAAGCAATTATTTTGATAAATACTGCATTTTCCAGAGCTAAGCATGAAGATTTAGACGACGGTATTATTTTAGCCATCATTGAAAAACGCCAGAATTAGAAAAATAGCCAACAAACGCTAACTTTGTCAAAATCATCTTATCCGCCAGCAAATAGTCAAACAAACTTACAACCACCCCACCATTTCAACAACCAAACCATTCTTCCATCATGCGCATGATCCTGAGCATTGGCTACCTGTTGCTGGCCAGCGTACTTTTCGCCCAAAAAGCGCCCGAATTCTTGAGCGTCCACAATGCCCGCTGGGTGGATAGCACCTTACAAACCATGACTTTAGACCAAAAAATCGGTCAATTGTTCATGCCCCGTGGCAATACCAGCGGTCGGGGGTATGACCCTCAAAAGTTGATGAATTGGGTCAAAGAATACCACCTGGGCGGCATCGTATTTTTTGCCGGGCAACCCAGCGTACAAGCCCGCATTACCAACGAGCTCCAAGCCATTTCAAAAATCCCCCTGCTCATCGGCGAAGACCTGGAATGGGGCCTGGCCATGCGACTGGATAGCACCGTGCGTTTTCCTTACCAAATGACCTTGGGCGCAATGGAGTACAACGAAGGACTCGTCGAAGCTATGGGTCGCGAAATTGGTCGCCAGTGCAAACGGATGGGTGTCCACGTCAACTACGCGCCAGTAGTGGACATCAACAACAACCCTAACAACCCGGTCATCAATTTCCGCTCCTTCGGCGAGGACAAATACAACGTCACCCGCAAGGCCCTCGCCTATATGCGCGGCATGCAAAGCCAACGCATTTTGGCCAGCGCCAAACACTTCCCTGGCCACGGCGATACCGGAGTGGACTCCCACTACGACTTGCCCCTGATCAGCAAAAACAAACAACAATTGCAGGAGTTGGAGCTTTACCCTTACCGGGAGTTGATCAACAACGGCCTTTCCGGCGTCATGACCGCCCACTTGAGTATTCCAGCGCTAGATTCCACCAAAAACCTGGCCTCTACCCTCTCCTCCCGCATCGTAACGGACTTGCTGCGCAAAGACCTCGGCTTCCAGGGTCTGGTATTCACCGATGCCATGGACATGCAGGGCGCGGTGAAGTATTACCCCAATGGGGAGGCGCTGGTCAAAGCGGTATTGGCAGGCAATGAATTGATCGAAACTTTTGAAGATGTGCCCAATGCCTTTAAAGCCATCAAAAAAGCCATTGCTGATGGTTTGTTGAAAGAAGCAGACTTAAACAAACGGGTGCGCCGCATCCTGATGGCCAAATCCTGGGTGGGGCTCGACAAATACCAACCCATCCAACTCAAAAACCTGATTCAGGACCTGAATACCATCGAATCGGATCTGTTGAACCGGCAAATGGCCGAGGCAGCCCTGACTTTGATCAAAAATCAAAACGAGGCCCTACCCATTCGCGATTTGACCCAAAAAATTGCAGTGGTTTCCATCGATGCCAACCAAACCACGGCTTTCCAAAAAATGGCCAGCAATTACACCAATGTTGACCATTTTTTGATTCCCATCAATGCGAATGATACCAGCATTTTGAACGTGCAAAAAGCGACCCAAAACCACGATGTCCTGGTGATTGGGGTGCACCTGCAAAACATTCGCCCGGGGGCAAAATACGGCATTACCGAAAGCAATCTCAAAGCCTTGAACGTTTTGTGCGGGAGCGGCAAGGGTATTGTGGTACTTTTTGGCAATCCTTATACTTTGGATAAAATCCCGGCTTTGGACAACGCCAAAGCGGTGATCATGGCCTATCAGTTCACCAATTACCTGGAAGAAGCGGCGGCACAGGCTGTGTTTGGAGCCATCCCAATCAAGGGTAAATTGCCTGTGACGGTCAACGAAAAATTCCCCCTGGCCATGGGCCTTGCCACTCAGTCCATTGGCCGTTTGTCTTACGGCATCCCGGAAATGGTTGGGATCAGCAGCAAGGAACTGATTGGCCGTGTTGATTCGATTATTAACCTGGGGCTTCGTGAAAAGGCTTATCCCGGCGCAGTGGTCCAAATTGCCAAAGAGGGCCGGGTCATTTACCAAAAAAATTACGGCTTCCATACTTACGAAGACGCCACCAAAGCCCGCAGTACCATCACCCAGGGCATCAGTTTCCAGGCCAGCAACAAAAACGATGTGATGGACGAAAAGGTGGTGCTCAACAACAATATGGGTTCCATCCTCTCCAATGGCAAAGGGGCCAGCAATGGGGCCGTACAGCTCAATGACCTTTACGACCTGGCCTCCGTCACCAAAATCAGTACCTCCGCCTTGGCAGTTATGGAACTGATGAGCGCTGGCAAATTTGACCTGGACAAAACTTTTGCAGATTATTACCCCGAATTTGCCAACTCCAACAAGGCCAACTTGACCTTCCGCAATATGTTGACCCACCGGGCGGGGCTCCGTGCCTTTATTCCTTTTTGGACCTCCGACATTGATTCGGTGCAAACGGTCAAAAATAGCCAGGCCTACCGGGACAAATATGCAGCACAACTGCGCCTGAATTTCTTCCAACGCCTATTTGGAGGCAAAAAGAAACTGGATCGAAAAATTCTCACGGCC
>NZ_JANRKL010000231.1:0-24027 GCF_033763495.1 Haliscomenobacter sp. | reverse complement strand
CAGACCCGGCGAAGGTGTAGGAGAGCATTCCATAATTGATGGGGACTGCGACTGTCGTAGTTTTGGAGACTGCTCCACCCAATTTGGTAGGAGAGCATTCCATAATTGATGGGGACTGCGACTGATTTCAGTAACTTCGTTCGTGGTGCTCCCACGGTAGGAGAGCATTCCATAATTGATGGGGACTGCGACTTGAAACAAATGGAGACACTTTACCAAACTTGGTAGGAGAGCATTCCATAATTGATGGGGACTGCGACTTGTTTTTGCTGAGGCGGCCAATCTCAGCAATGTAGGAGAGCATTCCATAATTGATGGGGACTGCGACCATTACCGTTAGCAATATCCAGTCGCAGCTGGTTGTAGGAGAGCATTCCATAATTGATGGGGACTGCGACCGATTAACAATGCAATCTTCTTCACGGTTGTGTGTAGGAGAGCATTCCATAATTGATGGGGACTGCGACAAAAATCGTCATTCCGGTAAATTACTCATCAATCGTAGGAGAGCATTCCATAATTGATGGGGACTGCGACTAGTACTGCTTGGCGAGGCGCTTAAATTCGTACAGTAGGAGAGCATTCCATAATTGATGGGGACTGCGACATTTGATCGTTGCTAGGCACAAATACGACCTGGGGTAGGAGAGCATTCCATAATTGATGGGGACTGCGACGATCTCCAAGACGGACTGAATAATTTTGCAGTATGTAGGAGAGCATTCCATAATTGATGGGGACTGCGACAAAAAAAACACATCTACTCCCTGACCATCCAAAGGTAGGAGAGCATTCCATAATTGATGGGGACTGCGACAAAATCTTGGTTAGTGGCCTCGCTGCTGGCCTTAGTAGGAGAGCATTCCATAATTGACGGGGACTAGTGGGAAGCGGCGCTTCGACTACGCTCAGCGACCGCGTGCGTTGCGTCTGATGCACAGAATCGTGCATATTTTCGAAATTTTCGGGTTGCCGAAGAAGTGGTAATCCGGACTCAGCGACCGCGAGCGTTGCTTCTGATGTACAGAATCGTGCCTAATGCCGAAATTTTCGGGTTGCCGAAGATGTTGTAAGCTGGACGCAACGCACGCGGTCGCTGAGGGAAGCCGAAGCGCCGCTTCCCACCAATCCAAAACCTAAAACCCATATCCTCATGACTGGATACATGTACATACTGAAATGTTCCAACGACTGCTACTACACGGGGAGTACATTGGATTTGGAGCGCAGACTAGCTCAGCATCAAGCTGGAGAAGGTTCCAACTACACCAAAAAACATTTGCCAGTGGAGTTGGTTTATTTTGAAGAATATGCACGAATTGATGAGGCATTTTATCGGGAAAAGCAGGTGCAGGGTTGGAGTCGGGCCAAAAAAGAAGCTTTGATAGCGGGGCAGGTGGACAAATTGCATGGATTGGCGGAATGTAAGAATGGGAGTCATTTTTTGAAGGGTGGGGGCTAGTGGGAGGCGCCCCTCGGCTCCGCTCGGGGACCGCGTGCGTTACGCGCAAGAATCTTGATCCTACATAATGTACAATGCTGTGCGCTGGGTAGAATGTTGTAAGCTGGACGCAACGCACGCGGTCGCTGAGCGTAGTCGAAGCGCCGCTTCCCACCAAACTCACTCCTTCATATACCCTTCTTTCCCCAATTTATTCCCTTTCAAATAAATATCCCCATTTTTCAGGTCTATGACAACCTGAAACAGCTTCAAGATATCCCCCCCCAGGATACTCATTTTTTGCCGACCAATGGCACCCTCAAAAAAGCCGACGGGCACATTGGCCAAGGTATTGGTTCCGATTGTCAACCCCGGCAAAATGGCTTTTTGGGTTCTGATGACATTGCCATAGGAGTCTTTCAAGTCCTTAGTGCCGATGATTTTTAGTTTTTCGCCCAGTTTGTTCTCATTGGCGAATTGATCGTCCAATAAAAGGCCACTGGAGTAACCCGAATGGATTAAAAAAGGATGCTGGATGACCGTATCCCCGAAGGCACAACTGGCTTCAATAAACATCAGATCGTCCTCGATGGTCAATTTAAATTGCTGGTATTTTTTGAGCTTTTTGGGCAGGGTGGGGGAGACCAGCATGATTTTTTGCTCAAAATCCAGTTGAACGCATTGGCCTTTGAAGAGGTCGAGGCCAAACTTCCCATCGGTATTGGGGCCTGAAAATTTATTTTCCCAAATCTCAATGCCACTCAACAGCCTTCCTCCAATGCGCAGGGTATTCCTTGCGCTGTACCTTGCCGTATTTTCTGCGCCACCCCAGCTTTTTATGCCATCGGTGGTTCCGTTGAAGCGAATGCTTTTGAGCTTTTTGGTGGCGTCTTCCGTCAGGGTGACATCGCTGGCGGCGGTGTGAAACATCAAATGGAGCGTATCCGTATCGTTCAGGATGGCGGGCACGGCGATGTTGTTGTGGGCAGTCAATTGGAAGGGGATGCGGAGGGTTTGGGTTTGGCCGGTGGTGATACTCGCAAGGATCATTAACCCGCTCAAGATGAATAATTTCAACTGCCACATAGGTTTAAATGTTTTTTTCTTCTTGCTGCTTAATCCAGCTGAGAAGGTATTCTCGATTTTTGAAGGCTTTTAGTTTGGTTTCAAGTGCCATTGCCTCGGATCTGGTTTGAAAAGCGCAAGAGAAAATTACAATCCAAGGCCCTTTATTTTTGGTTCATTTGTTTCAATTGGTATTGTGCCGAAGTTGTCGGTCTGGCAGATTGTTGGTTTGCCCAATGAAAAATACGCCGGAAGCGGTGGATTGAATAATGTAGGTGTGAAACATGGGGAAGAGATTGAATAAAACTAAAAAGGCCATCTCGAAAGATGGCCTCTTGGTTGTCGGGGCACCAGGATTTGAACCTGGGACCCCCTGCTCCCAAAGCAGGTGCGCTACCGGACTGCGCTACGCCCCGAAAAATGTGTGTGGGTGTGAAGTGTGTGGTAGTGTGGGTGTGTACAAAAATTCACTTCGTGATTTTTTGGCGGTGGAGCCGGGATTCGAACCCGGGGTACCGTTTCCAGTACGTCAGTTTAGCAAACTGGTGGTTTAAGCCACTCACCCACTCCACCTTGGAGCGAGAAAAACAAGTTATTTCGTTCAACAACCGCGTTTTTCCCGAAGCGACTGCAAAGATATATGTCGCGGTGATTAATACAAACGAAATGCAAAAAAAATTCCCGAGGAGCTGAACTTTTTTTTGTGCATTTTGAAAAAGATTTGATTGTCAAAAAATTAAAAACACTATTGTTTCCCCACTTCGTACAGCAATTGCCCTTCCCCCAAACGCCCATCCGAGCTTTGTACGATCACCTGGATCTGAAATCGACTCCAATCATCCCCCTGCCAAAAGGAAAAATCGGCTTGCCCCTGGGCATCGGTGCGCAGATTGGCTAGCCAATACAATTGAGGGCGGAAAAAAGCCTGGGTGGGTGCGGCCTGCAACTGCGCCGAATTCAGTGCCGGGAAGGCAGCGGCAGCCTGCAAACCATTCAAGTGGAAGATATCCTCCGCCTCGGCGGCCGGGATAGCGATTTCCGCTTTGCTGCGGATGTGCACCACCCCACTGCGCCCAATGGCCTTGAAGTAGCCCAGCAGTTGGGTTGGTTGGTAATACAAGTCGATGCTTTCAATCTGGCTGCATTTGAGGCGGGCAACAAAATCGGCATCGCGGGTCATTTTTCCATCAATCACAAAAACGGGCGCGCTTGGATAATCGGTGAAGGTGCCTGGGTTGTACATTTTGGCGCTGTAGATTCCTGTTTTTCGTTCCTGTTTAAAACTCAAGGGAGTAGAAATTTCACGGAAAAAAGTGGCCAGGTCTTCAAACGCTTCGAATTCGGCGGGGCGTATGTTGCGGTCAGCCTTGAGCGGAATACTGTCCTTGATGGCCGTGTTGCCAGGCAGGGTCATTTCCAGGGCATTGTACAATTGGTAAACCTTTTTGCGCATCCGACTCCACTCCAGGTATTGCCGGATGCCGGGGGTATAGGATAGTGGCGGACTGGCCTTGGTGGGGAAGGATTCCAAGAGTTGCACCTGCACGTCAGGATTGGGATGGCCCAAAAACTGGACCTGCTTGCTACCCGTAAAAGCAGGCACTTCCACCCAATATTCTGGTCGTTGGGAAGAGGTGTAAAGGAGTTGCCAGTTTTGAGGGAAAAAGACACCCACCAGGTTTTGGCTTTGGGTGGCAGCATTGCTCTGGAGTTTGACCTGGGTGTACACCTGTTTGCTCAGCGTAGCAGGAGCAATGACTGGTCCCAAACTCCAGTTGGCTTGCGGCCATACCGCTGTGCCATTCAGCTCCCAATCACTCACCACAATCGATACCTGGGCAGGAACTGGGTTGCCTTCGCGGTTTTTGACCTGAATTTTCCCTTGCACCTGTTCGCGGGCTTGATAATTGTTTTGAGGCAAACGGATTTCCACTTGCAAATCCTGCAAAGTTGCTGCTGCAACAGAGGCGGAATGGGTGGAAGTAGCAACTTGCGCATCCACCTTATCCAAATCGTTGTAAATCGGCACCAGGACTTCGGCTAGCAAGACCGGGCGTTTAGTGCTTGTTTCCAAAGCTGAAAACTGCAATTGATACACCCCGGCACTACAGTCAAAGGGGATTTTGTAGTGCCCGCTGGACTGATTTTCACCCTGGCTGCTGATGAAAAAGGATTCTATTGGTCTCCCGGCTGGGTTCAGCACCCCCACCTTGATGTTGAAGTTTTGGTCCCGCAGGGAGGCGGGCAGGTATACTTTGAACCAGATGAGTTCGCCACTCACGTAAAAAGACTTGTCCAGGTGCACCAGGCAGCGGTTTTGCAGGTCGCTTTGGGCAATGGATTGGCCTAGTACAGCCAGGGAGAATACCATTATTTGAATCAAAAATCGAGTTTTCATGCCAATGCTTATTCAATCCAAAAATTCGGCTTAGTCAAAGTGCTGCCGGTGTTCAGCAAACAATTGTCACAAACGGTTGGGCCAATCCGCGGCGTAGGCGGTTGTGGGCAATACTTGGTCGGCGATCCTACCTGCTCCGGACGGATGTACAAACGCAGGGTGTCCTGAGCGGTTGCATAAAAATACCCATACACTTCTTCCCCTACATTTTTACTGCGCAAGTTGCTGGCAATTTTTGCAGCAGGTTCTTCAAACATACTCCCACTGCGTTCGGCTAGAGTTTTAACCTGATTCCAATAATTGAAAGCAGTGGTACTCAAGGATTCCTGTAACACCGTAAGGTAAAAACCTTCAGCGAAGCGGTGATCCAAACGTACATCTGCCAAATAAAACGTATCCAGCCGTTCCAGTTGGAGACCTGGGCCATCATAAAGAAGTACCTTGTCGACCCGCTGGGGCTCGAAATTATAGCATAATTTGCGGGTGTCGTCCGTGAAGCGGTACACTGCATTCAGTTCCCAACGCAGTTTCGATTTGTCTGGGTTACCACCTGTTTTTAGTTTGCTGTTTACCCAAAAGCTCAGGTAGGTCGCCTTATTGAGAAAACCTTTTTTGTCGGGCAGGGTCAACTCCTGCAGGGTATAACTGGTTTTTTCAAGTTCGGGAACGGGCAAGAGAGGCTCAAATTCTGACTCGTATTGGCGACCATCCAACAAACTCACCTTGATGCGGTATGATTGACCTGCTCGGACCTTGAAAGTTGGATGGTTGTTAGGAATACTGGCGCGATACAATTTAGCTGAAGTAATCTCTTGTAAATCAATGTTGGAGCCATCAGTTTGCTCGAGTGTGACTTTTGCCGAACCAATATGTACACTGGTTTCGGCTCCGTCGAACTCACCGATTCGCTGTACGTTTACCTCAATCAAGGATGGCGCGCCCAGGATCAAACGCCCCTGAATGATCACGGCTTTGGTACCGAAGCGCTGGTTTTTTAGCTCAATTTCATCCAAACAGCTGCTCAGCAGCAGGCTCAAACCTCCTAAAATCAGGATATAGCGGAATCTTTTCATAAGGTTTCAAAATTAAACGTGACCGAAGGGAATACGCTGCCCAAAATTGCCAAACGATTGGCCTGTGCCGCCGTAAAGGGTGTTTGGGTGAAATACACCGAAAAGGCATTTTTGCGGGCGTATACATTGTACAGGGAAATCGTCCAGCTGGTCTTGAACTTGTTGTTTTTGCGGTGGTCTTTGCCAATGGTATAAGCAAGGTCCATACGGTGGTAATTGGGTATGCGCAGGGCGTTGCGCTCCGAGTAAATGGGCACGGGCACGCCCAGTTGGGTGCGGTAGCCTCCTTGAGGTGCGGTCGTAGGCCGCCCGGTACCATAGGTGAAATTGAGGGTTACAGTATGACGTTGGTTGTATTGATAGTTGAGTACCAGCGAGAGGTCATGGGGTTTGTCAAAGTTGCTGAGGTACCATTTTCCCCGGTTGATGCCTTCGATTTGCCGTTCGGTGCGCGACAGGGTATAACTGAGCATGCCATGCACCAGGCCTCGGTTTTTGCGCAAACTCAACTCCATGCCGTAAGCCCGTCCCTTGCCCTTGAGGAGTTCGGTTTCCAGGTGCTCGTTGACATTGAGTTCGGCAAAATCCCGATAGTCGAACAGGGCATCGATGGCACGCCCATAAATTTCGATGGAACTTTCCCAGAGGTTGTCCTCGAAATTTTGGAAGTAGCCTAGCGCAACGTTGTGCGAACGGGTGGGCTCAATATAGGCCGTACTCAATTGATACTGGCTGGTGGGGGTAGGGGAGTCGGAGTTAAAAATCTGGTTGATGAATTGCGCGGTGCGGCTGTACCCCAACTTGACCGATACTGCCGGACTGAAGCGGTACCGGGCCGACACCCGCGGCTCCAAACTGCTGTAGGTGGCAATGGTTTTACCTTTGCCGTACACCGTAGTATCGATCAGGTTCAAGAGGCTCGGGATCTCGTTTTGGTATTCAAACACCGTTTTGGGCCCCAGGAACTGGTAAAAACCCAGGCGCAAACCACCCGATATTTGTAGTGCAGAAGAGACACTCCATTCCGCATTTAAAAACGCTGCGGACTCCAGACCTCGCTCTTTTTCCAAACTTTTGGCAAAAACCTGCGACAAGTCATTCAGTGGCCGACGAGCTCCGGGTAAACTTTGGTACAAAATGGTCGACAAACCCGCATCCAGTTGTAAACCTGCTCGTGGCTGCAAACTCAGTTGTTCCTTGAGGCTCAAAAAACCAATGTCATTGTCCAGTTGGGAAGCGTCCAGCCCAGAATAATCGTACTGGGTGCTTTTGTATTGGCTGAGGGTTGCGGCAAATTTGGAATAGAATTTTTGGGAAAAAATCTGTTTCAAAGTGGCTTGTCCGGTGGTGGTTTGGTAGTCAAACCCAAAATTATCGCCGTAAGTGAATTTGTCTTTGGCCGCATAACCCGCCAGAATCAGGGTGTTTTTGTCGCTCAACTTATGGGTGTAGCGCAAATTGGCGTCGTAGAAAAAGGCAGAGCTATTGCGTACATCTACATCGCGTACGGTTTGTAAAATCCAGTCGGAGTAAGAGGAACGGAACCCGGCAATAAACGAAGCCTTCTTCGGAATCACTGGCCCTTCCACCGCAATGCGGCTACTCAGGGGGCCAACCCCTCCCTTGATGCGAAACTGCTCAAAATTGCCGTCGCGCATTTCCACGTCAAGCACGGAAGCCAGGCGGCCACCGAATTGGGCGGGTATGATGCTTTTGTACAAAGTCACCCGGCTGATTAGATCGGAATTGAAGGAACTGAAAAAACCCAGGGCATGTGAAGAGTTGAAAATGATGCCCTCATCCTGCAAAACCAGGTTTTGGTCCACTTCTCCACCGCGCACGTTAAACCCGGTAGCGCCCTCTCCAATGGAGCTAACCCCCGGGGACAGCAACAGGCTTTTGATCACATCGGCTTCCCCCATAAAGGCGGGAAGTTTATTGATGCTGCGTACATCCAGTTGAGTTGCACCAATTTGTACGTTTTCTACGTTGGCATCCACCGCACGTGCGCCTACGACCACTTCGTCGAGGGTAACAGCAGCACTTTCCATACTCAGGGTGATGTTGCCATCGCTGAACACCTGAATGTCTTGCACCACTTCAGCGTTGCCTACGTATTGCACGAGCAATTGGTGTTTCCCCACCGGGAGCTCCAGTTCAAAGCGACCATTTTCATCACTAACGCTGCCTTTGTCCAGTTTGAGTACCCGGATCGTTGCCCCAACGACGGGTGTTTTGTCTTTTTGTTGCTGGATCAGGCCACTCACTTTGGCTTTCCCCGAAGCTTTTAATTGCCGCACGTCGCCAATTTGCAGCAGGTTGGGTGCTGGAGTACTCCCTGCATTGGCATTCAATCCGGTTTCCAAAGCCTGGTAATATTCGGCGTTGAACCCTTCGGTGATCAATTCCAATGGAGCAATGACTACCCCGTAGTTGCGGTAAAGCAGAAAGCCGAATTTGCTGCCCCCCAACAACTGTTGCATGGCATTTTCCAAAGAAGCTTCCTGTACTTTCAGACTGAACCGCTCCTGGGGCAATTCCCCGGCACGGTAGTAAAAGTGGAGGGGGTACTGTTTTTCCAGGTATTGGAAAATGTCGGGCAAGGTTTGATCCGTCAATTGTGCACTGATCCGCAAGGCCGGAGCTTGATTTTGTGCATACAGCTGTACAGCATTCCCAATCAAGTACAAGATCAGGAGAACCAGTAAAATGTGTTTATTCATACTATCCTTTGCGGGTTAGATTTCCCTTGGCTTAAAGATAGCAGAAATTGGAAATTTGGGAATAAGGGAACTGGAGTTTGTCATTGACTAGACGGATTATATTTTGATCACTTTGCACATACCTCGCCGCTGTTCATTGCATAAACCCAGTCCATATACCCCCCGGGGCAGTTTTCCGAGGAATTGTTCAATGACATGTACCGACTCAAGGCTGGACCAACGTTGGAGCACTTTTCCCTGAAAATCATACACAATGGCTTGATCTGGCAAAAAGTCGGCAGGCAGACGCAGGTGCATGGTATTGCTGGATGGGTTAGGGTAGAGGCTGAAATGTACGGTTTCCAGTGCAGTGGTATAGGTACTCAATTGGGGTTTGAGGTACACCTTGAACAATCGATTGGAAGCAGAACTGGGCGTGATGTTTGGAATTACCGCTTTGATCCCACCAAAAATATATCCGGCCAACGTTCGCCCGCCTAAGGCATTTAGGTTGAGCACTCCGTTGTCGTACTGGGGCGCAGTGGTGTTCACCACCCATTTGGCATTTGAACCCAGAAGTTCATCAAATTGCAGGGGTAAAATCTGTTCTTCGCTGTGGCCATTGGCCTGGCGAGTGAACACGGAAATGTCTTTGACAAAAGGCATGTTGCTGTCTTCTACCAGTTTTTTTTGATTGCTGTTGTAAAAATGTTTGCTGATCCCACCAAAAAACACTGAATACATGCTGCGTTGCTGGCTGTCAAAAACGGGTAAGATGGGGCAGGTGTATTGACACATTACTTGTTCATAACTGGAGTCGATCCGGGTTTTGTCGGTTTGGATGTAAATGGGGTTCAGGTACGGCAGATCGGCGTTGGGTTGGAATACCCCGCCATAATACGCCAGCGCTTTATTTCCTTCAGGGGTGATGATGGGGGCCAAATTCCCGTCTCGGCGGTGGTATTCTGGATGCGCCTGCGCACTGTAATCCACGATACTTAGAGTGGTACCATTGTCCTGGATGCGGAATCGACGGATTTCGCTGGTGTAGGTTTGTACCACTTCGGTGCGTTCTTTGGAATACAATCCACTAAAATTGTGGCCTCCAACGAGGTAAGTCCAGTCCCCTAACTCGTGCATCTCTCCCCCACATACCCGCAGCCGCTCGTCTTTTAGTAGCCGGAAGGCATTGCGCACATCTCCTTTACCCTCCACGATGGCTTTAACCAGGGCGTCGAGGTCTACTGCTACCAGATTGGGAAAGGTGATGAAATTTTGATCTGAACTCCGTTGCCCATAACCACCTACGATGTAAAGGTATTGGCCATGTTGGACAAATTGCGGATTACTCACCCGCAAAGCATCGGCCAGATCACTGTTGAAGGTAGTGAGTTTTTGCTCCCAAATTTTACCATTGTCAGGCCGCATGACCCAGATTTTATCGTTGGCACTGGCATTGGGAAATCCGGTAAAAGGAAAAAAACCATGCAAGCCATTGCTGCGGCCAGCCATCATGATCCAGTGGCCCGACCATTCCCCAAAAGCAAAGGAGTGCAAACCGGGCCAGTCTTTGTAGGTAATTTCCTCCATTTCGAGGCTGAATGGTACTTTGCTTTGGGCAAAAACAGAGGAATGAAGTCCAAGGGAAATCAGGAAAAACCCGAGGTAGGTCAATGTTTTCATGATCAGGTCAATTAGGTGTTATGTATTGATGGCGAAGGTAATAGGAGGGAAGCTATGGCTCTTTTTTATTCAACAAATGGTAGGAATGCTTCAACCAATGGGGCGATAAACCAATAAGTACTCATTTTGCCCCACTTCAATGGTGTTTTTTTAAATGATCAGAAACTTTTTACCTTGGTCTTGCTGTTTTAGCAGCTCAACAAAAAATCATGAATACCCAGCAAATCCAAAAAGAACTCAAATTTCGTACCTCCCGCAGTTCCGGCAGCGGCGGGCAGAACGTGAATAAGGTAGAAACTCGGGTAGAAGCCCTTTTTGAAATAGATACATCAGAAGGATTGGACGAAGAAGAAAAGGCCACCCTGCGCCAAAAACTGGCCAATCGCATCAGCAAAGAAGGCCTATTGAGTACCAGCTCCCAGGAAAGCCGCCTGCAGCAAAGCAACCGGGATAAGGCCATCAAAAAAATACTACAACTCATCGAGACCGCCCTCGAACCCGAACGCGAAGAAGTACCCGAACGCCTGGTGGCTGATCCCAAAAAGCGCAAAAAGGCCAAATCCGTCCAAAGCGACAAAAAAGCAGCGCGCAAAAAAATAATTCTCCCGCCAAAAGAGGAAGATTAAGGCAATTCTGTTTAAGTTTCTGCCTTAGTAGTGGGTAAAAAATAAGCGCTTATTTTTTTTCGCCCTTAAAATAACCAGCATGAAACCAATTCTCAACGTTTTGATCCTTGTTCTGGCTACCTTGGTAGCAACCGCTCAGGACAAACAAGCCTACCGTGTTTTTGACAGCAAAGGCAAGGAGGCTGATTACGGACAATTGCTCAAACAAAGCAAAAAGGCCGATGTAGTTTTTTTTGGAGAACAACACAATAACCCCATTTCCCACTGGCTGCAAATTGAACTGGCCCAGGACCTGGAAAAAGAAACGGCTGGCAAACTGATCATGGGGGCTGAAATGTTTGAACGCGACAATCAGGCCATCCTCAATGAGTACCTGGCAGGCCAGATCAGTAGCAAAAATTTTGAAGACGAAGCCCGCCTCTGGGACAATTACGCCACCGATTACAAACCACTGGTTGAATTGGCAAAAAGCAAAAAATTGCCTTTCATTGCTACCAATGTACCCCGCCGCTATGCCAATATGGTGTACAAGCAAGGCCTGGAATCCTTGAATCCCCTGAGCAGCGAAGCAAAATCCTGGATTGCTCCACTGCCAATTGAAGTGGACATGAACTTACCTTCTTATCAAGCCATGATTAAAATGATGGGTGGCCACGGTGGAGGAGCAGCTTCTGATAATCTGGTCAAATCCCAGGCGGTAAAAGATGCCACCATGGGGTATTTTATTGCCCAAAACTTAAAGAAGGGTCATGTGTTCTTACACTTTAATGGCTCCTATCACTCCGATCTGAAAGAAGGGACGGTCTGGTATCTGCGCAAATATGCAGCAGGCAAAGACGTGGTCAACATTGCCACAGTTGAACAGGAAAACATTGATAAACTGGACCAGGAAAACCTGGGCAAGGCCGACTTTATCATTTGTGTGCCAGCTAAAATGACCAAAACTTACTAAATGCAACGTTCCCTGTTGATTGCCCTGTTTTTTGTAATGATGTTGGTATGGACTTGCCAGAGTAATCCCTACCAACAAGGCGAAATCATGTACGGCACTTATTGCGCCAATTGCCATATGGAGGATGGCACTGGCTTGCGTGGACGCATTCCGCCCCTGGTCAAATCCGACTATCTAAAAAAACACCCGGATGAAATTGCCTGCATCATTCGCTACGGCAAAACGGGGGAAATAACGGTTAACGGCAAAAAATACAGCGAAGCCATGCCAGGCGAGCGCAAGCTTACTGATTTTGAAATTGCCAACATCATCAATTACATCCATCAAGCCTGGGGGAATGATTATGGGTTCGTAAAGGTACAAACGGTGCAAAAGGCTCTGGAAAAATGTAAATAATCGTCAGGTGTATTACATCGCCACGATCAATAAAATCCTGCTTTCTCCGTTGTTTTTGGGTAAAAGGTCGTATTTTCCGACCCGACAAACTGTGGAGTCGTTTCACTAGGGTTTAGCTCCGGTGCTGATGTTAGACTGATGCTTGTACAAGTCTCCAGACTTGTACCAACATCAACACGCCTCTGACGTGTGTTTGCTCAGCATTTTCGCATTGCGCGTGCGTCAGAAACGCGCAAAGTGGGTACAAGTCTCCATACTTGTACCAGCGTCAGCGACGAAGCTAAGCCCTGATGAAACGACTCTCTCCAAACCATTATTTATGAAGAATTGGTTGATTACACTTCTTTGCTTTTGCCTCTTTGTCCTTACATTAGGTCAACTCAATGCCCAGATTGGCCGGATCAAAATCCAGCCCGATGTAGATACAACTTATGTTTGCCCAGATAGCAGCATAACCCTGGAAGTTAAGGGTGGTTTCAATTACAGTTGGAGCCCCGCCAATATCCTGAACCGTACCAATGGGAATATCGTCATCGCCAAACCCACTGCCAATACCCGGGTGTTTGTAGAAGGTTTTGTCAACGGCCAGTTGCGCCGGGATACCATCACCTTAATTGTTGTGCGCCCTCAAATTCAGCTAATTGCCTTAACCAACACTTCGGTTTGTCGGGGGACCCCGGTTGTCTTGCGGGCTGTAACCAACACCAATGGCCAGGGGGTTACCTGGGATCCGATCGACGGACTCAATGACCCCAACGCAGGGACGGTGATTGCCCTGCCTGAAAACATCACCACTTACCGGGCAGAACTAAACGTCACCGGGTGTAAGGCTGATGCGACCATCACGGTAAATATTGCTCCGCAAAAAATAGACATCACCAATGGCGATACCGTTAAAGTGTGTAAGGGTGCCAATCGGGTTACTCTGGGGGCAACCACCAACACCGGACAAGCCACTGGTGTTACCTGGACTGCCAAAGACAAAAGTATCACCCGCACCAATGTGCTTAGTGTACAGGTAGAACCCAAAGTCACTACAACCTATTATGCAACCCTGGTGGCTGCACCTTGTACCATTGTCGACTCAGTGGTGGTTAAAGTGGACTCCCTGCCAAAACTAACCATTACCATCGATCCGAAAAAAGAGGCATACTGTTTTGGAGAAATCATCACGCTCAAGTCGGATACCTACGAAACTGCGGCATATCCCGATATCAAGCACATGTGGAGGCCCCGCTTGCGCGCCAATGGAACCACTCCGGGGTACGATTTCCAGACCCCCGATACCCTTTGGAACATGGTGATGGGAACCATCGATAGTGTGGTGCTCATCCGGGATACCCGCAACAATGGTTGTGTGGATAGCGCCGCCATTTTTGTGCCTGTCATCAAACCTAAAAACATCATCATTACTCCCGAGCCAGCCGAGGTGTGTCCAGGAGGAACGATTCGGTTGAATGCTCAATTTGAAGGCAAATTTGATAAAATTACCTGGACCCCCGCAACGGGCCTTTCTTGTACAAATTGTAAAGACCCTGTGGCATCGCCTGGTAGCCAAACCACTACCTATAGCATTATGGTAGAGGAAAAGGACTGCCCCAGCAATGCCAGTAAAACAGTTACGGTACTGCCCACTCCCGCCATTTTGTTTCCCAACTTACGTACCATTTGCCAGGGGGGGAATATTCAACTCAATGGCGCCAGCCAGCAAGGTGTGACTTACCAGTGGACCCAAGGCGGCAACAACATTTCTACCAACCCTCTTTTGACGGTCAACCCAACGAGTACAACTACCTACCGCCTGGAAGCAACCAGTAACCGCAATTGTAAAAACTCTGGGGACATTACCATTAATGTAATTCCCACAGTCACTTCCGTTGACATCAATGGTGTCACAGTATGTGCCACTGATCGCAACCGCACTCCGCTGAGCATTCGGGTAAATCAATCGCCAGGAACGGTTCCGGCACTGTTTGAAACCTACAATTGGCAAATTGCTGGCGCGACAGCTTCTTCTGGAACTACTTTGAACATCAACAATCTGGCTCAAACTGCTTTGGTGAGTGTCACCTACACTTATGGGGTAGTTGGAGGTTCAACTTGCGGTAGATTGACGGACACGGCTACGGTCAAAGTCATTCAAATGCCTACCGAAAATGGCATTTTCTTTACGCCTGATTCGGTAGCTAGCCGTGGTGCTCAGGAGGGAGATCCATTGCTTGCAGGGATTCGTTTGATCCAAACCCAACCACCTACTGCGATCACGTACAATTGGACCATCAATGGTGCCAATCCTGGAAACAATACCAATCCGACCATTACCGCATTAGCTTCTCCAACCGAGATGACCTTCAAAGTGGTGGTAACTGGCCCGAATTCTTGTACGGTAAGCGACGAAATTACCATCTCGGTAGAACCCGCGCGGGTGACCATTCCCAATGCCTTCAGCCCGAATGGTGATGGTACCAACGATCGTTTCCGCCCAATTACCTCCAATAAAAACATCCGCCTCACCGAAATGAAGGTGTATAGCCGTTGGGGAAAACTGGTGTACAGCGGCAACAACATCAATGGCTGGGATGGCAACATCAATGGCAAACCCGCGCCTGTGGAGGTATATGTGTACAATATGGTTTTTGAATTCCCAGGGGGAAGAAGAGAAGTGCGCAGTGGGGATGTAGCTTTATTGCGCTAGAATTTTTTGGAACACCTTATCCCTTCCATTGCGAAGTGGGATAAGGTGTTCCAAAAATCAAATCAATGCGTTTAAATCATATCCAATAGCCTCACAAAAAGAGGGCCTCAATAAATCTTCACCTTGGTCCAATAAGTATTTTCGCCATTGTTTAGTATCATAATTGTATACAAACCCTTCTGCGACATTATAGTCAATCATCAGGTTTTTGATTTTTTCAAAATCACGACGAGCACCAGTGTTGCCGCTGATTTCGATAATCACCCTGTTCAATTTATTTTCATTGTCGAAAAGTAGGATGTCGGGAGTTGGGCTTGTCTGACATTCATCGATCATGGTTTCAGGTAAAGGCTCAAATGGGATTGCTTTTTCCAGGTAATAGAGTATTCCGAGCCTCATCATCAATTGCCCGATGATGCGCTGGTGGATTTTCGGGGCGTTGACTACCATATAAATGGTGTTTTCGGTCATGATCAATCGCTTTCATTCAAAAATAGGCGCAATTTTTTTGAGTTCAAAATAAGAATTGGTATTACTGGGAACTTGCCGAGATCTGAAATCCCCCATCCGAAATCGTCAGAATCTAACCGCCGCCGCCAAGCTTGGTAAAAACGGCAACTGATTCACCCGCCGATTCGTCACCCGATCCACATAAAATACATTCTCACGGTTGTAGACATTTGTCACACTGGCCGTAATTTCTAGAGCCGCGTAGCGCGAAAACTTAGCCGTATATTTTAATGAAGCATCCAGACGGTGAAACCAGGACAAACGCCCACCATTGATTTTATCAGAAAGTAAAATTCCAAGGGGGAAATTACCCGTCAAAATATTGGTTTGCAGCAAATTGTTGTAAGGATTGTCCTGATAAAAACCACGGGTTTGGGTAAAAGGAAAACCCGAACCAATGTTCCATCGTGCACTCGCTTCCCATTGTTTTTGTCCTCCAAAGCGATAAGTGCTCAACAAGTTGATGTTGTGCCGACGGTCAAAAACCGGGGGGTATTCCTGAATGCCATCGTTGCGGTTTACCTTGGCATAGGAGTAGGTGCCCCAATGGTACCAGTTGCCCCGGCTGTAGCGTAGGGTAAAATCAATCCCGTAGGCTTCGCCAGTTTCGGTGATGTAATTGGGATCTTGGGCATTGAGTTTATTGCGGTTGATGTTGATCAGTTGAGTGAATTGTTTCCAATAGGGTTCTACGTTGAACTCCAGGTATTGGCCCAGGTCAATTTCCATTCCCAATACGGCGTGCCAGGCTTTTTGCAAGCGGTGGTCAACCGGGGTGCGGGAATTGGGTTTGAACAAACTCTCTTCCGGGCCAGCCAAAAAACCTACAAAAAAATTGACCACATCCAGATCGTTCACGGTGCTGACCAGGTTTTGGGCATATACGCCTCCCGCGGCTTTAAAACGCAAAAAATCGGTGGCATTGTATTTCAAACCCAAACGGGGCTCCAGGGACATACGCGACTGGGAAGCGTAATAATGCACCCGAAAACCTGGTTCCAGTACTAGATTTTTCAACTCCTGCCGATACTTTGCATATCCTGCCAATTCGCTGGTGAAATCTTCCTGTGCAAAACTCAGGCCCACCAGATTCCGGAAACGAAAATCGGTGTTGAAGCCCACAAACTCAAAGCCGTAGCTGACTTGATTGCGGTTGCCATAATACGTGAAGTTGAGATTGGCGTTGTAGGTGCTGATGCCACTTTGGCGGGGTGCCCCATCTTTTTCCAACAAAGCAATGTTGTAATTGCTAAAACCAACGGTGCCGTTGAGCACTACATTGGAATTGTTGGGGATCAGGGTAAAATTACCTCCGCCACCTGTTGAGGTCCAATCCAGTTTGGCCAGCCCGGCAAAATTGAACTGGTCTCTAAAATTGAAACCAAACAGGTCTAGTTTAGAGCCATTTTCGGCATTAAAAGACAATTTGCCGTACAAGTCCGTGTATCGAAAAGGCAGACTTTTGGCCACACTCAAGCTGGTGTCTTTTTGGGCAAAAGAATAATAATTGCTGTCTACAGCGTAGCTGTACAAAGAGCGTGAAGTTTGATCAATCAAGGCGTGTTTGCCAGTAAACAGAAAGGATATGCTATTGCCGTTTTCGTTTTTTAAGGGCTTAATTGGCCCTTCGATCAGTGCCTTGGCCTGAAAAGGACTGGCCGAAACCAGGCCACTCAAACGTTTGCGGTTGCCTTCCCGGGTTTTGATGTCAACTACTGCCGAAATTCTGCCACCGTATTCAGCATTGTAGCCCCCGGTGTACACATCCATATTGCGGATGGTTTCAGTTTCAAAAACCGAGAACAAACCAATGGAGTGGAAAGGATTGTAAATGATCATGCCATCGAGCAACATCTTGTTTTGCACCGGTGAGCCACCCCTTATGTACAATTGCCCACCTTGATCGCCAGAACTGACCACACCAGGAATAACAGTAAGGTATTGGGCCACATCGGCCTCGCCACCGGTGGAAGGGAGGCTGCGGATTTGTTTGGGGGACACACTCAATTTAGAAATTTGAATTTGCGAACGTGCTTGTGAGCGTCGCCCGGAAATATCGACCTCCTCCAATTGAATGGCTGCAGGTTTGAGTAGAAAACGTTGGTAGTTGATGGAGCCCGCAGTGAGTTCCCGTTCAAATGAGGCGTTTTCGTAACCCAGATAAGAGATGTTGATTTGGTATTTACCCGGATTGAGGTTGGCGATGCTAAAAAAACCGCTGGGATCGGTGATCGCCCCCTGAGCTGGATTGTTGGCTATACTGATGACGGCATAGCCAATGGGGTTACCCGTTTCTTCATCGTATACGTTGCCCCGCAAGGTTGCATTTTGAGCGACAAGCCAGGTGTTGGCCAGGAACAGGAGGGGCACTAGAAATTTCTTCATGACAATTGACAATTTAACGCAGCGAAGTTAAACTTTCTGCCTGTGCCAAATGCTTGCCATGCCCTATTTTGTCGGCAAACTACAAGAGAATTGCTTAGGAAAACTCCAACATACCTGCTCCTAAGCGCAGTACGACTGGCTTTTCCTGGGTGCAATCGACCACAGTTGAAGGAGTATTGCCCCCATTTCCACTATCGATAACGATGTCGACCAACTTCTGGAAATCTTCGTAAATCAGCTCTGGATCGGTGAAGTACTCCAGGATTTCGTCGTCAGATTTGAGGGAGGTAGTCAAAATTGGGCGCCCCAGTCCTTCTACCAATTGCATTGGGATATTGTGATCAGGAACCCGGATACCGATGGTTTTTTTGCGGTTGCGGAACATTTTTGGCACACTCCCCGCAGCTGGTAAAATAAAGGTAAAAGCTCCGGGTAGGTTGCGTTTGAGCAATTTAAAGGTAGGATTGTCTATCTGCTGGGTATATTCCTGAACTTGGCTGATATCCTTACAAATGATGGCCAACATGGCATCTTTGGGATCCAGTCGGCGCAGGCGACAGATTTTTTCTACTGCGGCCTGGTTGTTGATGTCACAGCCTAAGCCATATACAGTATCGGTAGGATAAATGATGATGCCACCCTCGTTGAGTTTTTCTACCACTTGGTTGATCTTGCGGCCTTCGGGGTTGTCGGGATTGATTTTGAGTAGCATAGTTGTTCTTTTTTTCCAAGATAGTATTTTCTAATTATCGCAATCACTACGTTGGGTTATTCTTCTTCATTTTTTTTGAGAACAAGCGCTTCGATATAAGCTATTTCTCGTTCGGTCATGCTGGCAATTTCAATGATAGGCATTTGAGCCACATTATGCAGGTAAACGATTACATTGTCGAGGCGTAGCCGTTCTTCTTCGGCTTTTTGATGCTCCTCTTCTGCTCGCATACGCTCCTCTTCTGCTCGCATACGCTCTTTTGCCAATAACTCCTGGTTTATTTTTAAGCCTTTTTCAATCCCTTCTTCAATCAGCATATCATAAGTACTCATAATGGTTTCGTTTAATGTTTTTGGCAAAATCTCGATGAAGTGTTGAATTTTCTCTTTGGCAAGTTCTGAGTTTTTTAAAAAATATGCAAGCATTGTAAAGATAAAGGCTCTGGGGCTGCTTATTTCATCCAGGTTGATGAAAATCAGGCGTGGATTTTGCAAAACAAAATCTGGTTCCCAAATGTGCTTTATCATCAAAAATGCATTGGTCAACAAACTTTTGCCCAAGCTCAGAATCTCCTCATCACTCATGGCTGTAACATGTGTGAAGTGATAGTCAAAACTAGTCAAATAAGCCAGCAAATCTGTTGGAAATTGTTCCGAAAAATAGGTAGATAAATCCCTTTTTACCCAATTATCTTCTCCATGATAAATAATTGTCGGCACAAAAGGAGTTAAGGTCACTTTTTGTTTTATCTGCTCTTCCCAGGCATCCAGCATGTATCGCAACAATTGAAAATGAGGATATTTCTCAGGACTACTTTTGTGTTCAAAAAGGATGGAGATACAAATTTTTAGCTCACTATCTTTTAATGGGCATTCATAGACTACATCAGTAAAAAATTCTTGTAAAATTGGCGAAACGTATGACCCATTAACCCTATTGAGTTTCTTTAAGTCAAGTAATTGTAACAATGCTGGTGAAAGCATTTTTTGTAAATATTCTCTGGCTACTTTCACTCGACTAAAGGTAGCCTTGAAAAATTCATCATGAGGTTTTGAGAGCTTTTTGGGCATTTAGGCATTTTAAGTCAAAAATAATGTTTTATTTTGTTTTATAAATAAAATAATTAAAAAATTATTTTATTTTGCCATTTTCCAAGCCTCATCAGCATCCTCTTGCCTCCGAATATACTCTTCCAATAACAAACTTTGCTGTTCTGGAGAAGCCGGATTTCCAGTTCCATATTTTCCCGCGACCATCCTTTGCCGATAGGCCTCGTACAAGGATACGGCACAAGCGACGGATACATTCAAACTCTGGGCCATGCCCACCTGAGGAATGATAAAATTGCCATCAGCATGGCTCAAGGCGAGTTCAGAAATCCCATCGGCTTCATTGCCAAAAAGTAGGGCCACCGACTGGGCCAAATCCAGTTCATACAATGACTTGGCATTGTGGGCCAAATGGGTCGCGTAGACCTGGGCATAATTGCGCCGCACATGTTCCATACAAGCTTCCACTTCCCGGTAGAGGTAAACGTCGATCCACTTGCGGGAGCCCGCTGAACTGCGTTTGCCCAATTCCAGTTTGTGATTTTGTAAGCCGGGACGGGTGTACAACACAAAAATCTCCCGGATGCCTACCGAATCACAAGAGCGCAATACCGCACCAATGTTGTGGGGATCATCTACGTTTTCTAGAATTACGGTGAGGTCAAACTGGCGATTCTGGACGAGGTTGCGGATCTTTTGTTCGCGGGATGGCTCCATGTACTTTGTGCTAAATTAATGCCGCTTTGACAATAGTGATCATCGCGGTATTACTGGCAATGGTTTAAACTGAAACCCCGCAAACTCCAAAATGTGCACAAAGCGATTTTCATACCGCTGCGTAGGCGCAAATTGCTCGCCGCCAAAGGGCACATTGTTGACGATTCGGCTAAAGTTGAAACCCGTATGTAGCCCAATACCCTGATTGCGTTCCAGGTTGTCACTTACTTTTGGGCCAAAATTGGCCAACAAACGCCCGAAATAAATCATTTGGTCATAACCTGCATAAGCTTCATTGTTTGGGACGGCAGCATATCGATTGAAGAACTCTTTTTTGAAGTTTACGACTTCCGGTGATTGCACGTCGACATACGCTACCTGACTGACGCGGACTTGGCATTGTTCGTACAAGTCAAATTCCATGTGCTCAAAATCCACCCATTGCGGCATTCCGTATACCACTACTTTTTGCCCTGCGGCCTTTGCTGCTTTGACCGCCCGCAGCAGGTAAAATATATAGGTTTCATCTGCCCATGAAGGTGCAATGATGGCAGCCTGAGCCTTGTTTTGGATATAGGGCCTCAGGTTGAGGTTATTGTATGCTTCGGTCGGTAAAAAATATTCCTGAACAGGCGCATTACCCATGGCTCGTTTAGGCTCGTAAGCTTTGCGCAGGTATTCCAGGCAGTTTTGTTCCCCAACCACATTGCGGGTAACGATGACTATTTCTTCAGGTCGGAATTCACTCAGAGCATGATTCAACAAAGCCCGGCAGTGAGACTCCAAACTGGGGTTCATCTGGATGTAATTCGGGTTGTTTTGGGTTAAAGTACCCACGGCACTGTACGGTGATACCATGGGTTTGTTGTTGCGTTTGGCGTATTCAGCCACAATCCGGATGTCATCGCGGCGATAGGGGCCAATCAACAAATGGGCGTTCTGAATTTCTGGCTGACGCAACAAACGATACATTTCCAAGGTATCCGCTTTGGTATCCAGTACACTTACATTCAGGCGAATGCCTTCTTGATCCAAGGTGCTGAGGGCTATTTTCAAACCACCGTAATACTGCAAAGCCCATTCACTTACCGAGTTGTTTCCAATTACAGAGCTGGTCCCACCACTCATAAAAGGCAATAAAACCGCCACATTGTAGGCTACAGGATTGTTGTATTGCCCAGGCCGATTGACCGGGGAGGCTGAATTGGGGTTGCTGGTAGGAACCCCAGGGATGACGGGTACCGCGCCTCTATCCGTGTTGGTATTGGGCAGCCTTACCGCATCAGCAGTAATGGGTCCCGCAGGGCCAGCTGAATCTTTCCAGCGGATGGTGTCGAGGCGTTCCTGTGGTTTGGTCTGGATTGTAACCCAACCTTTGACTGGATCGTAAACACTTACATTGCCAGCAGTGCCGGGTTTATTTTGACTGGGTGTAGCGCTGTATTCTGTTGGTATGTCCTTGGGCGTTGACCCAGTGCTGCTGGTCGAACTGGCAGGTTTAAAAAAACTGCAACTCAGCAGGGAAAAAGTAGTGCTGAGCCCCAACAACATTAGCAATACACTGCGCTTGATGATGCGGTGTTGCCCCTTTAATCGAGGCTTATTCCCACTCAATGGTAGCAGGTGGTTTGGTACTGATGTCATAAACAACCCGATTGATGCCTTTAACATTGTTGATGATTTCACTCGACACTTTGGCCAGAAACTCGTAGGGCAAATGGCTCCATTCGGCAGTCATCCCGTCTACTGAGTTTACGGCGCGTAAGGCAACGGCTTGCTCGTAAGTTCGTTCGTCACCCATTACTCCAACGGATTGGATGGGCAACAATATTGTTCCGGCTTGCCAAACTTGGTCGTAGAGACCAAATTTACGCAGGTTATCGATATAAATGGCATCTGCCTCCTGTAAGAGTTTAACTTTTTCGGCGCTGACTTCACCCAGGATGCGAATTCCAAGTCCAGGACCGGGGAAAGGATGGCGTTTCAGGATGTTTTCGGGGATGGCCAATTCTTTGCCTACCCGCCGAACTTCGTCCTTGAACAACATGCGCAGCGGCTCGACAATTTTAAGCCCCATCTTTTCCGGCAAACCACCAACGTTGTGGTGTGATTTGATGGTCACAGAAGGTCCGTGAACCGAGACCGATTCAATCACATCGGGATAAATGGTACCTTGCCCCAACCAGGTTACGCCTGGATGTTTGGCCGCTTCTGCCTCAAACACTTCAATGAACAAACGACCGATGATCTTACGCTTGGCTTCGGGATTGGTGACTCCTTTTAGTTCTTCGTAAAAGAGGTTTTTGGCATCAACCCCGTGGATGTTCAGGCCAAGGTGTTTGTAATCCTCCAGCACCTGGTCGTATTCTCCTTTGCGCAGCAAACCATTGTCTACAAAGAAACAAATCAGGTTGTCGCCAATGGCGTGATCCAGTAAGGTGGCAGCTACAGTGGAATCAACTCCACCAGACAGGGCCATCAATACCTTATCTGTGCCAATTTTTTCCTTGAGCTCAGCTACGGTGTGTTCCACAAAAGACTTGGGTGTCCATTCACCATGGCACCCAGCGATATCAACCACAAAGTTGCGCAGCAAAGTAGCCCCATCCAAACTATGGGTTACCTCCGGGTGAAACTGGATGCAATAAACGGGGGCATCAAATGCACCGTCTTTGGCCTTGAACGCTGCCACATCGACACTTTCAGTACCAGCCAGCAACTCAAATTGCTCGGGTATGGCCATGATGGTATCCCCGTGCGACATCCAGACTTGTGAATCGACAGGCACATCCTTTAGGAAAGAGTCGGATTTAAACAGTCGATGCAATTTGGCTTTGCCATACTCCCGCTTTTCAGAGCGCTGGACTTGCCCGCCGTAATATTGAGCGATGTACTGCGCACCATAACAAACACCCAATACGGGCTTTTTGCCTACGATAGGTCCCAGGTCAATTTTGAGCGCATTTTCATCGCTGACGGAAAAAGGGCTACCAGATAGGATAACCGCTTTGTAGGAGTCGTCGAGAGTAGGCACCTTGTTGAAAGGCACAATTTCGCTATACACGTTCAATTCCCGGATGCGGCGGGCGATCAATTGGGTGTATTGTGAGCCAAAGTCGAGGATGAGGATCTTTTCCATGGCGCAAAAGTATTCAAAAGTTGAAGAGTTGAAAAATTGAATCTGCGAAAAGTTTAAAAACAAGGCATGGGCGATAAAAAATGAGTACTTATTTTTGCCCCACTACATGGGTGACATTTTGACACTCTAGAATGTCATTTTTTCAATATTTAGGCCATTTTTACTTTGGGAAAAAAATTGGCATCGGAATTGCAGATTGCTAAATTGTGCGAACGGCACAATGGTTTCATAAAACCACTTCTTTCACTGATTGTCGATTTATTTATTCACTTAAACAAATTGTCAAACTTTTAAAAAGGAGGTTATTATGGCACTTGTGAAAAGCAATTTTCCAGCGTTTCCCACCTTCCCTCGTCTTTTTGACGACTTCTTTACCCGCGATTTGTTCGACTTCAACAATCGCAGCAATTCATTTACCCACACCACCATCCCGTCGGTAAACATTGTAGAGAACAATGAGGGTTTTGCAGTTGAGATGGCTGCC
>NZ_JANRKL010000230.1:0-19665 GCF_033763495.1 Haliscomenobacter sp. | reverse complement strand
GGCAGCCATGGCGTAGTTAGATTCGCCATTTATGGTTCGATGATCATTTTTTATACGGAGTAAACCATCATTCTCCGGCATGCTTACCAATCAGTCGACAATCCTGTCGATACCATTACGCCCCCATTTTCAAAGATCTTGGTTGTTGTGTAGGATTTAGTCTGACACTTCGACTACGCTCAGTGACCAGACTAAATCCAGCACAATAACCCGCCAAAGGTATTAAAAGTTCCAGTAGTCCCCAATAAAAAAATTGCGTGATCTCCAACAAGGGCGATCACGCAATGGTAATGTGGTCACAAAGACCTCGTTGTGTGTTTTCTCATAGTAATGTTCTCCAGCTCAGTAGTGGAGATTAAAGCATGGGATTATGCAAAGTGGCTTAAGCAGCCTTCAGTTCTTGGGATATTTGTCAGCAGTTGATCGTTCTTTCGTGCTTTATACTCTTTCAGACGGGGCATTATTCAAAAGTCACTTATACGCGAAAAAAAAATTTGATAATAATTCAAAAGCAATTATAATCGGGTATTGACAACGTTGTTGTACAAAGCGCCGAAGGTATAACGCACCCCAAAATTGACATTGGAATTGTAGGCAGTAGCCAATTGTTTTTGGCCCAATAAAATGTCTTCTAAAGTTGTGTCACCACGGGGCAAAGTGATCTGGTCGTTCACAATCCGAAAGGTTCCGCCCATATTGAAGGTCATGCCTTTAAAAACCCGCAGCCCTACCCTGCCGTTGATCGACAAGTGATTGCGGGACCAGTCGTTGAGGAAACAACTGCCCTGCATGAACATGGTTACGTCGCCCCATTGCCGCCGCAGGTGCAAATTTACATCCATGACATGGCTGTATACCTCATCTTCCATTTTGAGAAAAATGGTTTCTTCAAAATAACGATTGTGCAGGCGGCCGACATGATAAGCTAGCGTAAATTCCCGGGTAACAACCTCCGAATAAGGTAAAAAACTGTATTCTATCGCCGGGGCGAGCCACATTCCAAACTTGACATTATTATAGGTATTGGAATAAATATTGTTAAAGACCCCTACCGACCAATGATCGCCCAAACTTTTCACAACTTTGGCATTGTACCCATTTTGGCGGCGATAAGAGCGGATTTCTTCCTCATCGGTGCGCACTACCCTTTCCTGAAAATAAAAATTTGGATCGATTCGAATCCTCCATTCTGGAGTCACGTACTCCACATGCATGCCATAACGTAAATCGAAAGTACTGCGCAAAGACTCATTGTCCCAATTGAAACTGGAAAAAACTTCAAACAGCCAGGAGTCCAGCAGCTTTTTACTTTTGCCCACCGGAGTCGTTTCTTTGGGTTTTTCCTGGTTCTTCACCGACAAATCGAGATCAGATACCATAGTAGTTTGGGCTACAAAAGGGATCAAACCCAACTTGATGGTACGCACCAGGCCTTGTTGTTTTTCAAGGGAAGTCATCGTGGGCTCTGCCTGAAATTCTAAGGTAAATTTGTCGTCATCAAAACCTTCTTTTCCCAGAAACTCAAGTTGATGTACAGCTCCACTGCTGCCCGTGGTTTGTGAACTGACCAGGATGTGTACCTGAGCCCGCAATGGGTCATTGGCGTAATTGACAAACTTGATTTCGTTCTTGACGTAGTTGAGGTCACAACCCGGGCAATCCAGGTAAACATTGATTTGGTCTTCAGTGACTTGGGCAAAAGCTGTAGCACCTTTGGCCAAAGCAAAAAACAGGAAGAGGATCCGACACATAGCTGTTGTGAATTTAATGGGTTATGGTTCTTCAAAAATGTTAAAAAGTTCCAAACATCGAAATTACATTATGCCTTGATTCGTCATACTCAAAGGAGACGAGTAACCCATTTTTGATGTAATATTGCAGTTTAAGTGCCTATTTGTATTTGCGAGCAGGCGCGGATTGTCCCTAACCAGAAATAGTTTATGTTAAAAATTGGCATCATCCGGGAAGGTAAAGTGCCACCAGACGCACGCGTTCCGTTGAATCCGAGTCATTGTGCGTTGGCACAGAAGGAGTTCCCGGTAACCATCCATGTTCAGCCCTCTGAAGGGCGTTGTTTTGCTAATGAAGAATACCTGCATGCCGGTATCGAATTGGCCGAAGACCTGCATTCCTGCGACGTGTTGATGGGTGTTAAAGAAGTCCCTGTCGATCTATTGATGCCTAAAAAAACCTACTTTTTTTTCTCCCACACCATCAAGGAACAAACCTACAATCGGAAATTGTTGCAAGCCGTTTTGGCCAAAAACATCCGCCTGATCGACTACGAAGTGTTGACCGATGAACAAGGGCAGCGCCTAATTGCATTTGGCAAATTTGCCGGGATGGTGGGTGCCCACAATGCCTTGTGGACCTACGCCCAACGCACGGGTAAGTTCTCGCTTAAACGGATGAAAGACTGTAAAGATTACGCCGAGGCTCTTGATCTCTACAAACGGACGCCCTGGCCGCCCATCAAAATTGTGCTCACCGGTAGTGGCCGAGTAGGCATTGGTGCGGCGGTGGTTTTGCGCGACATGGGGATTCGGGAAGTAGACCCAATCGAGTTTTTGATGGAGGAGTTTAAAGAACCCGTTTTTACCATTCTACACTCGGAAGATTATGCCGGACGAAAAGATCGGCATCATTTTGACAAAGCCCGTTTTCACAGTCATCCGGAGGAATACCGCAGTATCTTTGAACCCTATTTCCAAACGGCGGATGTGATGATCAACGGGATTTTTTGGAACAACCGGGCACCCGCATTTTTCACCAAAGAAGAAATGCGTAGGCCTGACTTTCGCATTCGGGTGATTGCGGACATAACTTGCGATATTGCGCCAATTTCATCCATCCCAGCTACCTTAAAAGCTTCAACCATCGCTGAGCCCGTTTTTGGCTACGATCCCTTTACGGAAGCAGAATGTGCGCCTTATCAAGAGCATTGTATTGATGTGATGAGCATCGACAACTTGCCGAATGAATTGCCCCGCGATGCTTCAACGGCTTTTGGCTCCATGTTTATTTATCGTATCTTGCCCGAGTTGTTGAAGGAAAATAGTGAGGTATTGGAACGGGCGACGATTGCCGAAGGGGGAAAATTGACATCGAGGTATACGTATTTGCAGGGGTATGTGGAAGGAAGGTAAAGATATATCAGTGGGCTTACAAGTGAACATTTTTATTTTTGCCACAAAGACTCAAAGGCGCTAAGTACCATATTGCCAATTAAAAGTGCTTTGTGTCTTCGAGTCTTTGTGGCAAAAAAATGTCCAGTCTGTGGTAGTTTTCTGGCTCAAGACCCTATCCCAAAAAACTCAAAATATTCCGCTCAATCCGCCCTTGGATATCCGCTGTATCCGCCTTCACAAACCCCGTCCCCGTAATCCGCTCGTACAACTCGATGTAGCGATTGGAGATTTCCCAGACGAACTCATCTGACATGGCGGGAATCGTTTGCCCCTCCTTGCCTTGAAAGCCATTTTCAATTAGCCATTCGCGGACAAATTCTTTGGAGAGTTGTTTTTGGCGTTCACCTTTGGCCTGTCGTTCGGCATAGCCGTCCAGGTAAAAATAGCGAGAGCTATCAGGGGTGTGGATTTCGTCGATGACATAGATTTTGCCATCCTTTTTGCCAAACTCGTATTTGGTGTCCACCAGAATCAAACCTTGTTTGGCGGCCATTTCGGTGCCCCGTTGAAAGAGTGCACGAGTATACGCTTCCAATTGGAGGTAGTCTTCTTCACTCACGATACCTTTGGCGATGATGTCTTCACGACTGATGTCTTCATCGTGGCCCTCTTCAGCCTTGGTGGCGGGGGTGATAATCGGTTCAGGAAAGCGGTCATTTTCACGCAGGCCTTCAGGTAAGGATACTCCGCAAAGGCTGCGTTCGCCGCTGGCGTAAACCCGGGCTGAATGTCCTACCAAATAGGCGCGAATCACCATTTCTACCCGAAAAGGCTCGCAGGCATAACCCACCGCTACGTTTGGGTCGGGGGTGGCGATCAACCAATTGGGCACTATGTCTTCGGTGGCTTTTAAAAAATGAGCGGCAATTTGATTCAAAACCTGCCCTTTGTAGGGTATGGGTCGTGGAAGGACGTAATCAAAAGCAGAAATGCGATCGGAAGCGATCATCAACAGTTGATCAGCAAGGGTATATACATCACGTACCTTGCCCCGATAAAATGCGGTTTGGCCAGGCAGTTGAAAGTTGCTTTCGCGAATGGCGTGTTGTTCTGGTAACATACTTTGTAGGTTCGAAGGTTCCAGAGTTCCTGGAGTTGGGGCAAAAGTACAATTCCAGCCGGATTCGGCCAAAATAATTGCACAACTGAATCCTCAACCCATCAATCCTTGGTCCCTTCGAACCCACAAGATCACTACAACGCTGCAGTGGCTTTGGTAGTCTTTGCAGCAGGCTTAGTGGTCGAAGCTTTCATCGCTCCTGTTTTTGGACATTTGCTAGGGTCACACTTGGTAGGATCGCACTTGCTCAGATCACAATTGCTTGGATCACAATTACTAGGATCGCAAGACTTAGTGGCAGGGGCATTAAAATTGGTAATGCCACTTACAAAAGCTACCAGGCTGGGAGCTGTTTGAGCGGAAGCAGTGGAAGCCTCGCTACACTTACTGGTAGTTGCAGTGCTGGCAGTTGCTTTCGCCATATCACAGCCACTTTTCTTTTCAGAAACACTGGCCGTAGAAGCAGTGCTTGCTTTAGCTTTTTCGCAGCAAGATTGAGCATTAAGGGCATTCATACCCATGAACATCAAAGCAAAGAGGATTAAAAATGAGTAACGCATGAGATTTGGTTAAAAATGATTCACCCAGATCCGCTGGGTTGCCGGTGGTACAAAAGTAGGTCGTCAGGATCGATTGAGGTGTTTTATGCCTGTTATTCACTTGTTAACCGCCTGTTAAAATGACCTGGCTTTGGTTTTTTTGCTGTTTTTTTGCAAAAGATTTTTGCTACAAGCCTATATAGTGGGGCAAAAATAAGTGTTCATTTTTCCTGAGCCAAAGGATTAGATACGACACTTAAAATGAAACGTTTACTTATCTAATCCTTTGGCAAAATGAACACTTATTTTTTATCGCCCTATGAGAACGAATCGAATAAAAATAGTCATTGTTGCTTCTTGTCTGGCACTGCTGGGTTTAATTGCCATCCAGGTGCGCTGGATGAATTATTCCCGGGTATTGCTGGACGAGCAATTTGAGCATCGCGTGGACATGGCCCTTTGTAATGCGGTACAAACCACCGCCGAGGAACCGCTAAAAAGTACCGTAGGCATGACCTGCGCCAACAGCAAGGAAGGCTGCTGTGCGGATGCTGTTTCGGAAAGTATGATCCTCAGCGATGCCCAATTGCGCAAAAACCTGGATCGTTCCCTGGCTTTTTACGACATCAACCTGCCCTATAATGTAAATGTAGTCAATCCTGGTCAAAACAACAATTCTAAGGCTAAAGCTTATTCCTGCGCGCTGGATCCTCTGGTTGTAGATGATACCCGCAGGTTAGAATTGAGTTTCCCCACCAAACAAAGTTATTTATTGGGGCAAATGAATGTGATGATTGGCAGCTCCATCCTGATCCTCAGTGTTATTTTACTGGTCTTTTTTGCGGCCAGTTATTACCTCTTGAAACAAAAGCGCCTCTCCGACCAAAACATCGATTTTTTCAACCACATGGCGCATGAATTCAAAACGCCATTGACCAATATCAAATTAGCCGCCAATTTGTTGGCCCGTAAAAAACCGGAACTCAAGGACGATCAGGTATTACAAGTCATTGGTAAAGAAAGCAATCAATTGATCCACCAAATTGAACGGTTTTTACAAATGGCCAGTTTGGAGTTCAATAAAAACCCATTACAAAGGCATAGCCTGGAACTGGAACCCTTAATCCGCGAAGTGATTGAAGACCTGACCCCACTCATTCGTGAAAAAGACGCTGTCGTAGAACTGGAAGTAAAAGGCGCTCTGCCACCTATGACGGGTGATGCCTTGCACCTGCGCAATGCTTTCCGCAACCTGATCGACAATGCCCTGAAATACTGTGAAGTTAAACCCAGTATTCAGATAGCTTTGGAAGTGAATAAAAACGATCAAATCCAGGTGGCCATTCGCGACAATGGCCTGGGAATTTGTGAAAGTGAGTTGTCTAGCATTTTTAAAGATTTCAACCGTGGGGCGGAAGCAACCGCCAAACGTTTCAGTGGTTTTGGGCTTGGCTTGGCCTATGTCAAAAAAATTGTCGATCTGCACAAAGGCGTTATAGCCGTTGACAGCACTCAAAAACAGGGCACGTGTTTTTCCATGAGTTTTCCTATCAAATAAAAAGGGGTTATGGCCGTCAAAGGAAATATTCTGCTGGTTGAGGACGACCTGAATTTGGGTTTTTTACTGATGGAACTGTTGGAGTCAGAAGGTCATACGGTAAAGTTGGCGCGCAATGGCCAAAATGGCCTTGATCATTTTAAAAAAAACGGCTTCGACCTTTGTATCCTGGATGTGATGCTGGGGGATACGGATGGTTTTCAGGTCGCTAAACAAATTCGCCTGGAGAATGAACAGATTCCTTTCCTTTTTCTCACGGCCCGGGTTTTGAAAGAAGATCGGCTGAAAGGATATGCCCTGGGTGCAGAAGACTACATCAGCAAACCCTTTGATGAGGAAGAATTGTTGTGCAAAATAGCCGTCATCCTGCGCCGGAATCAACAACAAATCAGTTCCGAATTGCCGGTGCAATTCCAGATTGGGGATTATTTTTTTGACTACAAGCGTCAGGAATTAGTGTACGGTGAGCAGGTAGAACGCATCACTGAGAAGGAAAACGAGGTGTTGCGCCTCCTCTGTCTGCATCAAAACAACATCTTGCGCCGCGACGACGCCGTGGAAAGGATATACGGGGAAAAAGATTATTTTTTGGGCCGGAGTTTTGATGTGTTCATTTCTCGCCTACGGAAAATGCTGCGCCACGACCCGCGCATCAGCATTGAAAATGTTTTTAAGGTGGGCTTTATTTTGAAGGTAAAACTGTAGAGACGTTGCATGCAACGTCTCTAACTGGATTCATCAATTCCAATTCGCCGAATCCGGCATTTGTGCGATCACCGTATAGGTTTTTCCCTTGTTTTTCATAATTTCCTGCCACAATTCGGCAGGGTCCATTTTGAACAAATAATTGGCATCAGTATCGGCAATTACCCAGGAACCGGTGGTCATCTCTTCTTGCAATTGTCCTTCGCCCCAGCCAGTGTAGCCCAAAAAGAAACGGATATTGCTGGGCTGAATCAGTTCAGAAGCAATCAGGAATTTGAGTTTTTCAAAATCCCCACCCCAATATACCCCATTGGAAACCTTGATGCTGCCCTCCAAAAGGTCACCTACATTGTGGAGGTAGTGAAGGGTCGTTTCGGGTTCAACCGGCCCCCCAAAAAACACCTCTGCATCAAATTCCGGAAAATCTTCCAGGATGGCGTTGATCCGGTGATTCAGTGGACGATTGATGACAAAACCAATGCTGCCATCATCACCATGATCACACAGCAATACGGCAGCCCTTTTGAAGTTTGGATCCAACATAAAGGGTTCCGCTAACAGAATTTTTCCAGCCTTTAGCGCCTTCATAGGATTATGGTTGCCCACGGATACCGCAGGTTATAACGCACTTGTTGGAAAAGCGCGATCAATTTTTTTTACCAGGCCTTGCAATACCTTTCCTGTTCCTCCTACTTCTACAAACTCGGTCACTCCGGACTGGATCATGTTTTGCATGGTTTGAGTCCAGCGAACTGGAGCAGTCAATTGTTCAATCAACTTTGCCTTGATTTGCTCAGGGTCTGTTTCGGCCTGCGCGTTTACGTTTTGATAGATGGGGCAAAGCGGTGTTGCAAATGTTGTAGCATGAATCGCTGCTGCCAATTCCTCCTGAGCCGGTTGCATCAGGGGCGAGTGAAAGGCACCACCTACCTGCAACAAAATTGCTTTGAGTGCACCAGCTTCCTTGCACAAATTTACTGCTTTTTCTACACCCGAGATGGTGCCAGAAATCACCAATTGTCCAGGACAATTGTAATTCGCTGGTACCACCAGATCATCGCTGATAGAGGCACAAATTTCTTCAACTTTTTCGTCGGACAAACCCAATACCGCAGCCATGGTGCTTGGTTGAATTTCGCAGGCTTTTTGCATCGCCATAGCCCTTTTGTATACCAGGGTAAGGGCAGCTTCAAAGGATAAAGATTTAGCTGCTACCAAAGCAGAAAATTCACCAAGTGAATGTCCAGCAACGGCATCAGGCTGAAAGCCTTCTCCAGCCAGGTTTGCTTTGACAATCGAGTGTAAAAAAATGGCTGGTTGGGTAATTTTGGTTTGTTTGAGGTCTTCTTCAGTCCCTTCAAACATTACATCCGTGAGTGAAAAACCCAGGATTTCATTGGCTTGATCAAACAATTTTTTTGCGCTCGCGTCGCTCCCGTATAAGTCTTTTCCCATTCCCACAAATTGGGAACCTTGTCCTGGAAAAATATAAGCTTTCATGCAGTACTACTTTTTTCGCTACAAAAGTACTATTTTGTTGATTAGTTTATCCGATAATTTGGTGACGCTTGGTTCAGTTAGGCGTTATCAACAACTCAACTATGGAAACGGTTATTAGAAACCCTTTAAAATCAGGTGAAAGAATCACCGATCTGATTTTTTCAGCGCGAGGAGCATACCATATGCTTTTTTGGGCAATTGTTTTGTTGGTCCTTACCATTGTAGAAGGTACCCAGCGGGGCTTCTTTTTTACCATCACCAATGAGTTGATCACCATTTTTTTTTCAGCCTTGATTGTCTACATTAATTTACTGTACCTCATTCCAAACTACCTTACGCAAAACCGTTTTTTGACTTATGCTTTGTTACTCATTTTGATCGTGCTTGTCCTCACACCGATCAAAACCTTGATTTTTTATTTCAAGTTTGCCCATTACCCGCTTGAACAGGGGAAGATTCAGCAGACGCAGCTGGCGTTTTTTTTGTTTCACTTTTTGTTCGCCACGGGTTCAACGATATTTAAAATTGTTACGGATTGGTTTTACTACCTCCGCGAGAAACAGGTCCTGGAAACCGAAACCATGCAATCCGAATTGCGTTTTTTAAAATCGCAGATCAATCCTCATTTTTTATTCAACACCCTCAACAACTTATACGCACTAACTCTAAAAAAATCGGATCTTGCCCCGGAGATAGTCATCAAGCTTTCGGAAATGATGCGCTACATGCTCTACGATTGCAACGAAAAGCGTGTACTTTTGAGCAAAGAAGTGGCTTATCTGCAAAACTACCTCGACCTAGAAAAATTGCGGCAGGGCAATAATGTGACCATCAATTTCACGGTGGAAGGTCAAATCAGTGAACAACGAATTGCCCCCCTGCTGTTTATCCCTTTTTTGGAAAATAGCTTTAAACATGGATTAAATAGCTATATTACCAACGGAGGGTTTGTAAACGTACTCTTACAGGTTGATCAACAAACAGTACATTTTTCGATTGAAAACAGCAAACCCGAAAAAGTACCCATTGCTGACCCCAACCGACGTAGTGGCGGAATTGGTTTAGTCAACGTACACCGCCGACTTAACCTCATGTATCCCAACCATTACGAACTAAAAATCGACAATAACCCTAAAACGTACATTGTCGATTTGATGATTGAATTAGACGAATAACCAAACAAGGTCATGATCAAAGTAATCATCGTAGATGACGAACCGTTGGCTCAAGATGTGTTAGAAACTTATGTAGAAAAGTTTCCTGAACTGAGTCTGGTCCAAAAATGCAACAATGCCCTAGAGGCAAACGAAGTCCTGAAAAATCAAGACATTGACTTGATGTTCCTCGACATTCAAATGCCTCAATTGACCGGGATTGATTTTTTAAAAACCTTAACCCGGCCTCCTTTGGTCATTTTCACCACAGCCTATCCCAATTATGCCTTGGAGGGCTTTGAGTTGAATGCCCTGGATTATCTCCTCAAACCCATCTCGCTCGAGCGTTTCATCAAGGCTGTCAACAAAGCCGTCGAACAAATCAAACTCCAGCGCAATGAACAAGGTTCGGCGAGTTCGCATCCTGCCGAGGGGGGTGATCATCCTGACTATATCTTCGTCAAGGCAGATAAAAAGCTGGTCAAGGTCAATTACCACGATATCATTTACATCGAGGGGTTAAAGGACTACGTCATCATCCGTATGGAAAATCAAAGGGTGATCACTCTGCAGACCATGAAAAGTTTGGAAGATAAACTTCCACCAACGCGTTTCAAACGCATCCACCGTTCTTACATCATCAACATTGACAAGATCAATGCCATTGTAGGCAATATGGTGGAAGTAATGGAAAAAAACCAGGCTAAACATTTGCCGATTGGAAAAAACTATCGGGATGAGTTGAATGATATGATTGAGAAGAACAAGCTTTAAACACTTTAAGACCAAAGGGCCATGTCGCAATTGACATGGCCGTACGATAATTATAATCCCATGAACATATCCAGATGAGTGTTAAAAAGCTGAAGGGTTGAAAAGTCTCATGCATCTCATTAGCACTCCACACGATTTCCTTTTCAAATCAACTTTATACAAATATTTCACTTTCTTTTGGAGAAAGCAAATTTGAGTGACAAAAATATTACAAAACAAAAAAAGCCGCGCATCAGACTGCACGGCTCTCACTAGCAATGATTATAATTCCACGAATAATAAGCTTAGTGAAGGAAACGCAGCCGAAGCCGCGATTATTACACATGCGAGAAAAAATAAATTATTTGCTGGTTTATTTTAAAACCTCAAATTTCTCGCTGTATACTCCTTTGTCGGTAAACACCTTGGCTATGTACATTCCTTCGATCCAGTGGCTAACGCCAATTTCTGCATAAGGATTGCCATCACCGAGGCTGTTGTGAACCATTTGCCCAAGGGCATTGAATATTTGCAGGCGTTGCAAGCTTGCACCGTTGCGCAAGTCCAGCCGCACTACATTTGAAGCTGGGTTAGGGAACAAACGAACCGAAGGTTGTTTTTGTTCCAATGGCCGCCCCAAGTTTGGTGTAGCTGGTTTTGTACCGGTCTTTTTGAATTTCAATTCGAAAGGTGCAACCCGGATGCCAAAAGTTTGGCCGGTGCTAGAGATACCAGTACCCGTGCCGCCTTCGAATTGGATGACGGTTTCGCCTTCGTTACCATCAGGTAAGCTAAAGCCTTCGATTGCATCAATTACCACACCTTTTCCCTTGCCGATCCGTCCATAGCCACTCACCAACATTTTATTGGTGCGGGTGTAGGCCATTTCCAATAAGCCTTTATTGTTGTCTCGGGTCATGCTCAATACAGGTGAGTTGTAGCCCAACCAGCTGTCCTCACTAAAGCTGACACTAAATGAGTTGGGTTTAAACAAATTGGGATTATATGGAAGTGCAAAAGTAAAGCCATACAAGTCTACCACCGGGTTTTTCTCATCCCCAATCACCAGATCAAACTCAAATGGTTTGCCTGGCTCCAATTCCTGATTGGACACAATCCGAATTTCGTAGTTGTAAAAAGGAATGGCGGTAGGTATAAAAGAGTGGGTATTGCCATAAAACTTGCTGATCGCCAGCGTGTCCCGATCCATAATCAGGCTATCTCCATCGGTATCGAGGTGTTTGAGATCGTAGCCTGTTACATAAGGGTTGTTCCAGTCACTGCCATTTTGGCCGTACCATTCATTCAGGTCGGCAGCTTCACGTGCAACACCAACTTCACCCATGTGCAAGCCAAGTGGCAATAAATCATTCAAATCGACGATACCGTCCTGGTTGGTATCACCCGCCCATACACAATCATCCACGCAAGAAGGCAAAACAGGGCTACCTACGTTGAGAACATCTACTTCGACTTTGATGCTCTTGCGGTTTTTGCAGTCTTTGCTGTCGGCGGGGCAATAAGACACCTCAAAGGCGTCAACTCCCGTAAAGCCTTGATTAGGCACATATAATAGTAAGTTGAACCCAAAAATCCGGCGCCCCGACACGACCTGGTCTACCTTACCGGGGTAGAACACTACTTTACCTTGCTTGGCCTGGGCCACAATATTAAAAGTATAGTTTTCGATTGGTACATTGTAAGCAATCACCAGCGGTGTGGACTTTGCCGTGCTCATCAAAAACTTGGTATAAGCAGGTTCATAATTGCTCACATAAACGTATACCGTAGCTTCTTCGCCAACGCCACCACAGCCTGGAGGATAACTTTTGTAAGTAAACTGGTCTACCCCAATGAAACCGTTAGGTGCCTTGTAGGTAAAGATACCCTTGTTGCGGCTGTCGTAACTGACCTGACCATATTTGGGTTGGGCGTATTCTATACAACCGGCTCCGTAGACATAGCCATCGTTCAGTAAAACATCTACTTCAACGTTCTTTCCTGGAAGCACATCCGCACGATCATCCACTGCAAATTTATTGCGCACCTGATCAAGTACTTCTATTTTGGCTACAATTTTTGCATTCCCGTCCTCAAAAGTCAAATAGTCTAAACCCTTAAAATTGGGATTGGGGCTATAAACCGGAACATCCAACTCTCCATTGAAAAACCCGTGTTGAGGATCTTGAGTAAGTCCATACACTGCAGGGATCAAAACAGGAGCGCTTTCATTTTTAAGGGTAAAAATTTTAATGGTATCCGGCTTGGAGCGATCATTCCGATCCACAAAAATGCTGACCGAAGCTTGATCACAAGAACCTACTTTGTCACAAACCGTGTAAATCAATTTTGCGGTGCCAGAAAAACCCGGTTTGGCTTGAAACTCAATATTGGGGTCACCTTTGGTGATTTTTGAAGTACCATTATTGATCGTAGATACGCTGACAATTTCGAGGCCTCCGACGTTAGAAACATCATTGGTCAATACATTTAACTTAACGGGTGTCGCAGCAGAAGGAACGTAGTACAAATCTGGGTAAGCATCAACTTTTGACAATTTTACGGTT
The DNA here is from genome assembly GCF_033763495.1 of Haliscomenobacter sp. Classification (GTDB taxonomy): domain Bacteria; phylum Bacteroidota; class Bacteroidia; order Chitinophagales; family Saprospiraceae; genus Haliscomenobacter. The sequence goes on along the minus strand of NZ_JANRKL010000230.1, from coordinate 6,641 downwards.
ACAGCTACCGTCACTTCTTTGAAACAGTTGTTGCCAGCTACACATGTTCTGACAAAATAGGAAAAAGTATCCAGACCGATATACCCAGCATTGGGTGCGTAAACGATGGTGAAAATTTTAGAACCATTGGATCCATCCACGGTCATAGAGGCATCAAGGAAAGCTTGCCCATGCTTTGGATAAAGAATTACACCTGAACTGCTCACCCCTTCATAAATCACCTTGGAGGGCGTATCCTGAAGGGTAACCAAAGAATCAAGTTGCTTTTGGGCGGGTAGAATCAAAGGGACTAACAGAAATAAGAATACCCTAAACAGGGTACGTAATACAGTTTTTGGTAGAAATACATTCATGGTTTCGTGGATTTACATCATTGCTAAAAAACGCGACACAATACTTTGGGGCTAAGATACGACACTCCTGGTGAATTGTCTAAAAAATGCCAAAGGAAAAAAAAGAAAAGTTTCTTTATTTTACCCCCCCGAACAGCTGATATCAAAAACCGTACCAGTGTTCATTTTTATACGACAATCAAGCATTCATTTCAATCTGTAAATCAAATGTTAAGGGATGCAAAATTTTAAACTTTTCCAGATACTGGCCCAGTTTGATAAGTTGGAACAAAATCGCATCCGCAAGTTCATCCAATCGCCCTATTTCAACAAAGATAGGGTGGTGCTAGCCCTTTTTGAATTGATGACAGAAGAAATCAATGCTCCCTCGGACAAAGAATGGCCCAAGGAAAAAATTTGGAACATTTTAGTCCCTGAACTCCCTTATGACGATGCGAGGTTGAGAAAGTATCAGTCTGATTTGTTAAAACTTGTAGAACAGTATTTGATTCAGCAGGAATTTGAAGATGATGTTTTTGCATCAAAAGCTTATTTGCTTCGTTCAATTAGGAAAAAGAAGCTTAAGAAATTACACAATTCAACTCTAAAATCCGTAAAGGAGATCCCGGAAAAAACCTCTTATCGCGATGGAAATTATTATTTGGGGCAATTCATGATAGAATCTTCTTACGATCAACTAATAAGCGATTTTGAAGATAAAAAAACTGAAAAAACTAACCTTGAAGGGATTTCTAAATACCTTGATTGCTTTTATATCGGAGAAAAACTAAGAATATATTGCGAAGTTCTCTCCCGTAAAAAATTTGCCAAACATGAATATGATATTTCCTTAATTGAGGAAACTTTAAGCATATCTGAACGAGAAGAATATCAAAAAATACCATTCATATCCATTTATTATCAAATTTTCAAAATGTATATTGATCCCCAAGATGTTAACCATTATTATAAATTTCAGCAATTGTTGACAGAATCATCACATTTTTTTCCTAGGAGTCAAGAAAAAATATTTTATGATTTTGCCCAAAACTACTGTATCAATCAACTAAACCAGGGTAATAGTGGTTTTCTGAAAGAACTATTTAGTGTTTATCAAAATTTAATCGATAAGGGTTTCTTTATATCAGAAGGCCGCATGGAATCTATAGAATTTAGAAACATCGTGGTTGTTGGATTAAGAAATGGTGCATATGACTGGATTGAAAATTTCATTTACAAATACATAAACCTATTACCTGCAGAACTCAGGGAAAATACATTGTCATTCAATTTATCACAATTGTATTTTTATCAAAAAAAGTATGAAAAAGTAATTAAGTTACTCCAAGAAGTAGAATATAATGACTACGTAACCAACTGTAATGCTAAGACTACACTAATAGGTGCCTATTATGAAGAAAATGAATTTGAGCCATTGTTTTCATTACTGGAAAGTTTCAGGGTCTATCTAAATCGAAATAAAGAAATTCCATTAGCACGGAAAATAAATTATAAAAACCTGATTAGATTCACCAAGAAATTAATTAGCATTGCTCCAAACAATAAAAAAGCACTCATTCAGCTGAAAACAGAAGTAGAGGCTACCAAAAATATCCCCTCCCGCGACTGGCTCCTCGAAAAAATCGCCGAACTCGAATAACAAGAACGATACCCACGTCCATGAATATCATTCCAATTCAGCATGGTTTAGTCGACCCTGATAAAGTCAGGATTGACTAGTTAAAGTTTTCACGGTAGCAACTCCACCTCCATCCACACCGCCTGATGATCCGAAAACCTGAAATTTTGATTGATCCCCTTGATTTTTTTCACCTTTACATTGGGTGAAACCAGAAAATAATCGATTAAGGTTACATACGTTTTGTACTGCTGATAGGGGCGGTCATTGTCACGATTGGTGGGTACCGTAGGGTCATAAATCCAGTTCCAGTCAGCAGGGAACAATTCATGATCCATATTCTGCCCTCGGAATTCTGGTTTTTTCTCCTTCATAAACACATCCGGCGACAAAAACGGTGGACAGGTATTCCAATCGCCCCCTGCAATGACATAATTGCCTTTTTTGTATTCTTTCAGGGCCAGATCGCGTAAAAATGCCTCCTGTTGCTTTTTGATGCCCCCCTTATCGAAGGCTTCATTGTGGATGTTGATCACCACCAGATCTTTGCCAAAACTGGTTTTGTACCGCGTGTAGCCCAAACAACGATCCAGCATGAACAAACGTTTGGGCCAGCCAAATTTACCCGGCAATTGCAAACGCTGGACCTCGGCAGGCTCATACCTGGAAAAGGTAGCCAGTCCACTGTTCACAGCACCATAGGCATTCCAGGGCTCCAATACGGGCACTGGCACCCGCTGGGCAATGTAATTGGGAAAGTAGGCTGCAAAAAAGCCCGGGGCTTTTTGCTGCATGGCCGTAAACTGATTCCGGTAATAGCTGCGTTTGGATGCGTAATCCACCTCCTGAAACAGGTAAAAGTCGGCTTGATACGTTTTGACCGCGGCCGTGGTCCCTTCAAAGTACTGATCCACGAGTTGTTTGGGTGGGCGAACCATGCGGCCTCGCGAGGTAAAAAAACCACCGCCCTGGTAAAAAAAGTCTGCTTCTGCCCCCAGTCCGGCGTAGCCCTGATTCCAGATGAGCAGAGAAATTACACTGTCTGCCAGCACTTTTTCCTCTGCATGAGCCTTAACTTCAGCCGGCAAAACGGGAGCCGGTTGATAATCAGTGAGAGTGCCGTGCAACATGATTCCTCCAAAGTATAGGGCAAAAATCAGGGGTAAAATGCCCAGCCAGCGCAATTTTTTCATCGTTCTGTTTTTAGAAGCCTAAGAGATCGGACATGCCGAATATGCCCTTTTTACCCACCAACCAGGCAGCAGCCTGCACAGCACCACTGGCAAACCCCTCCCGCGAATGGGCAGTGTGCCGAATTTCGATATTATCGATCGCCGATTCGTAATAAATCTCGTGGGTGCCCGGAGCAGGGTCAACACGATAAGACAAGATACTCAGCTCATCGCTGGATTCTGCCTTTTGATTGACCCACTGCTTTTTGCGGCCAATTTGCTCAAGAATACCTTCCGCCAAGGTAATGGCGGTGCCACTGGGTGCATCCAACTTTTGGGTATGGTGGGTTTCGGCCATGCGTACTTCGTACTGGGGGTGTGCGCTCATCATTTGGGCCAGGTAGCGATTGACGGCAAAAAAGATGTTGACCCCAATGCTGTAATTAGAGGAGTGGAACAAAGCGCCATTGTATTGGGCGCAGCAGGCTTTGGCCTCTTCCAGATGCTGCAACCAACCCGTTGTGCCCACGACCACGGGAGTACCTGCTTCAAGGCATTTTTTGAGGTTTTCAACCGCTGTTTCAGGGCGCGTAAACTCAATTGCTACGTCTGCTTTGCGCAGGTTTTCGGGTGTAAAGTCAGCGATGTTGTTCACATCAATGCGCAAGACCACTTCATGGCCTTGTTGTTGGGCAATTTGTTCGATGGCCTTGCCCATTTTGCCATAGCCAATTAATGCAATTTTCATGTTTTTTTTTTATCGTAGGGTCAACCCTTGCGGTTGCCCGCTCATACCAGGGGCAACCGCGAGGGTTGACCCTACTCGATCATGCCTTTTAATTCCCGCAATTTCAGCATACAATCAATCGGAGTCATGGTATTGAGGTCCACTTCCTGCAATTTGGCTTTGATCTGGCCCGCCATTGGGTCAACCGTTTCAAAGATGCTTAGTTGAATGGATTCAGTACTGATTTGTTTGGTTTTAGGCTTTTCAACATTGGGACCATCAGCATGGATACTTTCCTGATTGATGGATTTTTGTTCCAGTTGTTCCAAAATGTGATTGGCACGTTCCACGATCATTTTGGGCATACCCGCCATCTTCGCTACATGAATGCCAAAACTATGCTGGCTCCCTCCCGCAGTCAATTTTCGCAAAAAAATCACTTTTTGCCCTACTTCCTTTGTAGCGACGTGGTAATTCTTGATGCGGGGAAATTTTTCACACAACTCATTCAATTCGTGATAGTGAGTGGCAAACAAGGTTTTGGGCCGCGCCAGAGGGTTGTTGTGCAAATATTCCGCAATCGACCAGGCGATGGAAATCCCATCGTAAGTGCTCGTACCCCGACCAATCTCGTCCAGCAGAATTAAACTGCGATCCGAGATATTGTTCATGATACTGGCCGTTTCGTTCATCTCCACCATGAAGGTTGACTCGCCAGAGGAGATGTTATCGGAGGCACCAACCCGGGTGAATACCTTGTCCAAAATTCCGAGGTGCGCTGATTTTGCTGGCACATATGCCCCCATTTGAGCCATGAGGCAGATGAGGGCAGTTTGGCGCAGCAAAGCAGATTTTCCAGCCATGTTTGGCCCGGTGATCATCAGGATTTGTTGGTGTTCATGGTCGAGGAAAACGTCGTTGGGTACATACAGTTCTCCCAGGGGTAATTGTTGTTCAATCACCGGGTGACGCCCCTCCCGGATGTCGATTTCCAGGCCTTCGCTGAGCTGGGGACGGCAATACTGGTGCCGAATGGCTACTTTGGCAAAAGACATGATACAATCCAGCCTGGCCAACAAGGTGGCATTGTGTTGTACAGGCTGGATGTAGTCGTTGAGGTCCAGTACCAGTTCCTGAAACAAACGATCTTCCAGCTCCAAGATCTTTTCTTCGGCACCCAGGATTTTAGCCTCCAGCGTTTTAAGCTCTTCAGTGATGAAACGTTCGGCGTTGGCCAGCGTTTGTTTGCGCATCCATTCAGGTGGGGTTTGGTTTTTGTATTTGTTGGTCACTTCCAGATAGTATCCAAACACACTATTGAAGCCTATTTTGAGGCTGGGAATGCCGCTGCGCTCGATTTCTGCTTCCTGAATGCCCTGGAGCAATTCTTTGGCATGGTTGATGATATGGCGCAATTCATCCAATTCAGCGGAGAACCCGTCCGCAATCACCCCACCTTTACTCAGGTTCACTGGCGGTTCGTCTACAATTTGCCGGGCAATCCGTTCCACCAAACCGGGGCAAGGATTCAAGCCATCGGCTATTTTTGCCAATTCATCGTGGCCAGTGCTGCTCAGCATTGCTCGCAAGGGTGCCACCGCCATCAAGGCCTTTTTGAGCTGCACCAATTCTCTTGGGTTGACCTTGCCGAGGGGCACTTTTGAAATCAAGCGTTCCAAATCCCCCATTTGCCGCAGGTATTGTTCAACCGTGCGGGCATTTTCGTCATTTTCCAAAAAATACGCCACCATTTCCAAACGGGAATCAATGGTCGCTTTGGACTTGAGGGGCAGCACCATCCATTTTTTGAGCAAACGTGCCCCCATCGGGGATACCGTTTGATCCAGGATTTTCAACAGAGAAACGCCTGTTTCATGGGGGCTTGACAACAATTCCAGGTTCCGAATCGTAAACCGATCCAGCCACACGTAGCGATCCTGATGGATGCGGGTGATGGAGGAAATGTGTTTAAGGTTTTTGTTCTCGGTGCTTTCCAGGTAATGCAAAGCAGCTCCGGCAGCTATCTGCCCCAGCTCCATATCTTCTACGCCAAATCCCTTGAGGTTCTGCACTTCGAAGTGTTTGAGCAATTTCTCACGGGCATAATCCGTGGTAAAAACCCATTCATCAAGGGTGTAGAGGTAAAATTTTTCACCAAACCGGCTTTCGAATTGCTTACGGCGGTCTTTGGAAAAAATGACTTCAGAAGGATTAAAGCCCTGTAACAATTTGTCAATGTAGGTCCAATCCCCCTCGCTCACCAAAAACTCCCCCGTAGAGATATCCAAAAAGGCAATTCCAAAATCGTCTTTCTTCCCAAAATACAAAGCGGCCAAAAAATTATTGGATTGGTGATCGAGCAATTTGTCATCTACAGCTACGCCAGGAGTAATTACTTCGGTAACTCCCCGACGCACAATTTTTTTGAGGGGAGAGGGTTTTTCCAGTTGTTCACAAATGGCTACCCGGTAACCAGCCCGTACTAGGCGAGGCAAATACAAATCGAGGGAATGGAAGGGAAACCCAGCCAACTCAGTGTCGTTGCCTCCATTGTTCCGGCTAGTCAGTACGATGCCCAATACTTTAGAGGCAGTTACGGCATCACTGCCAAAGGTTTCGTAAAAGTCCCCTACCCTGAACAACAGGATTGCATCAGGGTACTTTTTTTTCACCTTATTGTATTGATCCATTAATGGTGTCACTTTCTCTGACATAGCGTGGAATGGGTTTGGGGGACGATTTGCAAGCACGCAAAGATAAGTACCAGATTA
>NZ_JANRKL010000229.1:0-11058 GCF_033763495.1 Haliscomenobacter sp. | reverse complement strand
TTAATCGCTATTATTGATTAATAATTCGGGTGATTTTAGGGAATCTTGGAGCATCCTCTCGGAGGATGCTCTTTTTTTATCCCAATAAGAAAGCCTGTAGGAAATAGCATTCTACAGGCTTCTGGAAATAAAACTTTTGAATAACAAATTACAAAAATTCCTGGGGTTAAAAGAGCGTGTCTATTTTGAATTATATAATTTCATTATTTGGAGCTAGTCAACAAAATAGTGTCCTACTGAAGGGCAGAAACAACAATTAATTGCAGGTAGATGCTGGGCTTTAGGTTTATTATGAATAAGAAGGAATGATCGTGCAAGAAGTTGAAATTTTTTCCAACACCTCAAAGTTAGGATTGAATGCAGAGTGAGAATATACTCACTTGTGAGTAAAAGCAAGGGAAATTTATTGGTTTCACAAAAAAGCCTTTTATTCGTTTTTTCTTTTACCTCAAACCTAGCTTAATGCCAATTTCTTACCGGATAGTAATTACAGATGATCATAAAGTACTCACTAGTGGGATCTTAGATTTATTGAAAATTTTACCTGAAGCGCAGTTTGTTGGCGCAGCTTCCTCTCCTGATGAGCTCAAACAATTGCTGCGCAACCAAGATGCTGATATTTTAATTCTGGATTATCGACTGCGTAGGCCGATTCAGGAAACACATGAATTGGTAGAGTGGCTGATCAAACATCGGCCTTCACTTAAAATCATCATGTATTCCAATGATGATGTGAGTAAAGCATTTCGAGACGCCAGTGCAAAATCCATCCAAGGCTACGTAATGAAAAATGACGAACCTGGAGAACTCCTCGAAGCCATTAAAGTAGTTGCGGCAGGTGGCCATTATAAAAGTAGTTCCATTAGAGCCCAGCGTTCTTTACACCTTTTGAATGAAGAAGAGCGTGTGCGAAAATTAGTGGCATTATTGACTGATAGGGAGAAAGAAATTCTGGTTTTGATTGTTGAGGGGATGAAGAATCGAGAAATTGCTGAAAAATTAATTCTCTCAATAACCACCATTCAAACCCACCGACGCAACATCAAAGAAAAATTAACCGCCAAAACAACGATTGAACTTCGAAAAATGGCCGAAATTGCCGGCCTCATATGAGTTATAAAATAAACACTTCTGCCGGAGCGTGAACCAGTACCGAAGTGCCTTTACCTGGCGCGGTGGTAACTACCATATCCCCATCAATAAATTTAACCCGTGACTGGATACTGGCTATACCCATTGCGGTTTTGCGAAATTTTTGATCTTTATTAAAACCTACCCCATCGTCTTTGACCAGGAGATAAAGTTGAAATTCCTCAGGATCGTACTTTAATTCAACATTGATCAAATTTGCATTGGCATGCTTATTTGCATTTGCCAACAATTCCTTACAAACTGAATAAATACACAGTTCTACCCTGGAGTTGAAACGCATGTCTTGTAAATTGGAAGAAAACACGATGGGCAATTCCGGTGTAGAAAAATTTTCGCAATAGGTTTTTAAAGCACCCTCCAAACCAAAATCATGCAAAGCGATTGGGCTAATATTGAGCATGATACGCTGCAACTCCTCCTGTGCTTCTTTTAAGGATCGCCGCGCTTTTAAGATGGTATCCTTAGCGTCGTTTTGGATGTTTTGATTATCCAAAACTGTCAATTGAATATTTACTGCTGTCAGGCTACTTTTAACGTTGTCGTGCAGGTCTTCGGCTATCTTTTTGCGTTCGAGTCCCTGCGCTAAAATTTCAGCATTGGCGACCCGCATTTGATGCTCCTGCTCGATGGTTTGAATTTTTAACTCATTCAATTCAACTTGTTGATTTTTAAGCTTTTTTTCCAGTTCAATTTGTGCTTCCAGTCGCTGATTTTTATGTGAAATTTCCTGATTGATGCGTTCAATGGTTTCTGTTCTTTTTTTGACCTCCTGTTCCATCTCTTGATACAACAGGGCGTTTTGGAAGGAAACCCCCAATTGACCAGCCAAAAGTTCTATCCTACGTAGGTCGCGCTCCTGAAAGAGGTTGTTGAGTTGATGATGCACCAATAACAGAAGCCCGATCACCTGGTTGCGGTTGACAATGGGATATACAAAAAGTGCAGCTGGCAAATGGTCAGATGCTCTGGGGCGCATAGATTCGTATTCGGCAGTACGACGAATTACCTGCTGTTTCTTTTGTTCAAGTATTTTCTGAATAAGCGACTGGGGCAAATAATGTAGCACGCGATCTTCCTGTTCAGGTACCCGGCAAACAAGTTCAGCTCCTTTGTAAAAGGCTTGGAGTTCGGGCAGGACCTTTTTTTCAATGACTCGGGCGATTAAACCCTCCTGGGCGCCAAACTCCTCAATCAATAACCGTAAAAGTTTATCTAATAAATCTTCATAGCGCAAAGCACCCACAATTGTAGATGCAGTTTGCAATACAGCACTTAACTCGTTTTCAGTGTGATAAAAACCAGTGTTAGGCAATTGAATGGTGCTCAGATTTTGATCCAGTTGCTTCACTTTATTTTCAGCACCCCATTCTTTCCAAAGCTCTCGGGCTTTGAGGAGCTGTACCTGGGCAAGGCTAAGGTGCCGTTTGCGCTCGGACCACTGTCCAAGCCGCTCCCAAGCCAAGGCGTTTAACCACAAACAATTGTTTTGTGCAGCCAGCTGAATGACTTTTTCATATTGCCGGGAGGCCCGGTCCTCATGGCCCAGGTATTGTTGCCATTCTGCGCAAAGAAGAGCCTCTTTGGCGGCGAAAGTTTCCGGCATTTTTTTTCTCCATTTCCCAAAATCCCGAATCGCATTTTTGACCGTTTTCCTTTCTTTTTTCCCCAACTTCGATTCCTTTTCTAAATGTTCAGCGAGCAAAGCAAGGGCTTGCAGGAAAATAAATTTGGCAAAATATACCGTCGCAGGCCCGGTATCCTGCAAAGGGGCACGAATAATAGCCACTTCACCAGCCCTGGAATAGGACCTAAAAAAATACAGGCTCTCCAACTCAAGCAAGTACCGAAGTGCGACGGCAGTAGGGTCACGGTACCATTCTGGCTGGTCTTCAATCGATTCAAAGGCTTCCTCTGCCCCAGGCTGAGTCAAAGATTTAAAGTACTGGCGGTAAATTTTGAGCAGGTTGAGTTGAGGAATTTGATAGATTGATGCCGTATTACCAATGAATTGCTCTAGGTCCAAATTGATCTGGTTCAAGTAAACTCCGGCCTCTAAAGAATGGGAACAAATCAGCAGCATGGAATAAGCCGCGAATTCGAAATCATTGGTTTGTAAAGCTAAATCCAAACTTTGTTTACCAGAAGTGATGGTTTGAGGCAGAGATTTTTGCCAGTGATAGGAAAAAAAATTGAGGGCAAAAAGCGTTTTAGCACGTGTATATGGATAGTCCAGGGAAGCCAGTAGTTTTTCGGCAATATTGGTTGCTTTTGAACTCGACTTGACCCAACCCAAATGCCCGCGCAACACCATGGCCAGGCTGGCAAACCAGTAGGCAGAATGGTCGAAGTGCCCATGTTGAAAAACCAGCAAAAGCTCTTCGCGCATAATAGAATTGAGCAACGATGGGCGGCCCAAATAGACTAAAGGGCCCAGTGCAATGAGGATTTTGGCTTTGGCAAGAGCTTTCTGGTCTTCCGCTTTCTTTTGTAGAATGATGCTGGATTCTCTGCGCAATAAGAAGGGCCATAGTACTCTGGAGAATAGCATTTTTGACTTCCAGTCTGGAGGATTGGCCTCCATAGGTAACCCCAAGTCTTTTAGGTAAGCCAGGCCGCAGTCTATGGCTGTGTTGAGGTCGTTGCGTAATTTCCAGGTCTCCATCTGTAATTCTACTGCAATAGCTTTGTCTTCAGGAACCAGGACTTGTTTGAAGATTACTTCGATCAATTCCAACGCTTCCAGGTAAGCTCCAGTATGTAGTTTTACAAAAGCAGCATCCTGGAAAAGTTGCAGGGTAAGTTGGTGCTTCGATTGCCAGGCTTGGGCGGGCAGGTAACGAATTGCTCGCGAGAAGTAGACACTGGCAACCTGGTAAGCATACGATTGTAATGCTTTCTGACCACATTCACAATTGAGTTGAAATACTTTTCCCATTTCATCCGCATCCAAGTTTTGAACCCCAATACACTCAAAATGATCGGCGATCCTGGTTTGGTTTTCAAAGCTGTGCTCCTGACTATACCAGGCAATGATTTCGCGGTGAATAACCAGAGCTTCTTCAGCTGAAACCGACTGCCTGATTTTGTCCCAAAAGGAATTCGGGATGATACGGTAGCTTTTTTTAATTTGCTGTTGCTGTTTGTTTAAACCGATCTCCACCAACCCCTGTGCTCTGGCCATGCGCAAAAGGGCTTGTGGTTTATCTACACCTGCCAGTAAGAATTCAAGGTCTTTTTCAGCAAAATTATTCAATTGTAACAGGGCAATTTTTTGCCCGGCGCGCCTGGTTTGCTCCTGTCCCAATGCCCAGTCCACATCAGGGCTTGGAATGGTATTTTGTTGTCGGATGGCTTCAAGGTTCCATTCCCAGCAACATGCCCCAAAGTTGTACCAGATATCCTTGCGTTGGTGGTGGTACAACAGTGTTTGAACCAGCGTTCTAGGGACTCCCTGAGCTCGTTTATTTAGGGCTTTAATCAAATCTATAATTCCCCATTGGGTAGGTCCGAGGGTGTTGCCGAGCCAAGGCAAAATTTCATCATCACTCAATGGGGCGAGCTGTGTTTTTTTGACCGGGAAGTGGGTAAGGTTAAGTAGGCGGGAAAGTACAATATTTTGGTGGTTGGAGTCAACACTGAGGCAAAACCGGATTGGAAGCATTGGTGGCTCCAGCAAGAAGTTTTCCAGTAATTCAAGGGATGCTGAATCGGCATGATGGGCATCATCAAAGGCAAGAAGCAGAATTCGTTCCTGTGCAATGATACTCAATAGCGTCTTTAATATCGAGAAAAAGCGATTTTTGGCCTCTCGAAGGGGCAATACTATTTGCTGCTCTACATCGCTCCCCTGAATACTCAATCGAAAAGCAGGAATCCAATCGCCTAAAATTTTAGCACCTGCAGGTATTTCCTGCAACAATTGCTTTGTCCATTTGGCCAGGGAAAATTGATCCTCTTGCATCAGGCGTTCAGCCAACTGTTCAAAAACTTCTTTCCATCCATGATAAGGAATGTGCTGGTTGTTGATTGAAAAGTGTCCAATTAACAACATTCCACGATTTGGGGGAGCTGGGCAGTTTTGCAACAAACGGGTTCGACCCATTCCCCGCTTGCTCTCCAAAATCCAAAGGCCAGCATCGGGGAAGGACAACTCATCGTTAAATTGTTGTAACAGATGAAATGGTTGAAGTGGGTACTTTCCCCAATCAATTTCAGGCTCTGTGTCTTCTAGGCCCGGTAAAAAAGGAGTGACGGAATTGGAATCACGCAACAATTGTAAACAACGCTCAAAATCACGTTTCACACCAATTGCACTTTGATATCGTTGGTGTGGATCTTTTTCCAAAAGTTTATTCAAAATGTGATGTAGCACAGGAAAAATTGATGCAGTTTCCGATTCAGTCAATACAACCTGTTGAGAGACATGCGCATGCAACCAGGAACGGGCATCTTGCGCTAAAAAGAGTGGGCGTTGAAATAAGGCTTCAAAACACACACAGCCCAACATGTAAAGATCAGAACGCAAATCGCCATTTGCTGGCAATAAACCAGTCTGCTCCGGCGACAAATACGGCAACTGAAAATCATAAATGGGTAGTGGCTGTTGCTTTTGGGTCAGGGCTCTCCCTAAGCGAGCTAATTCAAAGTCAAGTAAAAATAATTCCTGAAAATCCTCACTGAGTGCAATTGAATAAGGTGTCAGCGTGTGATAAAAAATGCCAGCGCTGTGTAGTTCCATTATTGCCTCGCTGAGTTGGGTAAATAATTTGAGTTTTTCGGGCAAAGAAAAACGGTTAAAATCCAAGTTCCCCCACAAATGATGGACTTGTTTATGTTCAAAAGCCATAAACAAAAAATCATCCTCTATTCCCATTTCTAATGGTCGAAGCAAATTCGCTGAATTCAAATTTTGCAACATTTGCAACTCTTCAGCCCAAAGGTCCATTTGTTGGGCAGTGACTTGTATTGCAGACACCCACTTGAGTATCACCTTTTGCTGATGTACGTTATTGCCCAAAACATAATCGCAGGTATTGCCTTTAAAAAGCGGAGCTACAATTTGGTAAGCACCAATTTGTTTAGGGGTTATTGCATTCATAAAATCAATTGGGATTAGGGAACTGGATTATACTTTTAAATTAGGATAAACATTGGACTCCATGAATTCACGAATTTCTGCTGCGTACTTGGTGTCTCGGAAAGTCCTTAAGACTTGATCATAGTCCTCACGTACATCGTAAGCCCAAGCTGGATTAACAGATTGGGGAGTCGGCAGCCATGCGGAATGAATGGTGAATGCAAAACTGAGGGAGGGGTGAGTTAGCTTGCTAACAGGGCCCGTGTTAAGTGCTGCCGAATCAAATATCCAAATTTCGCGCGAGAAAGAATAGGGATCCTTTGGCGCTTTTTGTACGATTACGGTACAAATGAGATAACCATGTAGTTCCTTTTCCAGATTAGCTGGAAGCGGGCTGTTTTTAGGCACGAATTGTAGGCTACGCAAATAGTGGTCATCTGGAAAATAATACCAATCCTCCAGTTTCATGTTGCGGGTATTCTGCCGTACAATCGAGAAAGGAATCCCCTCTCGGGTATATGCCAGCACATCCTCAGGAGGAACCACATTGGTTTCCAAATCGTATAAATTATAAATATACTGGGTGAGTATTTGGTAATCCAGGCCGTACATCTGCCAGAAGATATAAGGAACCTTTTCTACAATTTTACCCGGAGCCAGGTAATCCAAGTAGGTAAATAAGCCAATGCCCCAGGTATTTGGACCTAAGTTTTGCAAATCTTCTCTCCGGTTCTGAAGGTCGGACAATTCTAAAGTCTCGTAAATTAATTTTGACTGCTTGAGCATTGCCCGAATCGGTTCATCTTTTTTTGAAGTAACCTTGATCTTTATTCTGCCAATTTTACTCACATCCATTTCACCAATGGTAGGTAGCCCAACTACATGTGGATCAAGCTCCAAATCCGGGTCAATGGCCAATTTATCGTACCGCCTAACCCATTCGGCAGCACACAAGGAACTGTTGTGGGCAGTGTGTAATGTAATGGTTCGATCGGGATTACGATAGTCGATGGCAAAATGCACCATCTGGTCGGCAATGGTGAGGCGTTCCGCAGTTACCTCCCGAGTGTTTTCATTTAAATCGCTTCGCTTTACAACGTAGATATGGGTGTAATCCTTCAGGCGAGTTTGAAAAAAACCGCGTAAAAATTGACAAATCACCGTCCAGGGCTTGCGAAAATAGGGTACCAACAAATCCATTGAAATTTTGAAGGAAGAGTCGATAAAAACGAAATAATCCTCCGTTATACCCGTTTGATGAATGCTTTCAGCGATGCGGATGTCATCCCCTTGTATGTCTTTTACCCTCCAGGAGCGAATGCTCCCCTGCTGGTCGCGCTTCACGATAAAAACGGCATTTTGTTGCAGTGAAAATGCTTCTTTTTCTTCTTCATTAGGCATTTCCTCCTGTGCACTTAGTTCTTTGATTTGTCGGGTCACATCTTTTTCCAACTGGTCAATCAATTGCGTTTCTTCCTTCACGTTTCTTTCGGATTCCACATTATTCCAAGAATCAAGAAATTCATCCAAAACACGATTCATGTTTTGGAAGAATGTTTCTATCTGGTCATTCCGAATGGATTGTTTCGGAGGGAATGCCATATTGAGCAAACTCTTGGTATAATTGACTGTAAAAAAATCGCCAGAATTGGGGTCATAAGCAGGGTGTGCCGTTGTAGCGATCATAGGAAAAATATACTCTACAAAGGGGAAAAATTGGGCTTTCCATTTGAGGTTATTGCCCATTGGGTGTAGCAATTGTAAGGAGTTGGGGTCAAATTCATAAGGTCGCCCGGTGTCAAAAGTAGCCAGTATTCGATCTACATCTTCTCCTGGTAAACGCAATGGGATCATTGCAGTATTGAGTTGATTGCGTACTCCGAGGTAGGTAGATAAGCGGGAAATGCCTACATTGAAAAAACCTTTTGCATATTTTTCATCTTCTTCAGGCACTGTGCTTACCACTTCATCTGCATAATAACAGGGTGTTTTTAAAATTTTAGCAGAGATGTACACTTCTCCCGGAGTAGAAAAATCAACCTTCAAAATCATTCCATCGCCATTGAATACCGGTGAACTGTCTTCCTGTCCGCTGGGATAAGGCAAGCCATCCGACTCTACGGTTCCGACGGGAGAGGAAAAATAGACTGCTCCAGATAAGTCCTGTGGCAAAACTCCTTCAATAAGGAACAATGGCTGATCGGTATACTCAGTTCGACTCGCCTGAGTGATGGAGGAGGTAGTCAGATTAGGTTGGGGGCGCATGATTGGATGTTTGCCTAAATATAGATATAATGCCAAAATCCTTTCATCCTCAGTTGTGGGTATTTTGCCGATTTTATCTCTTTTTTTAAACCTTGGGCAAGTATTTCTTTTAACTTTCTAAAAAAACAAGCATTACATGAACGCACCACGACTTAATCCAAGTAAATCAACCTTACGTCCCTATGCCCATCTACTGCTCTGGGCGCTCTTGCTCTTTACTCAATTTTCAATCGCTGGTCTGGCTCAGAATGCCCAGCAATGGACCAAAGACGGCAACGCCTACTGGACACCCGAAAGAGGAGAAATTGTACAATACACCCTCCCCGAACAAACCCGTACCGTAATTGCCACTACGGCCATGCTTACTCCCGCGCGCAAAACGGAGCCATTGCGCCTTCGTTCCATCCGCCCCTCCGCCGACAACCGCAAGGTATTGATCTACACCAATTCCGTCCGGGTTTGGCGCAACGATACCCGGGGCGATTATTGGGTACTGGATTTGGACAAAAAGACCCTGGTCCAATTGGGGCCCAACCTACCGGTATCTTCGCTGATGTTTGCCAAATTTTCGCCCGATGGCAGCAAGGTCGCCTTTGTGAGCAAACACAACCTGTATGTCCAAACCCTGGCCGACAACAAGGTCACCCAATTGACCAAAGACGGCACCGACAAAATCATCAATGGCACCTTCGACTGGGCTTACGAAGAAGAATTTAGCTGCCGCGATGGCTTTCGCTGGAGCCCTGATGGCAACAACATCGCCTACTGGCAAATCGACGCCAGCAACGTGAAGTACTTCCTGATGATCAACAACACCGATTCGATTTATTCCTTCACCGTACCCGTGGAATACCCCAAGGTGGGCGAAACGCCCTCAGCTTGCAAGATTGGCATCGTATCGGCAAAAGGCGGTGCTACCCGTTGGATGAATGTACCTGGGGACAATCGACAACACTACATTCCCCGCATGGATTGGGCAGCCAACTCCACTGAAATCATCCTGCAACAACTGGACCGCAAGCAACAAGTGAACAAAATTTTCTTGTGCAACACCACCAATGGCTCCGCCAAATCAATTTGGGAGGAAAAAGACGCCGCCTGGGTAGATGTACAAATGGACGCCGATCAGAGCTGGGACTGGATCGAAGGGGGTGCCGCCTTTTTGTGGCTCACCGAAAAAGACGGCTGGCGGCATTATTACCGCATCAGCCGGGATGGCAAACAGGAAAAACTCCTAACCGCAGGCGCTTACGATGTAATTGATCCAGGTTTGATTGATGAAAAAAACAAGGCCATTTATTTCCTGGCCTCACCAGACAATGCCACCGAAAAATACCTCTACAAAGTCAATCTGGACGGCAGTGGTAAAGCTGAACGCCTTTCGCCCGCCAATACACAGGGGACTTATGGGTATAGTTTTGCGCCGAGTGGCCGTTTTGCGCAGCAGCGTTTTTCCAACGTGAATACCCGTCCACAAAGTGACTGGGTTACCCTACCCGATTGCAAGCCAATCAAGGCTAAACCCGATGCACCCAAAACCGAGTCTACGAGTCCAAAAGTGGAATTTTTCCAGGTTACCACGGTGGATGGCGTCACGATGGACGGCTGGATGGTGAAACCCAAAAATTTTGATCCGCAGAAAAAATACCCCGTAGTGTTCCACGTGTATACCGAACCAGCCGGGCAGACAGTCAAAAATTCCTGGGGAATCGGCAATGCCAACATGTACCAGGGCAACATGTCGGAGGATGGCTACTTCTACATCTCGCTCGACAATCGGGGCACTCCCGCACCCAAAGGCCGGGAATGGCGCAAATCCATTTACCGCAAAATCGGTCTCATCAACATCCACGATCAGGCTATGGGCGCCAAAGAGATTTTTAAATGGAACTACATCGACACCTCCCGCGTAGCGGTATGGGGCTGGAGTGGCGGCGGCAGTGCTACGCTCAACCTGCTGTTCAAACACCCTGAAATTTATAAGACCGGTATCTCCATTGCCGCCGTAGCGGATCAACTCTGCTACGACAACATCTACCAGGAGCGCTACATGGGCTTGCCGCAGGAGAACATGGAGGACTTTGTGAATGGTTCGCCAATCACCTACGCCAAAAACCTGAAGGGTAAGTTGCTCTACATCCACGGCACTGGTGACGACAATGTGCATTACCAGAGCGGCGAACGTTTGATCAATGAATTGGTCAAACACAACAAGATGTTCCAGCTAATGGCCTACCCAAATCGCTCGCACGGGATTTATGAGGGCGAGGGGACGACAAAACATTTGTCGACGCTGTTTACGCAGTTTTTGAAGGAGAATTGCCCTCCGGGGGGCGTGGATCGGGTGGTGAAGCCGTAGGGGGTTACTGTTATTTTAGTTGAATGAGAGCTGATTCGGTTTGTGAAGTTTTTTGAAAAAACCGTTCTCAAATCCTAGGCTCGAAGCGCATGAATTGCCTCCAGCTTTAGCTGGTGGTTCAATGGGCAGAACTTGAATGGGCTTTAGCCCAAAACTCAATTTTGCTCATGGGGCTAAAGCCCAAAACTAAAGTGCATTGCCTATC
>NZ_JANRKL010000228.1:0-96387 GCF_033763495.1 Haliscomenobacter sp. | reverse complement strand
GTAAAAACCGCTATCTGGAGGCATAATCAATTTTTAACCTCCTCCAAAAACACCCTTGTTGATAATTATATTCATAACATCAGGTATCTTTGGAATGTCCTTATTGGCGCTTCTGCCTAAAAGGGATAAAGTCCAGCTAAGAGCTTGTCTAAATTTTTTTGTTTTGCTGCAAATGGCCCGATTTTGGCTGAATTTCGTTCCGAAAATGCTCATTTAGCGCTGCTAAACTCCACTTTTCGTGCCTCATTCAGCCAAAATCAGCCTCATTTTCGCTTAAAACAAAAATATTTAGACAAGCTCTAAGAAAACTTATAAATCTCCAAAACACCTTTTTCAACCTCAATTTCACACTCTTCATCACCATCTTTTGTTTTCTATCCATTTAATCCTCAAATTTGTCCCCATTAACAATCTGTCCTAACTACTCCAAATCATGAAACTCACCTGCCTGCTCAGTGGGGCCAGCCGGGGCAGCTGATGGAATACTTACGCCAGCGGGTTCAAGACGTATATCCGCTAACGGGTCAATCCCACTCCATCTCCCAATCGCCGCATCATACCACCTTGCCCCATAATCCATCCAACCCAGCCCAAAGTCATCATTCAACTCCTTCCCATTGTACTGGTATTTATTATCCTCCGCAGGATCATTCACCCAAGGCCCTTCCATAGCGAGGCCAAAAGGATAGTAGTGGTTTTCCTGAATGATCTCCGGAGTTCCATCCGCATTTTGATCCGTAAAGCTGACTCGGGCGTTGCCCAAATGATCCGTCATGGTGTATTCATAACGGGTACTTGTGCTGGTGAAGTATAGGCGGCCTTCGGAATTGTAGATGGCTTGCATCACCGTATTTTGGTACTCGATGCCCATCACGTAGTCTTGGGTGTAGTTGGCGCTTTGGCCAGTTTCGGTTTTGCCGAGGAAGGCGGCGCCTTGTTTGGTTTCAAAGCCGGGGTTGAGCAGTACCGCCGTTCCTGCTTTGAAGGTCACATTGCTGCCATTGTCGACTCGGCCAGAGGAGGTGATGGTGCCACTGGCGGTGTAGGTGCCGGAGGAAATGGGCAGGTCGTTGATGCTGCGGTCGCCATTGGGATACACTACTTGTTTTTTGAGTTTGTTGCCCGCAGCATCGTAGGTGATGTCGAGTTGGGAGCCATTGTCGAAAAGGATGCGGCGTGGCAGGTTGAGGGCGTTGTAGGTGATGGTTATTTTTTTGTGCTCGTCGCGGGTCAGGTTGCCGGCGTTGTCATAGGTATAGCCTTGGGCGGTGCCGGGCGTGGGGGTTACAAAACCCTTGGTTCCATCGGCGTTGTCGCGCAGTGTACTGAGTTGACCTTTACTGTTGTAGGTATAGGTCATGTTGTCGATCTGGTTGAAAGTACCATCGCCTTTGCGGCCAGTACGGGTTTGGGTCAGGATGTTGCCATCGCGGTCGTAAGTGAGGGCATTGGCGTAGTTGCCATTGGCGACATAGCTGCCGCCGCTGGTTTTTTCGGCATAAATGCCTTCTTTGAGCCGGTTGAGGTTGTCATAGAGGAAACCATAGGTTTTGACGTTGCTGCTACCTTGTACGTTCCATTTCATCATCGTGATGTTGCCCGCGTAGTTGGCGTTTTGGCCGGAGGCATAGCGGCTGTCCAGGCTGGCGTCGCCTTCTTTGTACACCAGTTCAAAGCCGAAGAGGTCGCTGCCCAGGCTGGCGGGGTCGTTGAGTTTGTTCACCCAGCCTTGGATGTTGTAGGTATAGTCCAGGGTTTGGAGGTAGCCGCCGCCGCCGGCCTGGTGTATTTTTTTGCTTTTGAGCAGGTTGCGCTCGTCGTACTCCTGTTGAGAGAGTACCGTGGGGAATACACCGTTGACACTCTCGCTGGTTTTGGTCAGTCGGCCAGCGTGGTCGTATTCAAAGGTAGTTTCGATGGTGGTGGTGGTTGAACCTACGGTATGTTCGCGTTTGGATTTGAGGGTCCAGCCGGGAATAATTGGCGCTTTGGCTCGTTTCGGTTTTGCAAAAAGATGCTCAGTAACATTTTACGCCCTCTTAAAAGAATGTTTTAGTTTTTATCCTCATTCCCAAAAAGTATCTTCTTTCTTCAATTTTTTTTCCATTTTCATCAAAGTCAAACTCCTTCTTTTTTCCAAAAAATTTTAAATATATATACCATGTGCCGCTTTCCTCTCCGTCTTTCATTTGTGCTTTTACTTTGATTTGGCCATTTTTAAAATAAGAATTAATAGGTCCATCAGGTATATTGTTAACATAAAATTCTTCGATGGATATTTTTCCATTTTCATAATACATTACTTCCCAGCCTTCTTTATTCCCATCTTTATACTCGGTACTTAAATATATTTTATTTCTTCCTGGCCAGTATTCTATTTTTTTCCCTGTCAATAGACCATTTGCATAGTTGCTTTCTTCTAAAAGCATTCCACTCTTGGCGAAACGCAAGCTTTTTCCATGCTTTTGTCCCTTCAAGTAAAAGGACTCTTCGGTTTTTCTTCCTTCTTTATATACTAGCCATCTCCCTTCTTTTTCCCCATTATGATTGATCCGATTTACGGTATCTCCTTCCGGGGTTATTACAGCGGAAGAAATGGTAAATTTCCCTTGTGCTTCAATTCTTTGGGTTATAGAACCAAGAAGAAAAAATAAGATAATAATTTTTACCACGATTTCCATTTGTGTTGCTTTAAAATTGAATTTGCTAACAGAAATTCTTCATGCACAGGGTAAGGTTTTGTTCAGATCATGCCATAAAGCTTCAAAAATCTTGGCTTTCAATCTCGATCTGAAAAAACTGACTAATCGTTACAATTGCTAACCTTCTACCTACGCCTCCGAGTAGGCCTGCGATCAATTATTGCATGCACAGATTTTGAGCTTTTCCTTTCAGCGGTACCAACTGTCCTAATCGTTAAATCATAAGCATTACGATTCTCTCCTCCTTCTGGATTACTAACAGTAACACTAAGAACAGTGGACTTGAGTTCTGCAAGTGGAATTTTAAGGGTCCTTACATTATCGTTTGGATCAAACATGCTCCCATATTTCGTTTCAATAGTTTTGGGGCCAGCAGCAGTTTGGTAGGTAACAATTAGATTGTCAGGTTTCATTCTATCATCCATTGTTAGAACCACTTCTCCCTCCATGCTCCCTTCGACAAATTCTCCTTGTGGATCGATATTTACTTCTGTAGCAACATTGTAAGGTTGAGATCCTTCAGTTGCATCAGCTTTTGATTCATATGCTAGTTTGTCAATATTTTCATACAACTGCCATATCAGAATTGTTTGTACCCTTCCTCCTGTTGTTTTACTCGCAAACCAAGCTTTATTATCCCTTACAGCTCCGTGTCTGTACCAACGTTTGTTTTGATTTTCTACGGCAATAATATTTTGAGCTTCCATAGCCGAAATTTCCCTACCTTCACTTAAAGCTTGGTCTCTTGCTTTTTTAATTTCCCTTCTAATCCTTCGATCTCTCTTAGAATCTTTGTCCCCGGGATCAGGTGTTAATCCTGGTTCCATGCCAGTTGGATCAACAAATTTTAAAGGATTATTAAAGGCATAGCTAAAAGGAGACCAACTGGGCATCTTCTCCGCCAAAGGATCCACCCCATTCCATCTGCCCACACTCGCATCATACCACCTTGCCCCATAATCCATCCAGCCCAGCCCAAAATCATCATTCAATTCCTTCCCATTGTACTGGTACTTATTGTCCTCCGCAGGATCATTCATCCACGGGCCTTCCATGGCAAGCCCAAACGGATAGTAGTGGTTTTCCTGAATAATCTCCGGAACCCCATCCGCATTTTGATCCGTAAAGCTGACTCTGGCATTGCCTAAATGATCCGTCATGGTGTACTCATAACGCGTAGTAGAACCTGTAAAGTACAAGCGACCTTCAGAATTGTAGATGGCTTGCATCACCGTGTTTTGGTACTCAATGCCCATGACGTAATCCTGGGTGTAGTTGGCGCTTTGGCCAGTTTCGGTTTTGCCTAGGAAGGCGGCGCCTTGTTTGGTTTCAAAACCGGGGTTGAGCATTACCGCCGTTCCAGCTTTGAAGGTCACATTGCTGCCATTGTCTACGCGGCCAGTGGAGGTGATGGTACCAGCGGCGGTGTAGGTGCCGGAGGGGATGGGCAGGTTGTTGATGGTTCTATCCCCATTTGGGTAGATGACTTGTTTTTTGAGTTTGTTGCCAGCGGCATCGTAGGTGATGTCGAGTTGGGAGCCATTGTCAAACAGGATGCGGCGGGGCAGGTTGAGGGCATTGTAGCTGATGGTGATTTTTTTGTGCTCATCGCGGGTCAGGTTGCCGGCATTGTCGTAAGTGTAGCCTTGGGCGGTGCCGGGCGTGGGGGTTACAAAACCCTTGGTTCCATCGGAGTTGTCGCGCAGTGTACTGAGTTGACCTTTACTGTTATAGGTATAGGTCATGTTGTCGATCTGGTTGAAAGTACCATCCCCTTTACGGCCAGTACGGGTTTGGGTCAGGATGTTGCCATCGCGGTCGTAGGTGAGGGCATTGGCGTAGTTGCCGCTGGCGGTATAACTTCCGCCGCTCGTTTTTTCGGCATAAATGCCTTCTTTAAGGCGGTTGAGGTTGTCGTAGAGGAAGCCGTAGGTTTTTACGTTGCTGCTGCCTTGTACATTCCATTTCATCAGGGTGATGTTGCCTGCGTAGTTGGCATTTTGGCCGGAGGCATAGCGGCTGTCCAGGCTGGCGTCGCCTTCTTTGTACACCAGTTCAAAGCCGAAGAGGTCGCTGCCCAGGCTGGCAGGATCGTTGAGGCGACTCACCCAGCCCTGGATGTTGTAGGTATAGTCCAGGGTTTGGAGGTAGCCGCCGCCGCTGGCCTGGTGCAGTTTTTTGTTTTTGAGCAGGTTGCGTTCGTCGTACTCCTGCTGCGAAAGCACGGTGGGGAATACACCGTTGACACTCTCGCTGGTTTTGGTCAGTCGGCCAGCGTGGTCGTATTCAAAGGTAGTTTCAATGGTGGTCGTAGTTGAGCCTACGGTGTGTTCGCGTTTGGATTTGAGCGTCCAACCGGGGAAGTTGATTTGCTGGTAGGTTTTGTCTTTGCCACCCAGGTGGTTGTCGCCTCGGGTTTGCACCACGCGCATTTTTTTGTCGTAGTAAGTGAAACTCAGGAGATATTGAGTAGGGGCTGCACCCGTAGCGGGCAGTTGCCCTACTTTGACAGCGGTACTTTTGCCGCGTACGCGGTAGGTAGGCAGGTTGTAGCCAGAGGGTGGAGTGCTGTAAGCTTCGTCGGTACTGGAGAGCGTGCCATCTCGATTGAGGTCGTACTGGTCGTAGTAGTTTACCGTGTATACCTCAATCAGGCCATCGGTAGGGAAGGCCGTGGTGGTGCTGTAGTAGTGAGGGCCACTGGTGCTGGGGCTTTCGTACAGGCCATTGCCACTGGCGGGCAGGCTACTGCCATTGTATTTGCCCGTGATGACGGGGCGATTGAGGATGTCGTATTTGGTAAAGAGTTTAATGCCATTGCCATCTACGCTGAGCACCGGGCGATCCATACGGTCGTAGTAGATGTATTGCAGGTTGCTACCCGGCACTTGTTTGGAAGTCAACAGACTGGTATTGTTGGGGTCGTAGGTGTATTTGTACAGGCGTTCACCTTCGGTACTGCTCGCTACTGTCCAGCCAGTATTGCTTTCCAGGAGTGCGCTGGCATTGGGAGGCAGTACTGCTTGGACGCCGCCGTGGTCGTAATATACGGTATAGGTTTTTTCGCCACCATTGACCGTGAGCAAGGTGCGGCCAATTTTGTCGGTATAGGTAATGCTGGTTTTGCCGTCGGGGTCGGTTGCGGTCATTTTCATCAGGCTATTGGCCGCGTAATAGCCGCTGGTTTTGAAGTTGCGCACCTCATTGCTGGTGTTGGTACCATAGGTGGTGCTGCCAGGTTTGCTGCGGAAAGAAGTCCCCGCCAGGTATTGTTGTTTAGGGCGACTCAGTGGAGAGTTTTCCAATACAGTCTCCGTATAGGCAGATCCTTCAGCAATGGCCGTATAAAAACTTTGTTGTTCGCTGATGGCATTTGGCCGAATCGCGCGAGCATTGGTCTCAGCGATGGTATAGGGCAGGTATTTTTTTACTTCCCGACCAAACTGATCGTACTCCATAAAGCTTACGATATCCTTCTGGGTAGGGGATTGATTAAGGTCAATTTGTTGAACCGGGCGACCCAGGCCGTCAAAAAACTTATAGGAATCGATCAGGTTGGCACCAGTCAAGCTGGAAATGCCAGCGGTGGTGGTGATGCCAGCGGTTTGAACCAGGCGGGTTTTGATGGTGTTCTCACCTCCACTGGCCGTGCGGTAGAGGTAATCGGTGCTGCTGACGTAGTCTCCATTGAAGTCTTTCACACGCAACAGGCGCAACAAGGCATCGTACTCAAAATTGGCAGTGAGGTTGTTTTCTTCGCTGATGGCTTTGACCAGGCAAGAGTTGCGGTCGTAGCTGGCAGTGGTCATGAGGGCATCATGAGGGTAAAGGCGCAGTTCGTCGAAGAGGGCCCCGGAGGTATTTACGGTCACACTGGCGTTGGCAGCGGTACAATCCAGCAGGCGTTCGACGTAGGCCCAGCCATCACCTTCGGTTTGGTCGGTGGTGGTCGTGAGCACAGTACCGCCGGATAGTGTTACACTTACGCCTCCGGGTGATTTGCTGTAATAACTGAGGATGTATTTGCCAATGGGGAGTCCCGTTTTGGTAAAACTTCCAGACCCGGTGCCGAAACAACCTGCTCCAGCTTTGGCTGGGCTGGCGCCATTGTATTGGATGTTGTTGGTACCCGTGATGCTCCAGTTGCCTTGGGTGGCTTCGGTGGTTTCAAAGCTGGTGTAGGCTACTTCGTTTTGAGCGGCATTGAGTACTTTGGCAGCCATACGGGTATGGTAATTGCTCCAGAGGGCGCTCACGGGTTGGTCGTATTCGCGTTGTAGTTGCAGCAGGTTGCCATATTTGTCGTAAGACTGAACGGTGAGTTGCAGTTCATCCGCCTGGCTGGAGTTGTATTTGTCGTAAAAGCGATAGGGTAAAACCAATCCGCCTGGAAATTCATCTACCGAGTATTCCACCTTTACTTTTTTGGTGAGTACGCCATCCACTTGTTCTTCCACTTCGACGGGCACTCCAAACATACCTTTGGTCACCAGGGCGGATTGTACGGGAGAAGCATTTTCGGTAAAACGTACAATACTGGTATAGGTTTTGCCATCGCTGTTTTGTACGGACGTAATGGTAGGCTGAGTCACCTTGGTGTTGCCATAAGTGAAATTGGTAGTAGTGCTGACTTCACCTGAAAGGATTCCTGCTCCGTCGTAGAAAAATTGTTTGTCGGTTTTGGCGGCCAGGTATTTCCATTTCTGTTGAATGGTGTAGTAACTGCGGCGGAGTTTGACGCCGTAACCTCTCTGGATTATACAGTTGGTACCAGATTGCAGTGGAGTTAACCAAGAAAATCCACCTCCCGCGCTTTGGCAAAGGGTAGTAGCATTATCCTGATCCAGGTATTGTTCTACTTTGTAGCCATTACAACTGGTAAAGTTGCGGGTTTCATTGATGTCGTTGCTGTAAGTGTATATGCTTTCGCTTAGTTTTTTATTTTGGTCATCATAAGTCACCGTTTTTGACAAATCTCCTAGGCCATTGTTGCCATGTCGGAAATATGAAACCGTTTTTCCGGCAATGATCTCTTCAACTCGGTCGTAACCTACGTGTCCGAGTTCTTCACTGCCGAGTGAGGTGTTGTTGGTAGCAGTAAGTGTTATAAACCTACAAATCCATTCATGCCCCTGAGGATATGGTATGCAATTACCTCCAACTATATCACAAGTAATCAGATATTCAGGGTAGTGCCGACTAGAGGAGAAGCTTACATAATCCAGTCGGGTTCTAAGGCTTCCGCTGGAGTTATTCAGATCGTTAGGGAGTGACCCTTCTTTGATGTAGCGATAATATTTTTGATTGATCAATGTACCTGAGTAATTGTAATTTTTAATTTCTTTAATCCTCAACCCACCTACGTATCGATCAATACCACTTCCATCGTCGTTGGCGACCAAATGAGCTTGGTAGTAGTATTGAGTGTAGCCCTTGGTAGGATAGGTCACTTTGGTAAGGATCCCAGCCTTTACCCGAGTAGTATCGGTGTTGCGATTAGCGTTTTGCCCAGGGTAAGTTATTCCATTGTTTGGGTAGGTAAAAGATGGGATAAGCCCTTGTAGATTGGGATTGCTGTTGTAATAACCCCAGAAGTCAATTTGACTTGAGGTTGGATCAGGTAGTGTTGTGGTATTGTATTCAAAGCTATAAGGTTCTTCACAAGTAGTGGTCCCAGCGGCGCATTGTTGAAGGGTTGTTAAAGTCAGTCTATTGGTGCTTCCACTGTAGGTAAACTTCCATTCCATAAGGCCAGTAACACCATTTTCACCTTTTTTAATTGTTACTTTATCCAGTTTTTTGCCTCCATAAGCATGGGGAAAACTATTGGTTGAGGATTGAAATTCGACCGTTTCTGTAGTTACTGTGCTTGCCGAGTTTGGATCTCTTAGCCTGTAATAGATTTTACTCAAGAATTTGCGGTTCAAAATATAGGTCTGATTCGTAAACCCGCCTTTTTGAACATTGGGCGTTGTGTTGTTTTCTCCACAGGGAAACTGGGGTGGGCCACAACAAGTTCCAGGGGTACCCCCACTAACCAGTTCCGTAGATAACCAATAAGTCATTGATTGATTAGAAGCCAAATTGATTGGTGGGCTATATGCGGCAGTCAGCGTTTCGTACTCATATTCCATCAGCTCAGTTCCATTAGCGGAAGTCACTTTGGTGAGGTACCAACTGCTGTTAAAAATATACCTTGCTTTGGAACATTGTCCCGTCTCTGAACATTCGATAAAAGCATCAGTTACCTCTGTTGCTGTAAATTCATACACATTGCCCATCATATCCTTGATGGTAAATGAGGTAATGTCTTCAGAACCATACGCTGGTTGGATGGTAATGTCTTTTTTCTCTGCCTGATAAATATTTTTCCGTGCATCGATGTAAAAACGGCCGGAGTACCCCCCAAAATTGAAGTAGTACACATCAGGTTCAGTTTCTACTGTACGTCCTGCAACACTGTACAAATAGTCGTTTTCTTGAAATTGATCCGTATATCCAACAGTTGTCTCTGGCTTAATTTGATCAGCTTTTGAGTAATAATTGGAATTCAAATCGGGCATACCATTCATGGAACGAGTGATTACACCTCCATTGGCAAGGGTCCAGCCCAGGCCCACCCAGGTAGGAAGGTTGGCCACTTTGTTGCCAGAACCGTCATAAGAAAGAGCTATGGATTCTTTTAATTCTTTGCCTTGAATACTATACAGTGGTATGGATACACTCAAGGCTCCTGTATAAGTATTCACATTCCCCTCTCCGAATTTGCCCAAGCTGGAGGCCTCAGGGGTGTTTGGCAAAGTAATCGAGGGAAGTACAATCGAGGGTGTTGCCTGAGCAAGCAAGTCGGTTACATGGCCCATCAAGCTTATGGTGATTAAGATAAAGATGAATTTGAAGTATCTATTGCAAGAAAACATGATCCTTTGTTTTTGATGGATGAGTTAAGCCAGTCTGCCTATTTCGCTACTATTCTGAAAAGATGAGTTTTTCGATCAATAATTTATTACCGATGCGGAGCGTGCATATGTACATTCCTGCTTGTAAGTTGTTGTTTCCACCCAAGTTAAAGTCATATTTACCTGGAGCAGTGATGCCCAAATCGGTTTTGTATACCAGTGTTCCTAGCGCATTGAATACTTGTATTTCTACTTTTTCGGTTGAGGACAACCAATAAGAGATTTTCCGATCTCCCGTTTTTGGTGCAGGGTTTGGAAACACCTTCATGCCATACTGTTGTGCATCTGCTTTACCCAACTCAGCCAATTCGATGTCATGTAGCTTTTTAGGTTTTAAGGCATATTTCCAGACCCCAAATTTGAGCGTCCCCCCAAATAACACCTTATCATGAACCGCGATGGAGCGGATGCCATCAAAAGGCAATTCACGGTCTATTTTTTGAGTGTCCTTTACTACTCCTTTTAAGTTTCCACCACTATAGAGTGCCGAATCAACAACCACCAAGGCTTGTACATTCGAAAGACCCTGCGTTTGTTTGGTTCCTTTTCCAAAAAAACTCAAGCGTTCTGTTTCAATGATCTGATCACCACTTGTTCCTAGATAAATGACTTTGCCATCAGTGGCCAGGCTTGCCACATCGTGTGGAGTACCAGCGTCTAATAGCAGCCATGTATTGCCTTCATCGGCACTTAGGTATACGCCTCTGCTGGTTCCAGCGATGATGTTGTTGTCTTTGGTCACCAGCAGCGCATAAATATTTCTCGATACGCCAATTGGCTGGGGAAGTTTGGCCTGTTCCCAGGTTTCCCCTTCATCGCTGGATTGAAAAATTCCTTGATTGGTTCCAGCGAAAATAGTCTTGCCATTTTGCGCCAAAGACAAAATTTTGATACTGGTCAATCCCTTTTCTTTTCGTTCCCATTTTAAATCATCTTGTAGGCTTCGGTAGATTCCATGGTTGGTGCCTACAAAAAAATATTTATCCGAGGCCAACATACAATGAGGCATCAAGCTGGCTATCCCTTGATCAACCCTTTCCCAGGTGTCCCCCAAGTCACTACTGCGGTATACCCCATGATTGTGGATGCCCGCAAATAGATGTTTCTTTTGAGATGACAAAAAAAATACCGTGCCTTGAGGTGAATTGGTGGGTAGCCAGCTTAATTGCTCCTGGCCATATACCTGCCCTGCCACGAGGAGGATCAAAAGAAGTCCTTTTATGAAACGGGTTGCGGATTTCATATCTTTATTTTAAGCACCAAAAATGGATGTTGAATCGCCTAGAAAGGCTGTTTATTTCTTTTTCAGGAGTTCTACTTCTTTTTGTAAATCTTCAATCTGTTTTTGTTGGCTCTTAACGGCTTCGATTAGAATGGGAATTAAGGCGGTGTAATTGACAGCCAAATATCCATCTTCCGAAGTAGATACGATGGAGGGTAATATTTTTTGTACTTCTTGTGCGGAAAGTCCGTATTGATCCGTAACTGGTGCGGATGCTTTGTCTATACTTTTCTTGGCGTCTTCCAGCGCTTTTTTCTCTTTTTCACCACTTGGACTCAGTTTATCCAGATCTGCTCGATATTTGGAATTTACTGCTGGAGTGAAATCATAACGGATTCCATTTAATTTTTTGAGAATGCTTAAGCTGCTATCAATTTTTAAGATATTTTTTTTCAATCTAATGTCAGAAAAGGTAGATACGTTTTGCGTCAAAGTCCCCCTCACCAATAAATTACCACTCACATCCAGTTTCATTCCTACATAAGCACCAGTAGAAGTGGTGGAAAAATAAATACCATTGCTGCCGTGTAAATGTAGGGCATCAGAATCGTCGCCCCCTCCGGTAATATTGGCACGAGCTTCTCCTAAAAAAATATATTCTCCTGATCCTGAGTAGCCATAATCTCCAAAGGAAATTCTTGATTTGGTGCGAAGTCCATCCGAAGGATTGACACCTAATGCTTCTGTAGTTACCTGAGCAGATGGATCATTTCCCGAACGCTCCAACCCAAGAATCGTTTTTCCTGTACTTGTAACTTTTACTTGTGCAATTCCATAATGACCCGCAAAAAATGAAAGAGCGAAAATAATCAGGAGCAATAAATTTTTCATAAGAAACAGTTTTGATGATGTTTTTAATCCGGTATCACTTTTTTCATGGTGCAATATTCGATAAAATTAACAATAAAATAACGCGAAAAACTTCACTCCATATGCAGTTTTGAACGAAGTTTGTGCATAAATAGACACAGCGCTGACTATATCGTCAGTCTACTAGATTAATACGTTGCACTGTAATAAACTTCCTTATGATTAGTCCCAAAACGATTTCCGAGAATATTCGTTATTGGCGTGAACAACGCAATTACAAACAGGCTTATGTAGCTAATCAGGCGGGAATCTCTCGCCGCTGGTATGTAAGTCTGGAAAATGGAATTGTTATTCCCAAAATAAATCACATTCTAGCTATTGCCGAAGTGCTTAACATTGAGCCTGAACTTCTTTTTAAAAAAGAGCAAAAAATCGGTAAATCTCTGGAAGAAGGAGATGTAGAAGAGAAGGTAAAACAAGCCATTCGTAAAGCGCTTGAAAAATTATTATGAACCTTGCCTAACTTGGTCTTGACACTTAGCATCTCTTCCAAATCCTTTTAACAAATAATCGATCCAGTCATTTTGGATCGGTTATTTGTTGTGTTCAACTTTGAACTAAAAATTGTTTCAATCGTCAAAAACCACCTATTGGGCATCATTCTCTCCCCCTTCAGCCCTATCATTTGTTTTACACCATTATAATCCAGAAATTCGCGCCATTCTAAAGTCCACACAACTTTGTTTAGCATGAAAATCGCCCAACTCCTCAGCAGTATCTGCCTGCTGCTGACCCAAAACCTTTACAGCCAAGCCCCAATCCCCGTTGAACCACACCAACTATCGATCCGCAAATCCAAAGAAACCATCCGTCTGGATGGTGCGCTGGATGAACCTGCGTGGCAAAATGCCCAGGTCGCCAAAGACTTTTTCCAAAACTTCCCCTTTGACACCTCCACAGCCAATTTGAAATCAGAAATCCGCCTCACTTTTGACCAAAACTTCCTCTACGTTGGGGCGGTTCTGTACCAAAATCAGGCCGACTACATCACCACTTCCCTCAAACGCGACTTTCAGAGTGGCACCAGCGACGTTTTTGCCGTCAACATCGATCCCTTCAGCGACAAACTCAATGGTTTCCACTTCGCCGTATCGCCTTTCAATGTGCAGCGCGAAGGCTTGATCGACAATGGCACCAACCTTACGATCGACTGGGACAACAAATGGTACTCCGAAATCCAGAACCATACCGACCACTGGGTGATCGAAATGGCCATCCCCTTCAAAACCCTGCGCTACCGGCAAGTGAGCGGGCAAAATGCCTGGCGCATCAATTTTGTGCGTTTTGGCCTCAAACAAAACGAGGCTTCCACCTGGTCGCCCGTACCCCGTGCTTTTATGCCCGTCAATCTGGCCTTCACTGGTTCGCTCATTTGGGAAGACGCCCCACCACAGCCCGGTGCCAACGTGTCGGTGATTCCCTACATCATCGGGCGAACGGAGAAGGACTTTGAATTCAAAATTCCCACCGAAAACAAACTCAACATCGGGGGCGACGCCAAAATCGCCATCACCCCCTCGCTCAACCTGGACCTGACCATCAACCCCGATTTTTCTCAGGTTGATGTGGATCGCCAGATCACCAACCTGAGCCGCTTTGAGCTGTTTTTCCCCGAAAGGCGGCAGTTCTTTTTGGAAAATGAAGACTTGTTCGGGCGTTTTGGTTTCCCCGATAGCCGGCCTTTTTTCAGCCGCCGGGTAGGTTTGGCCAATGGCAGCATCCGCAAGGTAACCACCGAGGGCGACACCATTTCCGTAACGCGCAACCTCAATGTGCCCATCAAAGCTGGCATGCGCCTGAGTGGCAAACTGGATAAAAACTGGCGCATCGGCCTGCTCAACATGCAAACGGGGCAAGTCAGCGCCCTCAAACAAGGCCCAGCCAATTACACCGTGGGCGTTTTGCAACGCAAGGTTTTTGAACGTTCGGCCATCAGCGCAGTGTTTGTCAACAAGGAAAACTTCCGGGTGGACGCGCAGGAAAAAATCCAGCACAACCCAGCTGCCTACAACCGGGTAGCAGGCCTGGAATACAACCTTTTTTCCAAAGACAACCAATGGGAAGGTGAGTTTTATTACCACCGCTCCTTCTCGGGCCAACAAAGCAATGCTGACGCCCAATCGGCAGCCGCGTTTTTGGGCCGTTTTACCCGCAAGTGGAACGTTTTGTCGGGTTTGCAATACATCGGGCAGGATTATCGGGCCGATGTGGGTTTTATTCCTCGACCCGGGCAGTTTTCGGTGTTCAACATCACCAAAATGAACATCTTCCCCCGCAAGGAGGGCTGGGCGAAAAAGGTCAATGTTACCGGCTTCAACCTGCAAAATACCCTGACCTACAATGCGCCGGGCTACCAGTTGACCGACCGCAGCCACCAGCTGACTTATTTTATGGAATTTCCCGGCAACTCTTCCTTGGAAATAAACGCTGGGCAGGAATACACCTACCTCTATTTCCCCTTCGACCCCACCAATTCGGGGGGCGAGGTATTGCCTGCTGGCACGGACTACACTTACCACACGGCGGGTGTGAGCTACACCTCGGACTTTCGTAAACCTTTTTCCTACGAAATCAACCTGGGTACGGGCCAATATTTCAATGGCAATATCTTCCGCGTCAACGGCGAGCTGGTGTACCGCTGGCAACCTTACGGCGTTTTTGCGATGACCTACGCCTACAACGACATCCATTTGCCTACTCCTTTCAACAGCGCCAGTTTTTGGCTGATCGGGCCCCGGGCGGAGTTGTCCTTTAGCCGCAGTGTGTTTTTCAGCACCTTTTTGCAGTACAATACCCAGGTCAACAACGTGAACATCAATAGCCGTTTGCAATGGCGCTTCCGCCCAGTATCGGATGTGTTCTTGGTGTATACGGACAATTATTTCACCGACCAGTTTTTTCAGGGGCCACAGGTCAAAAACCGGGCACTGGTTTTGAAAGTCACCTATTGGTTGAATCTATAAGTCAAGTTTTGGGGCCTGAAGTATAAGCGAAACACGGGCTGATTGGCAAATGCCTCAGTGCTGGATGTTTTGAGGAATAAATGCCTAAATTGCAAAAAGTCACCCCTGGCGAATCCAAGTGCTCACTTTGCTTTCCAGGCAAAATGGTTTAATTTGCCCCTTGAACCATTAACCCAGCTCTATGGCACGCCCTGATTTTCGCAATATAACACTTGAGCTCAACCTTGGAGGAGCTAAGCCCAAGCAGGAGGATGAGCCTTGGTTAAGTCCGGAAAAAATAAGCATTAAATCAGCTTATGCGCCCTCCGATTTGGCAGAGATAGCACATCTACACTTTGCCGCTGGCATCCCACCCTTTTTACGTGGGCCCTATGCCAGTATGTACACCATTCGTCCCTGGACCATCCGCCAATACGCGGGCTTTTCTACTGCCGAAGAAAGCAATGCCTTTTACCGCCGGAATCTGGCACAAGGCCAAAAAGGGCTCTCCGTAGCCTTCGACCTAGCCACCCACCGCGGCTACGATTCCGACCACGAGCGGGTGCAAGGCGATGTGGGCAAAGCGGGCGTTGCCATTGATTCGGTGGAAGACATGAAAATCCTTTTTGACCAAATCCCGCTGGCTGAAATGTCGGTTTCCATGACCATGAATGGTGCAGTGATTCCCATCATGGCCTTTTACATTGTCGCAGCGGAAGAGCAAGGAGTTAGCCCAGCTCAACTGAGCGGAACCATCCAGAACGACATCCTAAAGGAATTCATGGTGCGCAATACCTACATCTATCCTCCTGAACCTTCGATGCGCATCATTGCAGATGTGTTTGCTTACACTGCACAACACATGCCCAAATTTAACTCCATTTCCATCAGTGGTTATCACATGCAGGAGGCAGGTGCACCTGCTGATCTGGAATTGGCCTACACCCTGGCGGATGGCTGGGAATACCTGCGCACTGGTGTCAAGGCCGGGCTAGACATAGATGATTTTGCACCCCGCTTGTCCTTCTTTTGGGCCATTGGCATGAATCATTTTATGGAAATTGCCAAGCTGCGCGCTGGGCGAATGTTGTGGTCTAAAATAGTACAACAGTTCAACCCCAAAGACACCAAATCCATGGCCTTGCGCACGCACTGCCAAACATCCGGATGGAGCCTCACCGAGCAAGATCCTTTCAACAATGTGGGCCGCACTACCATCGAGGCATTGGCAGCAGCCCTGGGCGGCACCCAATCTTTGCATACCAACTCGCTGGATGAGGCCATTGCTTTACCCACCGATTTTTCGGCCAAAATTGCCCGCGACACCCAAATTTACCTGCAAAAAGAAACGGATATCTGCAAAGCTGTCGACCCCTGGGCGGGAAGCTACTACGTAGAATACCTCACCGACCAATTGGTGAAACGTGCTTGGGCTTTGATTGAAGAAGTGGAAGAACTGGGTGGCATGGCCAAAGCAATTGAAGAAGGCCTGCCCAAATTGCGCATTGAAGAAGCCGCCGCGCGCAAACAAGCCCGTATCGACAGCGGTAAAGACCAAATTGTTGGGGTAAATGTTTTCCGTTTGGAACATGAAGCACCTATCGACACCCTGGAAATAGACAATAGTGCCGTGCGGGAAGCTCAAATCCGCCGCCTGCAGAAAACCAAAAGCGAACGTGACGAGACCGCCTGCCAGGCTGCTTTACAAGCCTTGAAACAGGGCGCAAAAACCGGGGAGGGCAACTTGCTGGCTTTGGCCATTACTTGTGCCCGTCTGCGCGCTACCCTGGGTGAAATTTCTAGTGCACTGGAAGCTGCTTTTGGGCGCTACACCCCGGTAACCCGAGCAATTTCTGGAGTTTACAGCAAGGAAGCCAATAAGGATCTCGATTTTCAAGAAGCCCAGGATTTGGCTGACCAATTTGCCGAGATGGAAGGTCGTCGGCCCCGTATCATGATCGCCAAACTGGGCCAGGATGGCCACGATCGCGGTGCCAAAGTAATCGCCAGCAGTTTTGCTGATCTGGGCTTCGATGTGGATATCGGCCCCTTGTTCCAAACCCCGGCAGAGGCTGCCCGACAAGCAGTGGAAAACGACGTACACATCCTGGGTATCTCCTCCCTGGCGGCAGGCCACAAAACCCTGGTGCCTCAAACCCTTGCCGAACTGGCAAAACTGGGCCGTGACGACATCATGGTGGTGGTGGGCGGAGTAATTCCTGCACAGGATTATGCTTTTTTGTACGAGCAAGGGGTAGTGGGAATATTTGGTCCGGGCACAAAAATCTCAAAGGCGGCAGCAGCCTTGCTGAAGTTATTGATGAAAATGGCGGTTTAAGACTGAGTAGTTGAGCCTATTGCGAGCGAATTAGGTAACAACAATTTTTAATAATGAGCAATTTTTTTACTCATTTTCTTATTACCTTTGTGTATCCGAATATAACTGAAGTCCACTTAAATGATCGAAGCGCTCATTTCTTCTAAAACCAGAATCAAATTGCTGTTGAAATTTTTCCTCAACAGCAACACCACCGCTTACTTGCGGGGTTTGGAAAGTGAGTTTGGCGAATCTACCAATGCCATTCGGCTGGAACTGAACAATCTGGAACAGGCCGGCATGCTCGTGTCGGAACTTTGTGGCAACAAAAAAATCTTCCGGGCCAATACCCAGCATCCTCTATTTAGGGAAGTCAATGCCATTTTGATGAAATACCTGGGCTTGGATCAAATTATCGAAAATGTGGTAAAACGCCTCGGCGAGGTAGAAAAGGTATTTCTCACCGGAGATTTTGCCCGGGGCTTGGACTCTGCAATCATTGATTTGATCTTTGTGGGCAATATTGATCAGCATTATTTGTTGCAGCTAATCGAAAAGGTGGAGACCCTGGTCAAACGCCGCATTCGTTATATCATTTATACACCCGGCGAATACGCGGGGTTGGTCAAGAGTCAGGCAACGGTAGAACCCTTGTTACTCTGGTCCGAACTGGCTTAAAACATTAGGCGTATGAACAAAGAAGTACTTATCATTGGAGGTGGAATTGTCGGCCTCGCCACCGCCTGGCGCCTGCTGGAAGCGCGACCAGACCTGAAGGTGACTGTGCTCGAAAAAGAGCAGGAACTGGCTGCACACCAAACCGGGCACAACAGTGGCGTCATTCATTCGGGCATTTATTACCGACCTGGCACCTTACGCGCTCGCAACTGCATGGAGGGATATGGCGAGTTGTTGCGCTTTGCCGACGAACACAAGATCCCTTATGATATCTGTGGCAAGGTCATTGTTGCAACCCGCCGGGAAGAATTGCCCCAACTGGATCGGATTATGGGACATGGCCTGCAAAATGGGCTGACCGGCATCCGTCGCATCAGCGCTGAAGAAACCCGGGAGCACGAACCCCACGTCAACGTGATTGAATCCCTCTGGGTACCTTCTGCGGGCATCATCAACTACCGCAAGGTAGCCCACAAATATGCAGAATTGATCCAGGACAAAGGGGCTGTTATTCGCAAAGGTTTTAAGGTGGAATCTATCCAACGCAAGGATAATGAGATCATTGTGCGCAGTCAAAATGACGAAGTAAAGGGAGAACTGCTCATCAATTGTGCAGGATTGTACGCCGATAAGGTCGCAAAAATGACCGGGCAACAAATTAATGGAGTGCAAATCATCCCCTTTCGCGGCGAGTATTACGAGTTGAAACCTGAAAGACAGTATTTGGTCAACAACCTGATTTATCCGGTGCCCAATCCTGAATTTCCTTTCCTGGGCGTCCACTACACCCGAATGATCGAAGGAGGGATAGAAGCTGGGCCTAATGCTGTACTGGCTTTCCGCAGAGAAGGTTATAGTCGTTGGGACATCAATCTTGGTGAGTTAGCCGAAACTTTGGTTTACCCTGGTTTTCTACGCCTGGCCGCCAAACACTGGCGTTATGGCCTAGGTGAAATGCAGCGCTCTTATTCCAAAACGGCCTTTGTCAAAGCCTTGCAACACCTGATTCCCGAAGTAGGTTTTGAGGATTTGCAGCGCGGAGGTTCCGGGGTGCGCGCTATGGCCTGCGACCTTCAAGGCAAATTAATTGACGAATTCCTCATTTTTGAGGACCACAATATCATTAATGTATGCAGTGCTCCTTCGCCAGCTGCCACCGCCAGTTTGGCGATTGGTAAGACGATTGCGGGTAAAGCACTGGCAAAGGTTTAAATTATGCACGCCATTCAAATGGTTGACCTGAAGCGGCAATACCTGAAGATCAAAGACGAAATTGACCAGGGTATTCTAGAAGTACTCGATACAACCGCTTACATCAATGGACCCAAGGTGAAAGCTTTCCAGGAAGGATTGCAGCAATACCTGAGTACCGCACATGTGATTCCTTGTGCCAACGGCACCGATGCCTTACAAATTGCAATGATGGCACTTGACTTGCAGCCCGGCGACGAAGTAATTGTACCTGCTTTCACTTACGTGGCTACCGCCGAAGTCATTGCTCTGCTGCGTTTGAAACCTGTAATGGTAGATGTAGATTACAATACCTTCAATCTGACCGCAGAAATCGTCGCTAAAGCCATTACGCCTCGCACCAAAGCCATTGTACCAGTCAACCTTTTTGGTCAAAGTTGCGACCTGGAACCGATCATGGCCTTGGCACAAAAGTATGGCCTTTGGGTGATCGAAGACAATGCTCAGGCCATTGGCGCTGACTATACTTTTAGCGACGGCAGCACGGCCAAAACGGGAACCATTGGCCACATCGGTTGTACCTCTTTTTACCCATCCAAAAACCTGGGTGCATATGGAGACGGTGGAGCCATCAGCACCAACCGGGCCGATTTGGCCGAAAAGATGCAAAAGGTGGCCAATCATGGCCAGGTTCGGCGCTATTTCCACGATGTGGTAGGTGTCAACTCGCGCCTGGATGCCATTCAAGCAGTGGTACTCGGTGTTAAACTCAAACGTTTGGACGAATATGCCACAGCCCGTCAGGCTGCGGCGAATTTTTACGATAAAGCTTTTGCTGGCTTGGACTGGATTCAAACCCCCGTACGGCACCCAAAATCTACCCACGTTTTTCACCAATATACCCTGTTGGTAAAAAATGGGCAACGCGATGCCCTGCAAACGCATCTTCAGCAAAAAGGAGTGCCCACAATGATTTATTACCCGGTGCCACTTTACGAGCAGGATGCATTTCGGCCATTTACGGATCTGCAACATTTACCGGTCACGGAGCAATTGTGTCGGGAAGTAT
This sequence comes from Haliscomenobacter sp., assembly GCF_033763495.1. GTDB lineage: Bacteria > Bacteroidota > Bacteroidia > Chitinophagales > Saprospiraceae > Haliscomenobacter. The sequence continues at coordinate 76,377 of NZ_JANRKL010000228.1, read as the reverse complement.
TGTCTTTACCCATTCATACCGAATTGGATCCAGAACAATTGAACTACATTGTTGAGTCAGTAAAGGGTTTTGGCCACTAACTGGAAAGCAGAGACGATGGGGATTGAAGATTTTGTACAAAAGAAAAAACTGGTTTCAGTCATAGGTTTAGGGTACGTAGGTTTGCCACTGGCCCTGGTTTTAGCCAAAAAATTTCGGGTCGTTGGTTTTGACATCAACACCACCCGGGTGGCTCAAATGCGGGCAGGAATAGATCCTTCGCAGGAATTAAGGGCTGAGGCTTTTCAGGGCGCAGACATCCAGTTTACCCACCAGATCGAAGATTTACAGCAGGCACATTTCCACATTGTGGCGGTGCCAACCCCGATTGATGAACACAATAACCCTGATTTGACCCCCTTGCTCAAGGCCTCCCGATCGGTGGGCTCCCAGTTGAAAAAAGGGGATTTTGTCGTATTTGAGTCCACGGTTTATCCGGGGTGTACCGAAGAGGATTGTGTGCCGATTCTGGAGCAAGAGTCGGGATTGATTTTTGGGCAGGATTTTAAAGTGGGTTATTCGCCAGAACGTATTAATCCCGGCGACAAAGAACACACTGTAGAGAAAATCCTCAAAGTTGTGTCTGGCAGTGACGATGAGGCCTGCGAACTGATTGCTCAGGTGTATGGCAGTGTCATCGAAGCTGGAATATACCGGGCCAGTTCCATCAAAGTTGCCGAAGCAGCTAAAGTGATTGAAAATACCCAGCGCGACCTCAACATCGCTTTTATGAATGAATTATCGGTAATTTTTGACCGCATTGGCATTGATACCCGCGAGGTTTTGGAAGCTGCCGGTACCAAATGGAATTTTTTAAAATTTTATCCTGGTTTGGTAGGAGGGCACTGTATTGGTGTAGACCCTTATTACCTTTTGCACAAGTCAAAAGAATTAGGGTACACGCCTCATGTGATTACGAGTGGGCGCAAAATCAACGACGAAATGCCAGCCTATGTTGCCAAGCGCCTCGTGCAAATGCTCATCCAAAAAGGTAAAAACCCTGGTCAATGCAAGGTACTGGTACTGGGGGTTACTTTTAAAGAAAATGTGGCCGATATACGCAACTCTAAAGTAGCCGATTTGGTACAGGAGTTACGGCAATTTTCGATCACCACCCATTTGGTAGACCCCTTTGCTTCTGCGACAGAAGTGGCGCATGAATACAAGTTAAACCTAATGAGTGAACCTGAAAGCAACTACGATGCGGTTATCATTGCCGTAGCTCACCAAACTTTTGTAGAAATGCCACTGGAAGAGCTACGCAAACTGATGAATGGCAAACCTTTATTACTGGACCTTAAAGGCATTTATGCCCGAAAGGCTGCTGAAATGTTAAATATCGCTTATTGGCGTTTGTAATACCCATTTAAGCTAAACAACCCGCTATAAACAATAGAAACTATGCTTGACGCTTTAGAACCCCGTTGGTTTGCGATATGCACCAAATACAAACGGGAAAAATTGGTGAGCAAGTACTTGTGTGACAAGGGAATCAAGAGCTACCTGCCCTTGCAGAAGGTGACCCGTATGTATACGCGTAAGGTCAAAAAGGTTGAACTACCACTGATTAATTGTTATGTTTTTGTCCAAATTGTTAAGGATCAGTATGTTTCTGTGCTCGAAACTCCTGATGTGACACATTTTGTTAAAATCGCCAAAGAATTGATTGCCATTCCCGAAGTTGAAATTGACATTATGCGACGGGTTACTGGCGAGGTTCCCAATGTGGAGGTAGATCGGGGGGTGTTTAAAGTTGGCGAAGAAGTGGAGATTATCAGCGGCAGTTTGTTCGGCCTCCGGGGAAGGCTGTTGCAGGGTTTGGGCTCCAAAAACTTTGTAGTGGAGTTGGAAAACCTAGGATATTCTCTGCGTATGCAAATGGCCCCGGAAATTTTGCGGCCATTGACCAACAAACGGGGCGCAGCATAGCTAGGTAATTTAAATGCATACATCAATCATAATGAAGCGTATTTTAGTGACCGGCGCTGCTGGTTTTATTGGATTTCATTTATCTAAAAAACTACTTGAACGCGGGGACGAAGTAGTGGGTTTGGATTGTTTGAATGATTACTACGATGTTGAATTGAAATATGCCCGCCTAAGCCAGTTGGGCATTGAGCGCAAACAAATCAAAGAGGGCCTCTTGTGCACAAGTAAAGAGGTATCCTTTTCTTTTATTCAACTCCAGTTGGAAGACCTGGCAGGCTTGGGAAAGTTGTTTCAAACCGAAAAATTTGACGTAGTGGTCAATCTGGCGGCCCAGGCCGGAGTACGCTATAGTTTAATCAATCCACATGCATACATCAACAGCAATATTGTAGGTTTTGTCAATATCCTGGAATGTTGTCGACATCAACAGGTACCGCACCTGGTATATGCCAGTAGCTCCAGCGTGTATGGACTGAATAGTGAGATGCCTTTTTCTACGGCCCATAATGTGGACCATCCCGTCTCCTTATACGCAGCCAGTAAAAAAAGCAACGAACTCATGGCCCATACTTACAGCCATTTGTTTGGGTTGGCTACTACGGGTTTGCGTTTTTTTACTGTTTATGGCCCCTGGGGCCGGCCCGATATGGCCCTGTTTTTGTTTACCAAAGCCATTTTGGCTGGTGAGCCCATCAAGGTCTTCAATCATGGGCAAATGATTCGGGACTTCACCTATGTTGATGATATAGTAGAAGGCATCATCAGGGTAGCGGATCGCCCCCCGGTTGCCAATCCAAACTGGAATCCGGCAATTGCAGACCCTGCCCATTCCAGCGCCCCATACCGTGTATACAACATTGGTAACAATCAGCCCGTTCAATTGGCGGAGTTCGTTGCCGCGATTGAAACATCTTTAGGAAAAAAAGCCATCAAAGAGTTGTTGCCCATGCAACCCGGTGACGTAGCAGCTACCTTTGCCGATGTTCATGACCTGGAAGTGGACACAGGTTACAAACCTGCCACTTCGGTGCAAACCGGGATTCAAAGTTTTATTGACTGGTACCGTTGGTATTATCAAGTCTAGTTTATGTTTGGAAAATTGTTCTCGCGTGGTTCCACTCAACCTACCCAGCCTGGCGACTTCTCAGTACTGGGAATAGACATGCATTCGCACCTCATTCCTGGTATTGATGATGGAGCTGAAACCGTAGAGGAAAGCCTGGAACTGATCCGCGGGCTCATTCACCTGGGCTACAGCGGCGCAATTACAACACCCCATGTGATGGGCGATTATTATCCGAATACGGGGACAATCATCCAGAATGGCTGGGAAGAGCTGCGCCGTGCCATCCATCAGGCTGGGTTAACGTTTAGGCTGGAAGCCTCCGCCGAATACCATCTCGATTCTTTTACCGCTGAATTGTTTGCAAAAGGGGAAATTTTGCCCATGCCTGGCAAACGGGTTTTGGTGGAATTGTCTTTTTTTGGTGCTCCGCCCGATTTGGAAACCCGGATTTTCGAACTGCGGCTCCAGGGGTATTTCCCCATTTTGGCCCACCCTGAACGATACAGCTATTACCTTGGAAACCTCGCTGCTTTGGAACGCATTTGTGACCTGGGTTGTGATTTACAAGTCAATATTCTTTCCCTTACCGGGCACTATGGGCCTCCGGTAGCAAAATGGGCCAAAACCTTACTTGATAAAAATATGGTGAGCTACCTGGGGACAGATATGCACAATGCCAGGCACTTAAAGGAACTCCAGGCTGCTCTCCAGCAAAAGGACATTTTGCGAATTTTGCAACGCCATACATTCAAAAACCAGGACCTGCTCAATTAATAATCCACATGAAAATTCTCAACATTGTTGGCGCCAGACCCAATTTTATGAAAGTTGCTCCACTTCACCGTGCTTTTCAAGCCCGGACTGAATTGGAATCCAAAATTGTACATACCGGGCAACATTACGACGCCAAAATGAGCGACGTTTTTTTTACCCAGCTCGAATTGCCTAATCCCGATTATTTCCTGGGTGTAGGTGGTGGTTCGCATACCCAACAAACGGCCAAAATTATGCTGGCATTTGAAGAGGTTTTGCAAAAAGAACAACCCGATCTGGTTTTGGTCGTTGGTGATGTCAATTCCACCATTGCCTGTGCGCTGGTAGCTGTAAAAATGAACATCCCGGTGGCCCATGTAGAGGCGGGGTTGCGCAGTGGGGATCGGGGCATGCCTGAAGAAATCAATCGGATTTTGACCGATAGTATTTCTGATTATTTGTTTGTTACAGAAATGAGTGGCATGATCAATTTGGCCAAAGAGAACGTGCCCGATGAGCGAATCTTTTTTGTTGGCAACTGTATGATTGATTCCTTGGTTCATTACCAGGCCCGGGCTCGGCAGTTGAGTTACAGTGCTGTTTTGCCCAACAAACCAACAATCCAAGACCAAAGTTACGTCCTGATGACCATGCACCGCCCTTCTAATGTTGACTTTGAGGAAGGTTTAACGTCCATTCTCAGTATCATTGAAGATGCGGTGCAATACCGACAGGTCGTATTTCCCGTGCATCCACGGACGCTCAAAAACATGGAGAACTTTGGCCTGCTGGAGCGTTTTGAGCGCATTCCGAATCTAATCACAACAGAGCCCTTGGGTTACCTGGAATTTTTGCGTTTGATGGAAGGGGCTGCATTGGTGATCACCGATTCGGGGGGCATTCAAGAAGAAACAACTTTTTTACAAACGCCCTGCCTGACTTTCCGTAGTAGTACCGAGCGCCCAGTCACTGTGGACTTGGGCACCAATACCCTACTGGCTGATCTAAATCCCAAAACAGTGCATCAACATATGCTGGAGGCACTGGAAGGTCGGGGAAAAAAAGGTAGCATTCCACCCCTTTGGGATGGACGAGCTGCCGAGCGGATCGCGGATGTATTCATCGATATTTTTAAACGTAAATGATAAATTTGGTTGGGGAAAATTGAGGAAGGTTGAGGAAGGTTGAGGCTGCCGCGAGCCACTTAGACACGCACACTATCACACACAAACACATACCCATTCTTGCGGCAGCCTCCACCTTCCTCCACCTTCCTCCACCTTCTCAACCCCTCAAACCATTGATCCATGCGAATGCTGTACTTCTTTACCCTACTACTCCTGACTTGCTCCTGTGTACAACACAAGCAACTGGTCAATTTCAACCAGGGGCCACTGCCTTTAAACAAAGCCGAAGCCATTGCCAATTCCATTGATCTAAGCATTCAGCCGGAGGATTTGTTGCAAATCAATGTGAGCAGTTTCGAACCAGAGGCAGTTAAAGCCTTTGCTCCTCAAGCGGGCGGTGCACTCGGCCAACAGAACAACAATTTAATGCAACAGAATACCGGGGGAACTGGAGTCAATTCCTTAGAATTGTTCACTGGTTATTTTGTAGATCGAGCTGGTTACATCGACTTTCCAGTAATTGGCCGGGTAAAAGTGGGGGGGTTAACCCTCGGTGTAGCCCACGATACCATCCTTAATCGCATTTTGCCTTATGTCTCTGATGCTGTGGTTAGCCTGCGGTTTTTGAACCTCAAGATTACCATATTGGGGGAAGTAGGCCAACCGGGTTTAGTGCGCCTCTCTAATAAGAGGGTAACCTTGCTAGAAGCTATTGCCATGGCTGGGGATTTAACCAATTATGCCGATCGAGCCAATATCCTGTTGGTTCGGGAAAAAGATGGTCAGCGCCAATACGTTTACCACAACTTGCAAGACCCCGGAATTTTCGCTTCGCCTTATTTTTACCTAGAACAAAACGATTTCATCTATGTGCAACCTACCAAGGCGAAGGTGGGAGGCATTACTGATCAAACCAGCCGTATTTTTACTTTCGGCTCAGCAGGTTTATCTTTGATTACCTTGATTATTGCCATTTTTAGACGATGAGTGCAAACGTCCATATTGTGGGATCCGGTTTGACAGGAGCGACCATTGCACGCTTGTTGCACGATCAGGGGTATGCTGTCACTGTATTTGAGCGCCGTGCTCAGATAGGGGGCAATGTACACGACTTTTTACACTCTTCGGGCATCCGGGTACATAGTTATGGGCCACATTATTTTCGAACCAATTCAGAGGTGATTTGGGCTTACGTGCAGCGTTTTGGCTCTTTTTTTTCCTATCGAGCGGTGGTGAAATCATATGTTGACGGGCAATACGAGAACTGGCCCATTCTCGCGGCCTATTTAAAGCGAATTGGTGCCGAGCAATACCACAAGTCCCGTTTTTTTACTGCTGCTTCCCTTCCTGCCACCAATTTTGAAGAAGCAGCCCTTCAATTGATGCCAGTAGAAGTGTATGAAAAGTTTGTCAAAAATTATACCTTCAAACAATGGGGTGTAGAACCGAAGCAACTCAGCCCGGATTTGGTCAAACGTTTTGAGGTTCATTACGACGATGATCCACATTTGACTCCCGGCTATAAATGGCAAGGTCTCCCTGTGGACGGATATGCCCAATGGATGACCAGGATGTTGGACGGAATAGAACTCCATCTGGGCGTGGATTACCTCCAAGAGCAAAAATCCTTAGAACCTGCTTCTTTTACCGTCTTCACCGGGCCGATTGATGCTTTTTTTGGCTTTGATCTGGGCCGTCTGCACTACCGTGGGCAAAAGCGGGAACACCATTATTTGCCCAATACGAATTGGTACCAGCCATGTGCGCAGGTCAACAACCCAGCCTTGGAAACCGGGGACCATATCCGCACGCTGGAATGGAAACACTTAATTCGCCTGGAGCAACAGCAGTTTATTTCTGGCACATTAATCACCCGTGAAACCCCTTTCAGCCCGCAGGATATAGACCAATATGAGTACCCCTTTCCTGACAATACAAATCAAGGACTTTATCAACAATACCGCCAACGCGCCCAAAAAATTCCCAATTTACTCATTTGCGGCCGCTTGGGGGAATACCGGTATTACGATATGGATCAGGCCATCGGTCGGGCAATGATGCTGGTACAGAAGCAGATACTACCAGTTTTGTCCGTAAATAGTGGGCGGAAATTTTCAAATCTTTTGTACTTTTGACCAATGGATAATTCACAACCTACACCCTACAATCATGCTGATGGCGCTGCCTCTCCCAGTGGCAATAAAGAGCTGGACATCAAGTACTTTTTTTTCCTCTTTTTACGGAACTGGTATTGGTTGATTCTGGGGCTTATGATTGGCTACAGCATTGCCTGGCTCAAGTTGCGTTACGCAACCAATATATACCAGGTAGGTGGTAGTATTTTATTGGAAGACAATGCCAAAAGCAGCATTTCGGAAGAAATCATTACCGAAAAACTGGGGCTGGAGCAAGAATCCAATGTGGATGACCAAATTCAGGTACTCAAGTCGACGACTTTGATGCGCCGGGTAGTGGATTCGCTCAACCTCAACGTAACCTATTACACAGTCGGACGGGTAAAAACCAGCGAGATGTACGGCCCCAGCTGCCCTTTGGTGCTAATTAGCGCGCTGCCACAAGTAATGGCTTATGGCACTTCGTTACGGGTGCGTACACTGAACGATTACGATTTTACCTTGGTAAAAGGGGAAAACGACACCTTAACTTGTCATTACGACACCCCATTTGTCCTCAACCAAATTGAATATACCCTGAGCCGTCAGGCCGGCGCGGTGCCGGGAACGGAATTTTTAATTCGCATCAATTATCCAGAAGGTACCGCTGCGGAGTATGCAGAAAAGCTGGTGATTCAGCCCGTGCCGGGTTCCAATGTGCTCAACCTCAGCATGCGCGACCCTGTAGCTGAGAAGTGTATTGATGTGTTCAAAACCCTGGTCAATGAGTTTGACAACAGTCAGATTGAAATAAAAAATGAGTCAGGGCGCAAAACGTTGGAATTTATTGATGAGCGATTAGGTTTTATCACTGAGGAGCTATACAACGTTGAAAAAGACGTTGAAGGGTACAAACGCAGCCGAGATTTACCAGTGGCCATTGAAAGTAAGGCCAGCGAATACCTTACTAAAGTTTCCACTGCGGATGAACAACTGATGGAGCTTGATTTGCGCCTAACCATGCTGGACGCCATTGAAAAAAAACTCAATGACCCCAATGCACAAAACGAATCGCTGCCCCTAAGTTCAGAGCTATTGTCAAGTAGCGCTGCAGCAGACCTCATCAAAGCCTATAATGAACTCATCCAAGAACGCAAAAAGCTTTCGGCAATCGCAGGCCCTACCAATCCCGCCTTTAAATCATTGGACAAAAAAGTGGAGGAACTGCGTAAACCTTTGTTTGACAACTTTATAGTTATTCGTCGAGAACTCAACGAACGCCGTGCCCAGGTCAGCAAACGTTTGAAACCCATTGAAAATAAAATTAGCGCCATTCCCACTTATGAGCGGGAATTACTCCAGATTTTGCGCCAACAACAAATTAAAGAACAACTCTTTTTATTTCTTTTGCAAAAAAGAGAGGAAACAGCCCTTAGTGTAGCAGCACAGGTGTCCAATACCCGCATCCTCAACCCTCCAGTTGGCCAGGGCTTGGTTTCGCCGGATCGGCGTCGAACCTTTACCTTGTACTTGTTCATGGGCTTTTTGTTGCCAGGACTTGTGGTATTCCTTTTTGACTACTTCAACAATCGGATTTACGACGAGGGTGATATTCGCCGCCACACCAATGCGCCTTTTTTAGGAGGGATTATGCAATCTGCTGCCGGGAAATCCATTGTCGTTAACCGCAGTAGCCGATCAGCCATCGCGGAAATGTTTCGGATGTTGCGTACCAATTTGCATTACCTGGCCAAGGGAGAAACCCAAAAGGTTATCCTCGTCAGTTCCAGTGTGAGTGGAGAGGGCAAAAGTTTCATTTCTATCAACCTGGGCATCAGCATTTCGCTTTCTGGTCAAAAAACACTTTTGTTGGGTTTGGACATCCGTAGACCGAAACTGAGTCGGTACTTGACTGGACACCAGGCCGAACGGGGGGTGACGAATTATCTGGTGGGGCAAGCTTCGTTGGATGAGCTCATTCAGCCTTTGCCTGATCATCCATTGGTTGATTATTTGGATTGCGGTCCTATTCCGCCCAACCCCGCTGAATTGTTGATGAGTGATGCCACTCGGGATTTGTTCATCGAGTTGCGCAAGCGCTATCAATACATCATTGTGGATACTGCTCCGGTCGGACTGGTCACTGATGCCCTTTTACTTGATCCACATATTGACCAAACCGTAATCGTTACCCGTTTTGGGATGAGTCGCACCCCGTTCTTACGCATGGTTCAAGACATTTACAGCAACAACAAATTGCCTCAGGTGGGGATTGTACTCAATGGGCTTAAGGCTAGGGTAGGTTACGGTTATGGCTACGGGTATGGCTACAGTTCGTCGTATGGGTACAGTTATGGCCAAGGTTATGGCAGTGAATACTTCGACAAGGAGCCGCGCCGCCGTTGGTCCTGGCGCAGAATCCTTAAACGCCTCCGCTTGAAATAATTTCATAGTTTTGCGTCTAAGTATGACGCAAAAAATTATTTCCTGATTTTTTTGGAGGTTTTTGAATAGGAGGTTCACTTGATATGAAGCATTCGACTTCCTATTCAAAACCCAAATCGGGAAGTTAATTTTCCTGCGTTACTAAGTTGAGAAACATCATACTGGAATGACTCCACAAAAAATTGAAGCTGCGCTAGCTGAGTTATTTGAGCAGTGGGCAGGTGAAAGCCCTAAATTGATTTTACCTCTGGCACCTTCTGGCTCTGAACGGATTTATTACCGCTTGCAGGGGTCTGAGCGGGCGGCCATTGGCACTTATAGCCCCAATGATCGGGAGAGCAGGGCCTTTTTGGAATTCACCCGTCATTTTCACAGCAAATCGCTCCCGGTTCCCGAAATTTATGCGGAAGATTTAAACACCAAGGTGTATTTGCAAGAGGACTTGGGCTCTACAACCTTGTATAGTTTTTTGCTGCAAAATGACGATTACTTCCCTGACTATCTGGCCCAAATCTACAAGCGGGTAGTGGAGCAACTGGCCCGTTTGCAAATCATTGGGGGAAAGGACTTGAACTACGAGCACAGTTACCCTAAACCTGCCTTTGACAAGGAGGCCATGTTTTGGGACCTGAACTATTTTAAATACCATTTCCTGATGCTCACCAGGGTGCGTTTTGATGAACAAGCCCTGGAGAAAGATTTTCACGACCTGGCCGATTACCTGCTTACTGCGGACAACCAATACTTCCTGTTCCGCGATTTTCAGTCGCGCAACATCATGATCAAAAGTGGTGAGCCCTATTTTATCGACTATCAGGGTGGCCGCCGTGGCGCCCTCCAATACGATTTGGCCTCTTTGTTGTTTCAGGCCAAAGCCAATATTCCGCCGGATATTCGCCAGGAAATTCTGCAACATTACATCAAAGTTGCCGGTGAATTAACGCCGATTAATCCCGACCGCTTCATCGAACACTACAATGGTTATGTATTGATCCGCAACATTCAGGTGTTGGGGGCATATGGATTCCGAGGACTGTTTGAACGCAAAGAGCATTTCCTCAAAAGTATCCCCCACGGCTTGCGCAACATCAAGGGGCTTTTGGAAAACTGGCAATTGCCCATCGAACTGCCGCACCTGCGGGAAGCGATGCAACGGATTTTGGACTCCAAAAAATTTGAGCCTTTCAATAAGATCAAAAGTAGCACCAGTTTGCTCACAGTAGGGGTCAATAGTTTTTCGTACCATGCTGGCGGCATTCCCGAAGACAGCAGTGGCAACGGCGGCGGTTTTGTATTTGACTGTCGCTTTATCCACAACCCAGGGCGCTACGAGCCTTATAAAAAATTGACTGGCCGCGACGAATCGGTCATCAATTTTCTCAAGCAACACAGCACTATGGACGAATACCTACACAATGTATTCCGCATCGTGGATGCTGCCGTGGAAGACTACATCGAGCGCAGCTTCACCAACCTAACGGTCAATTTTGGTTGCACCGGAGGCCAGCACCGCTCCGTATACGCCGCCGATGCCCTTGCCAAACACCTGAAAGAAAAATATGGCATCAGGGTGATCTTGCACCATGTGGAGCAGGAGAAGAAAAATTGGGAAAACTAATTTATTAGAGATGAAAGATGAGAGATGAAAGAGGCTGCCGCAGCGTTTTTGACAATAACCTTGTCTAAGTCCCTGCGGTAGCCTCTTTCATCTCTCATCTCTCATCTTTCATCTTTCTATAAATGTCTCTACTCAAAAAACTCGCCGGAGAAACCGCCATTTATGGCATGAGCAGCATTTTGCCGCGCTTGCTCAATTTTGTTTTGTTGACTCCTTTTTTGACCCGGGTGTTGAGCAAGGCGGATTACGGCATCTTTAATGATTTGTATTCCTATGTAGCGCTATTCAACATCCTTTTGACTTTTCGGATGGAGACGGCTTATTTCCGCTACGCTCAAAAAAAGGAAGACGTAGAACGGACTTTTTCTGCTTCTACTTTGTTTTTGTTGTTGTCTACACTCGTTTTTACGGGGATCGCGCTTTTTTTGGCGCAGCCCATTGCTGATCTTCAGCAATATCCGAAGCATCCAGAATTTATTATAGCCTTGATATTGATTTTGGGGCTAGATACGTTGACGGCCATCCCTTTTGCACGCCTGCGGTTTGAGAATCGCCCCTTGCGCTTCATGGGAATTAAATTGACCAACGTTGTTGTCAATATTCTGCTGGTGTTTTTTTACCTCTATTTTTGTCCAAAACTGGAGCAAAAAGCCGCCTGGCAATGGTTGCAATACCTGCATTTTGAGGACAATATGGTGGGTGATGTATTTCTGGCCAATGTAGTAGGCAGTGCGGTGAATTTGTTGCAGGTATTGCCAACTTACCTGCGCATGAAATTGCAGATCGATTGGGCCTTGCTGCGCCAGATGTTGCGTTATTCCTTTCCTTTGGTACTTGCCGGGATAGCCGGGGTGATCAACCAGTTTTTGGGTACACCCTTGTTGAAATTTTTAGGTGTTGGGGATTTGAATACGAACCTGGAAGAGGTGGGCGTTTATTCCGCAGCAGTGAAAATCCCCGTGATGATGAACCTTTTCACTCAGGCATTCAACTATGCTTCGGAACCTTTCTTTTTCCGGAATGCCAATGAAAAAGGCTCGGAAAAGGTCTATGGACAAGTGGCCCAAGCCTTCACTTTGGTAAGTTGCATCGCCTTTTTGGGCATTATGTTGAATATAGATTGGGTGGGATTGTTTTTGGGTGAAAACTTTCGAGAAGGTTTGGATACAGTGCCAGTACTCTTGCTGGCCAATTTGTTTTTGGGCTTGTTTACCACTTTTTCCATTTGGTACAAGTTGATCGACCGCACGGCAGTTGGCGGTTGGGTAGCCCTGGGTGGCTCCCTGATTACCATTGTGCTGAATGTGGTACTCATCAAACAGGGGTATGGCTATTACGCTCCGGCCTGGACCGCATTGATTTGTTATGTCTTCATGACCATCGTCAGTTATATGGCGGGCCAAAAATACCATCCTATTCATTACCCACTCGGGCGAATGGCCTTGTACTTCTTGCTGGCTTTGTTCGCTTATGGCCTGAGTGAAGGGCTGCGGCACCTGGCACAAGGAGCACTTCCGGTGATTTTGAGCATCAACTTTTTGATTCTTTTGGCTTATTTTGCGGCCATCGCCTGGATCGAAAAACCGTTAGTTGAACGTTTACTGAAACGGAAGAGGCAGGAATAAAACGCTAAGTTGTTTGTTATGGAAAAGCATTACACTCTCATTACCGGCGCCAGCATGGGCATTGGTCGTGCGTTGGCGGAGGAATGCGCCCAAAGAGGCAGAAATGTGTTACTAGTAGCATTGGATGGCCCGGAATTGCACGCTGCGGCCAGTGAAATTGCACAAAAATATGGAGTAGCGGCACAGCCCTTTGGCATCGACCTCACTGCACCTGATGCTCCGCTGAAAGTGTACTCCTGGTGCCAGGAAAATGAATACAGCGTAGATATCCTGATCAACAATGCCGGCTTTGGCCGCGGTGACATCCTGAATAAAATTCCCCTTGGCGTATACCAAACGATGCTGCGGCTCAACAATCAGGTGATGTTTGAAATGACCTATCATTTTTTGCCGCACTTGAAACAACTAGATAAAGCCTACATTCTCAATACCAGCAGTATGGAAGGCCTGATGCCGATGCCTTTCAAAACGGCGTATACCTCCACTAAACACTTTGTGACCGCCTTTTCCCTTTCCTTGCGCGAAGAGTTGGCCGATACCGGAGTCAGTGTAAGTGCCTTGTGCCCCGGCCCGGTGGTAACCAACGAGGATGGCCTCAAACGCATTCAACGCAGTGGACGCAAGGCCAAACTGGTCGTGATGTACCCCAATCAGGTGGCCCCTGTTGCGCTCAATGGTTTGTTCAGAGGCAAACGCATTATTATTCCGGGTGTGATGAACCAGATTATGATTTTGTTGAACAATGCATTGCCCTTGGCCTTACGGATGAGGCTATTGCGCAAAATTGGAGCAGGGGTTATTCCGAAGGAGGAGGCCCCAAGAGAAAATTCAACACTATAATCAGTAATTCTATATTTCGCTTCTTATTTCAAAATTTGAATAGGAACTCACACTACTGAACATATTTATTTTTTGCCACAAAGACTCAAAGACACTAAGCACAAATTCATTGTTTAATAGTGATTTGTGCCTTTGTGGCAAAAAATCTAATAGAATAAGAGAACTTCAATCCATATCGATTTCCAGGCGTAAATTAGCGGGTTCTGTTCGTTTAACCATTAGTGTACCTGGGATGTATTCCGTTTTTCTTCCTTCATATAAAATCATCTTTTTTACCTTGCTGATATCTATTTCAGGAAGTATGGACTCAAATACCTGACCATTGATTGAGACGATGAATTGTTTACCATTAGTGGCAAAGTCTCCAATTTTTTTCTTCACATATTCCCAGGATTTTTCTTGTACAGGAATACGATAAGTTGTGCTTCCGCTAGATGCCGATTCTACCCAATTGTTTGATGCAAGTTTTTCAAGTCTTTCTTTAATTTCTTTTTGCTCATGGTCAGTAATTTTTTGGCGATAGGCTTCAAGCACTATTTTGTCATTGGGCAATCCCAAAGTGATTAGCTCAATGGTATTTTCCCACTGATTGGCAATAAGTTTGTTTAGAAAATCCTGATCGAAGGTTCCCGTAGAACAACCATTCGGTTCTCCATAAATCACAATGGGAAGTTCATAGTTCTCATCATGCCAAACCGCACAACTTCCACCGGATGGACTGATTATTCTAGCACCAATTATTTTGCCTTTATCACTCCGTATTACTTCCAATTTCCTTCCCCAGGGTAGCGATAAGTTGAGCAATTTTTCTTGCTCTTCATTGGTCAGCTTCAAACTAAACACCAACACAAAAAATTTCTTTTCATCTTGCTTTGGGACAATCGTATCTACCGCATATTCTACATTTTTGGTTGTGGGCTTGGGTAAACCCGGAGCAAGTTTGCCCCCTGAGATAGTTACTGATTGGGCTAAACCAGGATCAATGAGGGCTTGATCAATGGCCTCAGACCTTTGAAGGGGCGAGGCGGGGTTGGCTATCAATACAGGCTGGTTAAAAACCGACAACATCGGCAGTAGGACCAAAACCACTGCATAACCCAACAAATACACTTTTGACGCGGGTTTCCGATTCATCATCATAATTCTTTCTTTGAGGAGTGAAAAATTGTAGGAAGTAGAAAGGCTGTTGCTGACATTGGCGTTCGACCAATTCAGCAAACTCAGCTGATATTGTTTTTTATTCCACTGCTGCTGCAACACACTGCGATCGGCTAAATATTCCAGGTTGGTTTCTACCAGTCGGCGGTACAGCCAAGCACCGGGGTTGAACCACTGCCAGACGAGTAGCAGCTCTGCCGCCAGAATATCTAGAGTATGCCGCTGTCGAACATGCGCTAACTCATGGGCTAGGATCAGTTTCAAGTCTTCACTTTGCAGCAAGGCTTCGGATAAAAAAATGGTACGCCCAAAAGCAAAAGGAGACAATTCCCCATGGCAAAAGGCCAGGTAGTAGCCATCCCTCTGCTCAAGGTGGGCTTTTCGGAATAATTTAAACAGCGAAAACAAGTGTATCAAAAAGCGTATGCCAAAAACAAAACAACCTAGAGCATAGAGAAGAAATAACAGTGGGGTAATTGGTATCTGGGGTTGTTTTGCCGAAAGATTCTCCTCCACCTGCAGCGTAGTTACTTGCTCAGCTGGATTTATTTCATAAAAAAATTGGGGTTCAGGCAGACCTCCACCTGTTTCCAAATTAGGTTTAGGTGCAGCAATTGCCTCCTTTTTTTGCCAAAAATGAACTGTCCATGCTGCTGGCAAATGCACGAATGGCAGGATCAGCGAAGCAAGCAAGATACTCCACAACAAAACCCGATTCCAGCGCAAAAAGGTACTTCGCCAAAACATCAAACTGTAAAGCAGGGTACCAGCAAGCAGCAGCACTACTGCTTGCAGCAAATGGGAATAAACCAAACCTTGCATGGGTATTACAGGATTACGAGAGGCATCTGACTACTCTCCTTTTTCAATGGCTTTTAAGATGTCTTTCAGTTCTTCAGGCGTAATTTTTTTCTCGCGGGCAAAAAATGCCACCATGTTCTTGTAGGAGTTGTCGAAATACGCAGCCATGGAATCCCCTAGGAACTGGCGTTGATAGGCTTCCTTGCTAATTTTGGGTAAGTAACAGTGAGTGCCCCCAAAGTCTTCATGGGTTACAAAGCCTTGGGTTTCCAGTTTGCGAATCACCGTTGATACCGTGTTGTAGTGCGGCTTTGGCTCGGGCAGTAGCTCGATGAGGTCCTTGACGAAGGCTCGTTCCAGTTTCCACAGGGCTTGCATCAGCTCTTCTTCTTTGCGCGTAAGTCGCTTCATTGTATTGCTTAATTGTGTAAGACAAACATACAACTAGTTTTGTAGTTTATCAACTATTTTTCTAGTTATTTTTAACAAAAAAAATACCAGTAACTTTTCGGTGCTACTGGCATTTTCATTTTCACTGCTTAAAATTTTAACTCCCCGCGTTTCCCCAGCTGATCAATCCTGAAAAATTTCCCCCCTTCATACAGAAATGCCGTTGAATTGGGATCCACATGGCGAGTATCGATGGCGATCACTTTGCCCCCATAAAAAGTTCTGACGGCATTGACCAGCGTATGGCCAACCACGATGTGCTTCCCCCCAAATTTCCGCAAGGACTCTTCTATTTCAGCATCCTGGGCCTGGGCCATCACGTAGTTTCGGTACCAAAGTGGGCCATTGTCACCAAACATAAACCTCAATATCTCATCGTCGATGCGGAAAACATCTTCTTGAATGAAGTAAAATGGGCGCATCATATTGTTGATTTCGGAGAGGGTTTTGTCAATGTAGTTCAAATCGGGTGACAATCCACCATGGACAAAGATAAAGTCGCCAATTCTTTCCACTACGTTTTTGGTCTCCAGCCAGCGGCCTAGTTCGGTGGACCTTTTGAACCAGTTAACGTAGGGCTCCTGGTACAAATCGGCATTGCGCATGTATTTGGGATGCACATAGCGATGATCATTGGACATGTTCAGAATCTCATGATTGCCCAAAATGTAATGTACATACCCCCCGGCAGCTTTGGCTTTTTCTTCTAGGTCATAAATGAGCCAAAGGGTTTCAGTGACATTGGGGCCACGGTCAAAAAAATCACCAACACAAACCAGGTGGCCTTTGCCAAAAGTCCAATTGTACTTTTCGTCGATTACTTTATGTGAGATCAAAAAATTGCGAAAGGACCCAAAATTGCCCTCAATGTCGGATACAGCAAGGATTTTTTCAGCCTTGGGGTACTCTGTATTTTCAATTCTGTATTTGGATTTTAGCTTGGTGCTGAAATTCCATTCAGGATTTTTGGTAAAGCGGCACTCAATTTTTATAGCATCCTTCTGTTTGGCCTCAATGGAATCGAGCGTCGCTACAGCCGTAGTGTCTTTCATCCGGATTTGTCGGATATACACCTTATTTTTGCGGTAAAAAAGGTGTGGCCCATCCGTATCTGCCTTACCCATCTGAGGAGGCAAAGGAGTAGTATGGTCTTCCTGTGCCATCAGTACATTGCTGATTAAAGCAAAGAAAAACACCAGAAATATAGCGTTGAAAAAAGCTGATTTGTCTGTGTTCATAATACGTCTCTTGTGATCAAAATAATTAGGGTCAAGCGTTTTGTTTTTTGATTTGTCGTCAAAATAAAAAACTTGTGCAGCCTTTTATAACAAATTTACCCTAAGCCATTTACTTTATGACGAAATAAAAGCGATTAGCCACAGTTTATACTCGAAATACTCATAACAATTTCAATTGCCAGGAAGAACAATTTACTTTCTTTGGCGCAATGCCTCGAACAATAAAATAGCCGTAGAAACAGAAACATTCATCGAATCAACTAGGCCCTGCATTGGGATAATGACCCGCTGATGGGCATTTTGAACCCAAAAAGTAGAGATTCCATCCGCTTCAGTTCCCATCACGAGGGCAGTGGGTCCCTGCAAATCACAATCGTAATAGGGGTAACTGGCTTCCAGGTGGGTGGCAAAAATCCGAATCTGGTGTTTTTGTAGCCATTCCAGCGCTTCCGCGGCAGTTGTACTAAAGATGGGTACAGTAAATACTGCGCCTAAACTGGCCCGAATTACATTGGGGTTATACCAATCCGTTTGGGGATCGCACAATAGTACCGCATCTACTCCGGCAGCATCGGCAGTACGCAAAATGGCTCCCAAGTTACCTGGTTTTTCTACCGTTTCAAGCACCAGGATCAAAGGATTTGCTTTAACCTTAAATTCGTTTAAATCCAGGGACTTGCTGCGCAATACTGCGACTACATTGGGCACGTTCGCCCGATACGCGACTTTTTCCATCACCGCACCACTTACCTGAATCAAATGCTGAGCAGCAGCGGGCTGGTGCTTTAAAACTTGCTGGATGCTTTCTTCTGGGGTGAGGTCCGGATTGTATAAGAGCTGTTCCACTGTAAAACCTCCTCGCAAGGCCATCCCCACTTCGATCAAGCCCTCAGCTACCAACAAACCCTGTTTGCGCCGTTCCCTGGCTTTCTCCAGTAAACTGCCGATGTTTTTAATCAATGGATTTTGCAGACTGCTGATTATCTTTGCCGTTGACATAACCTTACTTCTTCACCTTAAATAAAACAGAGTGCTAAAACTGCACAAATTCGTGCACTTAACCTACTCTGAAAGGTTTATTTTGGTGTATTCGCAACTATGCAGGCATTACCCTTACCTCCTTTTGAGGATTACGAGCTCATCGATAGCGGCAATTTTAAAAAATTGGAACGCTTTGGACCTTACGTGCTTTCACGCCCAGAGCCCCAAGCCATTTGGTCGCCTGCACTGAGCGAAGCAGAGTGGAACAAAAAAGCCCTTGCGACCTTTAATCGCAAATCTGGTGCAGCCGCAAATGCCGAGGATGGCAATTGGGAACTCAAACCCGGCATGCCCGAACAATGGCATATTCGCTACCACCATGATGGGATGCATTTGGCCTTTCGATTGGGGCTTACCTCCTTCAAACATGTTGGCATTTTCCCGGAACAGGCTGAAAACTGGAACTACATCTACCGGGGGCTACAACAAATGGACGTCAATCAACCCGTAGTACTCAATCTTTTTGCCTATACGGGTGGTGCCTCCTTGGCCGCCAAAGCTGCTGGTGCCGACGTGGTCCATGTGGATTCGGTTAAACCTGTGGTAAGCTGGGCCCGCCAAAACATGGAGGCCAGCCAACTGAGCAACATCCGCTGGACGGTGGAGGATGCCCTAAAATTTGTACGCAAAGAAGCCAAAAGAGGCCGTAAATACCAGGCCATCATCCTGGATCCACCGGCGTATGGCCGTGGCCCGGAGGGTGAAAAATGGTTATTGGAAAAACACTTGCCTGAACTATTGGAGCATTGTGGGCAAATCCTGGACCCGGAACATCATTTGTTGATCCTCAACTTGTATTCAATGGGCTTCTCTGCCCTGATTGCCGAAAATCTGGCCAAGCAATACTTTCCTTTTGCACAAGAGGTAGAAAATGGGGAATTGTACATCCAGGATCAGGGGGGGAGGAAGTTGCCGCTGGGGGTTTTTGCAAGGTTTTGTAAAAAATAAAAATTGAGTAATATGGAACAGCTCCTCAAAAAACTCAACTACAAAGACCAATCCCCCATACTCTTGCTCAATCTCCCTGCTGAATTGAGCGACTTTGCCCATTACATTCAGAGCGTGACCGAATTGGTCGATAGCCTGGATAAAGTAGAAAAACCTCAATTTGCCCTTTTCTTCGTGACCCAGTTGTCCGAAATTGAAGCCATTGCGCACAGTCTGCAAGGCCGCCTGGAAGCTGATCCCATCATTTGGTTTGTGTATCCCAAAGGTACCTCCAAACGCTACAAGTGTAATTTCAATCGGGATACCGGTTGGGCAGCTTTGGGCAAACTCGGACTTGAAAGTGTAAGAATGGTGGCCGTCAACGAAGATTGGAGTGCCCTGCGCTTCAGAAGGGTGGAGTACATCAAAGTTTTGACCCGGAAATTCGAGACTTTGTCAGAAGAAGGGAATAGAAAGATGAGAGATGAAAGATGAGAGCGGTAACGCAAATGTTTTATCTCTCATCTTTCATCTTTCATCTCTTACTTATCCAATCCCGGTGAGCGCTTCAAGAACTCATGGTACAACTGAATATGCCGGCTATCCAGCGGCACTTGCCAACCGTCGATGAACAAGTACTTGATTTGCGACTTGGTTTCCAGCGCATCGCCAGTGGTGGCGAATAAGGTCGCACTTTTGCCCACTTCCAGTGATCCAAGATTCTTATCCACGCCAAAAATCTCTGCGGGAATAATCGTGATGGCTTTGAGTGCCTGCTCCTTGCCCAACCCGTAAGCCGCTGCAAAGCCTGCATTGAAGGGCAGATTCCGCACGTTTTCCACTTCGAAGGTCCGCAAGGCTACTTTGACCCCTGCCTTGTGCATCAAACCCGCGTTGGCGTAGGCTTTGTCATACCGATCGGATGAACGAGTAGGCAAGGCAATCACCGGGCCAGTGATGACCGGAATTTTGGCCTTGGCCAGTTTATCGGCTACCCGCCAGCCTTCAGCTACACCGGTGAAAACCACCTTGGTGATTTTTTTGCTCTCTACCCATTTGATGGCACCTTCGATGTCTTCCGCGCGATTCACTTCGATCATCAATAACATCTGGCCACGAACTACGGGTGCCAAAGCCGCCATTTCCGGATTGTAAGGCACTTTTACACTCGCGTCTTTTTGGGCAGCTGAATCTACTTTGGCATAAAATTTTGCACCTTCCCAAATCTCGTTGAGCTTGGATAAGGCTTTTTCCTGCTCTTTTTTCAATTCTTCCTCGGTTCGTTGAGGACCAAAGAAGCCTCCCGCCCGGCCCAGGCTGGGAAAATTCATGATCATTCCTTTGAATCCGGCAAACATCTGATCCGGCGTATACCCCACCAGATTGATCAGAGATGCTGTGCCTGGGAAGCGGCCACCCGTAGGGGCTACCAAGGCTGTAGTCACGCCATTTACGCGGGTAACCGGAATGGCAGTTGCATTGGGATTGACCGCAGTAAGGGCCTCTACCTGTGGGGTGAGGTCGCCCAACTCGTCGTCGTCGTTGGTCACGTCGACTGATTCTACTTCCACCAGGCCCAATTGGGTGCCCCCGTCAATCAAGCCGGGATACAGTGTCAAACCTTTACAGTCGATGACTTGAGCGCCCGCTGGCACAGCAGCGTTGGCACCCAGGGCCGTAATTTTTCCATCCTGGATCACCAGGGTGCCTTGCACCAGGCCCTTGGTCACGGTTTGAATGCTGGCGTTGGTCAGGGCATAGGTTCCCTTGCTGGGTTTGGCCACCTGACCAAACAGCGCAACGCCCCCTAAAACCAGAAAAAATATGCTTAGAAATCTCATTTTCATCTGATTAATTTTTCAATTGAAACAATTGCTCCATCGCTTCTGCCACGCCTTGCATACAACGGTCGTGATCGTGGCCAGAGCCCATTTGGAAAGTGGTCGTAGCCCGGATGGGGTCAATGTCCAAACGCATATCGTCTGGATCATTGGCGCGATCAAAACGTACTATCCCGTCAACGATGGTGATCATAGGTACTGCATACACGGACAGGGGATGTCCATCAAAAATGGCCACATCCGCATCCTTGCCTACTTCCAGGGAACCAACCCGGTTTTCTACGCCCAACTGTTTGGCCGGGTTGATGGTGATCAGAGCCAGGGCTTCTTCGTCGGTCAAACCACCATAATATTGGGTCTTGGCCGCTTCGTGGTACAAGTGACGGATGTAGTCGCCAGAGTCAGAGTTGATGGAAGTGACTACGCCATTTTTGGTCAAAATACTTGCGTTGTAAGCCGTAGAGTAATACACCTCAAACTTGTAAGCCCACCAATCGGCAAACACCGAAGCCGAAGCACCAAAGGCAGCCAATTCGGGCGCAACCTTAAAACCTTCGTTCACGTGTTGGAAGGTGATTTTTTTGATCCCAAAATCCTTACACACATTCATCAGCATCAGGATTTCGTCAGCGCGGTAGGAGTGGCAATGAATCAGGATCTCGCCACTCAATACAGCGGCCAAAGTTTCCAAGCGGCGATCGTATTTGGGAGGCAAAACCGTTGGTTTGCTGGCTTTTTCGGCATTGTATTTTTTCCAGGCCTCACTATAGGCTTTGGCTTCGGAGAAAGATTTGCGAATCACAAACTCAACCCCCATGCGGGTACGTGGTACGATCCCCCGGCCAATCCCGTGTACGCGAGTAGGGTTTTCACCCAAGGCAAATTTGATGGTCCGTGGTGCACCTTCCATGGGGTATTCGTTGGGATTGAGGGTGCCGTAGCGGTGCTTGATCGTTTGGCATTGCCCGCCAATGGCGTTGGCCGAACCGTGCATGGCGTGGCTGGAAGTACATCCACCCGCCAAAGCCCGGTAAATGGAAATATCCATAGGGTCGATAGCGTCACCTACGGCTACTTCAGCCGTAACCGGGTTGGTGGCTTCGTTTACTGCGTCAATGGCAATGTGAGAGTGGGCATCAATGATGCCCGGCATCACGTATTTGCCAGTGGCGTCTATTGTTTTGACTCCGGCTGGAGCTGTCAGTCCCTTACCAATGCGGGTGATTTTTCCATTCTCGATCAGGACGTCGGAGCCTTCCAGCGTACCTTTGGTCACGGTCAATACCGTGCCGTTTTTGATGAGCATACTGCCTTTGCTAGCTTGGGCATTGAGACCCAGGGCAATCAACAGGCAGCAACTTATGATGGTGAATTGCTTCATTGTTTTGTTTTTTACCGTTTCATTAATCGCGTGGCTCCTTGGAACCTTCGACGGGGAATGCGCCATAGTCTCCAACTTTTACTTTGCCGGAAAACTTGTTGCCGTCAAAAGTAATCGCGAAGTCGAGGGGCAATTCCTGGCCCATGTTAACCGTAGAACTAAAGGTCAACTCGTTGCCTTTTAGTGCTGGGCTGGTCAAGGACTTGCTTTGGCCGTCCGCACCGGTCCAGCTACCGCCAATTTTACCGCCGTCATCGATCAGGCTCAGAATGCCTTTGTATAAGGTTCCCTGTGCATCAATTTCATAATTCCATTTGCCGATGAATTTGCTCAGGTCGCTTGGGGCAGCCGCGCTACCACGGGCACCTGCAGGGCCACCTGCACCAGGACGAGCAGCTGCTTCCGCTTCAAATTCATAAATGGCACCATCAACGAATACGTAGCGCACCTGTGATTTTTCATCAAAATAAGGCTTCTTTGACACCACCAGGTTGGCAATTTTGCCTTTTTCCACCGTACCCAAACTTTGCGCTACGCCAAACATGGCGGCGGGAGTGGTGGTCAAGGCTGCCAAGGCTTGATCTTCTTTCAAACCCGCTTTAACCATGCGCCGCAAGGCTTCCCGGATGTCGGCAGTTTTGGCATTCATAGTCGAAAAGCCAAAGTTGATGCTTTTTCCCGCGAAGGTAGCAGCCTGTGCTTCGTAGAGTTTCATCTCGTCAGCACGGCGTTTTTCAAGGCGCTCCAGTTCAGGGTCTTTGGCGGTAGTGTCCTTCTTAGCTGGTTCCTTTTTATCCATTTTAGGCAAATCCAAAGAAAGGATCACTGGAATATTCTGAGCCTTGAGCTGGTCGGCCAGTGGCCAGGCTTGACGCAGACCGCCAAGGATAAGCGGGAATTTCAGTTCTTGTTGCAGCGCCAGTACCCGGTAAACCGACTTGAGGTCAGGTGCCACAAAACAAACTGGACGTTGCTTGTCGATGACCGGATAAAATGCCTGCAAAGAACGATCCACCTCAGGGCGAGACATACCGGCAGGATTGGCGGCGTACATTTTTTCGTGCGCTTTGGCTTGTTCGGCCTGTTTGTACAATTCCCGGAATTTGGACATTACGGCAATCACGGTGTTGGGGTACAATCCCTGCGCGCCTACCAATTGACTAATCATGGCGTAATTGTCTTTCAATACCATATTGTCAGCAGCCGTGCCGCCCAGCGAAATCAGGGCACTACTGCCTGGCAGCATCCGACCCATTGGCGCAACGTGGGCATTGGTAAAGCCCAGTTTGCGCAAATCTTCGATGGATTTTTCAGTAGCTTTAATGAGGTTGCGGGCCTGCAATTCGGGCTGAATGCCCGCCAGGTCATTGGGAGGGCTGCCTGGGTTAACCCCCGTTTGGCGTTGGCCTTGGCCACCACCTCCGCCGCCAGGTCCACCCCCGGCAGTGGGGCGTACTTCTGGCCTGGGAATACCCGCATTGGAGAGGGCATCAATAAATCCAGCGTATACGAACATGGAGTCCGCAGGAATGATTTTAGCGTCGGCAGGAATGCTCACATTTTGACCCGCACTGATGATCAACCCATCTTTGATCACGACCGTACCATTGCTGATGGTTTGGCCTGGTTTGACTACGATGGTGGCATTTTTGAGTGCATAGGTTCGGGTGATCGGCTTGAGAGCCTCTTCACTGCTTTGAGCTAAGCCCGTACTCAGGCACCATACACTTAGTAGGGTGGTAAGGGTTAGCGATAGTCCTTTCATACTCAGGTTTTACAAGGTTGAAAATAAATATTGGCGTTATTTTAGGTAGAAAAAAAATCCCATTTTTCTATAAGCGACCAATGACGCTAAAAATACCGCAAAAGGCATAAAATGTTAGTAGGAAAGTTTAGTTTTTAAAAAATCATAAAATGTTAAATTTTCACAAAATCGGGAAAAGAGAACTGTAAATCCACAGGAAGCCTTATATTTAAGCCATTGAGGTTGTCAAAAAATGAAAAACAACTAGCCCTAACACCTGAAATAGAGCTTTTTGTATTGAAAAACCTACTGCTTATTACTGATCAGCTCATCCCATCGACGTATCAGCACATGCTCTAATTTTTTGCATTATTCGCCAAACACGTACTTAGCCATGAAACCAGTAGCAGCCATTCTACTCACGCTAATGCTTTGTGTCCTGTTTTTAGCTCGGACTGCGGCTCAAAAAGTGTACAGTATCAACCCCGCTTCCCCCACTGAAAAACACTGGGTGGATTCGGTATTCAAATCCATGAGTACAGACGAGCGGATTGGCCAATTGATCATGATTCGGGCGCATTCCGACAAAGGAGATGCCTATGCGGAATCAGTAGCGGAAATTGTCAAAAAATACAAGGTAGGTGGCCTTTGCTTCTTTCAGGGCACTCCCGAAAAACAACTGGAATACACTAATAAATACCAAACGCTTTCCCGCATTCCCCTCATGGTGGCCATTGATGGCGAATGGGGCTTGGGAATGCGCATGAAAGAAAGCGCCATCAGCTTTCCCAAACAATTGACCCTTGGTGCCATCCAAAACAACGACCTGCTTTACAAAATGGGCCAGGAAATTGCCCGCCAAAGCAAACGGATTGGCCTCAATGTCAATTTTGCCCCCGTTGCCGACATCAACAGCAATGCCCGTAATCCGGTGATAGGTTACCGCTCCTTTGGTGAAGACCGTTACAATGTGACTGTCAAAGCTTACCACTACATGAAGGGGATGCAGGACAATGGGATCATGGCTTGCGCCAAACACTTTCCGGGCCATGGCGATACCGATGCCGATTCTCACTACGACCTCCCGGTGGTTAACCACCAAATGAACCGCCTGGACAGTGTGGAGTTTTATCCTTTTCGCTCGCTGGTCAACTATGGCATAGGTGGCGTGATGGTTGCCCATTTACAAGTGCCTGCCCTGGATGATCGGGATAATCGGCCTACCTCCTTGTCGCGCAATACAATTACCCATGTGTTGCGGCGGGCGATGGGCTTTGAAGGTTTGATTTTTACGGATGGGATGGAAATGCAGGGCGTTACCGAACATTTTTCGGATGGCATTGCCGAAGCTGAAGCAATTCTGGCTGGCAATGATATGATTTGTGTGCCGCCCAGTACCGCCAAGGCCATCGAAGCACTCCAGCGTTATGTGCGGGAGGGCAAAATCAGTCAGGAGCAAATTGATGCCAGTGTTAAACGGATTTTGAGCTACAAGTTTCGCCTGGGTTTGACCAAATACCAGCCTAAAGATGTACTTACTGCTCGCAAAGATGTCAATGCGGCCCAAGCCGAAGCGCTCAAACGTGAGTTGATCAAAAATGCACTGACCATGGTGCGCAACACCCAACATCTGGTGCCTTTTGGGCGGGTGGATACCCTGAGTTTTGCGTCTTTGAGCATTGGTGCCGATGGGATGACGGCTTTTCAGAAACGACTGTCTTCCTACGCCAAGATGACTCATCTGTATACCGGCAAGGAGCTCAATGACGATCGTCAGGCGGCTTTGCTGGCGCAATTGAGCAAATACAAGGTCGTATTTGTCGGCTTGCACGACATGACTTCCTCGGCTTCCAAAAACTACGGCATTTCATACAGCAGCATTCAGTTTTTGAAAAAACTCAACACCAAAACCCGGGTGGTGCTCAGCATTTTTGGCTCACCTTATAGTTTGAAGTTTTTTGATGAATTTGAATCGGTACAAATGGCTTACGAAAGTGAGGCCCTGGTACAGGACCTGAGTGCTCAGGCACTTTTCGGAGCATTTGGCATGACGGGGCGTTTGCCCATCACCGCCTCCGAGCGTAGCCGTTTCAATGCCGGTGAAGAAACCCAGGCCAATGGCCGGATGGGGTACAGTATTCCAGAAGCAGTGGGGATGTCTTCAGATACCCTTAACCGCATTGAACTCATCGCCAACGAAGCCATCAATGTGGCAGCAACGCCGGGTTGTGTGGTACTTGTAGCCAAGGATGGGCAAATCATTTATGAAAAAGCCTTTGGACACCATACTTACCTCAAGGACCATCCGACCCAAACCTCGGATGTATTTGACCTGGCTTCCGTAACCAAAATTGCGGCCACCACCATTTCCATGATGCGTTTTATGGACGATGGCCGCATCGATTTGCGCAAGCCCCTCAGCAATTATCTCCCGAATCTCAATGGCACCAACAAGGCCGCTATGGTCATTCAGGACATCATGGCGCACAATGCGGGTTTGATCGGTTGGTTGCCTTTTTACAAACGAACCTTGGCGCATACACCAGATAGTTTGAACAAACCATCCCTAAAATATTACCGCAGCGCACCCGAAGGAGACTTTGTGGTACCCGTGGCCAGTAATTTGTACCTGCATAAAAATTTCATGGACAGCATTTTTCTGCAAATCCGCCAATCGGAGTTGCGCCCCAACATCAACTACCGTTACAGCGACCTGGGTTTTTACTTATTGGCGCAAATGGTGGAACACCAGAGTGGAATGGGTTTTGACAAATATGTGGATTCAACCTTCTATGCTCCGCTCGGATTGCAGTCTGCGACTTTTAACCCCTGGAAAAAATTCCCGATAGAACAAATGCCGCCCACCGAGGAGGATCATTACTACCGTCAGCAGCGGGTGCAAGGCTATGTACACGACATGGGCTCAGCCATGTTGGGAGGGGTAAGTGGTCATGCGGGCCTCTTTTCCAATGCCAATGACCTGGCCGTGATCATGCAAATGTTGTTACAACAAGGTTACTATGGGGGAAATCGCTACCTGGAACCCCAAACGGTGCAAAACTTCATCACCCGCCACCCGCGCAGCATTCGCCGAGGGGTAGGTTTCGACATGTACCCCATGGGGGCGAGTTACCCCACCAATATGTCGGCGCAGGCTTCGGAAAGCACTTTTGGACATACAGGTTTTACGGGCACTTGTACCTGGGTGGATCCCGAGCACAATTTAGTGTACGTATTCCTCTCCAATCGCACTTTTCCTTCTCAGCACAACAATCGTTTGGAGAAATTTGATACCCGGCAGCGGATACAGGGGGTGGTTTATAAGTCGATTCGGCCGAAGGGGGCTGGGGGAGCGAGTTCGGCGCAGTAGGAGCGCTATCTTACAGTAATTCCAAGGCGGCATATTTGTGTCCTTTGTGAAAAAATAGAGTCAATGTAGTCAATACCTCACCTTTCCAACTGCCGCTTCCGAATCCGACTAAACGTCTCCGGCGTCATGCCCAACATGGACGCCAAATATTGCAGCGGCACCTGATTGAACAACTCCGGATTTTGACTAAAAAACAAGTGGTAACGCTCCTCGCTTGATAGCGAAAGGTGGGTGACAATCCTCTCTTCCAACATGGTAAAACAGCGGGCGATAAACAATTTTTCCAGCGTTGACCAACGAGGAACCACCTGGTCAATTTTGGCGTAATCTGTTTTCGAAATCACCAACATGTCTACTTCACTCAAGGTATGCAAATTCCAACGGGCGGGCTGCTGGAATAAAAAACTGGCCAAATCAACCGAAAAATAACCAGGTGAGGAAATCCACTTGGTGACCTCCCGGCCTTTGTTGTCGATCAAATATTCTCGAATGATGCCGCTTTGTACAAAGCCTAAAGAGTCTGCGTATTGCCCTTCTTTCAACAAATAAGTTCCTTTGGGGTAGGTTTTGGGTTTAAAAAATTGAAGGACCTGTTGGAGGTTTTCAGGCGGGAAGCCGAAATAGGATTGAATGTATTTTTCGAGTTCGTTGGGCATAGGGAGTTTGGTTGTTTTTCAAAATTAACGCAAAAGCAGCATAGTTTCACCGAGGACACAAACATTCGTCATCCCCAATTTTAGCTGAAAAAAGCAATTAGAAACAAACGGTCTTCTTCAATTGCTTTTTTCAGCTAAAATTGGGGATGACTAATGTTTCATAAAACTGTACAAATACGGCGCCTTATGCGCCCCCCCCGAGTACTGTTTTTCATGCCGTTCCAACAAATTCAAGCTCAACATGCGGCGCTGAAAAGTGGTGCGCAACAGTTTTGTACCTAAAATTGCTTCGTAAGCTTGTTGCAATTCCTTCATGGTAAACTTAGGTGGCAACAGATTGCCCCTCGCCAATTTCCGATCCAGATTGTCCCGCAGGGTTTGTAAGGCTTTTCCCACAATCTGCGTATGGTCCATCATCAGCGGTGGCAAGGCGTTGACGGGATACCAACGGCAGGAGTCAGACAAGGCATCCGGCTGCGGCACCACGTCCTTGTAATTGATCAAGGCATAGTAGGCCACCGAAATGAAGCGCTCCAACATCCAATGGTATTTTTCGGGAGAAAGCCCGTTTTTGATCAAAATGGTCCGCATCGGTTCCGCATTGTTCCGATCGGCATCACCAAAGGTGTAAAACTGCTCCAGGTGAATATTGTCCAGCCCGGTCCGCTCCTTCAGCCCACGCCTCACGGCATCATTCAGGTGTTCATTTTTTTGTACAAAACCTCCAGGTAGTGCAAAAATATTGGTGTTGTGGTATTCCATGATCAGGATTTTCAGCTGCGTGCCGGAAAATCCAAAAATCACCGAATCGTAAGCAAGATGGGGTAAATGATCAATAACGGTAGGTGGAGAAGTCTTCTGCATAATGGGCATTCAAACCTTTTCTCAAAAGTAATAGGATTTTTTCAAAAATAGCGCTATTATTGTCACAAATTGATACAATAGGATTTTTGCCCATTTTACAACGTAACACTTTCTTTAACCTTCATCCATTCGCAATGAAAAAACTAGGATTGAGCTTCCTTTTAGTGGGAGCTGCCATTGCTGCTTTTGCACAGCAGATCACGGGCGAAAACGTAGCAGTTGCCAACACCGACGCCGGTAAAGTACGGGGCTACATCAACAACGGGATTTTTACCTACAAGGGCATTCCCTACGCCGAGGCCAAGCGTTTTGAATCGCCACAAAAGCCCAAACCCTGGACTGGAGTGCGGAGCTCGATGACTTACGGGCCAGTTGCACCATTATTGACGCCCACCAATGTAACCGCAGCAGGTGACGAATCGGAATTTGTGTTCAACCACAGCTGGGGTTTTCCAGGAGAAGATTGTATGCGCATCAACGTTTGGACGCCCAGCATCAGCGATGGTAAAAAACGTCCGGTGATGTTTTGGATCCACGGCGGTGGCTTTACCGCAGGTTCTTCGCAGGAGTTGCCTTCCTATGATGGCGAAAATCTGGCTAAAAAAGGCGACGTGGTAGTAGTGTCCATCAACCACCGCCTCAACATTTTGGGTTATTTGGATCTTTCGGCTTATGGAGACAAGTACAAACACTCCGCCAACCTGAGCATTCTCGACATGCGGGTGGCCCTGGAATGGGTTAAAGCCAATATCGCCAACTTTGGCGGTGATCCCAACAACGTAACCATCTTCGGTCAATCCGGCGGCGGGGCCAAAGTGAATACCCTGATGGCCATGCCATCGGCAAAGGGTTTGTTCCACAAAGCCATCAACCAGAGTGGAGCTTTCCGTTCAAATATGATGGGAAAAACCGAAACCCAGGCCATTACTGCCGAAGTGCTCAAAGTGCTCAAACTGGCACCAAATCAGGCCGATAGCCTGCAAAAAATTCCTTTTGCGCAATTGAGCGCTGCCGGCAATCAGGCATTGCGGAACATTACTGAGCGCATGCGGGCAGAAGGCAAAACAATTCCAGGTTTTGGTCTCAGCTGGGGGCCCAGTATCGATGGTGATTTGTTGCCTTACCAACCCATGTCGCCTGAGGCGCTGGAATTGTCCAAAACCGTTCCCTTGCTGATTGGTACGGTGAAAAACGAATTTATGGCCTCTGGCCGCGCCGGACTGAGCAATGGTAGCCAGGAGCAGGTAATGGAATACATCAAAAAACAGCAAGGCGACAAAACTACTTCCTTTGTTGCAGCAGTAAAAAAGGCTTATCCCAACGATAAAAAGCCCTCAGATCTGTTGGATGTTGACATGACCTTCCGCCCAGGTGCCGTGAATCAAGCCAATATCAAATCGTCTTTGGTAGGCGGTGCCCCAGTCTACATGTACTTGTTCACCTGGCAGTCGCCAGTTATGGATGGTAAGTACAAAGCCATGCACTGTATGGAATTGCCTTTTGTGTTCAACAACATTGCCCGTTGTGCGGAAATGACCGGAGCCACCAAAGAGGCCTACGCCCTGGCAGCCAAAATGAGCCAATCCTGGATCAATTTTGCACGCACTGGCAACCCTGCTCATGCCGGACTTCCAGCCTGGGAAAAATATACCGAAGCTAAGGGAGCTACCCTATTTTTTGACAACTTGTGCCAGATTCGTTACCACCATGATCAAGACCTGATCAAACTGGTGGCCGCGCAATAAATCGAGCTAAAAACAGGCATCACTCCAATCGTTCAAACTAAGAATAAAGGCAAAACGAGCACAACAGAAGCTGGGTCATCTTGGATTTGAAATTTCAACAATTCAGGATGGCCCAGCCTTTGTGCTGATAAAATGCTTTAGATTTATTTTAAAAAATTCACGATGAATTTAGGTTTGCTTTTGAATAGAAGCGTTAAAAAAATGCACAGACATTAAAAAAAACGTATATTGCTGACTCAGAGCGCTTTTTTGTCCTCCCTTCTCTGATTCTGTAAATTACTCAAAACAAAACAAGACGGCCCGTATCAGCATTCAAAGTTCCATCAGCGAGCTTGTGGATAAGTATATCTATTTCAAAAAAACATACGTCATGAAAAAAATCCTTATAGTCCTTCTCGCCTGCTTGTTGGCACCTTATATCCGAGGACAAAGCCTGGAGCGATCCGTGTTGGGGGCGGCAGGTAAAACCGACGCCAGCAAGACCATTCGTTTGGAATGGACATTAGGGGAGGTAGCCGTTAGCCACTTTGAGCATCCCGGCGGCGAAATCAACGAAGGCTTTCACCAACCTTACCTAATCGTTGAATCAGATCAGACACTGACCACATCCGACCAACGCTTTCAAATTTACCCCAATCCGGTAAGTGCCGATTTGTTCGTCAAAGCCAAATTGCGGGCCAATGAACAAGTTTGGCTACGCTTGATCGATCCCACTGGCCGCCTGCTTTTACCCGATCGTCTTACGGGAGGATTGGTCGACGAGCAATTGGATTTACAGCGTTTCCCGGCCGGGCACTATTACCTTCTGGTGCTGAATACCAAGGGAAAAGTGTTGCAGTCTGCTAAAATTCTTAAGCAATAATCCCTGAAATTTTAACACCCTAAACTTCATTGTCATGCAAAAATTTTTCGCCTTATATGTTCTTTTATTCGTTTGGATTGGCTTTGCTCAAGCCCAACAAATCAGCTCTTTTCCAGGCATGAATTACCAGGCCGTTGCTCGCGACGCTGCAGGTAAATTGCTCGCCAAAAAGACCGTTTTTTTGCGGGTAAATCTTTTATCCGATGGCCCAACAGGCAGTGCCGTTTATTCAGAAATACACCAGGTCACGACCAACGAAAACGGGTTATTTAACCTCGTCATCGGAAAAGGTGAGAGCAAAGGCAAAACCTTTCAAACTATTCCCTGGGCTGAAAAAAACATTTGGCTGGAACTGGCCCTGTCTGAAAGCAAAAAAGAAGCGTTTAGCGTAATTGGAGCCAGCCAGTTGTTGGCAGTGCCTTATGCCTACCACGCTGGGTCGGCTGAAACCTTGCACTTTCATGAAAACAATGAAAAAAGCTCCTGTAGCCGGGTGGCCGCCGGAATGCCCTTTTGGACCGTCAATGGCAATGACAAGGTGTCCGATGAATGCCATTTTATTGGCACAACGGTAGATGAAGACCTGGTTTTTAAAACCAACAATGTGGAAAGACTCCGCATTTTAGCGGACGGGAGGATAGATATGCCAGGTAACCTGTTTATCCACGGCAACCTTACGGTAGATGGGGATGGTAGTTTTTTTAACCTCAATACCAAAAATGATCTGACTGTAGGTAAAAACGGAACAGTGGGCAAAGACTTAAGTGTGGGCAACAATGGCTCCATTGCCAAAGACCTGAGCATTGGCAATCAAACCGCCACCAAAATCCTTCAAGTCAATGAATCGGCCACCGTGAATGGCCCGTTGACGACCAATGGCCGTTTGATTGTAAACGGTGGTGCTGATGGAAGCCAAAGCAAGCAGGAGAGTTATCCTCTGCTGGTAAAGGGCAGTACCCAGGGGATTGCCATCGAAGTCACCCCAACAACCAATAGCAACCTGGAATCAGGCCGTGGCAACAATTACGTGTCCTTCTGGAAAAATGGAGCAATGACTGGCCGCATTGAGGGCATGAATACGGGAGACCTCGACCCTTCGGGTTTGGTTGGCCTGATCACCAAAATGGTTACTGATCCACCTCCAGGTATTAGTTATAAATTTGGAGATTTGGTCATCAATCTGTTGCCAAAAGTAGATGTCGATGCAAGTTTTGATCCTTTTAGCGTAGACGTGGTTGTCACTTTGCCTAACCTAAATCTCGACAATCCCTTCACCCGCTTACCTGGAAACTTTCTGGAGTTCATCGAAAATCCCACGGGTGGGCCAGCCAGTTTCATTTATAAAAACATTTTTGAACCCATCGCCTGTGATCCCCAAACCGGGCTTTTTACCATCGGTGCTGGACCTGAAGCCGCCACCAATTTCAAGTCTCAGATTTTTTCAAACTATACCCTGGACATCCTCACCAACTCGGTTGTGGTTTTTGGCTCGATAGTAGAAACAGTGACCAGCCTGGCCAGCGTACTCGACCCCGAAGACATCTTTAGTGATGCTTTTGATTTGGTGATTGATGTTACGAATTTGACTTTGGTGGCCACTTATGCCGATTTGAGTTTGGGCGTGGCTTTTGAGTCGGGCTCAGGTGACTATGCCGAGTGGCTACCTCGTGTGGACCCAGCCGAAACCATGAGCATTGGTGATGTGGTGGGTGTAAATGGAGGCAAAGTGTCCAAAAAATTCAGCCAAGCCGAGCGTTTTATGGTCGTATCCGCCTCACCAATTGTGCTGGGAAATATGCCAAGTACGAAGGAAGGAGAAAAGAACTCCGAAAAAATTGCCTTTATGGGGCAAGTACCTGTAAAAGCGCGAGGTGTGGTAAACATCGGCGATTACTTGCTGCCTTCGGGCGAGGGTGATGGTTTGGCTATTGCTGTAGCCCCCGATAAGATGAAGGCCCGCGATTTCAAACGCATTATCGGTGTCGCCTGGGAAGCCGCTGACGGCAGCGAGTTTTTCAAATTGATCAACACTGCCGTGGGTTTGAACCAAAATGACACCGGGAAACTCATCGAAGAAATGCAAATGGTGATCAATCAAATGCAAAAGGCAATTCAGGAGCTGAAGCCTGATTACCAGCCGCACCTATTTGAAGTAGGAGAAACAACTTTGGCAAATCGCCCAGCCGCACCAGACTTCACGGTTTCCAATACCCACCCTTCTCAAATGGACAATTATTTTCAGGGTAAAAATTATTCCAACCGCCAGGAGATGCTGCAAGATGTGAAAAAAGCACTGGTAGAACGGGCGAACATCAACCTGGATAGGTACCCTTTGATTGCGTATATGTTTGATCACCCGGAGCAGGCCCAGGACATGGCGAAGTATTACAACCAGGTGAAGGAGACGCTAAGTGAGGCGGTAGGAAAACGGAAATAAACATTATGCAAGCTCCTAAAGTGCTTCTTTGGTGTTTTAAGTTTTTTAGGTGGTAAAAAACACAATTTTCACCACCTAAGAAACCTAAGACACCAAAGAAGCACCTCAGGAATGCTGCGCTTAAGGCTTCGGACTCACCTTACCCGCATCCACATTCGCATTCTTCACATACTTCTCCAACCAACCAAACTGCTCCTGCAGCATGTGCAGAATGTTTTCCCGGCCAGCATAACCGTGGCTTTCGTGCGGTAGACTCACAAATTTTACGGTGCCCCCATGTCCTTTGATGGCATTGAACATCCGCTCACTTTGGATCGGGTAGGTACCCGTGTTGTTGTCCGCTTCACCGTGGATCAACAGAATCGGCGTTTTGATTTTGTCCGCAAAGCTGAATGGGCTCATGGCGTGGTACAAATCGGGGTTTTGCCAATAAGTCCGGTCTTCGTTTTGGAAACCAAAGGGGGTCAAAGTCCGGTTGTAGGCACCACTGCGTGCAATCCCTCCTTTGAACAGGTTGGTATGCGCCAAGAGGTTGGCCGTCATAAAGGCACCGTAACTGTGGCCACCTACCGCCATGCGGTTGCGGTCGCCCACACCCATTTCGGCCAGTTTGTTGACGGCTGCTTCAGCATTCATTTTCACCTGATCTACAAAGTTGTCGTTGGGTTGTTTGCTCGGATCTGTTGCTACGATGGGCATTTCTGCGTTGTTGAGCACCGCGTAACCCTGAGTC
This sequence comes from Haliscomenobacter sp., assembly GCF_033763495.1. Taxonomy (GTDB): domain Bacteria; phylum Bacteroidota; class Bacteroidia; order Chitinophagales; family Saprospiraceae; genus Haliscomenobacter. Next base: position 41,573 of record NZ_JANRKL010000228.1, on the reverse strand, counting down.
ACGTAGAAAATTGGTGAGCCCCAGTTCAACAAGGTGAAGCGGTGCTCGCTACCCCGAATTTGGGCCGCATCGGCAGCAGAATTGAATTCGCGAGGGTAAGCCCAGATGAGGGTTGGCAGGGGCCCATCGCGTTTGGGGTCGTAACCTTTGGGTAGGTACAAATCCCCGGTGAGGTCAACCCCGTCGGCGCGTTTGTAGGTGATTTTTTCCTTGCTTACGCCGTCCAATTGTGGATAAGGGTTGGTGAAATTGGTGATTTTCCGGTCGGCAATGCGCAATTTCAGGTCCTTGAGCCAATAGTTGGGCATCGTTTTTTCGTCTTCCCGGCGCGTCAGTAGCGTCAGTTTATCTGCATCGAGTACACTTACTACCGATTCAAAAGTGCCCTCGGGGCAACGCCAAATGATGTCGGTTTTTTTGGTGTTCAGGTCCAGGGTAGCCAAAAATGGCAAGTCGCCCTTAGGAGAAGCTCCGGTAGGGTTATTCATCAAAATTTTGCTGCCGTTATCGATGGTTTTGATGACACTGCGATTGTACTGGTTCATTTCAGTAACCGGTAAGCCGGGGTTACCGTAAGCATCGGTGGTATTGCGCTCCATTAGCATGCTCAATTCGCCGGTGCTGGGGTTGTAGCGATTGGTACGGGTCATTTGTTTGCTGCCAAGTCCCTCGGTAACCAGGGCCAGATTGGCATTGCCCCAGGATGTACCATAGTAACGCAACTTGGTTTTGAACAGCTCTTTTTCATTGCCCGTAAAAGGAGCACTGAGGGCATACACCGCATCGTGGTATTCTACATTCTTTTTGATCATGCCACTGTCGAGGGGCATACACCAAACGACGGTAGCCGCTTCGTCATCGCGCCATTCGATGCCACGAGGTACATTTTGTACGTTGTCACGACCGCTTGGAGTCGTTTCACCTGATGGCAAATCAACCAGTTTTTTCACCACTTTTCCAGTAAGATCCGTGATGGTTACAGTAGAAGCAAAACGGTTGGCTGTGACCAAATAAGAGAAAGGTTTGTTCAAAGTCCGGGTCAACAGGTACTTTTTATCGGGGGAAATGTCGATGCTGGCGTAAATGGCAGGCAGCCCAATTTTGGTTTCCACTCCATTCACGTTTTTCACCAGTTGAGACTTGGCATAAAAGCCAAACAACTGCTCATCATGAGGGCTTTTGATCAAGTCCTGGAAGGTAGGTTGGGGAGCTGCTTTGCCATAGTTTTCCTGGGTAGTTGGGCCCTTGGGCATGATCGGTTTGGGCGGTGCACTTGCAGCAGGTGCGAGAATTCCCTTGTACAAGATGGTATTGTCGTCGTACCATTGGTAGCTGGCACCCAACACGGCATTGACCCCCATTTTATTGATTTTGGTGGCTTTGAGTGTGGCAATGTCGATGACGTACAAATCGACGTGATCGCCCAGGGTATTGGTAAAGGCAATTTTTTTATCCGTTGGGCTCCACCTTACGTTTCCAGCATTAAGTGGCACTGGCAAACCGGTGATTTTGGATTCCTTCCCAGTAGCGATGTTTTTCAGGTACAGGTTGTTGATAAAATTTTGGCGACTGGGCGAGTAGTTTTTGGGATTGATCCGCAAACCCGCAATGCGCAGTTCAGGTTGAGCCAATTCCTCCACCGAAGGGTAGGTACTCACTTCAGTTAGTAACATCCATTGGCCTTTCTCATCCACATTCACATTGGGTGCAGGTTTGGCCAGGAGCATATCGGAAATGGTTTTGGGCGGTGTTTTGTAGGCTACATCCTCCTGGGCGCATAGGGGCGCCGCAGCACATAGTAAAAATCCGGTGACGATAGAAAACAGTTGTCGTGTTAGCATGACAAATTGGTTTTATTTAAAGTTAAATTAGCCACAATCTAACACTTGGACAACTTAGGGAAGTGGGTATGTCGTCGATTGGGCGTTTTGGTGGGGGATATGTTAGGGTTGTGAAGATGAATGCTTGTACTTGTTTTCCAAAATCGCACAAGCTTGTTCAAAATCGGACAGTTAGAAGAGATTGGTAATTTGGTAAAAAACTGAAAAACAACATCTTATTCATTTGGCATAAAAATTGGCCTACACCTTACCAAATGCCTTCCCAATGCTTACAACTGCTCTAAAAATTGCCCTTCGCAATTTTCAAAAAAACCGCCTTTACACCCTCATTAACATCAGTGGCTTGGCCGTAGGGCTAGCCGCAACTTGGCTCATCGGCTTGTTTGTGTTGCACGAAAGAAGTTATGACAACTTTGTGCCCGATGTGAATCGGATTTGCGCAGTGGGTCTAGATCTTAAATTTGGAGAAGAAGAAGGATTGACCACCAATACCCCGCCTCCACTGGGCCCCCGAATCTTACAGGATTTCCCAGAGGTGGAAACGGCTGCGCGTACTTTTTTCCTCCAGGAAACGGTCGTAAGGCGCGAAACGCGAGGGCAAGCACCCCTGGTTTTTAATGAAAATACAGCTTATGGGGCCGATACGGCTTTTCTGGAACTGTTCGACTTCCCCATGTTGCAAGGCAATGCCAGTACGGCCCTTGACCGCAGCAACACCGTGGTACTCAGCGAACGGATGGCCGAGAAATATTTTGGGAAAAAATCTCCGATGGGGCAACCCCTCTTCTTCAACGATACTCAATACACGGTGACCGGGGTGGCGAAAAACCTGCCATTGAATTCTACGGTACGCTTCGATTTTTTGCTTTCCATGAGCACTTTCAAAGTGGTGGAAAATTTTGCCTGGAGCTGGATTTGGTTGCAGGTAGATACTTGGGTGAAGCTCAGAGAAGCAGTTACGCCAGAAAAATTGGCAGCGCTGGAAGCCAAATTTCCTACAATGGTAAAAGCACATGCTCCAGCCGCTTACAATCGGATTGGCATTGATCTGCTGGCTCAACTAAAAAAAGGCGACCGCTACAATGTCAAACTTTTTCCACTCAATAACTTGCACCTGGGTCAAGCTCTCCAGTTTACCCGGCTCACCACCCTGGGCAATGGCAAACAAGTGCGGACGTATGCACTCATCGGTGGCTTGATTCTGCTACTGGCTTGTGTCAACTTTATGAACTTGGCTACGGCTCGTTCGATGCAACGCGCTCGGGAGGTTGGTGTACGCAAGGCCCTGGGCTCACAACGTGGTACCTTGGTCGGACAATTTTTGGCAGAATCCCTATTTTTTAGCTTCATAGCGTGGGCATTGGCCTTTGTGTTGGCGGCAGTAGCGCTGCCCTTGTTTAACCAATTGACGGGGATGCAAATGGGATTGAGTGGCCTCTTAAGCCTCAAAGTATTGGGCATTGGTTTGCTGCTGACCTGTGTGGCGGGGCTACTAGGCGGTACTTATCCGGCATTTTTCCTCTCCCGCTTCAAGGTTACCGAGATTTTTAGAAAAATGGGTAGCTCTACCCGAGGCGGCCATGCGGGCGTGCGGAATGGCCTGGTGGTATTCCAGTTTGCAGTGTCGGTGAGTTTGATGCTGGGGTCCTGGGTAGTGTACCAGCAATTGCAATTTGCGCTGAAACAATCGCCAGGCTTACAGCGGGAAAATGTGATGATCATGCCCATGCTGCGCAATTTGGAAGAACCCGGTAAAATGGAAGCTTTCCGCCAGCGCTTGCTACAAATTTCAGAGGTCAAAGCAGCATCTCATTCTACTTTTTTGCCTTCCGTTGGAAGCTTTGGCGATTATTATGAACCCGATCAAGGCAATCAAAAACACGCGGTGATCAAAAACCTCGCCTTGAGTTCTTTTTTGACCGATGCTGATTTTATCCAAACCTTAGGTATCGAGATCATCCAAGGCCGTGGATTTTACGCCAGTAATTCCCAAAGTGATTCCACGTCGGTGATTTTGAATGAAGCGGCAGTCAAGACAATTGGTTGGGAAGACCCCATTGGCAAATGGTTGACTTATCCTGGCAATGACAATCAACGTTTTCAAGTAGTGGGCGTGATGCGCGATTTTCACAGTGGAACCATCCGTGCTGCCATCGAACCCGCCGCCATTTTCCACGAATCTTCCAAAACTTACCGCACCTGGGCATCCTATATGTCGCTGCGCCTGGCACCGGGATCTGAAAAGGCAGTAATCGGGAAGACCAAAGCCCTGTGGGCGAAGGAAATTCCTGGTGCTCCTTTTGATTACGATTTCCTGGACGATTCTTTTGGCAACTTGTATCAGGAAGAACAGCGAGCAGCGACCTTGTTGGGGGTATTTACGGCCTTGGCTTTGTTCATTGGGTGCCTGGGTTTGTTTGCGTTGGCAGCTTATACTGCGGAGCAACGCACCAAAGAAATTGGCATTCGCAAGGTGTTGGGTGCTTCCGTTTTTGGCATCACTACCTTGCTGGCCAAAGATTTTCTCAAACTCGTCTTGTTGGCCATTCTCATTGCATCTCCTGTTGCGTGGTACTTTATGAACCAATGGCTGGCTGAATTTGCCTACCGCATCAATATGCAGTGGTGGATGTTTGCAGTGGCGGGTGTAGTGGCTGTTGGTATTGCGTTTTTGACGATTGGTTTTCAGAGTGTGAAGGCGGCGCTGGCGAATCCGGTGAAATCCTTGCGCAGCGAATAAATTTAAACATAGAGCTATGAAAACTTACCTAAAACTGATTACTCGAAGCTTGTTAAAAAACCGCCAGTTTACCCTTCTCAATCTGATTGGGCTTTCTTCTGCGTTGGCCTGTGTTTTGTTCATTTTTTTATGGGTAAAAGATGAGCTAAGCGTGGATACTTTCAATGAAAAGGATGCGCAAATTTACAAGGCAATGTACAGCCTAAAATTGCCCAACGAGGTACTCACGCTTGATTATACGCCCTATCCATTGGTGGAGGCAGCTCCGCAAGAAATGCCCGAAGTAGAAAAGGCGGTGGCGGTGAATGGATTTATGGATTTTTTTGCCGGGAAAGGGGTTGCATCGCATGCTGAAAAGGCCAAAAAGGTGCAAGGAATTTTTGCGAGCAAAGACTTTTTCAATGTGTTCAGCTATCCACTTTTGGAAGGCAACAAAGACCTGGTTTTGACGGAAAAAGCGGGGGTGGTGATTTCTGAAAAATTGGCCCAGACCCTTTTTGGCCGTACGACTAATCTGATTGGAACTCATTTAGAATGGGCGCATAAATTAGACTTCGGGATTCCTCTGGAGATCGCCGGAGTTTTTGAAAACCCACCTGCCAATGCCAGTCGCCAGTTTGACATTATTTTCAATTTTGGCCTTTTGCTAGATGCCGACGCCAATGCCAAAACCTGGAACAGTACTTATGCAGAAACTTACCTCTTGCTGAAAGAGGGGACTGACCTTGAAAAATTCGGCCAGAAAATAGAGGGTTATACCCGTTCAAAAGCTCCCGGAAATGAGATTTGCTCGATTTTTCTCCAAAAATTTTCAGATCAATACTTGCATGGGAATTACGAGAATGGGAAAATAGCGGGTGGCAGAATCCAATACGTGCGCTTGTTCTCACTCATTGCGCTATTCATTTTATTGATTGCCTGCATCAATTTCATCAACCTCTACACAGTGCAAGCCATGGATAAAATGAAAGAGGTGGGGGTTAAAAAATCATTGGGCGCGGGGCGTGGGCACTTGATTGCGCAGTTTTTTGGTGAGACCCTTTTACTGACCAGCTTAGCGATGGCTATTGCGTTGTTAGTGGTTGGGATTGCGTTACCTGTGTTTAATGAACTCACCAGCAAACAGCTCTTTTTCGCCCTTGATCCACCGTTTTTATTGGCGGTGTTGGGCGTCATTTTGTTGAGCAGTGTGCTGGCTGGCGCTTATCCAGCCTTGTACCTGTCCGGATTCAAACCGATTGCGGTGTTGAAAGGACAGTTGACTACTTCACCTTTGCAACTGTTCACCCGCAAAGGATTGGTCGTTTTTCAGTTTGTGGTTTCTTTTTGCTTTATCGTGGGCTTCATCACGGTGAAAGAGCAAATCGCCTTCATCCAATCCAAAAATTTAGGCTACGACCGCAATCACATCATCACTTTCCAACGAGAAGGCAGCTATGGAGAAAACCCTGAAGCTTTTGTGAGCGCACTAAAAGCTCTGCCCGGAGTGGAGCAGGTAGCGACAATGCCAGAAAGTATTTTGAATGGCAAAGATGCGGTGTCTGGGTTTTCCTGGCGCGGCCAAAAATCCGATGAGGCCTATTTGTTTAAATCGCCGAGGATTGGTTACGACGTGATTGAAACCTTGGGCATAAAACTGAAAGAAGGCCGCAGTTTTTCAAAAAACTTTGCTGATGATGGTGCCAATATCATTTTGAACGAATCGGCGGTGCGCATGATGGGCTTAGCAAATCCGGTTGGAAAGGTCATCAAACAAGGGAATTTTGAAAGTCAAATCATTGGTGTAGTCCAGGATTTTCAATACGGGTCTTTGCATCAGCAGATCACCCCTTTAATTTTTAGGTTTAGGGGCACTGAAATGGGGCAACATGTTTTGGTGAAAGTGGACGCGGGAAAAGAGCAAGCTGCACTGAAAGCAATTGAAAGTCAATACCGCGCTTTTCATCCAAAATACACCTTTGAATACTCTTTTCTCGACGCGGATTATCAAGCGCTTTATGTTGCCGAACTTCGGGTTTCCAGCCTCTCCAATTATTTTGCCGCACTGTCGATCCTCATTTCCTGTTTGGGCTTATTTGGTTTGGTCGCCTTTGCTGCTCAACGCCGTAGAAAAGAGATTGGTTTGCGCAAAGTGCTTGGTGCTTCGGTGTCCGGGATTGTTAGTTTGTTGAGCAAAGACTTTTTGGCATTGGTGCTGATCGCGATTGTGATTGCTTCGCCCCTGGCCTGGTATGGCCTGGATCGTTGGCTGGCGGGATTTGCTTATCGCGTGGAATTGAATGGTTGGATGTTTGCGGCAGCCGGGGTAATGGCGTTGTTAATAGCTTTTTTGACCATCGGTTTTCAAAGTGTGAAGGCGGCGCTGGCGAATCCGGTGAAGTCTTTAAAATCTGAATAAAGAATACAAAAAATAAGAATCATATGAACAGTCGCAACCTAAAAATAGCCTGGAGAAACCAGTGGAAACACAAAGGCGCATTCCTGATCAATGTGATTGGACTTTCCGTGGCACTGGCTGCGGTGTTTTTCATTTCCTTGTGGGTACGAGACGAACTTTCGGTGGATAAATTCCATAAGAAAGACAGCCAGTTGTATCAAATCATGGAAATTGGGCATGCCAATAAATCGATCAATATACTTGAAGCTACCCAAGGTTTGTTGGGAGAGTCTTTAGCCCAGGATTTTCCGGAGATAGAAAAAGGCTGTATGTTTTACCCCTTTACGGACAACAATATTCCCCTGAGCCTGAAAACGGAGCAATCCAAAGTTTTTAAACCAGCGACCGCCTTTGCTGAAAACAACTTTTTTGAAATTTTTTCCTACCCCTTGCTCGAAGGCCAAGCAAACGAGGTGATGCAGCATAAAAATGGCGCGGTGATCTCTGCCAGTTTAGCCAAAAGTTTGTACGGTGACCCTCACCAAGCAATGGGTAAACCCGTAGAGTGGAGTTTTTATGAATTTAGTGGACTGGCCACCATCACCGGGGTATTTGCAGATGTTCCAGCCAATAGTAGCAAACAATTTGACCTGATGTTGACCAAGGAAAAGCTTTTTGAAGCCATACCTTCGCTCAAAGAATGGTCGAACGAGGGCCCCACTACTTTTTTACAACTCAAAAAGGGTACCGACATCAGCGCGTTCAATGCCAAAATTGAGCACTACCTGAAAGGCAAAGGTGAGGGTGATCGCTTCCAGCTTTTTGTACGTCCTTATTCCAGCGCTTATTTGTATGGTCATTACGAAGGCGGGATTCAAGCTGGAGGCAGGATTGACTATGTCCGCTTGTTTTCCATCATTGGGCTGTTTATCTTGATCATTGCCTGCATCAACTTTATCAACCTGGCCACCGCCAACGCACAAACCCGCGAGAAAGAAATTGGGGTGAGAAAAGCCGTGGGCTCGGCGCGTGGAAATCTGATTTTTCAATTTTTGAGCGAGTCTATGCTGGTGAGTGGCCTGGCTTTGGTCATGGCTTTGATCATGGTGCTCATCTTTTTACCCGCTTTTAATATGTTTGCAGGCAAGGCCATCCACTTGGCGATCACTCCGCTCAATATTGCTTATTTGTTGGGGATTACTTTGCTGACCAGTTTGTTGGCGGGGGCTTATCCTGCTTTTTATTTGTCGGGTTTGCCCGTGATCTCTATCTTGAAAGGCAAATTACGCGCTTCTTTTGCTGAACTCCTGGCCAGAAAAGGGCTGGTGGTTTTCCAGTTCGTCATTTCCTTCTTGCTCATCGTGGCGGTGATGGTGATCAACAAACAAATGCAGTTCATCCAGACCATGAATCTGGGTTACAATCGCGACAATGTGATTACCCTGAATCGGGAGGGCCCGCTGATGAGCAATACGCCAGCGTTTCTAGACCGCCTCAAAGCTTTACCCGAAGTAAAAAGTGTGGCCACTTTGGGCGGAGCCCTGGCCCTAGCCAATGAGGACGATAGTACCGGAGGCATTTCTTGGGAAGGTAAACCCGAAGATCAAGAAGTGAATTTTTCGGTCAAAACAACGGATTACGATTTGATCGAAACCCTGGGGATGGAAATAGTTCAAGGGCGTGGTTTTTCCAGAAAATTTGGCGATGAAAAAAACAGCCTGATTTTTAATGAAACCGCCATCAAAGCCATGGGCATCAAAGACCCAATAGGCAAAAAGGTCCGCATGTGGGGCGAAGACAAAATCATTGTAGGGGTAGTGAAAGACTTTTTTGACAATTCCATTCACGAGAATATTCGCCCCTTGGTGATGCGCTTTGAACCACCTGAGACCACTTTCATCGTAGTAAAAATTGCTCAAGGCAAAGAAAGCGCCGCACTAGCGGCCATCGAAACCATCTATAAACAAATGAACCCAGGGTATGCCTTTGAATTCCGTTTTATGGATCAGCAATACCAGCAGATGTACGCAGCAGAAGGACGCATCACCGTTTTGTCGAGATTTTTCGCGGGCATCGCTATTCTTATTTCTTGTTTAGGTTTGTTGGGGCTGGTGTCTTTTATGGCGGAACGACGTGCCAAAGAGATTGGTATTCGTAAGGTGCTGGGAGCCTCAGTTGCGGGCATTGTGAATTTGCTGGCCAAAGACTTTTTGCACTTGGTATTGATTGCCATTCTTATTGCTTCGCCCCTAGCCTGGTACTGTATGGATCGCTGGTTGGAGGGCTTTGCTTATCAAGTGGAACTGAACGGGTGGATCTTTGTAGTGGCGGGTGTAGTAGCGATGCTGATCGCGTTTTTGACGGTGGGCTTTCAAAGTGTGAGGGCGGCATTGGCGAATCCGGTGAAGAGTCTGCGCAGCGAGTAGTTTCCGCTTGGATTTGGAAATGAGCGCTCAATTTTTGGGCAAAACGAAGGGATTTGATCTTACCTGGTCAAATCCCTTCACTTTAACCCCTCCGAAAGTTGGCTTTTTCGCTGCAACTACACCCTCAATCCTCCACCCTAAACAGAGCATTTAGATCCAATTGATGGGTGATCTGGCTTAAAAAGTGCATGTTTTTTTCGCAACCAAAAGTTGTGACCATGGTAGGGAAAACGGATTGGTTTTTTTTCAAAAGCTTTTGCAGGTAGAATACTTTTTTGCGCATGCCCTCGGCTTCGTCTTTTGAGAGAGAATAGACGTTATTTGAGAATTTCAACTCGCAGAGATTTATCGCGTTATCGGCGCGGTCGATCAGCAAATCAATTTGAGCGGCGATTTTTCCGGCATCGTCTTTGATGTTGAGGTAACTGACGCTGGTCTGAATGCCACTCAAACCCAAAGCGCGAACGATTTCTTTCCGATGTATGTAACACAGCCATTCAAAAGCCAAGCCACACCAGGTTTTGTAAGCAGGGCTGTTGATATGGGCCATCCAAGTAGAAATTTTGGGATTGTTGATGAAACTCAAGTAAAAGCGCGAGTAAAAATCTGATAAAACGTATTTGCCCAAGTTGCTGTTTTTACCATAGGGTACGACGTATTCGATGTATCCTGTTGTTTCCAAGTCTTCTAAAACCTTGGTGGAACCGCCCGAATTACTCATATTGGCTTGTTGTAGCAACTCGTTTCTTTCCAATCCATAGGCATGTTTGGCTAAAACATTGACGACGCGTAAATGGGCATCAGGTTTTTGAAAAATTGCCGTGTAAAGGTGTTCAAATTCATTGCGCAACAATCCTCCCTCTGCAAAGCACAAGCGTTCAATGCACTGCGCTGCGCTTTCGTCATTGTTGATGGCGTCTAAATAGAAAGGCACGCCGCCGAAAGCCATGTAAATCAAGGCCATGTCATAACGCGTCAAGACGCTGTTTTTGCTCTTTAAAAAGGCCTCTGTTTCTGCCAAAGTAAAGGGTTTGAGCCAAATACGTTTAGTGACACGATTGTGCAAACCGCCAGGATCGCCATATACTTTTTTGACGATCCAAGACGTAGAAGAACCCGCAATGACCAAAATAATATTGCCTTCCCAAGCGGCCCAAGAATTCCAAAAGTGGGCGAAGATTTGCAAAAAGCCGGATTTTTTGGTGTCAATCCAGGTCAACTCATCCAAAAATACCACTTTTTTGCGCGAGCTTTTGACCGTTTCTATATAATCGCGCAGCAAACTAAAGGCTGTCAGCCAATTGTCCGGAGGGGTAATAATGGTATTGCTGCGGTGGCTCAACTCCTGCGTAAAAGCGAGGAGTTGGAATTTAAGCGCTTGATTTTGAATGCCCGTGAAGTGAAAGCAAATATCCTCTTTGAAAAAGGTTTTGATGAGAAAAGTCTTGCCGATACGCCGCCTTCCAGTCACGGCGATAAATTCGGATTTCTGCGAAGCGAGTGCCGCTTCAAATTGTGCAATTTGCGGACGGCGTCCAATGATTTCCTCCATTGATTGACTAAATTTAGATAAAAATAACAATTTTAGTCAAGAAATAAAAAATAACTTGTCTAAAAACTATTTATAATTAAAATTTTAGACAAGTTATCTCTAAATGCCTCCTCCTCATTTTGCACAAAAGCAAATGAGTTTTCTTCCAAAAAATGGCCAAACCTGAACAGGAAGTGTATCAAAACCGAACATGTTTTTAATAATATTTAGTTGTTAATTATTGATTATTAATTTATTGTGATTTGGCATGGGTTTTGGGTGGGATTTACTTGGTGAAGGCCTTACTATTGCATGTTTATTCAGGCCGATAAAATCAAAATCCATGTTTAGAAATTACCTCACGGTTGCACTACGCAACCTCAGCAAAAACAAAATTTACTCCACCATCAACATAGCCGGTCTGGCCATGGGCATTGCTGCCTTTCTGTTCATTCTGGAATACGTCAGTTTGGAAAAAAGTGTGAACCAATTTCACGCCAAATTGCCCAATCTGGCCCGCATGATGTGCCAAAATGCGCAAGGTGAAAACTGGCCACAGGTGGAACCCGGCTGGGCAGAAATAGCCAAATCGCGGCTACCAGAAATCAAATCCTATTGCCGTTTTTCCGATGGGATTACCCAAGGTGTGGTGCAAAACCAATTGAACAATCGCTCCTTCCGCGAGGAAAATCTGAGCTACGTAGAAGGCAATTTTTTTGAGTTCTTCAGTTTCCCGCTCGTAGCAGGCCAAGCCAAAGACTTGAATCAACCCGATGCGGCTTTCATTTCCGCTTCGATGGCCAAAAAATACTTCGGTGAGGAAAGCCCCCTGGAGCAGACCCTGAAACTGAACAACCAATTTGGCAACCGCGTGTACGTAGTAAAAGGGGTATACGAAGACATGGGCGACAATTCGGACATCCGCTTCGACATGGTCTTTTCCCTTGAAAACCTGAAAAATAAAGAAAACCTCAACGGAAATTCTTGGGCAGACCTGGACAATCTGGACAACCAGTACATCAACATGCTGTTTGAATTAAGCCCTAACACCAACCTGAAAGCCCTGGAAAAAAAGCTTACGGCACTGCGACGAGAGATTCAGACCGAAAAAGATGCCACCGTATTCCGCCTGCAACCCCTGGCCGAAGTACACCTGGCCAAATCTGCTCAGGATGACCTGCAACACACCGGCAATCGTCGCTATGTTCTGATGCTGATGGGCATTGCCTTCCTGATCCTGCTGATCGCCTGGTTCAACTACATCAATCTGAATACCGCCAACTCCATCAAACGCGCCAATGAAGTTGGGGTGCGCAAGGCCATTGGCGCAAGCCAGCAGGATTTATTGGGTTTGTTCCTGACCGAATCTGTTTTGGTCAATCTTTCTGCCTTTGTGCTGGCCATTGTTTTGGTGGTGCTTTTGCAGCCACTGTTCAACCAGCTGTTTGAAAAGACCCTCAGCTTGCAGACCCTGTTCCAAAACCCGGTTTGGGCACTGGGGGTAGGTTTGTTGCTCTTGAGTTCAATCGTTTCTGGTGTTTACATTGCGCTGGTTTTGGCACGCTTCAAACCGGTAGATACGCTGAAAGGTAAAATCGCCAAAACCAGCTCGGGTGTTTTTCTGCGCAAATCTTTAGTGGTCATTCAGTTTAGCATCTCCGTAGTTCTGATCATCAGCACCATGCTGGTGTTCAAACAACTGAAGTTTATGCAGCAGGCCAATCTGGGCTTCGACAGCAAACAACTGGTGCTGATTGCAGCGCCCCAGTTGAATCTGGATGAGACCTACAAACAGCGCAGAGCGGCTTACCAGGATGAAATTGCCCAACAAAGTTTTGTGGAGGGTTTTTGCACCTCGGGCAGTGGGCCAGGACGGGGTTACAATTTTTCTACCGACGGCTTCAGTTCGCCCAAATCAAAAAAAGGTGCCGAAACCCAATCCTTCTCCTTTGCCATTATTGGAGAGAACTATTTGCCCACCTTTAAAATTCCCCTCAAGGCTGGCCGGAATTTCACCGCTACGGAAACGGATATAGAATGGAACGACAACGACAAGGTAATCCTGAACGAAAAAGCAGCCAAAACCCTGGGCTTTGAAGACGTAAAAGACGCTTTGACTACCAAAATAAAATGGGATGAACGCTACCTGCAAGTGATCGGAGTGGTTAAGGATTATCACCACGAGGGTTTGCAAAAAGCCATCGGCCCAATGGTTTTTTACCCTGCCCAAGTCAATGACCTCACCATTAAACTGAGTACAGATAATCTCCCGGCAAAATTGGCTAAACTAGAAAAAATTTACAAAAAATACTTCCTCGGCAATCCTTTTGAATACTTGTTTGTGGATGAACTGTTCAACAAGCAGTACAAGGCTGAGGCTCAGTTCGGAAAAATCTTCAGCGCGGCTTCCATCCTGGCCATTCTGATTGCCTGCATGGGTTTATTCGGCCTGACGGTGTTCACAGTGGAATCGCGCACCAAAGAAATTGGCATCCGCAAAGTGCTGGGGGCCAGTGTGGGCAGCATCAGTAGCTTGTTGACGGTGGATTTTCTCAAACTGGTCATGGTGGCTATTGTCATCGCTTCTCCCATCGCTTATTATTTCATGAACCAGTGGTTGGCCGATTTCGCCTATCGCACGCCTGTGCAGTGGTGGGTTTTTGCGCTGGCTGGAGGCTTGGCGCTGTTGCTGGCTTTGGTGACGATTGGTTTCCAGAGTGTAAAGGCGGCCCTGGCGAATCCAGTGGAAAGTTTGCGGAGTGAGTGATAATGGGCTAAGGTGGTGCAAAAAGTAACAGCGCGCAAGCCCGAAAAGGCCTGTTTTTTGAACCACCTCAGTTCATCTTAGCGCTACCTCAGTTAGGTTTTTGGGAATGGTAGGAAATTCATAAACCCTTTATTACCTCAACCAGACCCAACGCTTTGCCCAATCCAGCAAAACATCCGCCCTCCGTAGCATCTGCATAACCCCGTTAAGGAGCTGCCCCGCGGCGCCCTTGTTTGGTGATGGAACGCAAATAATCAGGAGCGAGAAAACCTTTTTTATGCGCTTGCAACTTGGGCAGATCCTTTTCATATAAATCAATCATGCGCAAAATCTCTGCTTTGCTGCCACTGCCATAAGAAGGAGAAGAAATCAGCCCTTCCAGCTCAAACAGGTCGCTGTACATCAGCAGGTGCGCCATCGATTGATTGTCGTCGGGATCGGTACCGCCGATGTCGGTGCTGATGAGTACGCGGGGTTTGCTAGGTACGGGTTGCTGAGCAATAAGTGCAAGGGAATAAAACCAAAGGGAAAATAGGAGGCTGAATTTATTCATTGGTTTGAATATGTTATTTTGGCAGCATTGGTTGCTTGTAAAAATAAATTTTTCTGCCTTCACAGATCAAACATTATTTTGAACCCGTTCCTTATCCTGTATCGACAGCTTTTTATTCCCAGGGCCCATTTTCCCCCATATGCGCAATCTTTGAATCTTTAAGCCGAAAAAGCCCCCCTGATAACCCCAACCAAATCCTCCCTTTGCTATCTTCCAAAATGGCTTGAATGCCATAACCATAAGGCATCAGGTCTGCTCGATCGGTTTCGCCGTAAAGCGTGAATTTTTTTCCGTCGTAGCAATAAGCCCCTACACGATTGGCACCAATCCAGATTTTTCCGGAGCGACCAGTGTGGATGGCGTAGGTTTCATTTTTACTTAAACCTTCTACAGCCGGGTATTGAATGATTTTTTTACCATCATATCGACTAAGTCCCCCATCGCCAGTTCTGCTCTTGGGGTCGGGATTATCTTTTTCCGTAATTCTGGAGCCGAACCAAATATTGCCTTGATTATCTTCTTGAATGGCTTGTACATTGTTGGAGGCCAGGCCGTCCTTTTTGGTGAAATGGGTAAAGGATTTACCATCAAATTTACAAGCACCGTATCCATCTCTACAAAACCAGATATTGCCCCTCTTGTCTTCCATGATTTCAGTCACCCAGTTCATGGTAGATTGATAACTCAATAGCTGCAGATTGGGGGTAGGGAGGGGAAAACTGGAAAAAGTACTCCCATTAAAGCGAAAAACCCCACCCCAGGTTCCTACCCAAACGTTTCCTTTTTTATCGATTAAAACATCTGAAACCTGGTTGTTCATAAGCCCTTCTTTGCGGGAAAAGTTGGTAAAGGTTTTGCCGTCGTATTTGGAAAGACCGGATTGGGTGCCAAACCACATATTGCCCTTGCGGTCTTCAACAATGCTGACCACTGCATTTCCGATTAAGCCTTGTTTAGTGGAGAGATAACTGAGTTTTTTCCCGTCATAACAGGCTGCCCCTTTGGACAAGGTTCCAAACCAGAGCTTGCCTTTGGAGTCTTCAAAAACTTCTACCACGTATTGGTCGATGGGTTCTTGGGCGACTTTGGTCTGCCCTGAGCAAAGTGGATGGGCAGCTGCCAAAAGAACCAGCGCGCAAAAAAATAGGCGAGAGAGATTTTTTTTCATGGAAAAACCTTTTTGTTAAGGGGGCGATAAAAAAATAAGTGATCATTTTGCCGGAGGATTAGATAAGTAAACGTGTCATTTCAAGTTTCTTATCTAATCCTCTGGCTCAGGAAAAATGATCACTTATTTTTGCCCTACTACTAAGGTAGATCACTGGGCATTTTGGAAGGCTATATAAAATGTAAAATGATGTAACAGAAATGTAAATGGTTGAAATGTTTTAAAAACTTAGAGCTTGTCAAAATTGAAGTAAATAAATTGCACTTATGTTTACAGATATTTTACGTTTCGTAAATGAGTCTAAACCTGTTTGTCATAGAACAACAAACTCTGGAAAGGTATGCAGTGTTTCGTTGAAAAACATTCCATGGTTCGGCAAATTTGGGGCAAAAGTGACACCATCCTGTTCATTTTTGCGGGTGCTGCCGCTTTTTTCACTACTTCCCCTTGATTCTTGCCACAATACCCCCTAAATTTGAGAAATTGGAACGATTTTTGCTAAACGATGCAACCATCCTCGGATTTTTGCGTATTTACCTTTAATTGAATAGACATCTAGCCAGTACTGTAACGTGAAAACAAGTTTAGGACAACGTCAGCTCTTACTCCAAAAGTTATCTCCACAGCAAATTCAGTTGATGAAATTGCTGCAGATACCCACTGCTTTGCTCGAACAACGCATCAAGGAGGAAATGGAAGTAAATCCGGCGCTGGAAGAAACCAACGACGAGTTTGCCGACGAACAAGTAGACTACGAAGCAGGTACTGACGCAGCCGGAGAAGAAATGGCATCTGCCAACAATGAGGCCGATGCTGAAGAAACCCAGTACAGTGACGAGAACTTCGACCTCGACGATTACCTCAACGGTTACATGGAAGATGATCCAGCTTCTTACAAAGAACGGGGCGAGAGTTACCAGGCCGACGAGGAAGAAAAAACCCTTCCGGTGGCGATCGAGAACAGTTTCCACGAATACCTCGAACAACAAATCGGCTTGCTCAACCTCAGCAATGAGCGGGAAGAAACCATTGCCCTGCAAATCATTGGCAGCATTGACGAAGATGGTTATTTGCGCCGCGAGCCTTATGCCATTGCAGACGACCTGCTTTTTTCTCAAAACCTGATGATTGAGGAAAAAGAGGTAGTTGATATCCTTAAAAAAATTCAACGCTTAGATCCACCGGGCATCGGCGCGCGCGATTTGCAGGAATGCCTGTACATCCAGTTGTTGATCAAGATAGAACAGGGTGAAGACCTGGACGACGATGAATTACAAGCGCTTAAAGTAGCTGGTAAAATCATCAACAGGCAATTCGAAGCCTATTCCAAAAAACATTTTGAAAAACTTCAGCGGCAATTTAACCTTACTGAAAAACAACTCAAAGCCGCTCATCAAGAAATCCTGAAGCTCAATCCCAAACCCGCCAGTGCTTACATTGCCGGGTCCATGGAACGTTCGGCGCAGTACATCATTCCTGATTTTATTGTGCTCAACCGGGATGGAGAACTGGAACTGACCCTCAATACCCGCAATGCCCCGGACCTCCGCATCAGTGATTCTTTCCGCGATATGTTGCGTTCTTATAATGACCAGCGCAGGGTCAACAAACTGACCCGCAGCCAGAAAGAAACCTTGCAATTCATCCGCCAAAAGATAGAATCGGCCCGTTGGTTCATCGATGCCATTCGGCAACGCCATGAAACGATGTACAAGTCAATGTACGCCATCATGGACTACCAAACAGAATACTTTTTGAGTGGTGATGAAAAAAAGATTCGTCCGATGATTTTGCAGGACATTGCCGATCGCACGGGCCTCGATGTGTCGACCATTTCCCGGGTAGCCAATAGCAAATACGTGCAGACGGAGTACGGGACCCGTCGGCTGAAAGAATTTTTCTCAGAATCTTTGCAAAACAGCGAAGGAGAAGAGGTCTCTACTCTGGAGGTCAAAAAAATCCTCACCGAAATCATTAGCGCAGAGGACAAGCGCAAGCCACTTTCGGATGACAAACTCACTCAATTGTTACAGGAAAAAGGCTACAACATTGCCCGGCGAACGGTGGCCAAATACCGTGAGCAGTTGAATGTGCCCAAAGCAAGCTTGCGCAAAGAATTGTAATACCGCGTTCGGTTACCAGGGAAGAACCCCAAGATCTCATTTGATTTCACCCATCATCCTCAATAGGCTTCCACGCCGTTTGACCAAAAACTGAAAGGATTCGTTCATTTGCGTTTCCAATCTTGTCAAGCTTGTCGCTTTTTGCCGATCGTACTGACTCATTTCCAAAATGGGGGTTCGTTTGAAGTAAGGAAACAATTCTGCATAAATGGTACCATAGAGATCCCGAAGTTTAGCCTCGGGCAAGGCTTCCAACAAGGCTTTCATCTTTTGTAGGTAAAAACGGTAGAGCAGGGGGTTATTGGCGATGCAGCGATCCAGGCTCACTTCTGAGGAAAACAACAGTTTGTCTCCCAATGCAGCGTTTCTGCGGGGCCAGTCTTCATGAGGGCTGGTCGCAAATACATCGTCAAAATCCCAGGGAATGATTCCAAAACGCATGGGCGTTTTACCAGGCTGGACGTAAAAGAGTACTTCGTCCGTATAATCGCCATTCTGAAACCAGGTGTTCAAAGCCAGCCAGGTACAGTATGCATCCAAATCGAGGTGGGTGCGAAAATACTCGAATTGGGCGTCCCCTTCCAACTCGTTGGCTGCACGAATCATCGCTTGATAAGCCTCTTCAGCCTGGGTTTTGAGCTCAGGTGCCTGTCCTTTGGCCAATTTATAATCGGCGATGACAATATCCACCGCGGAGCGTCGCAATACGTAAGGGGAGCCTAAATCTTCCAGGGCATAATCCTCCGGGCGTTGGATAAAGCAATACAAACCCTCCGATTGCCCATTGATTTTGAGTTCCAAAAAACTGTGGTATAAATTGGCAACACCCATTTCGCGCAAACACGCAAAGGCCAAGCGATTGCCAAAATAGCCCCGATCCATCGTCAGGCTCAACAAATGAAAATCTTTAAGCACCTTTTGCCCTTGTGAAGTATTGAATGTAAAGGGCGTGTTCAATTCTATCCGATAACTTTTGCGACGAAACTTCAGGGAGGTTTTACCCCTTAACTTCATCGCTTCAGGTACCATGTCCTGTTTATCGAAGCTCATTTTTTTGGGCACTGTGGCCAGTTTTAGCCCGCGTGAGGTCCGAAAAGCAACCAGGTCTTTGGCGTTGATGTTGGTTTCGATTTGATGGTACTCTTCCTCCTCGGCTGGCAATAAGCGGAGGCTGGCTGGAGTGGTGACCTGTGTAAAAGACAATTGTGGAACGAGGAGGATCGTTGCGCAGAGCTGGAGTATAAACAATTTTTTCATTGCAGAAGGGTCTTTAATTAGCACAATTTAAGGGAAATCTTTCAGGTTGCACCCTTCATGCCCAATAAACTCTTCATAGCTTCGAATGTGAATATGGTGGACAATGGCAACCCCGACGCTTTTTGTGTAGCCATGCGCGAACATTTGGAAACCCAATTTCAGCGCATTTTTTGAACGGAATAAGGTTTTGAAAAACAACCTTATGGGATCCTGGACTTTTACGAAAACGTTAAAAACCGACCCAGCATGTAACCTTCGGGCAAAACTTTTCGTTCAAGCCTTACATTTCGTCCAAAAAAGAACCTTATGGCTACCCGTCGACCCACCAAATTCCAGATCTGGATGTTCAAGACCAAACGCTTGTTGTTTTTGCTACTTTTGGTATGGTTGGCCGTGCGTTGCAATGTGCTGCGCGATTTGACAACAGATCGGCCTAAAGACCCCGTTGAAAAAACAGGCACGGATTATAGCCCCGTTCCACCATCTGTTTCCAGCAAAGAAATGATGCTGCGCAAGGACATCACCTCTTTTGCCCAAACCCATCTAGGCATCACTTACAAGTATGCAGGTAAAAGCCCAAGTACCGGATTTGACTGCTCTGGATTTACCTCCTTTGTGATGAACAAATATGGCATCAAAATCTCCGCCAGCTCCCGTGATCAGGCGCTACAAGGCAGCAGTGTTGATGTTGCCAAAGTAAAGCCGGGTGATCTCATTTTTTTCCGGCGCAGTCCATCGGAGCCCATTTTCCACGTATCCTTGGTGGTTTCCAACGATAGCAAAGGCATCCAGGTGGTGCACAGCACCACTTCCCGCGGGGTGATCGTGGACAACATCACTGCGAGCAAATACTGGAAACCGTATATCGATTCGGCAAAGGATGTTGTGGCGAGGAAATAATCAGCTAGTCGAATAATTCCCTTAATGCCATCCCTAAAGCGCTTGGAACCAGCATCTCATGTTGATTCCCCTTAACTTGTCATTGTTTTTACACCAAAACTACTATTCACCTCAAACCTTAAAGCAATGGTAAGTACTATTTTAAGGGCCAAACACTGGCAATTGTTCGTCGTGATTTTCGGAATCCCTTTCCTGGTTTACCTTTACATAGTTTTCCAAATGGTTTCTGTGTTCAGCGAGATAGACGCAGGAGCCCCTGATCCCATGGTTATTTTTGAACCGCTCAAATACTTTATGGGATTCTCATTAATCAGTATGATCGTGTATTGGGTCTGGTACTGGTCGGTGGGCGTTGGCCTGCAACACAAATTACCTGATGAGTTGAAGCTTTCTACCAAGCTGTTCAAAGTGTTTTTATTCCTTCCAGCCTTCTATATTACTGCGGTTTCCATTTTTGTACTGAGTATGGTCAGTCAACTTTCCTTGCTTGTTCCAGAACAGGAACCTCATATCAATCCGATAATCATTGCTGTTATTCTACCTATCCATTTCTTTTCCATTTTTTGCATATTCTACTGCATTTATTTTGTAGCCAAATCCATCAAAACCGCTGAATTGCAAAGAAAGGTTAAATTCAGTGACTTCGTAGGTGAGTTTTTCCTGGTCTGGTTTTTCCCCATTGGGGTCTGGATTTTACAACCCACCATCAATAAATTGGAGGGGGGGATGGATCATGATGAGTTTGACAATATTTTATAAACATCAATAAGGGTAAATGCCCGATCATAATTATTGGCACTTTATGATCGGGCACTTAAAACTATTGGACCAATAATTTTTCAGACCAAAGCTCGCCATTGCTTAGTTTCACCCTCAATAAATAAAGCCCGGGGGGATTTGGTATAGTTAGGTTGAATTTCGCTCCAGTTTTATTCATTTGTCGCAAAACGCGTCCATCCATTCCAATGAGCTGAATCTGAAGAGGCGCTTCAGAACAACTAATCGCTACGGCTTCACCTTGTGCCACAGGGTTTTTAAACTGCAACTTGAATTTGTCTTTGCTCAAATCATTTACTCCAACCGAGGTTGGCAGGCTGACGGCAAGATTGGTGTTTTCCGTCAAATTCAAGGTGTCCACATACCCAACTTTTCCGTTCAGGCTCACCGTAATCCGGTATTTGCCCTTAAAACCACGCACTTGTGCAACGCCACTGGCATTGGTACTGGTGCTGGTATTGGTCCACCACTTGTTGAACATCAAATCGGAAACCGCCTTGCCTGCGGGGCGCATCGACCAATCCTGGCGGAAATAGGGTCCGTTGTTCAGCCAATGTGCACCTTGCCAAAAGCCCCAGCTCAAAAAACCATCTACCGAGGGATGGCTAAAGCACATGGTCAGAAAATCGGCGGTGAAGCGTGCAGCAAGGCTATCCCCGACCAGGCTTCCATAGTCGTACTCCGTAATTTTGGCACGGGCACCAAAGGTATTGTAAAAATCGTCCAAGGTTGTTTTTACATCATACATCGAAACCAAACCCGAACTGATGTGCCCCTGAAAGCCAATGCCGTCAATTTTGATGCCTGCATTTTGTATTTCCTTGAGGTACTGTTTGGTGCGTTCGTAGGTTACATTACCTGGTAAGTTCCCCTGGTCAATGGTGGTGTAATCGTTGAGGTACATTTTGATGGAAGGGTCTATTTCTTTTACTTTTTTCAGGATATCCACATAAATTTCCCGACCAGTCACATAACCCGGGCTGCCTGCAAAGGCTTTGGCTAGTTCTTCGTTAAGGGTAATTTCATTGAGTACATCCCACTCCTTGATTACGCCTTTGATGCCCGGGTAATTCAGGATTTCCGCAAGGTGGCTGTTGATGCGTTGTTTCAGGTAGGCTGGATTGGTTTTGTTCTTTTCCATGTCATCGGGCAGGTATTGCCAGGCCGGCCAAACCAGGTTATGTCCCCGCACCACCACCCCGCGGTCGTTCAGCCAGGAGGTAGCTTTGGCCACATCGGCATTGCTGGCAAACCATTTTTCTTCCCAGGCATCCCATTTCATGTCGTTTTCAAAAACCACCTCGTTGAATCCATGGCCTTTGCCATCAAAATCGAAGATTTTTTGCTGGTAGGTATTGTCCTGTTGTTTGTTTCCGGCAATGCGGTTGGCGGTAATCGCTGAGCCAAATTTGAATTCGTGCTCCAGCATTTCCATTTTTACCGTAGCACCTGTTACTGGATCGCCGTTGGTCTTCTTTACGTTTAAGGTAAAATTGGCCTTGCGAATTTGTTCAATCCGCTGATCCGCTTCACTACGCCAGGCAGCACTGGCTTCAGAACCGGCATAGTTTTGGTGTAGTTCCAGCGGAAAACGATCAAGGGTGTATTTGTTTTTAAAATCGATCAAGGCGATTCCGGCAATCTGAATGCTTTGGGCTTTGTAGCCAGTGTGAAAACCAAAATTGAGTTGCTTCGCTGCGTAATCAAAATCAGCATTAAAGGGAGCGATGAATTGCTGCCATTGGGTGCTGACCTCGGTGGTCAGGAAAATTTCCTTTTCAAAGGTGCTGGCGCGTTCCAGAAACAAATTGACTTTGGCTTTTTCGGCACCTGCCGAACGGACCCATACCACCATGAGACAAATTGAACCTTTGGTGATGGCTTGAGTATTGCTACAACTGACACCACTACTCCAGGGCTCGGTTCCCGGGGAGCTGATGGTCATTTGCCGCAGGCGGGTGAAGCTTTGCCCTGTAGTGTTGATGCTGTTGCTTAAGGTGCCGCCGTATCCACCGAGCGTACTGAGGGCTTGATTTTCATCTGCAGGTAGCAACCAAAGCCCTCCTGAAAGGTTATATTTGCTGCTCAGTTGGGATTGTAAATTGGTGTAATAGGCACTTTGGGCTGGAAGTTGGACCAAGTGCAGGCCAGCAAATAGGAGTAAAATCAGTTTTTTCATAATAGACTACTTAATTTCAGGTTTTGAGAAAAGATAGGTTAGGCCAATTTACGAGCTTTTCTTTTTTCTGAAAAGTAGTCAATAGAAGGAAGTACCATGATTTTGTACAACGAAACCATAAAAATTGAAGGCAGCATCCACAAGGAGTGGTTGAACTGGATGAAAACCGTACAAGTGCCAGAAATTATGGCTACAGGTAAATTCAGTGAGCACCGCATTTGTCGGCTTTTGCACGACGATGAAGATGGCGGTGTTACCTATGCCATTCAATACTACAGCCCCGATATGGAAACTTTTCAGCGCTATCAAAAGGAAGACGCTGCACTATTTCAGCGCAAACACATGGAACGGTACCGGGATCGGTATGTGGCGTTTCGAACGCTGATGGAAATCGTTTGAAAAGATGAGAGATAAGAGATGAAAGATGCTTCCTCAACGTTTTTGACGATGGCCGCTGTCTAAGTCTCTGCGGTAGCATCTTTCATCTCTTATCTTTCATCTCTTATCTCTCCTCTTTACGATTTACTCTTTCTTCTTAAAGTCCCCATCTTTCCAGGCCTTAAAGAACTTGCCCCAGGCGATGGGGTTGAAGATATTCATTGGGGGTGCTTGCCCATAATAGTAGTAGTTGCTGGCCTGGCGGCGCAGGTAGAAGTCGGCATTTTCGTCGCCGTCGAAGCGGGTGCCTACCTCTGCTTTTTTCAAAGATTCTTTGGCGATGTTTTCAGCAGCGCGTTTTTGCAGTTCCGGAGTGACGTCCATGGCCAGGAATTCCAGGCGGAAGTGATCGCGGCTTGGCCAGGGGAAAATGACCGTTTCGGGCAAATTGACCACATCCTGAGTCATGAGCTGCACGAGGGAGTAGCGATCATCCTTTAAATCTTTCGGGATTTTGTATTCTACAGTTTCGTAGCCCACTGTGGAAAAACGAATGACGTCACCTTTTTCCACCACAATGGAGAAAAAGCCTTTGAGATCGGAGTAGGTACCCCGGTTTTTTCCTTTGATAAATACGTTGGTATAAGGGACAGGGATGAGCTGATCATTGCTTCCGTCCAGAACCAAACCTGAAAACTGAACCAAATTGGAATCCCGTTGCGCCTGCAATTCAGCCCCCAGGCTGGTGATGCCAACCAAAAACAATATCCACCAGATGCGCTTTATCATCATTCTGAACGATTTTCTATTAAGACCTTCCGAAGTGAGGAAAGGTTTGTTTAAACTCTGCCAATTTACAATTTTTCCAGTGATTGGCCTATTTATTCGCTGGGTTTGCCCCCTTTTGAGCAAACTTCTGGGCAATCTCAGGATCAATTTGTTGCGCTCGGGCCAGGGCTTGCTGTGCTCTGGTCAGGTCGCCTACCTTTTGATAGGCCATGTGCAACTCAAACCAGGCATCGGCACTTTGTGGCACCAAATCGCGGGCTTTTTCAAAATAAGGCAATGCTGCCTGGTCATTTCCTCCAAAACTATTGGCTACCCCTAGCAAACGCTGGGTGGCATAGTCATTGGGGTTTAAAGCGAGTGATTGTTGTAGGTATTGCAGGGCTTGTGTCAGATTGCCCCGTTTTTCTCCTTCCTCTTGTCCGAGCAGGCGATAAGCTACCCCTAAATTCTTTTTGACAAGTGTGTCGGTGTTATTGATGCTGTAGGCTGCATTGAAGTATTTTACCGACTCTGCATAATTTTTCATTTCAAAATAACAATTGCCCAAAAGGGTGTAGGCATCCCGGTAGTTGGGGTGAATTTCCACTGCTTTTAAAAGATTGGTGGATGCTTCCTGCAAGAGGGCCATTTTTTTAATGGAGTCATTTTCAATTTTACGGGCCTCATCCATGAGTACCCCACCCAGGGAATTGTGCACTTTGGCACTGTTGATGGATGTTTTTGCATCGGTACTAAAAAGGGTCAAATTGTCTTTCCAGGCAAAATTGCGCAGGAAAGTCAGCGCGCCAAAAATCACCACCACTGCTCCGATACTCAACAACAATGCCTGTGGCCGGGCAGTTTGTTTGAGTTTTTCTCCATAAAACAAAGTAGCCAAACCCGATACTACTGCTATACATAAGCCCACTGAAGGCATAAAAACAAAACGCTCCGACATGTTAGTACCCACCACCAGCCAAACGTTAGAGACGATGGAAAGGGTAGTCAGGTAAAACAACAACCCATAGGCCACTGGCGATTTTTTGCGCAAGCCCATCACACCTACGATGCCCATGCCCAGATACAACAAAAAGCTCAGCAGTGCCCCGGGTTGCCCCCAGTTCATCCGGGGGATGTGATTGGGGTAATAATCGTGGGTCAATGGATAAGGAAACAAAAACAACTGGATGTATTTCCCCAGGGTGTAAAACACTGTAGCCTGACGCTCTGCTCCGGAGAAAGGAACGTATTGGTTGCCTTCTATTTTCAGATAAGGGTTGTTCATCAGTTCATTGGACGCGGCCCCTATCTGAGCGTTGGTCAATACATTGGAGCGCACGATCAAAAACAGGATGGCGACTACAAAAAAAGGAGCACTTTGTCGCAGCATCTGGCCGATTGAGGCATTGGTAAAAAACCAATAGGTAAGCGGCACAACTGCCAAAAAAGTAATGGTGTTTTCTTTGGAAAAAATACCAATCAAGAAAGACACTGCGGCCAGGGCTTCCCAGCCCAGGTTGCCGGATTTAAAGCTGCGCAAGGAAAAATACAAGGCTGCCAAACTGCCCAACAAAGCCATAATTTCGTCCCGCCCTTTGATGTTGGCTACGGCCTCGGTGTGCAAGGGATGCGCCACAAAAAGTACGGCAGCGGCAAATGCCAGCCAGGAACTCAAGGTTTTGTTCCAACGGTAGGCAAACAAACCACTCGCCAGCAGGTAAAACACCAAACCCGTCAATCCATACCAGAGTACATTGAACAAATGCCCCCAAAATGGGCTTTTGCCAAAAATACTCAACTCTACTGCAAACATCGCCAGCGTGAAGGGGCGATAACGCCCACCTTCCACCAGGCCTTGCTTATCCGTTTTGAAAAAACCGTGGAAGGTATCCTTATTAAAAATATCCGACAACCCAGCCCAACCCTTTTGGACGTGCATGTTCTCAGTGATGACAATGGCGTCATCCTGCGTGAATTGGTGCCCCAGGGTGTTGGCATAAAGTAGGATGCTCAGCACCGCCAGGATGATCAGATGCAAGCGGGTGGGTGGAGTGCCTGAATCCTCCAAAGCAGGGATGTGGCTGGGATTAGAGGGTTTATCGGAGGCAGTTTTATTGGGAACGGGTTTCCCTCCTGTGGTTTTCCTTCCTTTGGGCGCTTTGCTCATGGCGAAAATTAATTTTGAATGCCCGAAGTTAGAGAATATTGCGCCGCACACAAAACGGGAAATATGTCAATTTTTTTATTGAATGAAAACAATATCACAAAGTTGTAAGAATATCCCTAATTTTGTGGTTAAATCATCTCAAGGAAAGTAGCAATAGCACGGCTCACATTAAAAACATCCGATGAGTCAGGCTGCTTTACCTTGTTACAACGATCAAAATGGGGCCTGAGATATTACTCACACTTTTTTTAGTTTTATTAAACGGATTCTTCGTTGCGGCGGAATTTGCCATTGTCAAAGTCCGCATCTCACAAATTCAAGTCAAGGCAGTAAACAGTTTTTCTGGGCGGATTGCCGAAAGTGTAGTCAGCAACCTGGATGGTTATCTGGCGGCTACTCAATTGGGGATCACGTTGGCCAGTCTGGGTTTGGGCTGGATTGGTGAGGATGTCATGACGAAATTGATTTTAGCAGCCATGGAAGGCCTGCGGATACAAGTAGACGAAGCATTGGCGCACCGTATTGCACTGCCAGTCGCCTTTAGTGTCATTACCGTATTGCACATTGTGTTTGGAGAATTGGCCCCCAAGTCCCTGGCCATCCGTTATCCAACCTCTACCACCTTGTATACCTCGGTGCCACTCAAAGCTTTTTACTTTGTGTTCAGGCCCTTTATTTATATCCTGAATGGTTTTGCCAATTTCATCCTGCGCATGATAGGTATTCAGCCAGTGCCGCACGCTGAAATCCACTCAGAAGACGAGCTCAAACTCATCATTGCCGAAAGTGCTGAAGGAGGTGCCATCCGTGCTTCTGAACGTGAGCTGATCCAAAATGTTTTTGATTTTGACGATCGAACAGTACGTCAGGTACTCAAACCACGCAACCAGATTGCGGCCATCAATGTGGCAACCCCTATCGATGAAGCGATTGATTACGCCATCCAGGAAGGATACTCGCGGTACCCGGTGTATGAAGGAAGTATGGACAACATCATTGGCTTTATTTTGACCAAAGATCTGTTGGCCACCCTGCGTACCCAACACCGTCAGGTCGATTTTCGCAGCATGATCCGGGAGTTGTTGTTCATCTCGTCCAGCAAAAAAATCAGCCAGGTACTCCGCCAGTTTCAGGAGCAAAAAAATCAAATGGCTATCGTAGTCAATGAATTTGGGGGGATTGTAGGGCTGGTGACGCTGGAAGACATCATTGAAGAGCTGGTGGGCGATATTCAGGATGAAACGGATACCGAAATGCCCATTGTGGAAAAAGTATCCGATAAAATTTTCCGCATTCAGGCTCAACATCCACTGGATGAAATCAATGCATTTCTACCTACTCCGCTACCTGAAAGTGAATCTTACATCACTCTGGCGGGTTTGATCATGGAGCACAGTGAAGAATTACCAGAAGAAGGGCAAGAATTGATCATTCATCCTTATCAGGTGCGGATCATCGATATGATTCAAAACAGCCCATCGGTGATCGAGATGCTGGTTTTGGATGTGCCTTCGCGAGAGGGGGAAGAGTAGGCAGCACGGGTTTGCTGCCTACTCTTTTTAAGTTTTTTTATTCAGCCTTCAAACTCTCCACTGGGTTTTTGATGGCCGCTTTCAAACTCTGAAAACTCACCGTCAACAGAGCGATCCCTATGGCCATGATTCCGGCTAGGGCGAATACCCACCATTCCAGTTGGACCCGATAGGCAAAATTGTCCAACCATTTGCGCAAACCCCACCACGCAATTGGACTGCCAATCAGGATGGCAATACCCACCAAAAGCACAAAGTCCCGCGAAAGCATCAAGACAATGCTGCTGATGCTGGCTCCCAACACTTTGCGTACTCCAATTTCCTTGGTGCGTTGTTCGGCAGTAAAGGTGGCCAGGCCCAGTAGGCCCAAACAAGAAATCAGCACAGCAATGGCCGCAGCAGTATTGACCAGGGTAGCCAGTTTCTGTTCACGGCTGTAGAGTTGATCGATGGCATCGTCTAAAAAAGTGTATTCAAATTTCTTGTCATCCGGGAAAACCGCGTTCCAGGAGCTTTGAATTTTGGACAGCGCAGCCTGGATGTCGCCCATATTCTGCCCTGCAGTACTCAGCTTGATGCCCAAATTACCCGACATATTGGGGATATAAGCAATGAAAGTAGGTTTGATTTGCTGGTGCATGGTATTTTCATGAAAATCGGCCACCACGCCAACCACCGGATAATCCCGGCCATTGAGATTGAGCAACTGACCGAGTGCTTCAACCTCGTGTTTAAAGCCCATCATTTTGGCCAAGCTTTGGTTGATTACCAATTCCCGGAGTGTATCACTGGGGTAGTAATTGCGGCCTGCCACCAGTTTGAGTTGATACATCGGAATGAAATTGGCATCTCCAATTTTGGCTGATACTTCCATTTCTTTTTTCCCTTCATGATTATAGGTAAGTTTGGTCAAGGCATAGTTCAGACTCAAGGGCGCGGCCCACTGCGTGGCTACTTGTTTTACCCCGGAAATTTGGCGTACTTTTTCGGCCAATATCAAACTTTTTTCGCCTCTCGGTGTGTTGAGCGTAATGATCTGATCGGTAGAAAAGCCTAAATCTTTGTTGCGCATAAAGTTCAATTGTCTACCTACCATCAAAGTCCCAATGATGAAAACCAAGGACACAGTAAACTGAAAAACGATTAAGCCTCTGCGCAGAAAACTCCGTGAAGAACCAGCAAATGCAGTAGCTCCTTTAAGGGCAATAGCGGGTCGATAAGCCGATAAAATGATAGCCGGATAAAAACCTGCCAGAAAGACGGTCACTAAGGTAATGCCCAACAAATATAACAGGACAGTCGGGTTTAAAAGGGTAAAATGAATGCCCGCAGGAATGAAGGATTGGAAAAGGTGCAAAATAGGGTTGGCCATGATTAAGGCCACAACCAAAGCGATCAAGGTCAAAATAAAGGTCTCACTCATGAACTGCCCAATTAGACTCCATCGGCTACTGCCCAAAACCTTGCGCATCCCTACCTCCCGCGAGCGCTGACTGGCTTGGGCCGTAGACAAATTGATGAAGTTGATTGCGGCAATGATCAGGATAAAAAGTGCTACTCCTGTTAAGCCGTATAAAGTAGGTAAATGAGCCTTTCGGGAATAATTGTCCATAAAGGCAGGATTAAAATGTAGATCGGACAAGGGCTGCAATTGCAAATCCACGACAAAGTCGCCAGTTCCTGCTTTGAGACCAAAATGACGTTTGCCAAAAGCTTTGAGTTGGGTGCTTGCTTGCTCTTCAGGGGTTTCAGGGGCAAGTTTGACAAACAGCTGCGATGCCGACCAGATGTCATTCCATTCGTCCAGATTGATTTCGTTTTTCAAACGACTGGCCCGGATAGTCGGCGCAGAGAGAAAGTCCGTAAAACCCAAATCCGTACGTTTTGTCCAGGGAGCGAGGATGCCACTCACCGTCATACGGATGGAATCCCGGTAGATGAGTTCGCGGCCAATAAAAGACTGCGGGTCGCCTGCCCCAAAATAAAGCCGGGCCTTGGGTTCCGTCAAGACCACCCGATATGGCTCGTTCAAAGCCCCCTCTGGATCACCCGCCAGCCACTGGTATTTGAAGATATTGAAATAACTTTGTTCGGCAACAATGATTTGGGCGGGGTCTTTATCCATGTCCCGTCCCGGAAAAACTTTATCGGCTTTCCCTCGCTGGGGCACCACAACATTGCTTTCCAGGTTGTGAAAAGAAGCAACGGTTTCTAAATCCTTCACTTCTTCGCGCATGCTAGCAGGCACTGCCCGAGGCACAAAACCAATGGGGTTAAAGGTGCTCTCCTTACCAAATTTGGCTTGCCCCACCACGCGATAAATACGCTCCTGATCGGGGTGGAAGCGATCAAAACTCAGCTCAAAATGAATGATCACCCCCAATACCAAACAGGCACTAATGCCCAGGGTGAGACCAAGTAGGTTGATGGCGGCGGTAGCTTTGTGGTTCCAAAGTTTGCGCCAGGCGATTTTTAATTGATTTTGTAACATAGCCGGATGAAATAAGGGGGTGTTTGGATAAGGCTGGGGTTTGCGTTTGATGGCGAAGGGTTTGAAGAAACTGAGCACAGCCCAAATGTACTGTTGTCGGGCACTGCGTAGTCCAAAGAGCTGCACCTGCCGTTGGAACCGCTCATACAAGTCTCCCTGGATTTCTTCAAGCAGATGGGGCGCACAAAAAAGCTCCAATAGCCTGTCGGCCCACCGTGGTGGTTGAGGAAGTTTTGCACTCATAGGTCAAAGGCAATCGAAGGCAAGGAATTGGGAGGAATTGAACTCCACAGCCGCTCGCGCACCGAACGGATTTCGTGCAGGGTTTGACTGCCTTGCGCAGTGACGGAAAAAAGGCGTTTGCGCCGGCCTCCCCTTTCTGCTGTTGCATCGCCGAGGTAAGAGCTCAACATCCCTTTTTCCTCCAGGCGATGCAAGGCGGCGTGAACGGCACTCAGGCTGACACTGCGCCCCGATTGTTCGTCGAGTTCATTGGTGATGGATACGCCGTAGGCCCCCTCACCCAACACGGCAACGGTCAGCAAAACGATTTCTTCAAATTCTCCCAGATAGCTTCTTCGCATGATTTTGTCATTATATCAACTTTTGTAGAACAAATGACATGCCAAAAAATCAAGCTGCTAATTGTGAGGTAAATAGGCGTGCAAGAAGTTTTAATTTGACCGGATGTGGACAGTGGCTTGTGCGGGGGCGGACGAAATCGCTTCCCTGGGTGACTGGGCTTATCTACCTTTCCCTCTTTCTGGGTTTTCTTTTAAAAAAGATCCCCAGTCATTGTACTTTTTCCCTGCTCCACCAAGCGGCGAGCGCGACTGGTAATAATGACAAACCGCAGCTGCCAGTGCATCAGTAGCATCGAGGTACTGTCCATCCAGGCTTACTTTCAGGGTATTTTGCAACATGGCAGCTACCTGTTCTTTGGCTGCGTTGCCATTTCCTGTAACGGATTGTTTGATTTTTTTAGGCGAGTATTCCGTAATTTCCAAACCTTTGGTGATGGCCGCTGCCATGGCCACCCCTTGTGCGCGGCCCAATTTGAGCATAGATTGTGGGTTTTTGCCAAAAAAAGGCGCTTCAATAGCCAGGTAGCGGGGCCCGTATTGGGAAATAATGCTGGTGATTCGTTCAAAAATGCGCTGGAGTTTTTGGGGATGGTCTTCAAACTGCTTGAGGTAAACGACTCCAATGTCTATCGGAAGCAGTACATCTCCCTTGACTTCCAGAATGGCGTAGCCTAAGATGTTTGTGCCTGGATCGACGCCTAGAATGCGGTAATTTTCCAATTTATCTGCCACCCTTGCTGATTTTGCTGCAAAGTAGAACTATTTTTACGCTAATGCAAATTAATTAAAACTCTTTGTTTTGCTCAAGGCTAACCAAAAGATTTCGATTGGATGGGTTTTGTTTCGTTACCTACTGGCTTTAGCCATCATCTGGGGTTTGTACACCGAGCTTTTCCACCGCAACAATTTTGACCAACTTTGGGGGCTTTTTCGGCAAAATTTATCTGGAACAGCTCTGGGCTACTTACTTTTTTGTAGTTTTTTGATGCCCTTTAACTGGCTGATAGAAACCTTTAAATGGCGGGCATTCACCCAACCCTGGAGTGGGATGCCGTTCAGACAAAGTTGGCATGCTGTTTTAGCCGGGGTAGCTGCATCCATGCTACTACCCAACCGCAGTGGAGATTATCTGGGGCGCTGGCTGCTGGCTCCAAAAGGCCAAAAAACCCAAATTATGCTGGCGACCATCGCCAGCAATTATTGCCAGTTTTTGGTGTTGTTGGGAATGGGCTTTCCATCTTTGTTGTGGCTGGGGTATTATACCAAAAGTTGGCCCATTGCGCAGCCTGGACTTTTTTTAAGCTTCATTATTGGGCTCTTTATCTGTTTGCTTTTATTAGGCGTAGTGGTAATCCCCCGATTGTTGCATCATTATGCAGACCGGATCAGGGGTGAAACCTGGCAGGGATTTTTCAAATTTTTACAAATGCCACTGCAACAGGGTCTGGACATTACAGAGCGTTACAGCTGGCGTGTTTTTGCGGCTGGTTTCGGCTTCGCCTGCTTGCGCTATGGCTTGTACAGCGTTCAATATTACGCCATTTTGCGCTTTTATGGCATTCTTTTACCTTTGGATGCGGCGCTGGCCGGAGTTGGCAGCATTTATTTGCTACAAACGGCTATTCCATTGCCCCCGGTGTTGGCTTTGTTGGCCAGAGGTGAAATAGCCCTTATGATTTGGGGTATTTGGGGGGGCAACGCACTGAGTATTCTGGCGGCGTCCTACACTTTGTTCGTACTAAATTTGGCTCTACCTGCGTTACTTGGTTTGTTTTACATCGTCAAAAAGTGGTGAAAAATTGAACCTTGAATTTGTTTTTTGCTGTTTAAATGATGGTGAAGTTTTTGAAGTCTCCGATTCCATTTTTTCCTGAAATCAAAACGATATGTCTATGTTTCTCTCCAGGATGATGAAAATTGCTGCGGTTCCCCTCTTGTTGGGTTTGAGTGCCTTCCGTAGCCCACAGTCCGAAAGTGTACCCAATCACATTCCCAGGTACCCGGGGGATCAATGTGACATGGACAATCAAGTGTTCAAGCATGGGGAAGAAATGGTGTATAAGGTTTTTTACAACTGGAACTTTATCTGGATGTCGGCTGGAGAGGTGACTTTTAAGGTGGAAGATTTGGGTGACCGCTACCACTTTTCGGCGCATGGTGGCACTTACAAAGGTTATGACGCTTTTTTTAAAGTGCGCGACAAGTATGATGCCTATGTAGACAAAAAGACCCTCCTGCCCATCACTTCGGTACGTGAAGTAAACGAGGGCAAATACACTTTGTACGATCGTTTGACTTTTGATCGGGACAATGGCAAGGTAAAATCCCTACGCGGAAAAACCAAGGATGTTGCCCAGGTCACTGAGTACGACACCGATTCCTGTATCCACGACATTTTGTCGATGGTGTATTGTGCCCGCAACCTCAATTTTGACCAAATGCGGCCAGGCCAGGACTTTCCCATCAAAATTTTTATCGATAAAAAAACCTGGCCTTTGAAGGTGAACTACAAAGGTAAGTTTGCCAATAAAAAAATTCGGGGTCTGGGGCATTTCAATACTGTGGCCATCAACCCTGAGGTGATCAAGGGGTACATTTTTAAAGAAAGTTCCAATCTGACCATCTGGGCAACCGATGACAAAAACCGTTTGCCCCTGATGATTGAGTCGCCCATTTCAATCGGGTCCGTAAAGGTGATCCTCAAAAGCTACAAGGGAGTTCGTTATCCGGTTAGTTCCAAAGTAAAGGACAAAAACGCAGGTGAAGAAATCAGCCCCGAAGATGAAGAAAAGTAAGCTTTCCTGATGGGCAAAATGAATGCTTATTTTTATCGCCCCTTGTTTATCTTTGAATCAAAAAAATAACTATGCTGCGTCGCTTGTTGCTTGTTTTGGGGCTAATTGTGGTTTTTGCTGCTGGTTTTTGGATTGCCCGGGGCATTTTTAAACCCAAAGAACACGTCGTTACCCAGGCGGAAGCTTCGGTACTATTGGAAAAAATGCAAACCGTGGCCAAACTGGTCACGGTAGAAGGTTATTTCACCGAATTGTACAGCCACAAAGATTACTGGCGCTACGACTGGTGGATTTTTCGCAAAAAAGCCTTGTTGCGCGTAAAGGCACGGGTATCGGTAGGTTACAACCTGGAAGGCCTGGACATCAAGGCCGATACGTCGACCAAAACCATCACCATTCGCAATATTCCCAAAGAACCTGAAATCATTTCCATTGATCACAGCATCGATTATTATGACATATCGGAGGGTTCCTTTAATACCTTCACTCCCGAAGACTACAACAAACTCAATAAAAAAGCACGGGACCTGATTGAACAAAAAGCCAGGGAAAGCGATTTGATTAAACAGGCTCGTGAGCAAGGCCTTGAAATCATTGACTTGATCCAATTCATTGGCGAAAGCGCGGGCTGGACTGTCCAGCAAGAGTCTGCAACTACCAAACCGAAAGTGGAGACTCCAGCGGCTAAACCACTAAACCACTAAACTTCTCAACTCAACAAATGACTGGAGCGTTTCGGGTTGCCCGCGTTTTCAACATCCCGGTGCGGGTACATTGGAGTTTCTTTATGCTGGTATTGGGCTATGTTCTTTACGCCGGATTTGATACCGATTGGGACAAAACTGCCATGTTTTGGTCGGGGATTTTTGTGCTGGTGTTGTTTTTTCTGGTGATTTTACACGAGTTTGGGCACGCCCTTACTGCCCGGCTTTATGGGGTCAACACCCGCGACATCATTTTATTGCCCATTGGTGGAGTTGCACGTTTGGACCATTTGCCCGAAAAACCTGCACATGAGTTTTGGGTAGCCATTGCCGGCCCTCTGGTCAATGTTGCCCTTGCTATATTTTTTAGCCTTTATCTGTTCATGTTTACTCCTGATCAACGCTGGGAAATCATGAATGGCGTGGTGTTTGCTAAGGGCAATTTTTTTCTCGACACATATTCCAACCTGGATCGTTTTATCTTTTTTATGGCCTGGTTGAATGTCATTTTGGCCACTTTCAACCTTATCCCGGCCTTCCCAATGGATGGGGGAAGAATTTTGCGGGCTTTATTATCCATCGGATTGGGGCGTTTGAATGCTACTATGATTGCAGCACGCATTGGTCAATTATTGGCACTTGGGATGATCACCTGGGGAATTCAAGGCATCTGGGCTGCGGGGCAGGTCAATCCAATGTATGTTCTGATTGGTTTGTTTATCCTGTTTACTGCCGAAAACGAATACCGCTCCGTGAAAATGGAGGACATGGTCAGCAAACTCAAGGTAAACGAACTTATGCGGGGCAATTTTTCCCGAATTTACCTCGATGACAGCATCGAAGAAGTGTTGAAAGTTTATGCCTTAGGCCTGGAACGGAATTTTTTGGTTTTTGATCAATGGCAAAACCTGATGGGCGTGTTGCCAGAGTTCAAATTACTGGATGCCCGTAAAAAGAAAGACTTTCAGGCTCCGGTGCGCAAATACATGTTGCCGGATATTTATCCCTTGATCAGTGCTGAAAACTTGCGTGGTGCCTTCAGCGTTCTGCAAGTTTCAGATGCTGGCGCAATGCCCGTTTATAACCCTTGGAATCGCCTGATCGGGGTGTTGGATGAGCATCAGTTTGCGCAGGATTTGAAGAAGCGGATGAAGGACCGGAAATGGTTTGGTAAAAACCAGTAGGGACAACCCTGTGTGGCTGCCAATAGGGGCGACCACATAGGGTCGCCCGTACAGATTATGGTTGTATTTTTTCGTACGTTTCTGCGCCACCATACAAGACATCAATCACTCCAGGTTGCCGCAAAAAATCATGGGGGAAGCCCAACTCAATCCGGCTCAATTCATTCAAATGAGCCATGATCTCATCAGTCAATTCGAGGTTTGCGGCACCGAGGCAATCTTCCAGTTGGGCGGGTTTGGTTGCACCTACAATAGGAATCACTGTTTTTCCCTGCTCCATGGTCCAGCGAATGGCCACTTGAGCTGGCGATGCGCCTAGTGTTTCCGCAGCATCTACTACTTCCTGGGCGATCCGGTTGGCATAATCAGCCCGGCGTGCGCTGGCTTCGGGTAGGCGACCTTGTTCGCCACGTAGGTATTTTCCAGTCAATGCCCCACCTGCCAAGGGCGCCCAGGGGGTGACCGCCATTCCAAAAGCATTGGCCATGGGCAGTAAGTCGCGCTCGGGTGTTCGTTGCAGCAGACTGTACTCCACCTGTAAGGCTACAAACTTCGACCAGCCCCGCCATTCGGCCAGTGTATTTGCCTGGGATACGATCCAGGCCGGGGTATCAGAAATGCCGATGTAGTTGACCTTTCCCTGGGCAACCAGGTCATCCAGGCCACGCATAACTTCTTCCACCGGGGTTAGTCCGTCCCAGGCGTGTACCCAAAGCAAGTCGATGAACTCCGTATTCAAACGTTTGAGGCTCCCTTCTACAGAGCGCATCATGTTCTTGCGGGAGTTGCCTGCGAAGTTGGGATCGCCGGTGCCGTCGCGCAAAGAGTATTTGGTAGCCACCACAAAGTGGTCGCGGTTGTCGGCGATGAATTCACCCAGCCATTTTTCGGAGGTGCCTTCGGTGTATCGGTTGGCGGTATCCACAAAATTGCCACCTGCGTTGGCATAGGTGTCAAAAATTTGTTTGGAGGTATCGTAATCAGCACCCCATTTCCACTCCTGGCCAAAGCCCATAGTGCCCAGACAGAGGTCGGAAACGCGCAGGCCGCTACGACCTAGTAGTTTGTATTTCATGATGGTTGTGTTCTAAAAAATCAGGAAGATGATCTAATAAAACCCTCATAGCTGTAGAAAAGTTGAACACTCAGTATTCTTCTCCCCATAAATGAGGATATTTCACAAACCCCTCGAAGGGATGGTTTTTGGCAGTTCAGGATGGCCTTACTTTGTATCATCAAACACTCCGAATTGATTACTTAAAAATCCAAAGCCATGAAAAACCTGATCATCTTCGCCGCCTTCTTCGCTCTTTGTTTTTTCAACAGCTGTGATTTGTCTGGCACTTATGCCAACAACAAGGAAAACAGCACCGAGCTCAGTA
Organism: Haliscomenobacter sp.; assembly: GCF_033763495.1. GTDB lineage: Bacteria > Bacteroidota > Bacteroidia > Chitinophagales > Saprospiraceae > Haliscomenobacter. The sequence goes on along the minus strand of NZ_JANRKL010000228.1, from coordinate 4,949 downwards.
CTGAAGATGCTCAAGTGGCGGCCATCAAGCAAAAACTGGCTGAAAAACAGGAATTGGGGGAAATCACTGATGAGCAGGCCGCAGCCTTATTGTTGTTGATTTTGGCCGCCATTGCTGAAAATGCAGGTGCAGCGGATGCAGCTCCTGCAAATTTCAGTCCGGAAGTTGGTAACTCTGGTTATAGTGAAGATGAGGTCATGGACATGGTAATCGATCACTCAATTAACCCAGTAGGGACAATCGACTACAACTATTGATCTTTTATGATCCCAGAGACAGTTGTTCAAAAATATCATCTACATCATCATAAGACTTTATCCCAGTTTTTTCTTCTTCTCCGCCCAGGAGGTTAAGTCCGGCGGGTTGCAAGTAGGCCAACATATCTTTGACTTCGCTGGCCTGAACGCCAATGCCTAGTAAAATGGGGTAACGCTGGCAAAAATCGCGCAAGATTTCCGGACTCAAAATTCCCCCTTTTTTCACCTCAGCCCAAGTAAAACCACCTTTGTCAAAATTGAGCAAAAAATAGCTGGCATGCGGCGAAAAATGGCTCAACATGAACTCGATGTCTCCGGCACTGCTCGATTTTTCGATCACGATTTCTTTAATCACCGGCAGTTCATTGGACAAATCCATCACGGTGGTCAGATCGGTAAACATGCCTACCTGCACTGCGTCCAGTTGCAACTCTGCCACCTGGTGCAAAATATCCTCCTTGCTGCTCAGGCTGAATTCCCCCACAATTTTTGGCCCTTCCACCCATTCCCGCATGGCTGCTACCTGTAAGGGACTAATGGCATTTTCTTCACCCTGACTCAGGTTAAAGCCCAACCATTCCACTTCCCAGGCTGAAAAATAGCGAGCATCAGTGAGGTTGGTGATCGATCCCGCCTTGATTTTGATAGCCGACATGTTGACAAATTTGGCGGCGAAGATAGTTGAAAAAATGGCTTTCGGCTTACCTTTGCACACAAAGACAACGCAATATGAACACAAAGACCATTGCCATTGGCTGTGATCACGCCGGCTTCCCTTTTAAAGACCTGATCAAAAAGCTATTGATTGCCAAAGACATTAAAGTCATCGATCATGGCACCAATTCGCTGGATTCGGTTGATTATCCGGATTTTGTACACCCTGTAGCCAACGATGTGGAAAATGGCACAGCCGATATGGGCGTCTTGCTGTGCGGCAGCGGCAATGGGGTGGCCATCACTGCGAACAAACACCAGGGAGTTCGGGCCGCCCTGTGCTGGATGGAAGAAATTGCGGCTCTGGCGCGCCAGCACAACGATGCGAACATAGTATGCCTTCCAGTGCGCTTTACCACACCTAATCAGGCTGAAGCCATTGTGAATGCTTTCTTACGTTCAGAATTTGAAGGTGGCCGGCATGCGACACGGGTCGGTAAAATAGCCTGCGTTTAGATGATTCTTCTGCCAGGCTCAAACAGCATAGGTTAGCCCACAAATGCGCTGCACTTTGCCCCAACCGGAGGGCAAAGTGCAGCGCATTTGGGATGGGGCAAAATGAACATTTTTTGCCCCAGAATCTATTTTTAACCAGTATTAGTGTCTGCGATCCCGGCGGTTTTCGGCGCGATCCCGCTTGTTTTCGGCACGGTCGCGGCGGTTTTCGGCACGGTCACGAACATCTTCTCTCCGATCTCTTACATCTTCCATTTTGTCTTTGATGCCACCATTGTGCTGGGCATCGCGTACATCTTCAGCGCGGTCTCTGCGGTTTTCAGCACGGTCACGTTTGTTTTCAGCGCGGTCAGCACGGTTTTCGGCGCGGTCAATTTTGTTCTCAGCTTTGTCCAGTACATTTTGTGCCTGGGTAGCAAAAGTCAATGCGAACAAGCAGGCGAATAGAACGAGTATTTTTTTCATTGTTGTAGGATTTTGAAAGTTAACAGTTGTCAATACCACAAATTTGCAAGAGAATCGGCTCCCTGCTTTAGAACTAAGGGGTGATTTTTGCGATGGTGCTTTGACTGAATTGAAGGGGGTAGGTTTAATGGTGGGGGTTAACGCAATAGTTTTTTTTATTCCTATTTCAAAACGGCAACTTCCGCACATCCACATTCCCTCCCGTCAAAATTATGCCCACTTTTTTTCCGGCAAAAACTTCCCTGTGTTTCAGCACTGCTGCCAAGGGCACCACACAAGAAGGCTCTACTACAATTTTCATTCGCTCATACACCAACTGCATGGCCGCTACAATCTCCGCCTCCGTGACGGTAAAAACATCACTGAGATGAGCCTTAATGATGTCGAAGGTTTTTTCCGACAAGTTGGTCAACAAACCATCGGCAATGGAAGGCAAACCTTGGTGCGGCGTTCGCACACCACTTTTGAATGACAACCAGGCGTCATTTACCTGCTCTGGTTCAGCGCCATAAATTTTAGTATTGGGGGCAAAATAGTGGGTACTCAAAGCCGTACCACTCATCAAACCTCCGCCACCAATCGGCGAGATGATTGCATCCAGATCGGGCAGGTCCTGAATCAATTCTAGTGCAGCAGTAGCCTGCCCGGCGATCACGTTGTAATCGTCGTAGGGGTGGATAAAGGTAGCGCCTGTTTCGGCCAGTACCTGGGCCAGCGTACTTTCGCGGGCAGCCTGAGTGGCTTCACAAAACACAATGTTGGCCCCATACCCAGCGGTGGCCTCCCGTTTTACGCTGGGTGCATTTTCAGGCATAACGATGTGGGCGGGGACTCCCAGCGCCTGGGCAATTTTGGCCACCGCCTGGGCATGATTGCCGGAAGAATGAGTGGCAAGACCCTTTTCCCGCGCTGCCTCATCAAGGCGCAGAGCGGCATTGCTGGCACCACGCATTTTGAAGGCACCGATTTTTTGAAAGTTTTCACACTTAAAAAAAAGTTGTGCACCACTGATTGTATTGATGCTTTGACAGGTCAATACGGGCGTGCGGTGGATGTAGGGCTGAATCAAAGCATGAGATTGCTGGATATCGGTGGCGCTAGGCACCTGAGCTAAAGGCTGCATGACGGATAATTTTGCCTCAATATCGCAGCTTTAGGGCGATAAAAAAATAGATGTTCATTTTGCCATAGGATTAGATAAGTAAACGGTTCAATTTAAGTGTCTTATCTAATTCTATGGCTCAAGAAAAATGAACATTTATTTTTGCCCCACTACTTTGGCGCTTTTTGAATAGATTTGTTGGCTTTTTTTAATCAAAAACAATTTGTGTTTAAAATTATTTTGTGTACTTTTGCTGAATTAGGGGAGGAGTTGAGCAGTTGAGGAGTTGAGATCGGTCGCTGAGCGGAGTCGAAGCGCAGATCTCAACTCCTCAACTGCTTAACTCTTCAACTCAACTTCTATTTGTTTTTTGAGCATGGATCAATCGAACAAAACCGCCAACGGCAACGGCCAGCTAATCAATTTGCAAGGCATGTACCAGGACTATTTTCTGGACTATGCCTCTTACGTTATTCTGGAACGCGCTGTACCCCATATCGACGACGGACTGAAACCAGTACAGCGGCGCATCCTACATGCCATGAAAGAAACCGACGATGGGCGTTACAACAAAGTTGCCAATGTCATTGGTTTGACCATGCAATACCACCCCCACGGTGACGCTGCCATTGGCGATGCGCTCGTGAATATGGGGCAAAAAGAGCTCACCATAGATACTCAGGGAAACTGGGGTGATGTGGCTACCGGAGCTGGTGCGGCGGCTCCCCGTTACATCGAAGGGCGTTTGACCAAGTTTGCACTGGAGGTGATGTTTAACCCCCAGACGACTGAGTGGCAAATGTCTTACGACGGGCGGAAAAGGGAACCCGTGACCTTACCAGCCAAGTTTCCCTTGTTGTTGGCCTCCGGTACAGATGGCATTGCGGTGGGTTTGTCCACCAAAATTATGCCCCACAACTTCATTGAACTGATCAAGGCTTCCATCGATATCCTCAAGGGCAAAAAGGTTCAGATCTTCCCCGATTTTCAAACCGGGGCCATGATCGACGTAAGCGATTACAATGGCGGCAAACGAGGTGGGAAAATCAAGATCCGCGCACTCATCGAAAAACTCGATAAGGACCTGTTGGCCATCAAGGAACTGCCTTACGGTGTGACGACTGAATCCCTGATCGAAAGCATCATCAAGGCCAATGACAAAGGGAAGATCAAAATCAAAAAAGTAGTCGACCTGACCAGTAAAAACGTGGAGGTTCAGGTGGAATTGATCCCGGGCACTTCCCCGGATGTCACCATCGACGCCCTTTATGCTTTTACCGATTGTGAAGTGTCTATTTCTCCCAACGCCTGCGTGATCCACGAGGATAAGCCACGCTTTATGACCGTTGAGGAGATTCTGGAGCACAATACCTTCCGTACCCGTGATTTGTTAAGAACGGAATTGGAAATCAAACTGGGTGAGTTGCTGGAAAAATGGCACATGGCCAGTTTGGAAAAAATCTTTATCGAAAACCGGATTTACCACCAGATTGAAGAATGTGAGAGTTGGGAGGAAGTTCTGACGACCATCGACCGCGAATTGCGCAGATACGTGGCGACGCCAGTTGACAACCCGGGCCCCAATGATCAGCGCATGCGTTTGATGCGCGACATCACGGAAGACGACATCGTCAAGCTGACCGAAATCCGCATCAAACGTATTTCCAAATTCAATTCCTTCAAGGCCGACGAGGAAATCGCTAAACTGAACGAGGAACTCGAACAGACGAAACACCACCTCGAACACCTCACGGAGTACGCGATTGCTTATTTTGAAAACCTATTGGCAAAACACGGCAAAGGCCGCGAGCGCCGCACCGAAATCGCCCAGTTCGACACTATTCAGGCATCGGCAGTGGTGGCTAACAACGCCAAACTTTATGTCAACCGCGCCGACGGCTTCATAGGTTACGGTCTGAAAAAAGACGAGTATGTGCAAGATTGCTCAGACATTG
>NZ_JANRKL010000227.1:0-63537 GCF_033763495.1 Haliscomenobacter sp. | reverse complement strand
TCCGTGGGTTGGCGGGAGGGCGACCACATAGGGTTGCCGCTACAGGGGGATCGAAAACTGGACCAGGGTGCCGGTATGGGTGGGAGAAATCTGATTGCGATCCTGGATGAGGAGTGCAATTTTCTCCGATTTGCCCACATTCAGCCAATCGATGCGCTGATTGGTCATGGCCATGCCCTGGTGGCCGCGATTGGAGTCACGGCTTTGTTGGCGGCGTTGAGCCTCCTCAATGCCGATGCCTGAGTCTTCGATGGCAATGTTGAGCAATTGAGGCGAAGGCTGTTCCACCTTTATGGACAAGTTTTTGGGACCATTGCTGGGGCGAAGGCCGTGTAAGATCGCATTTTCCACAAAAGGCTGCAAGAGCATGGTGGGGATTTCGACGTTTTCCTGATCCACCAGAGGATCAACCTGAATGGAAAAATCAAAAGGGGTACGCAGAGCCTCCAGGCAGCAATACTTGCGCAGGGCCTCAAGTTCGTCTTTGAGCAACACAAACTCATGGGCGGCACTGTCCACCACATAACGCATGAGTTGCGCCATTTCGGTGAAATAGCGGTTGACCGCATCAAACTTCTTTTCGTGGATCAGGTCCTGGATAGAGCCCAGGGTGTTGAACAAAAAATGAGGGTTAAGCCGGGAGCGCAAACCAGTCAGGGCCAGGCTCGCGCGGTCGCGCTGGAAACTGAGTTTGCGGTTTTGGAAAAAAGAAAAACCACTAAAACCGAGCAGCACCACAAAAAGGCCTTTGAAGAGCAGGAACAAGTATTCGCGGTTCAACATCTTGGATTTGAGTTTGACCTTGAACTGGTAAGCATCACGCCCAAGTTTGTCACTTTCCTCCAATAACAGATTGATCTGCACCAGAGAACCCAGTTCGATGGTAAAATACCCAGCCTTGCCAGACTGGTCGAAGGCCATGGCGCGGTAAACCTTTTTGTTGCCGCCATTCGGAGCATCAATGATTCCGGCAGTGTGGACTTTCCATTTGCGGCCCAGAGCATTGATGGTACTGTCTTTTACGATGAGTGTAGGAGGATTGCGCAGGATTTCCTTAAGCGAATTGTATTCAGCAGGGATGTATTCACCATGAGCCTCTTTGGGCATTTTTTGTTGCGTAGGCTGGTAGAAAGACTCCGGTTTTTTCATCTCAATGGGGCGATCTTCCCGCAAAACAAACATTGACATGTTGATGCTGGCTCCACCTGGATTCAGCTGTTGAGGCTCACGATTGAGGATGATCACGGTGTAACTGCCCGGGATATCCAGCACCACAACGGCAACATCACCTTGGTGAAAAAAGGAAGTCACTTTGCCCAGTTTGCCCCGAAATTGAGCATAATCCGCAAAGAGATCCAAGGGATCCTTTTGCGCAGCATTTTTGCGGAAGCCGCGCCATTCTGGCGTAACCGAGGTAGCGAACCGGGCATTTTGCAGCCAGTTGTTGTCCATTCGCAACATAAACCGCATGCCGATGAAAGTCATGCTGTCGTTGCGAACCGCTTCGCGTAAAGGTGCGATTTGCTCCAGGTAAGGCAGGATAGAATGGATTGAAGCCTTGCGAAGCGAATCGAGGTTGGTTTTTGCGGTGGCATTGTGGGAGAGCGTTGTACAACACACCAACAATACCAGTAAACCAAAAGGAAATTGCTTTTGAAAAGAGGTCATCGATGTAAGGTGTTTAAGGAGAATGATTCTCCCCGGTCAAGCATAAAAATTCAAGAAAAATGGAAAAAGAACAGGAAGTTTAAATGGGGATCGACAGCTGTACCACAGTCCCCGTTTGGCCGGGTTTGAGGTGGCTACGATCCGTTATTTGCAGGGTGATTTTTTCTTTTTTGCCCTCATTGAGCAGGTCGATGCGTTGTTGGGTAGTGGCCAGGCCCTGGTGCTCGCGGGTATCCTGGAGTTTTTGGCCCCGACGCTGCCCCTCCTCGATGCCGATGCCATTGTCTTCGACCATTACTCCGATGCGGTTGCCGCTCTCGGGCCAAAGGCTAATCTTGAGCTCCTTGGGATCAGTGCCAGGGCGCAGGCCGTGCAGGATGGCATTTTCCACAAAGGGTTGGAGCAGCATCGTGGGGATTTCGGTGTTGTTTTGGTCGATGTCCTTTGAAATATCGAAGGCGTACTGAAAGGGAGTGCGCAGGGATTCGAGCGAGCAGTATTTTTCCAAAGCCTCCAGCTCCTGAACCAGGGGCATGTAAGCATATTTGGAACTATCCACTACGTAGCGAAGCAGGCGGGCAATTTCGTCGAAGTAGCGATTGGCCCCAGCTTTGTTGTCCTCGTTGACCAGGTCCTGGATGGAAGCCAGAGAGTTGAAGAGGAAATGGGGGTTGAGTTGGGCGCGAAGGCCATTGAGGGCCAAGTGGGTGCGAAACTGAGCCCGTTCCAGTTTTTTCATCCGGTTGCGGTAATAGAGGTAAGCGCCCAGTCCCAGAAAGGTCAAAAGCAAGACCCAGCGGTAGTCCAGTTTCCAGGATTTTGCTGTATCCTTTTTTTCACCTAACCAATATGCTGCTTTCTGACTAGTACTATTGGGAGTCTCCAGGTTCAGATTGAGTACCCAAAAATCAGTCACTGTCTGAAAAGTAAAATACCCAGGAACGCCTGTTTTTTCTTCCAATGCATAGGCACGGTAAGCTCTGCGGTTTTCTAAAAATATCTCACCCTTTTTTTGGATGATCCAGCGTTTACCCAGGGTCTCGATGGCATCGGTACCTACTCGGGTAATCGATTTTTTGTGAATTGTACTCACAAAATTCCCGTGTAAAAACTCAGGAAGCTGGTTGATTTGTTCCCGTTTGCGCAGCGATAAACGGTAGGAAATAGGTTCCTTAAATTTTTCAGGGAAAAGCTCATGCGCACTCATTCCGATCTCCACGCCATCACTCAGCTGACGATTGATGAAGACCACTTTAGTAGCTAAGATGTCGCCAAACTTTAGCAAGAGCATGTTTTTAGAATAGGCCACCTGTTGAACGCGCCAGAGGCGATCTTCGTAATAAACGTTGTGTTTGAACACATCTAAGAGCCCATCACTGAGCCCTCCGCGCCAATAGAGTTGCCATTCAGCAGGAACCGTTTCAGCATAGGTGGCTGTGTCCAGCCAGTTGATGTTCAAGGAGAGGACGGGTTTGAGTTGGAATGCCCGGGTGGAGCTGGAATCTTCCGTGAGGAACTCGTTTACCCAGGCAATACTCTCGATGTAGGGTTTAAATGTAGCAATTAGTGCCTGGCGATCTTTTTGGGGGGTAGGGGAAATTGGATTGTAATTAGCCAGTAGCCCTCCATTCATTCCAAGCACAAAAGCAAATAGGATCAAGATGTCGGCAGCAATGAAAGGCTTAATATTTTTCATAGTGGTATTTTTTGTGAACGGTTCAAAGATGCGAGTCTGGTGCGTAAAATGAGTGGGCGAGCAATTATTCGTAGGCACTTTTCGATTATTCGTAGGCATTTGGCAATTATTCGTTGGGAGGAGGGAGAGGCTGGTCTTAACTTTTTTGAAAGTTGTTGCTTACTCATTTATGCGAAAGAGGCTCCGTTTTCACCCTTGATCCAAAATTCAATCAGCACTTAAATAAAGATTTCTGTAAAAACTTAAATAAGTTTTTACGCTTTTAAGTTTTTTCAACCTAACTTAGCCGCTGGGCAAGAATAAGTGCTCATTTTTTTATCGCCCTTGTACTCAAAATTAAATATATTGGCTTATGAACCAAGAAACAAGTATTCCTACCGTGCCTGGCATCAAGCCTGAAGCAGCAGGTGCCGAGGATGTAAAGCGGTTTACGGTTGACCTGCCTACCAATCTGCACGTGGCCCTCAAGATGAGAGCGGCCACACTCAGGCTCTCCATGCGAGAATACGTGATCACGATCATTGAGGCTGCGCTGAACGAACAGAAGGACAAGGAATAACAAAACTAAACGGGAGTTTTTCCACAAAATCCATCCAGCATGGAAGAAGACAACAAAGCCAAGAGCATCACGACGCTCAGCAAGGTCCAAAAAAGGAGTTTGGGCACCCATGTGTTGCTCAAAACCACGGAGGCCGACAAAAACGACGCGATGTTTCAGCACAGCGTGTTGTGTCAGACCTTTTTGCCGTACCGGGATCCCGGTAACAACATCAACCTGTGGCAACAAAAGCAAGGCGCTGCGACGCTGGCCGTACAAGCCGGCAACTCCTTTGATCCCAACAAGCAGGAATTCACCCAAATCGGTTTGCCCTATGGGCCAAAGGCCCGTTTGATCCTGGCGCACATCAATACCGAGGCCATCAAAAGCCAACGAGCCGAAATCCATGTAGAAGAAAGTATGACCGCGTTTATCCGCAAAATGGGATTGAACACCGATGGCCGGACCATCAAGGTGGTGAAAGAACAACTGCGGCGCATTTCGGTGGCTACTTTTTCGATCGGTTTTTTGTCGGACGAAGGCAGTACCCAGGCCGACTTAAAAATCGTGAAGTCCTTCGACCTGTGGTTTCCGAAGGATCAGAACCAGCGGGTGATGTGGGATTCGACCATTTTGCTGACTGACGATTATTTCAACAGTTTGCGCGAGCACGCCATTCCACTGGATGAGCGGGCGCTGGCCGCCTTGTCGCACAGTGCGCTGGGGTTGGACATCTACGCGTGGTTGGCGCAACGGCTGCACCGGATCAGTTACGAGCGGCCCCAGTTCATTGCCTGGGCCAATCTGCGGGATCAGTTTGGGCATGCTTATGGCGAGATCTCGAAGTTTAAGCAGGTGTTTCGCAAGACCTTAAAGGATGTGCTGATGCAGTATCCAGGGGCGAGGATTGAAGAGGAGGCGAATAAGGGGTTCAAGTTGTTTCATTCGCCGCCGCCGATTCCGACGAAGGTGTTCAGTGTGATTGATGGGGTGACGCAGAAGCGGTTGGAGTAACGTGAAGTTTGGTAGGGTTGAAAACATATTAAATTATTTCATAACGTGAAGTTTGGTAGATAATGGCTAAACTGGCTCGGGTGAGGGAGTTGGGGAGGGGAGGCTACCAAAGTTCACGTGGAAGGTAGGGGAGCAGCTTCGCTGCTGTTTTTTTTGAACCACCTAAGAAACTGAAGGGACTAAAGGGCACTTGAGGGCGAAAGCGGCATATTATTAGCACAAAGAAAAAATAAGAGGACACAAAGGGCACAAAGTTAGATGGGCAGCTTCGCTGCCTTTTTTTTTGAACCATCTAAGGCATCTAAGGGCCATCTAAGGGAGGGTTGCGCGCACTGGAGGGAGGGAGGTTTTGGAGGTGAGGGGGTGAAAAGCTACCAAACTTCACGTGAAATTGAGTTGTGAGGGAGCACGTGTACTTTGGTAGGTTTTGGGGTGGTTTTGGTGGTTTAAACTGTTGATAATCAGTATTAAAAAATAGCAACGTGAAGTTTGGTAGGTGTGGGGATAGAGATAACGGCAAGCGTTACCCCTACCAAAGTTCACGTGGATTTAGGTATTAAGGGAGCACGTGAAGTTTGGTAGGTTTCGGGGGACAATTTCAATGATCTAAGTCTGGGCTAATCAAAGGCAAAAGAAGGGGCACGTGAAGTTTGGTAGGCAGATGGGTTTGAGGCCAAACTGCGAGGCTTGACCCTACCAAACTTCACGTGCCCGCAAGAAGCTATCAGGAAGAGTAGTCAACGTTTTGTTATTTATTTTCTTTTCACAAGAAAAAATTTTGATTAGTTTTGTCGGAGGGAAAATTTAAGGTTTTCGAAATTCACAGAAGAGCGCGACTGAGTATAGGTATTTAAAAAATATAGGAGTATATAGGTTTGTCAACCAAACTTCACGTGGATTTATACCAAAGTACATGTGGATAAGCTGCCTAAAGCTACCAAAGTACATGTGGATAACTTTCGGAAGAATATTGTTAAGCCCAAAACCCTACCAAAGTACACGTCAAAACGAAGATTTAGGGGGCGAGCCTACCAAAGTACACGCGGGAGCTACCAAAATGCACGTGCATTCTACCAAACTACACGTCGATTTCTACCAAAGTACACGTGCTTAGTGTGCACACCTACCAAACTTCACGTACATTTCCCTACCAAAGTACACGTGGATAAGTAATTGATAATAAAAAGATTAAAGCAATTATCTTTGTGTAAAACATCGAGACAGATGACCGTACCAGAAGCCAAAAACATTCCTTTAGCCGACCTGTTGGCCCGATTGGGGCATCAGCCAGCCGAAGCGCGGCAAGGCGGCAACGACGTATGGTACCTGTCACCGTTTCGGGCAGAGAAGACTCCCAGCTTCCACATCCACCAGGAGCGCAACGTTTGGTACGACTTTGGCGATGGCGACAGCACTGGGGGCAACCTGATTGACTTTGTGATGCGGCATCAAAACTGTTCCTTTGCCCGGGCGATGGCCTTTTTGGAAAAGCTGTACGGAAGGGGAGGAGCAGCAGGGCCGAGTCTCTGGAACCTGCCTGACAGTGGGATCGTAGCCGCTTCCCCAGGGGACAAGTTTCAGTTGGACAAGGTACAGCCTCTTCAGAACCAGGCCTTGAAGCAGTACTTGCAATCGCGCGGCATTGAGCCAGGTATAGCCGGCCACTGGATCCAAGAGGCTTATTACCACCACTGGGACACCAAGAAACAATATTTTGGTCTGGCCTTCGCCAACGGCTGTGGCGGCTACGAGTTGCGGAATCCCTACTTCAAAACCTCGCTGGGCGCCAAGGGCATCAGTTTTTTGGGTGGAAAAGACAAGAGCCAGTGTTGTATCTTTGAGGGCTTCTTTGACTTTCTGGCCTGGCTGTGTTTGGAGCAAATCAGTGGAGAGTTGCCGCAGGATGTATTGGTGTTGAACTCGCTGAGTTTTCAGGAACAAGGGTTCAGTCTGCTGGAGTCGCGGAATTATGGCCGGGTGCACAGTTACCTGGACAACGATGAAGCGGGTGGGGTAGCTACGCTGGAGTTGATTTACCGGCTGGGGGAGGAACGGGTAGCGCCGCAACACCGGCGGTATCGGGGGTATAAGGATTTGAGTGCGTGGTGGGAGAAAGAGGGGACGGGCGTTGAGTTGGCAGGAATGAATACGCATTGACGATTTTCCGATATTCCAAATGGAATATCGGTGCGGGTAAGTCCTTGAATTTAAGGGATTAAGCGTTATGGGAATTCCCATAACGGGAATAATCTTAAGGCGTTTCCGTATCTTCGAGCGGGGTAGCGCATTAAAACATTTTCCGATATGCAAATTTACACATCGTTGTTAATCAACAAGTTACAACATGTCTAGTTTGGCTCAATAGTAATTATCAAGCAAATGGCAAAAAAGACAATCAACGTAGAAGGAACAGCGATCACCCTGCTCAGCATTGGGGAAGATGATTTTATTTCTTTAACTGACATCGATCAACGTTTTGAAGGAGGGGGAAGACACATTGAAAACTGGATTCGGAATCAAAACACTATTGAATATTTGACCACCTGGGAAACCTTGCACAACCCTAATTTTAATTCCATGCAATTGCATGGAATTAAAGAACAAATAGGACTCAATCGATTTTTACTTTCTGTAAAAAAATGGGTGGAGTTGACGAGTGCGATTGGATTAAGAAGTAGTGCCGGGCGTTATGGCGGAACCTATGCACATCTGGATATAGCGTTCCATTTTTGTTTGTGGTTGTCGCCCACCTTCCAGTTGTACATTGCCAAAGAATTCCAGCGCCTTAAAAAAGAAGAAGCCAAAGAAAGTAAGGAGGCACTGGATTGGAACTTGAAACGAACACTGGCAAAGGTCAATTACCGGGTTCATGCTGAAGCAGTACGGGAGTACTTGATGCCCCCTCAGTTGGTAAATACCAAAAAAGAAGGGATTGTATTTGCTTCGGAAGCAGATCTGCTGAATGTGGCCGTTTTCGGGATGACGGCCAGGGAATGGAAAATGCAAAATCCAGAAGCCAAGGGCAATATGCGGGATCATGCTTCGACAGAACAATTGATTATTCTGGCTAATCTGGAATCCCTGAACGCCAAATTGCTGGAATGGGATTGTGACCAGGAGCAACGCTTGGAGATTTTGAATAAAACGGCGATTGATCAGATGAATGTGTTGCTGGGGTTACCAGCGGTTAAGGAGTTGAAAGCAGGGATGAAGTTGGATGGGGAGTTGGAGTAGGGGGGGCCCCTAGGACACGCTCCTCCCACGGCACGCTCCTCCCACGACTAAAGTCATGGGTTAAGGCACTAGGGTGGCCTCCCATGGATAAATCCGTGGGTTGGCTGTAGCACTTGGGTTTTAATCCCTACGAATTTGCAGGGATAAAAATGGTGATTAACTCCAGGAGAGCTTACACAATTCCAATTTTAATTCCATGCAATTGCATGGAATTAAAACAGCTTGCTCTGAACCGCTTGAAGGGCGATATTCAGATGTGAATATCGATTTGAAATTTCAGTACATACCCGTATCTTACCTTATTATTTTTTCATAAAGCTATAGAAAACCATGATTGAGGTAAGTACCACTACTGGCATCCAGCAGAAGTATCAGGATGCCACCGTGCGGGCAGAGATCCCGCAGGACAATTTTCTGGAACTGGCAAACATAGGGTACCCCTGGGAGTTGGTCCAACAAACCGATTGGGGGTATCTGTGCATTTTGAGCATTGCTGCTTTCAGAGGGAATACCGTACAGCTGTACAGTGAGCTGAATGAGGATGTGTATGTGGAGTTGGAAGATGTGTTGGCTGTACGGTAATTAAAAAGAGCCATCGGGAAGGACGGCTCGTGTAGATACAAAAACAACAAAAAACTGGTCAAGACGGTCAATCTTGATGCTACAAAAGTAAGGAATAAAATAGATATAATCAATTTTTTGTTTGATTTTTTTAAACATTATTTAATCAATCTCACCCCATTAGAAGAGTATGGCTAGGGTAATAATCAACTATTTTGAAGTTTCGATATATCCCCATAAATTGCCATAGTGTGACGCAAAAAATTACTTCCCGATTATTCTGCGTTACTTAAAGATCAGATTCAGCAGTTCATGAAAAAAAACTATAGTACCTGGCTAGTCTTTCTCCTAGTTCTACCTGCCTGTACTAATAGGGCTGATTCAGAGCATATATCTGATCAAGAATCAAAAGCACATAAAGCCCCTGAAATTATACTACTGGATGAGCTGGCAGATACGCTCAAGCCACAGACCATTTTTTTACATAGCCGGAATACACCCAAGTCGACAATCTTCCCTAAAGGACAGCATAAAAATAGCAGCACCTTCTACGAACCATTAGGCCCAAGGTCATCTAAAACCCCGAAGAACACTCAACTTTCAACAGGAGGAACCCCACCCATTAAAAACTTAGGTGTAGCACTATTTACCAATCATACAACCGAGCAAGGATTGTTACTTGATGTAATAGTAAGCTCTGTTATAGATAGAAGAGGGCAACTCTGGTTTGGAACCTATGGCGGCGGTGTAAGCAGTTTTGATGGCCAGCATTTTACCAATTACACCTCAGCACAAGGTTTAGCAGGAAATTGGGTTTGGAGCATTGCTGAAGACCACAAGGGGCGGCTTTGGTTTGGGACATTAGGAGGAGGCGTCAGCTGTTATGATGGGCATTCCTTTACCAATTACACAACGGAGCAAGGCTTAGCGAGCAACGTGGTATATGCCATTACGGAAGATTCGAAGGGGCAGATGTGGTTTGGTACCCGGAGTGGTGGAGTAAGTTGTTTTGATGGGAAACAATTCATCAATTATACCACCAAAAATGGATTGACTAGCAATAGTGTTTTTAGCATCATGGAAGGTCTCCATGGCGAACTTTGGTTTGGAACACAGGGGAAAGGAGTATGTTATTTTGATGGCAGAAAATTCAATAAACCAAGCACATTAATACAGTTAGCAGATAAAGATGTAAGATGTATTGCCAAAGATTCATTGGGCAACCTCTGGTTTAGCACTCAAGATGGAGGGGTAAATCGATACGATGGGCAACAGCACACTAGTTTTACCATAAAAAATGGATTGTCAAGCAACGATATACGGAGCATTGGCGTAGACCAAGATGGACAAGTATGGGTAGGCACAAGAGGGGGCGGGGTCAGCCTCTATGATGGAGCAAGTCATTTTTTTACCTACACTAAAGCCAACGGGTTAGCGAATAACGATATCAGGAGTATCACAGTAGATAATACCGGTCAACTTTGGTTCGGCACATTTGGCAGTGGCATTTGCCACTATGGAGGCCAAGGGGTTTCCAACATCACAACTGCTCAGGGTCTAGCTGCAAATATTGTTTGGAGTATAACGACAGACCAATCCGATAGACTTTGGCTTGGTACAGATGCAGGCATCAGCCGATTTGATGGCCAAAGCATAAGTAATTATACAACAGAGCAGGGACTACCCGCTAATGTAATTTGGAGTACAGCAACTGATGAAGCGGGCCAACTCTGGTTCGGAACATTGGGAGGTGGACTATGTCGATACGACGGCAAAATCCTAACAACATTCACCACCGATCAAGGGCTCACTACAAATGACATATGGTGCATTACCCCAGTTTCAGATGGTGGCTTATGGATTGGCACTCGTGGCGGAGGATTTAGTTATTTTGACGGCAAAAGTTTCACCAACTACACTACTAAACAAGGTTTGGCAGGTGATTGGGTAAGTAGTATTGTAGTTGACCAATACCAACATCTTTGGTTAGGCACTCGAGATGGAGGAGTGAGTTACTTTGACGGTAGCAGTTTTACCAATTACACTACAGCCCAGGGTTTAGCAAGTAATTTCGTTTGGGAAGTCAGTTCCGACCAAAAAGGAAACCTATGGTTTGGTACAGAGGAAGGGTTAAGTTTTTTGCCAGCCGAGCAAATCAAGAAATTGGCGCAAACAAAGGTATCCAATAGAAGCAAATTCCTTCCTTCCTTCAAAACCTTCAAAACATCCGAAGGTTTACCAGACAACTACGTTACCCAGGTTTTAGCATTACCAGAGCATAAAATAGTCGTAGGGACAAATCTTGGGCTAAGCATTTTTGATGTACCAGACCAGGGCGCTAACAAATTGACTCGACTTAAAAAAGTTGAAATTTTCAACATCAATACCGGCTACCCAATTAAACACATCAACGTTGGCCAAACAGCCTTGTACAGTGATGGGAAAGGAATACTCTGGGTAGGTACAGGAAGTGATCAAACTGGCTTAGTCAAATTTGACTATCACTTATTGCATAAAAACGAGGTACAACCACGAATATTCATCAAACAAGTTCGAATAAACGAAGAAGCCATTCCCTGGCATACTCTGGCTGAACCAGCTGCTAAACCTTGGCTTGACAGCCTCAATAAACCGGCATACGTTACGGAGGAAGTCAGCGTCCTGGGAAAAGCCCTCTCCGAAGAACAGCGCCAAATTTTGCGCCGCAAATACCTGAAGCTAAAATTTGACAGCATTTCCGGATTCAATCCATTGCCCCAAGGTCTGATTTTGCCCTATCAGCACAACCATATTACCATTGATTATACAACTACCGAATTAGCAAAGCCACAATTAATAGAGTATAAATATAAACTGGAAGGCTACAACCAAAAATGGAGTCCGGCACTGACTAAAACGAGTGCAACTTTTGGAAACATTAATGAAGGCACCTATACCTTTAAAGTCATGGCAAGATTTAAAGGGTTGAGCAATAGTCAGGCAAGAAACTGGACTCCTCCCGTGACCTATACTTTCAGGGTTCGCCCTCCGTGGTATCGAAGTTGGTGGGCTTATACCATCTATGGTTTGACCCTGATTGGCGTAGTAATTTTGATCGTTTGGTGGAATGGTCGTCGTTTGCGTGCTCGTGCAAAAGAACTGGAGGTTCAAGTTGATAAAGCAACCATTGTGATACGAAAACAAAAGGAAGAAGTAGAAATTGCCAAGAAACAAAGCGATGAGCTATTGTTGAACATCCTCCCTGAAGAAGTAGCTGAAGAGCTAAAAACTAAGGGGGCTGCTGAAGCCAGGCTTTTTGATGCCGTAACCGTTTTATTTACAGACTTTAAAGGGTTTACACAACTTTCAGAACAACTCAGTGCAATCGAACTTGTGAAAGAAATCAACCTTTGCTTTTCCATGTTTGACCAAATCATTCATAAGCACGGAATTGAAAAAATCAAAACCATTGGGGATGCGTATATGGCCGCAGGAGGATTGCCCATACCCAATAAAAGCCATGCGGAGGATGTTGTCAAGGCTGCTGTGGAAATACAGCACTTTATGCAAGAGTACAAACAAACCAAATTACAACAAGGGGAATTATTTTTTGAACTCAGGATCGGGATTCATACAGGACCAGTAGTAGCAGGGATAGTGGGCACCAAAAAATTTCAATATGATATCTGGGGTGATACTGTAAATACTGCCAGTCGAATGGAAAGCAGTGGAGAAATTGGAAAAATCAACATTTCCGGGACCACCTATGATCTGGTTAAGACACTATTCCAATGCAGCCATCGTGGCAAAGTGTATGCAAAAGGAAAAGGGGAAATTGACATGTATTTTGTGGATGCATATTTGTCTGAATAAATAGGAGTAGATAAGACTGTCATCCACTCATCTTCCGCTTAAAAAATTCCAATTCAAAGGGTTTTGAAAACAAAAAAACCGAAGTGCATAGCACCTCGGCCTAAGTAAAACTAAACCCCAGTTAATGATCTTGTAGCGGTAGGAGCCAATATTGTCCCACCGCAACCAGTCAAATAACTGTGGTAAGATAAATGCAATTCCAACAAATTGCAAGTTATTGTTCAAAAAAATGTGCCTTTGCCAGCACCTCGGCCTCCAGTTCCCGGAGGCGATCGCGAAGCCGCTCAATGCCCGCTTCTTTTTCCAGAAAGTCTTTGCGTTTGCCCAGGAACTCGACGGGGCCGATGTTCTTGGCGGCCAGTTCCTGTTGCCAGTAGGAGAGGAGCTCGCGGTCGAGTTCCAGGAGCTGGAGGGCAGCGGCGAGTTCGCGGCAGAGGCTGAGGAGGCGCTCCAGGTAGGGGAGGAGGGCCTCCTTGTCGCGGCGGGCAGCAACCTGAGCTTGTTCGAGGATGGCCAAGCGCTTGGCGGCGCGGGTTTGTTTGTCCTTTTTGGCCTGGTAGATGACAGCGGTGGAGTAGGAGAGTCCGGGGCGTGGGGCTCCACTGGGGGTGTAAGCCAAGCCGAGAGCGGGGAGGTACTTGAGCCAGTTGCCGCGGCGGGATTCCTGGAGCTCGAGGAGGGAGGAATGGGCGGCGTGGGCGTGGAAGGTGTCGATGGAGGCGTGGAGGGTGGCCAGGGGCGGGAGGGTGTCTCCCCTTTGTTGCCCACGAATAAATTCGTGGGGTGGCGCTGTAGGGTGGCCTCCCACGGATAAATCCGTGGGTTGGCGGGGCTGCATCGAGCGGTAATGGGTAGCTGAGACTGCTGGCTGGAATAGCAGAAGCAGGGTAAAGAAGCTGGTGCTTCGGAGGATCATTTTCATGGGACGAGGGTTTCGGGTACACGGAGATCGATTTCAAAATCAAAGGCGGCGGCGTAGCGCTCTTCGTACACATCGACGCAGCCCTGGAGCAGGGTAGGGATGGGGCGAGAGACTTCGGCGTAGTGCCGGTACCCGGGCATGCGGATGGCCTGGAGCTGGAGGCTGGTGGTGCAACACCAGTTGGGGGATTCCATACCCTCGAAGTCGAGCCAGGGGTCGACCCAGCTGGAGCCGGTGGACCAGGTGACACCGTCGGCAGGGGCCCAGTGGCCGTGGACGGTGACGGGGATGAAAGGGGGACGATCGACAAAGGTGCAACTGAAGGGGAACAATAGAAGGGTGGTGAAAAGGATGGTTTTCATAGCAAATGGTTTTTAATGACGAATTTTTCGAATGACGAATGACGAGGGGCTTCGTCTGCGGACAGCGGCCGGTGCTTGCTATGAAAAAATTGCTAAGGTTTGGTGAAACCTGGTTGTGGAGATGAGTGCCCGGAGGGGCGTGCTTGTTGGGTGCAAAGATAGGGGGATTTGGAGAATGGGGCAAGAGGATGGATGGGCCGACGGGATTATTCAAAAAAGTGTGTCAAAAAATTTTATTTGTAATAGATGCTACTCGATCGGACAAATTGAGTGAAACGGGTTGAACATTGTCGAACATTTGGCCACCCGCAATTTTTTTCTTTGACAAACGCCCGGTTGCATTTTTGAGGGCATTTGTCAAAGAAAATTATCTAACCTGTCAGATTTCGTCTAACTTTTGGGTGCTCTGTCTGCACGATTAAGTTGTGACTATTTCACTTGATAAGCCACAATTCCTGTTTTTAACACTGAATTTATAAAAGAAAACGGCTCATTGCCATACTCTTCTACTTCTTCTGGCGTATAAACATGAACATCAACATTAACCAACCGATGAGTAGTAAGAGTACGAACATCCGCATCTCTTGCATGCATGGGTAAGGGTGTATCTTTGATAATCAATAAATCAAGATCGCTCCGCGCCGTGGCAGTACCTTTGGCATAGGAACCGAAAATGATGATTTTCTCCGGCTCCATACGCTTGGCGATTTTGTCCACGAGCGTTTGTATTTCTGCTTCTGTCAACATCAGGAAATGGCATAGTTGATGATTAAAAATAATTCTTCAATGGCATCAGCAGACAAGGAGTGGAAATCCGCAGCGCCGTCTTCCTGAATTTTGAATGTCCAGGTATTCAGGTCAACTTCGCTTCCAGTCAAATCTCTAAAACCATTGTGCAAATCTTGATAAGTCGTTCCGGCAGACATGGACAGTAAATCAGCTGGATTAATTCCAAATGGAGATACCATCACCTTATAAGACTTAGTACTGTCTTTTACCATTGCCACCAACTCTATTTTTGATACCTTTTTTGTGCTAAAGTTCTTGGTAAAATAGGGCAATCGCTCGTGTAAGTTATCCAATGTTAAAGTCTGATCGCCATCTGGCGCAGTTGAGTTCAGGAACTTGTGCCATTGGGTAGAAAACTCGCGTTTAATGTCGTACACCCTGAATAACCCTTGTTGGTTTTCGGCTAGTGCCAAGGTGTTCAGTTTTTGATTAAACGCCTCTAACGCTTTTGCTTTTAGCGCGCCGCCGCCTTCTCTAGCCGTATAGTTTAAGTGGAGAATCACATCAGAAATGGTCGCAAAATCAAACTGTGGAAAATGCTTGTTCAGTTTAATATGCCAGGTACCAATAGCTCCAGCCCCTTCAAAAGGCAGATAGCGCTCATCACGAAAGTTTAATTCAAACATACCACTATCATTTTGGGCGCTGCTAGTAGCGATGGATTGGATGGCCGCAATTTCATCGCGGAAGCGTGGGTCATCAATGGTCAAATCACGTTCATAGTTGCCGCCCAACAGTGTCGAATCCTTCCTTAATTTATTGCTAGTCAACGTCAACGTACAGGCAATCGTGGTATAAGGTCCGGCGATACAAGGGATAGAAAGACTGACCGACTTGATTCGCCGGAAATAATGACCCGGATAGTCCATATCGAACCAAGTCTCCGGTACATCTATGATGCACTCGCCATTTTGGCGCAGTTTTAACAGCGCCACCGGATCAAGCTGGGCCAGCGAAATGTGTTTTGTGAGTTCGTATTCGCGGCGATTTTGCTCGTAATAAGCCGTTTCCAAGCGTTTTAGGTCGTGATATATTTTTTCTCCGGAGAGCAGCCCTTTTTTCAGACTATCCCAGTAACCAAACTGGATATAATTTGAATCGGTTAAGCCCATCTCGTAACGAAAACAACGTTCTGCCCGCTTGGCGATGTCGTAGGCCAGTTGGTAGCTTTGGAAATACACCGTAGAAAGTTGGTTCACCATCCAGTCGTACAGTTCCTGACTAGTGAATTTGTTGCGCATATACTCAAACTCCTTTTCCAGATTCTCTTTCTGGCGGTCGTGATTGCGCAGTTCTGTATTGGCTATGTTCCAACGGACTAAGGCAGCAGCAATCTGTTTATCTATTTGCGGCAGTTCTTTTTCGGCAAGGCGTTTTTGGAAATCCCATTCTTCCGAACGTCGTTGGTAACTGGCCACAGTGGAAGTTAAGGAGGCTCCCATCTGTAAAATTCTTGACGCTCCAGAAACTGCGGCAGCTGCTTGTTGTAAAGAATTAGAAACCTGTTTGCCACCAACTTCCAATGTAACAGTAGGTGAGCCTCCAACACCAGCGGCCCCAGCTTTAATAGTAGGTATTAAACTAGCACCGGCTGATAGGGTATTTAAGACAGTAGCAACAGCCTCCACGACTATTGCACCAGAAGAGATAAGAAAACTGATTTTCTCCCAGTTATTCCATCCGTCATTCACCAATTTATCATAATAGGCCTTTCGCTCCTCTGTTATTTTTTTCCCTTCAATAAGGCTCTCCCAGTTTTTCAACGCTTCCTCAATCTGCTGATTTTTTACATCCCGTACTGCATCCATCATCACCAACTCATGGCTGGAGCGCAGCAGCGCAAATGCCTCTGCATCCTTTTTCTCCAAAGCAGAAAGCATAGCCGTACCCAGCGATTTTACTTCATTACACAATTCTATCGCCCGCTGAATCATAAAATTGAAGCGGTACAAAGGCAGGGGGGCGTTCATTTCGGCCAGAGCGGAGCTCAAATCCAAGCCTCCTGCCACGGCCCGTACCAAGGCCGCCGGATCAAGAGACGGGTCGAATAACGGCAATTGTTGCACTACTCCTTCAATGTTCATACAGTGCCGAATCTTGAACAAGCGGTCGGCCACTGTATCCCACATGGTGAGTAGCTTTTCGTTGTTCGGTATGCAGAAGTACAGCACATCGAGACGAGGCATCTCTGGGTTTTCTTCGCCCATAATAGTGGATGAAGACAAGCTGGGCAATAGGTTTTCCACTTCCATCAGCGCATTGCCGAAAGCATCTATACCCTCTTGTTCCAGTTGATAAAAATTTTTGATCGGATTGCCTACTTTTTTGGGGATACTTTTAGGGCGTGGTCCCAACACGGAATCCGCCAGAATATAAAGTTGGGTGGCCTCATTAATGCTTTCCATCGTATTGCGACGGTATAACTGATCGCCCCAGGCAATTAAAGTCTGTATGTATTTGATCAGCACGCTTTTCTGATAAGCCACCGTGCGCATCCGGGCAATCAGATGCGGGTTGAAAGGGTTGTTGCGCCACTCCTGCACTTGTGCTACGGCTGCTGCTTCCTCCTGTGCAATCGCCAAGAGCAAATTTTCTATTTTCTGTTTATAGTAGTCCGCCTTGGTGGTCTCATAAAAGGGTTTGGTAATCCAGTACTTTTGCTGCGGGGTATTGGGATCAAGGACTGCATTATCGGTGTTGGTTGGATCGAATATGTAGTGAAACCATTCCAAAGCCTCCTCAAACCGTTGATTGCTGGCGAGTTTGTTGGCGATATGAAAGGGAATGTGGAAAAATAATTCCCAATTGTAAATTGAATACGAACCTGAAGGTGAGAAATCGACCACCTCCACTGGGTAATAGCCAGGATCGTAAAAATTTTTATGTTCCGGCCAATAGGTCTGTTCAAAATCAGTCAAAGGCGGTGCCCCGTCAATTCCGGACGGATTAATCTGAATACGCCTATTAAGGAGCCCTGTTATCCCCTTAATATTGAGTTCTTTATAAAAAATCTCAACAAATGGATGGTAGTGTATCTCAAAATCGCATTCGAAGAGTGTTCTGGAAGAAGTCTCGTAATGTGATGCGTAATCGATTCTTTGCGACCTATATGTTACATAGTAAGTCCTCTGAGGATCCCAAAAGAAAAATGACCCATTATTTATGAAACTTTTGGCCTCAACGTCAATAACAGTAAAACTCCTGTCAGCATGAATTGCCTTAAGCAGCCTGATGCTTTCTGAATTAGAACTGGCAGGCTGTATACTCCAATGTTCGATTGATGAAAAATAAAAATAATATGAATTTGTATTGTGGCGTATTAAATTATTATAAAATTGACTATAAGGAGCAGAAATAATACTTTCGGAATTTCCAGCATAATGTGAAATCTGTTTTCCCTGTTTTAGGAAGCCACCAAAACTAATTGGTGCATCAATGCTTGGATCAGGTATATAATACAACTTGATCTTAATAAAATCGTCTGTTTGAACTCTAAAATCAATATTTTGTAAATTTTCACCACCTACCTGCATTTGATAGACCCATGTATATTCATTAGATAAAGTTTTAGGCGTCCATTTCCCTTTTTTTAATTCGCTCCAAAACAGTCTAATCTCCCAATATTTCTCTGGTTGAGGTATTGGTGCATTATCATCACTTTGTGCGGGTACCGGCGCCGAAGTTGGCGCATTGGCCTTCTCCAAAAATTGCGGCCATAACAGATACAACCGCTTATTATGAATGGCGGGCATCAAATGATTGGCATTGATCTCCAGGTCTATTTTTTCCCAAGCCGCCCAACGGCCGGTTTGGTTTCGTTTTCTATAGTAATACTCCGGTGCCAAACTGCTGCGACTACGGCCAAACACGTGCACTTCTCCTTCATGATTTTGCATGGCCCGGATTTCGAGATTCGCCACCCTATCCAATTTTTCCAAATAATTGAGGTAAGCCTCTTCGGCAATATCACGGCTGATGTCGTTTTGCATTAATTCGTTTTCCAATTCTTTAAAGAAAGGCGATTTGTCGTCGCGCAGCTCCGGTTCTATCCAGTTCTCCGGATAAAGAAACACCTTCCGGTTGGCTTCCCATACCCGATAGTACTTCATCCATTTCCACTGCTTCCATTTGGTATCAAACTGTGTATCCGTAGTATCTATGCGTTCAGAGCGCACGGCAATATCCAATTCTAAATTCATCAGACAACGCTGTACAAACAATTGTGCTGCCGCTGCTGCCTGTTTGATCCGGGAAGTAAGCATGCAGGCACTCATTTCCATATCTATAAGGAAATAACTGTACAAAGCATTTTTATCCAACCAATTTGGGTTATTTCGAGCGATGAGCCAACTTACGAGTGCATCGCGTTTTTGTTCCCTGAAAATATCTTGTAAGGGCTTGATGACTTCCTGCCATTGCTTCAGGTCGTATTTGGCCTTGACAGTTTGTTTCATGCCTTCCGCTATGGCGAAATCCGGCTCAGAGGTAGCCCAGGCAATGGCACGGGCAGCCCCTATGCCCAATCGCCGCAAAGCTGCCATACAATTACTCAGCCGATGGAGTGCGACGGATTCCTTAAAATCTACCTTCGTATCCCATCGGAAAGCGGCTACTAAATCACTTACATCCGTTTCATCCCAACCCGTTAGTGCTGAAAGTGCCGTGATGGTATCTGTTGCTGAAATTCCGGCATCTAATACCAGATCGAGCCATTCAAAAGCGGTTTGTTCCGATTTGGGCAAGGTGTTTTTCCAAGCAAAAAAGCCGCTGAAATTAAACCATGTTGCTATCGGTACCGTAGTTGTTGTGTCAAGTGGAAAAGCACCTGCTTGAGGCCAGCCCATATCTGTGGCATGAGTACCCGTTAACCACCAATCTAATTCATTGGGTTTTATTTTCAATTTTCGGGCAATCATGGCATTCTTATGCAACAGGCGCAGCGCAGCGTACATATTGGGGAAGTTCGTCTCGATTATCGAAAACTGATATACTCCGCTTGGCTTTAATAACAACTGGGCATTATTCAGGTGCTGCAACAGGGTTGTTGCAGCACCTGAAAGCTGCAAGCGCGTAAGCAACAAATCGGCATTGGGCACTTCTATTTGGAAAAATTCGGCGACTTTTTGCTTTAAAAAGACTTCTTTCTGGGTTTGTAGCAGATAAGCCTGTAGCTCAGGTTGGAAGTAGCCATACCGTGCCTCAAGCGCCATACCCGTACCGCTCGGCGGAAGGGCTGCGAGATTGGTTTTCGCTACCGTTAAATCCAATACACCTACAAAATATTTATCAATCAAAGCATTCCGATCCATAGGTGCACCAGTCCAGGTTCCTTCAATGATGGCCAGTGCCTGTACCTGTTCAGCATCTTTGGACAAGGCAGGCAACAAGCCCAATTTGCTTTTAATGTAGGCATCCTTCGTTTCTTCTGTTTTAATGGTCAGATCATCCGTCACTTTTTGCAAACCCTCCCGAAGAGCAGTGATGTATGCCGTGATGGATTTGTCTTCTAATACGATTCCAGAATTAGCAGTATAGTGGTGGGACAACAGATAATCTAATTCTACCACAGAAAATCCGGATGCACTAAGCGTTTCGGCCAATTCAATAAAATCAAGTGTTGCCTTAGGGTTGAGGTACGGGTTTGTTCCGGCCAAGCGTTTCAAACGAATAAACTGATTCATACTCAAGCCTAAGGCTTTAGCAAGTAGGGTGATGCGGTAAATTCGGCTTAAAACAGTCCAATCGAGTGTACTTGCTGGAGTTAACGACAGGTCGTCAAGAATAAGGATCAAATCGCTTTCCTTAATGCGAAATGCAGCTAAGATACCGGGAATTTTGTCGGCAACAGGCGGTAAAGCCGCCGCATTCCCCTCAATCGGCCCAGCGATCAAATCCGGACTTTCCGGGAACACAGCTGTAGCATCCACTAATTTATTGCGGAACAGCCGCTGGTAGAGCGTTTGAATAGCTGGGGCATCCGATTTACTCCGGTCTAAATAGATGGCGTAGTCTATGTTGTTGAACAAGGCCAGCGTAACCCGCCAGTCCCAGCCAAATTTCTCCCGGATGCGGTTCATGCAGGAAATATCTTGCAAAACAGCATCCGTCAATTGTTTGTCGGTGATACCTGGAGCGGGATTGGTATCCGGCAGCAGCATATCCAATTCCCACATGGCGCAACCTAATCTGCGCCAGAGTCGAATAAAGCGGTGCATCCGATCCAAAGCCGTCTGGGTAAGACCAATGATTTGGAATTTGGTGGTATCGCAATTGGCGGCATTGCTGTCTGCATTGTCATTGATAAAGATACTGCCCGCAGGATTTACGAAGGTCATATCCAGGAGTTGCAATAACTCCTTGTACGTTAACCCGGTTCGATGCAGCATTACGGAGACCTGGCTCAGTACTTGAATCCAGGTTCCGGTGACATTGGTGCTTGGGTCGGTTGGAGTTTCTGGATGGAACAAATTATTACCCGTTTCGGTCAATCCCCAAAAGTCCCAGGATTGTTTTCCGGGCAAGGTTCCAGTGATGATTTTTCGTTCTGTTTCATTTAAGCTTAAGTAGGCACTATTTATTTGGAGTTCATTGGGTGTATGTGTAATGCCGTCGGCAAGGGTTTGCTGGAACAACTCAAACAAGCGGGGTTGTGCCACGCTGGAATGACTCAGGTAAGATCGTGTTTGGATATGCCAAAGGTTAAAAGGCAGGTTAAAAGGAAATACCTCGGCAGATAATTTATCATAAGCCTGGGCATTGGTGTATTCGGGGTTGGCTCTCAACTCGGCGGCTGTCCAGTGGGTTTGCTTCGTAGGCAAAATCCTCAGGTTTGCTCCTTGCTTGAATAACTTATAGGCATTTTGCTTGTCCCGAATAGCCCATTGACTTCTACTGTCTTGTGCATAAACTTCAGCATCGGAAGAGATAATATATCCATTTTCAGCTAATTCATCCGAAACATCTGACTTAATCGGCCCGGCAATCAGGTCGGATTCTATACTACTGCTCAATGTGCTGGGTACAGGCGGGGACACAACATCCTCCAAGAGTTCATTGACCAAATCAATGTAGGGCAACGGCGTATTGGTATTTTCACAGCTCAACTCGATTTCACCGAGGTCGGGTCTGCGTTCCAGCAGCACATCTTTCACGTTTTTTCCCGCGTGGGTGGTCTTACCATTGGTATTGCGCTCTTTCAGGAAACGTAAAATGTCCACATAATGCGCAGCAGGGCTATACACCGAGCGGCAGTGAGTACATTCGCAATAGTCCAAAGAGCCAAACAGGGTTTGAAGATTGGGAAGGGCCTTTATTTTAGCAGCATCTTCCGCACTCATGACTTGTTGGGTTGCCCCAAATGGAATTACACCATTGACAGTGTTATTATAATTTCCAAAAAGCGTCAGCGTCATCGCATACGCATTTTCGGCGCGCTGATAAATCTTTTTACTTTCGATTTTATTGATGCCCGTTCCCTTCAGTGAGGCAACAAACCGCTCTTTGCCCATAAAGTAAACCTGTTGGGCCGATTCGATTTTTTGCCCCAGCAGCACATCAACCGTCTGGTGTTTAGGGCTGAGTTTGAATACGCGCTGCACCGACTTGAGTTGCTGTACTACGCTTTCTTTGTCCTCAATATCTTTTAGTGCATCAGCATTTTCAGCGATATAGTGGTCTATTCGATAACGATCTAAATGAAAGATCGGGTTATTGTCTAAAAATCGGACTAATTCAGTTTTGGCAGCAATCGGGCTATTTTCATTTCTAGCCAATTTTGCCGCAAATGCCGTCGTGGGATAAGCACGTTCCATACTCTCCTCCAATATGACGGCAAATTGTTGGTAATTCTCTTCCTGATTAGTGCCATCCATATTCGCAGGTACGCCAACAACCTTGCCATCCGACCCCTTGCTTTTGAAGATTTCAATCCAGCCCTGCCGATCTAATTTCGCCAATTCGCGTTTGCCCTCCACTTCTCCTGTTTTGAATTTTTGGTTCAACGCCGCCACCAAGGGGATGTGGTTCCAAGTCAGAGCTCCCAACTCAAAACTCAATTTTACATCCCGAATTACGCTGGGCTGGAATATCTTGTCCGTTTCTAATTTTTTCCAGAAAATGTCCATCGAGCCTTTATGATCGGCAAAAGCAGCCATAAACTTGGCCTGCTCTTTAGCGGCTTTAGGGGTCAATTGCAACAACTGGTTTATTGTGCCTTTACCAGCCCCAAACGTATTTTCGGCAATATAATGCAATTTGATTTGGCGAAGTATTTCGCAAATTTCTTCGATGTTTGCTCGAATACGTGCCGGAATTAAGTTATCATTCAGCGCTTTTTCGATCAGTTGTTTTTTCAGTTCAGGGCTGATGCTCGATACATAGCGCAACAACTTATCTTTCAATAACTCCGCCCGCTCGGGGTGCTGAATATCCTGCAACAGCGTATCGTAGAGCAGCGCAGGCTGGCCCTGCCGCATAAACCCAAAAAAAAGCGCGGCTTCCAAAGGTGTTTTTTCGCGTGTGGTTTTGTCGGCCAAGTGATGGCAGGCAATCCACGTACCAATAAGCACCTGATTTTTGCCCGTTTCGCCCGCCAGGAAGGATACATCCTGAAACTGCTCGTCTTCGCGGAGGCCAAGTGGCGACACGCCCTCCAAGAGCGGCATAAGTGTGTCTGTTAAAACCTCCCACTCTGAAGGGCCTTTGTACTCAACACCATCCAGATTGATATTGACTTCCAATTCATTTGGTGCGTTGAAAAAGACGGCCGTTTTATGCACCTCTTTCCCGGCAGCGTCCCATACTTTTACCACAATATCGGCGGCTTCCTTTTCGGCTTTTTTGAACTGAGCTGAGCGATAGCGCACCTCGTATTTGCCTGCTTCGGTGGCCGTACGACCTAGGAGTTGCTCAGTGCGCAGGTCGCGGTCAAATACCAGAACCGTCATGCCCGTCATCAGTTCACCAATGGCATTGCGCACCACTCCGTACACCCGCCGCCAGGGTTCATTCGGATCTTGCCGCTCGTATTTGACTTTCAGGTCAATTTTGATGGTTTTTTTTGAATTCCGCTTTACTGGACTTTCCCCCATTAATTCTTCCCCCTCATAAACTCGTATAAACACATCCGGCCCGCCGCTTTCTACACCACCGACCTTGAAGTCCTTTTCAGTAAAAGAGATGGTGTATTTGCCTTCCGCATCAGTGGTAGTGGCTTGCCCCAGAAGGTTCGCAGGAGTTTTCGGGTCTTGATCGAAAGCAAGGACAATCACTCCTTCAAGGGGCTGGTTCTGCTGGTCGGTGATGCGACCGGAGAGGATGTAGGATTGTGATGTATTTTTTGCCATGACGCGTATTATTTTGGACTTGCAGTGATGTCAATTTTATTTTTATCCATACTGACTAGAGCCAGTAAGGTTTCTTTGGGCTTATCTTCTTTTTTGGAATTGAGCTCCTCGGTAAAAATGATGTACTGATAGGCTGTTTCCGTAGATTTACGCCGTTTCTTAAAGTAACGAACCATTGAAAATGCCGCCAGCAGGAAACAAGCCAGCACTATTTTTGCCTTTATTACCGACTGGAATAAAAACACGAAGCCAAGTATCACCATGATGACAAACAAACCCCTAAAAAACTTGGAGTCGGCCATATAGCGCTCTACCTCTGCCGCTGCATCGGGGTATTCCTTTTGCAGTTTAAATACCGACCATTTGTAGGAGTTCACATATACTGGGGTCATTTCATTACCATAGCGATTTGCTCTGATTTCCATTACTTTCTTTACACATTTATGGTCTTTAAAGACTTTATCTTTTAAAGGGTCGTATACCCAATCATCCAGGTAAGCGCTTATTTGGCTGATGATATGGCCAAGTAAATAAGACCCAAACAATAGCACAAAACCGCTAAAAAAAGCCTTGTTGTCTTTGCCTACATCCAGAAAACCATTAATGGCTGACTGGTTGAAGTGATAAATAACTAAGGCCGCTATCGCCCCAGGTAGGAGGATGGCGAATAGGTCAACGAGGCTGATGTATAAGTTGGATGGCTTGAAATCCATATTGTCAATTGTTATATGTTATGCTTTTTAGTTTGTTGCTGTACTGGGGGAATTCAACTTTACCAATATGAACCGATAAAGCCTCCTATCCCGCCTACTAGAGCACCAATTGCTGCCGCTGGTGCAGCTCCGATACCAAAAAACCAAACCCCTACTGCTGCACCTACCGCAGCACCTACCGCAGCGCCAGAGGCTGTACCTGCCAAAACGCCAGCTGTCTTACTCTCTGTAGCCCTCTCTACAGCATGACCAATAGTACCTCCGATAACATAGCCGGCAACACCTGCGGCTAAGGCTGTTCCAGCAACAGCTGCAGGTGCTGCGGCAGCAGTAGCCGCGACTTCCCCTACTATTGTGCCAGCACCTATACCATTTGCGGTTGCATACATTCCAACGTACTCAATTCCAATTTCTGCTTCAGCAAATAAAGGAATGAAATTTCTCGCAAGCCCTATTCCTAATGCCCCAGCCGCTCCTTTTAGCGTGGGGCCAACTATATATGGGAGCCTTGGCCCGGCTGATCCGGTCATTTCTTTTTGAGAAGCCCGGCTTGCCCTTCCATGAATTGTCCGATCAGTAAAATAATCTCCAAATTTTCGTTGCTGTTCTTGCGTATGAAAGGGATGTGATCCATTATCAGCATATTTATGTGGTGTAGTATATGGTCCACCAGATATTCCTTTTGGAGCTGACTTTGGATAAGCAGGGTCAGTGACATTCCTTCCAATAGACTGAAGGGGAGTTATTCTCCGAGGATCATTTGTAATCCTTGGGTCTAAATTTAATTTTGCACCCTCTCTCCATTTAAAATTATGGTGAGCGTGTACTCCAGGGGAGGAGTATGCACCTGGGTTGGCTGCGCGAGCATTTTTTTGTCCCGCTTCAGCTTCTGCTTCAAAATTTGTTCCTGGCAGTGCTTGAGGCAAATCAATCTTTGGTATTGGTTTTGTTGCAGGCAAAGAATCAGGCAATGGCCCCGGTTGAATATTAGGGCGTAGTAGTGGAGAAATTCCTCCCGCTTGTTCATTATCTCCTCCAGTTTGATTGCCACTTTCTGTGTTTGGGTCTGACGTTTTATTAGGCGTACGCGCAGAATCCTTAGGTTTAGATGTTGGTTTTGCTGGCTTTGGTTTGGGTTTTGTATTTTGCTTAGGTGTGCTTGGTTGAGACGACGATGAAGGAGGGGGTGATGTTGCATAATAATGTATATGTCCGTCCGGCCCACAAATATATCCTACCTCTTTACCTGTATCCATATCAATAATGGGCATCCCAGGTTTATGTTCGCCCTCCATTCCATTTGGGTCATGCATCATAACAGGATTTGCTGAACAATACCTATATAAATTTACCCCATCCACAAATCCCGCCGGATCACTACTCGTCCACCTTCCCAACCAAGCTGCATAATACCGCGCTCCAAAGTAATACAAGCCCGTTTCATCGTCCCGCTCCTTGCCGGAGAAGCGGTAGCGTTTCAGGCTGAGGTCGTCAGTGGATTTGGCTACACGGTAAGCTGAAGTTCCGTAGGGATGGTATTCTTCATAAGAGATCACAACACCCGTCTCATCCGTCTCCAATACCGCCGAGCCAAGGTGGTTGGCGTATTGGTAGCGAATCAGCGGAGTATTCAGCGGGTTGTCGGGGTCGCTGTTAAGGGTATCAATTGTTTTGGTATCCACTTGGGCTATACGACCCGTGTTGTCGGAAATATGCACTGTCCAACGTTCCAAGCGCTGTGGGTTATCGCCATTGCGCTCGCGGCGAATTTCTATGCCACCTAAATAAATGTGCTCGATGCGGGTACCGCCGTTGCGCTCGATGACTTTGCGCACCCGCTGCCCGCCACCAGAGTAATTGTAAAAAGCTTCGCCGCCGCCCCCCAAATCCACCCGACGCAACTGGTCTAAAAAATTCCAGCCCATCACCTGCAAATGCGGCATTCGGGTCATATTGCCGTGCAGGTCGTACAAGTAGTTGGTATCATTGATAGAGCCGTCTTGCTCATTGGGCCGATTGGTACCGATCAATCGGTTGGTACGGTCGGCAGGGTTGGCATCAAAAGCGTAGCGATACAAGCGCGTCCAGTTACCGTCACCGCCGGGTGTGCGGTGCGCCATTCGCGTGATATTGCCCAGATCGTCGTAATCGTAGGTTTGGGTATAGATTCGTACTGCATTGGCATTATTGGTATGCGGCACTGGCGACAGGGCTGGCATATCGCCGTGTGCAGGCTGGGCGGGATTCAGCCCCGCGTGTTCGCGCCCGGTTGCGCGGATCAGTTGGTATATGGCATCATACTCAAAGGTCTGCATCGGGCTGACCACGGCGTTGCGAAAATAAAGCGTTTGTTGTGCGTCGTCGCGCATTTGGGTGATATTGCCTACGGGATCGAAGTTATATTTTAGGTTTTGTAGTGCAGTAGTATTTGTAATGGGGTCGGGGTTGTTGCCTTTCCGGTCGGTCAGCAGGTTGGTGAGCCGGAAGGTTTTGGGGTCGTAGAAGTAGCGGGTCACCAAGCCGTTGCCGTATTCGGCGTACTGGCGTTGGCCCTTGGCGTCGTAGTCCTGTTTTTCCAAAAAAGTGCGGAATGCGCCTGTACCACGCAGTCGGGCTTCGAGTTTGTCTAAGCCATTACCTTCGTTGTAAGTAGGCCGGATGACCGTGCCATCCGGCAAAATGGTCTGAATAGGTCGGCTTAGTGCATCGTAGGTGCTGGCGGCGGTAAAAATCTCCGTTTCCAGCAGGGGTTCAGCTGCGGCTGCTATAGCAGCTACGTTTCCTGCACCCGCCAATGCACCCCAGTTGATGGTATTTTTGTAATCGCGCACCAAGCGCCGCTCCATTTCAAAGGGATTGCCTTTAAAATCCAAACGTTTCAAATCCAGCACACCCGCGGTATCGTACACCCGGAAAGGAATACCTTTCAGGTTCAGGCTGCGGGCGGTGGCATCGGGCAGGTCGTCGCCGTAAACGGTGTAGTTAAACAGCGTGTCGTTCCCGCCTTCGCGCACAAAAGCGCCAACCGGACGGTGCAAAATGTCGTAGGTTGTGAAAAATTCCCGTTGGGTGTTGTCCCAAATGCGTACCAAACGCCCCAGAGCATCCTGAAAAATCCAGCGTTCGCCCTTTTCCGCGCTTTCGCCGTACATGGACATCCCAAGCATATTGATAAACCCGGTAGCCACCTGGCGGTTTTTCTGGTCAAACACGCGGGAATAACGCCCCAACAGATCGGTTTCTGACCGCACAGCAGTGGTTTTACCGCCGCCGTAATCCGCAATGGCGTAAACAGTGCGTCCCAAACTGTCGGTATGTACTATCGAAGGGGTATCGTGGTGTTTGGCGGCTAGCCAGGCTGCTCGCCTTTCTGGATCGGCAGGCTCTGCTCCTGCCGGATCGGGACTACCCCGATCGGCATACCATTGGCTGTCGCGGACGGTATCGTTGGCATCATAAGCTTTGGAGAGCCAGGGATCGAATTCCGCTTTGGCAAAAGCTCCATTGGGGAATTCCGTGCGGTAGTTGCGCCCTATGGGGTCGTAGTACAAAACTGGTGATATACCTATTTCTACCAATGCCGCATCCGCTTCATATTCGTGGGTCGTACTGAAGTAGGGTTCGTATTGCCGGATGGGGTTGCCCTTGTTGTTCAGTACGGTGCGTCCGTTGCCAATCCAGCGGGGCGAGTTTTCATCGCCGACGGTTTCCAAAGTTTGGATGGCCTCATTCCAGCGCAAAGCCGGGCCGCGTTCGGCCTGCGCCTTGGCCATGATAATGCCTCCGCTGCCGTCCGAATACACATAACTTTCTTGCCAGCGCGGATTGGTGGCGCCGTGTTGCTCGCGGGCAAACGTATGGGCAAAATTGGGTTTGCGGTTAGTGGCCCAATTGAACAGGTCGTATTCCATCCGAGCGGTAGGGTCGGCCAGGGTATCACCTTCTCCGGCCCCTGCTTTGCCCATAATAGCTGAACGGACAACCATGCCCAATTCATCGGTTGCCACCGCCGCACGGTTGCCGTTGGGATCGGTCACCAACACTGGGCCAAATATGCGGTAGTCGTTTTCAGCGCTGACCGTATTGCCCTTGGCATCGGTTGCGCTCACTATCGCGAGTTTGAAAGCATCGTATTCCACCCGATTTTCGGTTCCCATGACGTCCCGACTGCCAATGGGCAAATAAAATTGGGTGGCGGCATCTGGTGGATAAATGGCAGTTCCGCCGGGTATCCACCAGTTTAGGTCGCCCTCGCTGTGCTCGTATTTGGCCGCTGTCAACATGGCATCGGTTACCCTGGCGCCATAATGCCGGGTAATCAGACCGGGCGTAAAAGCCATTTCCAGGCTGCGATACCCAATACCTAGGCTTTCCATCTGCCCAAGCGACAAGCGATTGGCCGGAACAGTCGGATCGGACAAGTCGTTTTTCAAAAAATATGCCCGATTATGTCCTGACAGGCGTTTTTGTTTGCTGCCGTCGCCCTCTTGTTCAAAAGGAATTTCAGCAGCGGCATTAAACTCTGCCAACAGGTTTTCCCGATCCCAATATCGGATTGCCGAAATATTCAGCCCCAGCAACTCATAAGATTTGCTTTCACAAGCCGTCCGTAAGCGGTAATCATTGGGCAGTAGCGTCAAATCATCAATATCGTTTGTATAGCGGCCCGTTGAGACAACGATATGGCCTTTGTTTTGCTCATCCCACACCACATCGGGAATAGAATCGGCCCCCGTTGGTCGCGTCATCCTTGAGTAAACGATGGAAGACGACACCAGTGATTGACCTAACTCATTGCTTTCCAAAATAATAGAATGAGAGATACGAGGATCAGCGGGGTTGCGGTCATAGCCATAGGAAACCGTTTCCCCACCAAATATCTGGAATGAAGCATACTCATTATCCCCTTTGGGCTGCACCATGCGGATTTGGTAGGTAGCCCGGTTGGTGGAGTAGGGGATGTTAGCTTTATCGGTATCGTCGTCGGCGTATACTTCCTGTCGCAAAGCCATTCCTTTAAAAGCGCGTAAGGCTTCGCGGTACTCTTCGGTATTTACATTTATCGGCGCAGCGGGATCGGGCAAGTGGTATTCCTCAACGACTGTGTTTTTATAATACTCTTGCTCGTACTGATCGAGCATCTTTTTTCCTTCAATCAGTGCCCCGGTATGAAACCAGGTCACCGTGCGTACTGGCGGTTGGTGGTGTTCCTCTGCCACAACATTTTGTCCGATTCGGCGCGAGAACAAGTTAAACGTCTCCGTATCCAACTGCTCCACGCGGCCAAAGCCCCGAAATTCCCGCTCCTCGTAGTCAAAGTAGCCGTGATGATAACGATAGGAATTGGCAAAAACCGTATCCCGAATCAGATCGCGCACCACCACTTTTTCCAAACAATGCACAGGGAACGGTAATTTTGTTACCCAGGGCCCACCCGCTTTTTTATCCTCCAAATAATAATGAGTAGAAGACTTGAATTCAAAGTCCACTTCTTTACCCATGTTGTTCTCAAAGTGATGCAGCAAATGCGGCTTTTTGCCCGACATCAGGTCAATATACTGCATTGGAGCACCTGAATCACCTGGTAGCGGCGATGACCACAATAGACAGGCCGTGCCATTGCCCATCAGATCGGCCACGGTCACCTGCGTCAGGTTGTCTATATGTGGCAAAGGAATTTGAATGGGCTTTTCCGACCAGCCATTTCCACTCAAATTAAACCAGCAATGGCATTTGCCCTGCCCCAGATACAGGATGTCGGTAATACCAGAACCGTCAATATCAGCCAAGCGCAGGTATTGCGGGTGGTATTGATCAGGTGTATCGAATACCGGTGCATAATCCATGCTGACTTTAGCCCCGAAGCGGCCATATCCCAGATTAGGCCAGTAGCAGATTTCGCCATTGCGAATCCGCACCAGGTCCGTCAGTCCGTCGCCACTCATATCGGCTAAAAAAACACTCAGCGTTTGGTCGGCAAAAACCAAGACTGGGCCTTTTTCTTCATCGTACTGCGCTGCGACCCGAGTAGAGGCTTCATAGCCCTTTTTACCGTCTGCCCGATACCAAACGAAAGCATCGTGCTCGGTCAGCATGAGGTCGGGCTTTCCGTCCCCATCCAAATCAATCATTCGCAGGTTAGGGTCGGCAAAATCAATATTAGGTACTTGTTCAAAAGCTTGAAATGGTTGCCATTGCTCTTCTGGAGTCAATTCAAAATAGCCGCTTATGCCCTTGCCATACATGCTCAACTGCTTCATTCCGTTGCCTTCAAGGTCGGTAATTAGCATGGCACCCGAACTGATTCCGGCAAAAGAAGGCTTGGGCGATACCAATTTGGCAGCTGAGAATTGGGCATTTCCCAAATTTTCCTTGTAAAACAACGCGCCTTGTTGCTCGCTTAAAATACCCGCAATCCCTTCACTGTAAAAATCAATCAATGCATAGTTGATCTCATCTACGCCCACTGGCGAATGGATTAAACTATCGCTTCCTGCTGGTTTTACCTCCAAATTCCAGGTATGTGGCTGGTATCGAAACAAAGCTGGAGGCATTTCTTTATGGGTATACGTGCCATCCTCATGTTTCAGGTAGCCCTTCGAGGTCAGTCCGGTCAGGAAGGTAAAAATATCTGGTTGTTTGGCATCGAATATGTTTTCCTGTTCTGTCCAGATGCTTTTTTGATTTGGAAGATTGGTATTACTTCCATGTATCAACTCCAGACTGCTCACCAAACCCTCATAACCCCTCCGGCCCCCATCATCGGGTATATGGTGAAAAAGCAACACTCTTTTACACAGGCGGGTAGTGCGTATTTCAAACCCGGCGCGATACATTGAGAACGCATCGGTCCTGTATGCCCACGGATTTACCTCACCTCGCCAGGGTTCGTTTTGGTCAAATTCACCATAATCAAAAACGGTTTCAAAGAAAAAATCACCTGTATATCCGCCTTGTCCGCCTCTGAGTGCCACAAAAGAATCGCGATTGCCGTAGCGTACACGTTTAAGATAAGTGTTTGTATAGGCAAGTTCTCCACCTTTTGTTCGATTCTTCGTATGCAACTGGCTTAGGGGCAAACCTTCAGAATCTTCTGCTTTGTACTCAAACTCCATTAAATGCCCTTTGTCGTCGTAACTGCGCTCGATCAACCATTCATATATTCGGGTTGGATCAGCAGGGTCGGCGATTCTGGCGGCCGGTGATTTGCCATAAATAGTGGTGACATTGTCCGGAGTGATGGTTCTCCAATAAGTATTACTGGTAGTTTTGTGTCGCCACAATTCGATTCGGGCAAATGAGCCTTCTATTCTGGGGCGGTAATACTTCACCCAATAATCACCCTCACCCGCAATACTACGTTCGCCCGTCTTGGGAATCCAATTGCCGTTGGACAAAATCAGAAAAGGGACTAAATCCTCTGCACCAGATAATATAAAGGTATCGGAATCGGAGCCTTTATTTCCAATTGCGTCTTGATAAAGTGGTAATTGTCGATCAGTCTTTCTTGAAATGGAGGGAAGTCCCAAACTCCACCCAAAGCCGAACGGACTATTACCTGCGCCTGAGTTATAACTTAAGCCTAATTGTGGAGCAAAACCTCGTCCCCCTGCTACCGGAAGCGGTACGCTAAATGAGATAGTCCCATTCGCAGCATTAACCTGAAACTTTTCATCGATACCTTTGATTGCTCCACCGCCTTTGGGTAGGGATATTTGGGGAATTTGAATGGCGTTAGATTGAGTAGCACGTTCTTGAGTGAATGAGCTAGAAGAGGTGTTAGAATCACCTCTTTGGTTGGGCGGGTTTTTTACGTCAACCTGAGGGGGCATTGCTGGTTTTAGGTTTTGATGTTTTGCTTTACAGGTAAAACATTTGAGGAAGTAAAGCAAGACGACTTGGGAATGTAATAATATTTGGCTTAATGTATTTTATGCAAATATAAATGTTACAAACATAAAAATCAATAGGTTAAAATTTATGATAATTCAAAAAAGAAAAATAATTATTTTTGCCGATATACATTCTTTTTCTTTGCCCCATAATCTACATTATGTTAAATAGATTGACTTTCTCCCCATTTTCCTTTCATTTCTCGGCCCTCTTACGGACACCTTAGTATGAAAAAGAAATTGTCGTAGTGCCCAATGTCGGCACACCAGAAAGTGTGAGTTGAGGTGTCGTGTGAGTGTAGGGAGCATTGTACCTTGAAATTTCCGAATAGCCAAAATGGGTTTTCATGGATTCTTGGTTAGTAGATGACGAATTGAAGGGTCGGAATGGCTTTCACACGAACTTCATAGTTCTCGGTATTTCTGATTCTGGCAATAAATTTTATCGAGCTGGTGGCTGGGCCTGTTGAACCATAGGTTTCATTGAACATTCCGGTCATGCTTACGGGGGCTTGTGTACCAACTAACGTTACATTAGGAATATATTTATGCTGGTTTAATACTTCCGGGGCTACCCAGTAGTTATAGAACCCCACCTCGAGTGGCAAATCAATAAACCCGTTTGCAGGTACCCCAACTTCTACTGTGCGTCCTCGTATAGGCATCACTGGTGCTTTGTTGCCCCCCCGATTATCAATCAAAGGAACACCCTCGTCATTACTGATGTTGAAATTCCAATTACCGAAATTTACGCCGTTGGTGGCTTTGCTCAGTTGTACACCGCTCCCGTTGATTTCGCTGCCAGAATAGACATAAGTTGAAAATGTTCCATCTGCAAAGTGCTCAATGGCTTCAAGGGTGCCTACATGTACTGAATTGATGAATGCGGCCTTGCATCTTCCTAGTAAAATGTTTCCACACTGATTGGATTCTGAATAAAACTTGTTCACTGAAGTGTTATGGCAAACGGTATTTCGGGCTATGCCTCCAATGCTCAGGGCATACCCCCCATTATAGTCCGTCAATCCGCCAATGATATTGTGGCCTGCCGTGCCTCGAAGTGATCTACCTGAACCGGCGTTGCCTCTAAAAACGCCTCCGATCCAAATATTGATATGGTTATCTAAACCAGGCTCTTCTCGAACACCGTCGCCTGTCATGATGACATAATCAGAAGGCGGAATACTTATAGGTAATTTTGCAATTAAATTATTAGTGTGTAATGCCACAACCCTTACTGTTTTATCATCGATGATTTCTGTGATGCAAAAAATTTGCTGCGTTGAAATTGTGAAGTCGGCATTATCCATAGTTGGCTCATTCGTAGGATTAAATAGACTAACCCAACAATGGGTACCTTCAAAAATGAGCTTAGCGATCGTAAAATTCTTGATGATTCCATTTTTAGTAAGCGTGATCTGATCTCCTGAGCGAATACCCAAATTGTAAAGAGCAGGGTTGGAGATTCTGATGCGATGGTCATTTTGAGTAAAAAATGCTTTGCCTGGCACTGTAATTGCGCTTGACAAAGGAAGAGAAGAGTACAGTACTGGAATGCGAACCAGATCATCGAGCCTGGCTTTTGGCAGAGGTGCTGTGGGTTGAAATGTAGCATTACCCCTTGCGATTAGGGTTTGGGTACTGGCGGAATATTCTAATTGCCCCCCAAGTACATTTACAGTATGGTCTGGTCCACCGATCACCAATTTTTGCTGACTACAATAAAATACGCCATTCCCGCCTACACTCATTTCTTCCCATAATAGAGGATCATTAAAAACCTTTTTATCTGGTAAACCTTTCAAGTCTCGTGCAGACCATTCTTGTGAATTAGGGGTGTAAGTGAATGCACCCGGCAGTAGAATACCATCTTGCAAAGCATTACTTACTGCACAGCGATGAAAAGAACCATAAGCGCCTTTGAGCATTAATAAACCATGGTTTGCTTTCCGATTTGCATCAAATTTTATCCCCGAAATATTTTGCCCTCCGGCGTTGATTCTTGCTACAGCCTCTATATTGATGCCAGCTCGTATAATACTACGCTCCGGGCCGTCTCCAACAAAATTAGCATTTGCTCCATCAAAATACAGGCCTCGATCCCCACTAAGTAAATCATAAATCCCTTCGGGCAAGTAACCCGTCGTTTGTTTATTAGCCACAACAGCATCAATCCATTGCTGCAAGGCCAAAGCATCATCTTTACCATCATTGGGGATTGCGCCAAATTGTTGTGGGCTTAGTTGAAAGTTTTGAGCTGTCAAAAGCAAGGAAGTGAGCAACTGGAAAAAAATGATGATGATTCTCATAGGTGTAGATTGAGTTTTGAAGGTGGCTACACAGTAATTTAGCATAGCCACCTGGATTTGAGATGTTTTAATTACTGAAATCGCAACCTGCACTCGCTAGTTCAATCGTGTTTTCAGCGTCGGTAGTACCATTGAATGCGATGTAGAGTGTAACTCCAATTCCCCATAGAACAGGGCGCTCGGGGCGAATCAGCTCTCTATGTAGAGGGGATTGCCAATCTAGAACAGCTAAATTAAGCCTATCCTTCACAAAGAAGCGATCTTCCCCATCACATACATGGAAATTGGCTACACAAACTTTGGTAGAATTACAGCGAACACGAATCATTGCTGATTCTAGTTTTAAGCGCTGATTGTCTACAATTACCGGAGTTGGTACTGCAAAATGCACCCAAGTTCCAGTACCTGGTTTACCAACTAACTTCGTAAAAAAAGCATAGCGCGTTACTTGTTTAAGGTTCTCTGGATTCTCAATTTGAACGCCGCTTCCGTGCGTCCATGAAGCATGTTTAATTGCCATTGAAAAAATTTTTGGGATGAAAAATGCTTTGAATTCTTGAAAAATGACGCCTCAGATTTACACATATTCCAATCAGAATATTCGCCTGAGCTAAGTCAAAGTAAAAAACACAAAAATTAAACTGAACTTTAGGTCACATGTTTTTGATTTTATTAAGGTGAAGAAAAAGTTACTTTTTGATTCTGCCGCGGCAACAAAAAGTAATAATCGGTCAACACCACAAATGTCAGTAAACATATAATTTGAAGCACTTCATCTCCCCAAATGTTGATAAATACAGTAGCCCCCATCCCCTATTCATGGGGTTGTTTTTGGCCATAATGTTACTTTTGGAGGAGTTTACCTTAAACCGGAATCGATGAGTTAGCGCCGGAATAAATTGTCTAAAAGCTCTCGAAGGGATATAAGTAAGATACAATTTCAATCCAAACTAAATACACGTTGCACAGAATTTTCGCCAGGAGTAGAACTAATAGTCACTAATAAAATGGAGTCTCGGTTGCCAATATTTCCGGCCCATTGCAGGTTTAAATTTATACGGCTAATTGCAATTGGTGCAGCAGCAATTGTTTCTTCCACAAATAGAAGTAGTTCATTTTCTTTTTCTGCTGATAGACTCTTGCGGATAACGGGGCAGTTAAATACTAGTTGTACTTTACTCTCAGTACCAAATCGAACAATTGTCGTTTTACGAAAACAATGCATTAGGTTTTCTATCCAATGATCAAAAGGACGATTAAGTAATCGAAGAATCCCCTTCTGATGGGCTTTATATACTGCCTCGGTGGCAGAATGTACACGAAGTTTAACAAACATATTTTTTACATGTGACATGACTGCTGAATCTTTTATGTCCATTTTATCCGCAGTCATTTTATACGAATACCCCCGGGCAAGCCAATTTAGCGCTTCTTCCTCTCGAGGAGTAAGGCTAGGTTCATTGGTTACAAAGCTGTTAGTTTTAGGAAATAATCCCTGCAGTTTCTGCGCGATTGAGGCATTGATGAATACTGTTCCAGCCTGTACATCTTCGATCGCCGATTCAATTTTGTCGCTAAAAGCTTTCTTATCCAAAAATCCATCTGCACGTAGACAAAAAGCATCAAAAATATTTTCGTTTTGGGTGAAGTCGGTCAATACAATAACCTTACTATCTGGAAAATTCTGTTTAATGACAGAGAGAGCTTCTAAACCTTCTTTCTCTCTCTCCATGTGAATGTCCATGAGTACGATACCAGGCTTGTGTAAACTCATGTCATTCA
Organism: Haliscomenobacter sp.; assembly: GCF_033763495.1. Lineage (GTDB taxonomy): Bacteria > Bacteroidota > Bacteroidia > Chitinophagales > Saprospiraceae > Haliscomenobacter. The sequence goes on along the minus strand of NZ_JANRKL010000227.1, from coordinate 26,861 downwards.
GCAAGGTACGCGTATTTTGCAACCATTCCTTTAGAATCCAGCGATCTGGCCTGGTTTTTATAGTTCGAATAACCATCTCAGCAAAATCACGAGAATCCTCATATAGGAGAAAAGAAGTAAGTAAATCAGACATAATTAGCTAGATATGGATAAAAAATTAAATTGTTTGAAAGTTAAAGGTAAGAGAAAATTTTGGTTCATGTCAATCCCTAATTTATGGGAGAATAAGGTAGCTTAATTATTATTTTGGTACCCTGAATGTCTGATTCGATGTGCATGGCCCCTCCACTTTTTCTAGCCCTTCTTTGTAAATTGACTAATCCATGCCCTTTTCTCTGATTTAAGTTATTCAAGGTACTCTTTACATCAAATCCAGGGCCATTATCACTTAACGTCATGATTAGATGGGTATCGTTCTCCAATCTAAATCCTAAATTTATGATTATTTGTTCACGATTAGCATACTTAGAGGCATTATGAATACCCTCTGTTATTACTGCCATTAATGTATGCGTTACTTCAAGAGGTAATATTTGGTCCATAAATGGTACTGATTGATCAAAATCAATGCTAATGCTATGCCCTCTTTTTTCATCAAATTGTGATCGAAAATGATCTAGGGCTATTTTCTCTAAAACGGGAATACTGGGCTGGTCCGGAGCTAGAATAGCAATCAAGCCATCCATTAAATGTAAGGTCAATGTAAGTGTTTGCTCAGCTTGAATGTACCCTTTTTGCAACTCTACAACATCTGTTTCCCTCTTAAGTATGTTTGCATTACCTTTCAATGCACTTAATGCTGATTTTAAAAAGTCATGCAAATCCATTCTTAGATTCTCTTGAGCATCTTTATGAATCGCCTTTTTCTCGGCCTCATGTCTCTGATCTTGTATTAGTTTTGCTATTTCCAATCTATTTTTCTCTTGTTCACTAATTTTTACCCTATACATAAAGGCAATAATAAAGCATATAATTTCAATAAACATACCTAGGCCATCATAGAGAATGTCTTTTTCCCATACTGAAGTAATTTTTAAAGAAGAATCTTTATACATAAATAAAGAAACTATAGCACCAATCATATAAAACATAGTACCTGTGAGAATGTAGAAAGCTGAAAGGTCTTTTATGCGATATACCTGTAAAAAGGCATAAATTGATACAATCGCAAGGATAGCAGCAGCTCCATAAAAGAGATTTCCTTCGAACATATAATGGTCTAGAAAAAAATAGCCAATCAGTCCATAAACAACTAAATCAATAATTTGTGCAACTTTTGGTTTTTCCTTTTGAAAGTTAAAAAAATGTTTAGCAAATAAAAAATAGCACATATAGGGTAAAAAATTTGCAATTGATTTAAGTTGATTTTTATGTTCATTAATCCAATGAGTGCTATTTCCAAACCATTCATAATCACTACATTTGTATATAAAATAAAATAGCATTGATAATAAATACATTGAGTAGTAAATAATGGCCTTTTGCTTAAAGGCTAGAAATTGGACCAAAGAGACTATAAAAAAAAAGATTGGTAAGGCGATAAGGACAGCCAAAAGCATATGATTATTAATTGCAAGATTATCTTTACTTCCAGTTTCTAATTTGTTACAACAACTGAGCAAAGAGATAGACATAAAAACTAATGTATTCTTGATCAATAGCCGCATGGAGTTTATTTAATTATTTACATAAAAGTAAAAAGTATTTATAATATTTCATAATGGAAAGTAAAAAGTAAAAGTCCAGTCCTCACTCAAACCTCCTCCCTAAGCCATCCCTTCTTACCCCACACAAAACGAGTCAACTCCCGACGCAAGTCCACATCCTTGAACACCAGGTGCAGCGTCCCTTTTTTAAAAAACCGCATTTTGAAAAAAGTACTCTATGCCTCTCGGTACGAGTAATCTTTGAAGGCCTCGTGCAACGCATTGACGATGCTCAGAATCTCCTCCAATCTTAAATGCCAGAAAGTTGAATTTTCATACAAACGCCTCCCATACCCCCTCACATCTCCCTTTTCACACATCCAAAAAAACAAAAATCTAATGCAATTGGCAAAATTAAACACAAATACTTTTAAATTTCCCGCCCGTTAGCACATACTATGAAACGGAGGCCATCAAACAAGGCCTCACAACGAAAACAACCATGAGCAGCACCAAGAGTGAGGCGGACACACGTGTGCCCGTCATTGAAATCAGCCAGGTTCAGACCCATTTGCCCTATTTCCAGTCGGTCCCAGCGGGCTTCCCCTCCCCTGCCGACGACTATGTAGAAGAATTTGCCCGCCTTATAGCGATGCCCCGAAAGCCCGGATTTTGCAACACATTGCACCTAAATTGCTCCCCTACCCTATCCTGATTTTCATTAATTGAAACCACCTTCAATTTTGTATTAAAAAGTTGTAAGCACCTAAAAATCAAGTAAAGTGTTTTCAAAATACGTTTTTAATCCACATTTAACACTAAAATAACATTACCCCTTCTTTACTTCAAAATGATTATTTATATTTGTAAAAAACTACTCCTATGCCCTATAAAAGAACACAGCCTATACTTTCCCTCCTTATTTTATTCGCGGCTACAAGCAGTTTAGCACAAACTACCATCAACACTACCATCAACAGCAATACCGTATGGACAAGCGCCGGGAGCCCTTATCTACTAGGCAGTAGCGCGGCGGTTGCAGCTGGTGTTACGTTAAGCATCCAACCTGGAGTAGTGGTTAAATTCACCAGTGCAAACGATGAATTTGTGGTCAATGGCAACATCGTAGCTCAGGGTACCGATGCTCAACCCATCATTTTCACCTCCGCTAAAGACGATCAATACGGTGGCGACAGCAACAAAGATGGGGCAGCAAGCAAGCCAAGCGACCAAGATTGGGAGTCTATTCAAATCAAAGCCAGCAGCGGTTCAGGAAGTATCTTTTTCAAATGCCAATTTCGTTACGGGGGCTATTATTTTGGTACTAGTGCGGCCATTGATGTAGAAGGCAGCAGCCCAACCATCAGCGAATGTATTTTTTTCAGTACGCACAAGTCCATATACGTTCGGCAAGGCGGAAAACCAACAATCAACAAGTGCCGATTTGAACGTACCACAAAAATGGCCATCTCGGTTTCATTCGGTAGTCAACCCTTGATGGCTGAAAATACCTTTGTCCAAAATGGGATCAATGGTTTGGGGATTGTTGTAGGTACTTATGCTGGGCCAGCGAATTATACCCTGAAGAAGATTGATTCAAATACCTTTCCCTTTGCTTCTTATGTTATTGATGATGGACTAACCCTCAATCAAGATGTCAGTTTGACTATTGAGCCGGGTGTGGTAATCAAGTTTGCTACTCAATACGAAGAATATGATTTCAAAGGGAACATCAAGGCTGAAGGAACCAGTGCTGAACCCATCATTTTCACTTCTGTAAAGGACGATGAATTTGGAGGAGACACCAATAATGACGGCACCACTGCCAAACCTACTGACCGAGACTGGGGGACCATTGTTGTTCGTACTACTGCAAGTAGTTTCAAAAATTGCCAATTCCGTTTCGGGGGATACTACTTCAATCAGCAGGCTGCACTGTTGATAACAGCCAGTAATCCAACCATTGAAAACTGTATCTTCTTCAAAGATGATAAAAGTATTTACGCTACCTCCGGCGCAGCGCCAATCATTAAAAATTGTATTTTCAGAGAAAATACCACTGTTCCTGTCTCCGTTGCTTTGTCCTCCAATCCTTTTTTCGAAAACAACAATTTCATCAACAACAAAATCAATGGACTTGGTATCGTTTCTGGAACGTACACTGGGCCAGCAAATTATAGCCTCAAAAAAATAAAACCAGAGCAATTCCCCTTTGCCTCTTATGTTATTGAAGATGGACTAACGCTCAATCAAGATGTAAATCTGGCCATAGAACCAGGTGTGGTCATCAAGTTTGCTACTCAATACGAAGAATATGATTTCAAGGGGAACATTAAGGCTGAAGGAACCAGTGCTGAACCCATCATTTTCACTTCTGTAAAGGACGATGAATACGGTGGAGACACCAATAATGACGGCACCACTGCCAAACCTACTGACCGAGACTGGGGGACCATTGTTGTTCGTACTACTGCAAGTAGTTTCAAAAATTGCCAATTCCGTTTCGGAGGATACTATTTCAATCAGCAGGCTGCGCTGTTGATAACAGCCAGTAACCCCACAATTGAAAACTGTACCTTCTTCAAAAATGATAAAAGTATTTACTCAACCGCCGGCGCTGCGCCAATCATTAAAAATTGTGTTTTTAGAGAAAATACTACGGTTCCTGTCTCCGTCGCTTTGTCCTCCAATCCTGTTTTCGAAAACAACAATTTCATCAACAACAAAATCAATGGACTTGGTATTGTTTCTGGAACGTACACTGGGCCAGCAAACTATACCCTCAAAAAAATAAAGCCAGAGCAATTCCCCTTTGCATCATATGTCATTGAAGATGGACTAACACTCAATCAAGATGTAAATCTGACCATAGAACCAGGTGTGGTCATCAAGTTTGCTACTCAATACGAAGAATATGATTTCAAAGGGAACATTAAGGCTGAAGGAACCATTGCTGAACCCATCATTTTCACTTCTGTAAAGGACGATGAATACGGTGGAGACACCAATAATGACGGCACCACTGCCAAACCTACTGACCGAGACTGGGGAACCGTTGTTGTTCGTACTACTGCAAGTAGTTTCAAAAATTGCCAATTCCGTTTCGGGGGATACTACTTCAATCAGCAGGCTGCGCTGTTGATAACAGCCAGTAACCCCACAATTGAAAACTGTACCTTCTTCAAAAATGATAAAAGTATTTACTCAACCGCCGGTGCTGCGCCAATCATTAGAAATTGCGTTTTTGAAGAAAATACTACCGTTCCTGTTTCCGTCTCCTTATCCTCCAATCCAGTCTTCGAAAACAACAATTTCATCAACAATAAAATCAACGGACTTGGCATTGTTCCCGGCACTTACACCGATCCAGCCAATTATACCCTCAAGAAAATAAAGCCAGAGCAATTTCCTTTTGCATCTTATGTCATTGAAGACGCACTAACCCTTAATCAAGATGTCAATCTGACCATAGAACCTGGTGTGATCATCAAGTTCGCTTCACCATATGAGAATTACGACTTCAAAGGCAGCATCAAGGCCGAAGGAAGCGCTACCGAGCCCATCATTTTCACATCGATAAAAGACGATGAATATGGCGGAGACACCAACAACGATGGAGCAACAGCGAAACCTTCCAACCGAGATTGGGGAAGGATTATACTGCAAAACAACCAAAGCAGCCTGAAATTTTGCACCTTCCGCTACGGTGGCTACTATTCTGATTCCGATGCAGCCGTTAAAATTAGCGATACGAGAAGCCCGAATATTTCCGATTGTCAATTTTTCAGAGTCAACCGTGGAATAACAGTAGGGATTAACGCCTCCCCAAGCATTTCCAATTGCAATTTTACGGAATCAGAAAACGCTCCCATTTCCGTTTATCTCTCGAGCAAGCCGAAATTGAGCAACAATACTTTTGTCAACAACGGAATCAACGCGATTGGGCTGATTGGGGGTACCTATAATACCGCTGGGTTATATACGCTGAGCAAAATTGTAGATGCCAACAATGGCAGCAATAACGCCTATTACCTGGAAGAGAGCATGACGCTCGAACAAAGTGTGTCCCTTACCATTGAGCCGGGAGTCATTCTAAAACTCAAAGGAGAGAACAATGGCAGCAGGGTTTCCATTACCGTAAATGGGAAATTAATTGCCAAAGGCACAGCAGAGGATCCCATTATTTTCACTTCTTCACGGGATGATGCTTTTGGCGGAGATACCCACAACGATGGAAAAAACACCCAAGCAGGACTAGGGGACTGGTATAGCGTGATCATTACCTCCGCCAGTGGAACAGGCAGCTCATTTGAACATTGCCAGTTCAGGCATGGGGGCTATCTAAACGATTTTCCAACCGACCAATACGGTGCTATCCGTGCTTTGGGTACGAGTGCACCAAGCATTAAAAACTGTAGTTTTTTCAGCAATGCTCAAGGAATTGTGGTGGGCAATGGATCGAAACCCAATATAGCTGATTGTACCTTTACGGCAAGTGGTTGGACGCCCATTTCTGTAGCACTTGGTGCTTCGCCGGTATTTTCCAATATTGTTTTTACCAGAAACACCATCAATGCGGTCGGTATCCTTCCGGGAGAGTATACGGGAACAGGTACTTACACCCTAGAAAAGCTCAGTTTGGCGGGGATTGACAATATCCCCTACTACATACAACAAGACATTACGCTAAGCAAAGACATCAGTTTGAAGATTCAAGCAGGTGTAATCCTTAAATTCAATAAACCCGACAATGCAGGACAGAATGTAAGGGTTAAAGTAGATGGGGTACTTACCGCGGAAGGAACAACAGCAGAACCCATCATCTTTACCACTGAAACGGATGATGAATACGGCGGCGATACCAACAATGATGGCAGCCTTAATAAGCCTGGTCTTGGAGAATGGTATGGATTTATTATCGCCAACGAAAGTAAGGACAGTAAATTCAGCAACTGCATTTTTAGGTACGGAGGTTACTACAACTATAGTAGCGAGAGTGGCTTCGGCGCCATTCGATCACTTGGCAAAAGTAAACCCACCGTCAGCAATTGTACTTTTTTCAAAAACTCCGAAGGAGTAGTAGCCGCAGGATTCTCCACCCCCAAAATCAGTGGCAATAGCTTTATTGATTGTGGTTGGACGGCAGTATCCATGGCGCTTACCGCTAACCCCAGTTTGGAGGACAATAAAATCGACCGTTTGACCATCGGAGCCATTGGGTTAATTCCGACTACTTATAGCGATAAAGGAGATTTCATCTTAAAGAAACGAGACTTTGCAGGTATAAAAAACATCCCATATTTCACCAATAATTTTATCACCTTAGAAACAGGTTTCAATTGGGTCATTGAACCTGGGATTGTCGTCAAAGTACACGAACAAGAAGATGACTATTACAACAACCGGATCATTGTCAATGGCTCAGTCCGCGCCGAAGGCACCTTAGGCGAACCCATTGTCTTTACCTCCGCCAATGACGATGAATTTGGAGGCGACACTTATTTCAATGGTGCAGCAAACCCGGCTGAACGCGGAGACTGGCACGGTATCACCTTGAACAATAGCACCAATAGTCGCTTCAAATACTGCAAGTTCCGTTATGGTGGGTTTTCAACCCAAAACCCCCAATATGGTGCCTTACTGATCAACAACAGTGCTCCACCCTTGATCGCCAATTGTGAATTCGTTGCCAATACCCGAGGGATAGTGGTATCCGGAAGTTCCAATGCTACGATAGACAGTTGTGATTTCACTAAAAACAGAGTTGGGGTATACAAAGAAGGCGGTACCGTAAGGGTGAAAAACAGCAACATTTTTGAAAACATAGATTTTGGGGTACAAAATGCCACCACGGTCAATGTAGACGCCACCCTTAACTGGTGGGGCGATCCTACCGGCCCCTTACATCCCCAGAAAAACCCAGGAGGCAAAGGCAACAAAGTAAGCGACTTCGTGATGTTTGAGCCTTGGCAACAGCAAAAAGTGAGCTTCAAAAACGACCTCGGAATTTCCGCCATACTGGCCCCCAATACCGCATGTAACTTTAGCAACGCAGAAACCGTAAAGGTGTCCATTACCAATTTTGGGAGTCAAGTTCAAAGTGGATTTGAGGTAGTGGTGATGGTCAATGGCGTAGAAGTTGTGCGCGAAAATGTAGGGGCGTTTCAAGTCCTGAACCAAGCCACAGCCGACTATACCCTACGCACGAAAATCAACCTATCGGCCTATCGGGATTACGACCTCAAAATTTTCACCAACCTGAACACTGAGCAAAACATCTTCAACGACAGCAAAGAAAAGACCATCCGCAATTATCGCTCGATTGCATCAAACGCCCAATTCAGCAGCTTACAACCCGCCAACAACGAGCCAGAAGTAGAAGCAAGCCAGCCCTTCTTTTCCTGGTCGCCCATTGAACATGCAGCAAGCTACGACCTATACTTATGGCTGGCGATTGGCATAGAGCCAAGCGTGCCAACGGTGGCCAATCTCACGGGCTTAAGTTATCAATTCAGTCAAGCCTTGGTGTATGGCACCCAATACCGCTGGAAGGTAGTTGCCAGAAACCCCTGTTCCAGTGTCTCCAGCCCCATTCAAACCTTCAAAGTCAAAAGTTTACCCGACTTGATTGTCAAACAAATCAAAGTCCCCAATGCCCCCTTCTCCGGTCAGGTAGCAGAAATAACCTGGGAGACGACCAATCAAGGAACCAGCAGTACCGGTGATATCCGTTGGTACGATGCCGTTTATTTGTCTCAAGATTCGGTTCTAGATACCCAGGATGACTATTATTTAGGGGCAGTATACAATGACATTGCCCTCAACCCGGGTGAAGGTTACACCCAAATGGGACAATTCACCCTCCCCAAAGAAGTAGAGGACCGCTATTACGTGTTTGTCATTGCCGACAACTTCAATTACATCCGGGAGTTCAACGACAACAACAATACCCGGTTTACCGGAATTGACATCAAGCTGACCCCGCCGCCAGACCTTACTGTCAGTTCAGTCATTGCGCCATTCAATGCTTTTTCGGAACAATTCATTCCGATCTCTTATACCGTAAGCAACATTGGAAAAGGCCCCACGGTAGAAGGCGTTTGGCGAGACCGCATCTACCTTTCACCAGACCCGGAATTGGTGCCCAATCGTGCCATTGTACTTGGCAGCTATCCCCACAGCAGCAACCTACAGCCCGGGCAAACCTATACCCGCAAAGAAAACATAGCCTTGCCCAAAGGGGTATCGGGGCGATATTTTATTCATGTCACCACCGATCTTGACAACCAAGTTTTTGAATACGCCTACGAGAACAACAACAGTGGCCGGAGCGACACCATGGACATCACGCTGACCCCACCGCCCGATTTACAAGTAACAAGTCTACAGGCCCCACTCAGTGTAAGCAATGGAGAACGAGTAGCCATTCGTTGGACCGTCAACAACTTAGGCGCCTCACGCGCGAAAGGCAGTTGGGGCGATGAAATCTACATCAGCAAATCGCCAGTATTCAACAACCAGGCCATATACATTGGCTCCCAGTATCAGTACAATCGAGATTTGCTTCCGAACAGTTCCTACAGCGTCACCAGCGAAGTTGCCATCCCGAACAACATCAATGGCGCTTATTATTTCTTTGTAATGACCGATGTCAACAACAACATCTTTGAATACAACAAAGAAGACAACAACACCCGGCGCAGCGACCAAGCCGCCACGGTATTGAGTCCAGACCTGGCGGTACAAAACCTAAGCGCTCCCGGAAGCGCCATTTCCGGGCAAACGATCAATGTATCCTGGACCGTTCAAAACGCTGGCCCTGGAGCCCTAGCAAACGTCCAGCGTCGCGACCTGATCTACCTATCGCCAAGTTCGAGCTTTGAGGTCAGTAAATCCATCCGGCTCGATTCGATCGAATACGGAGGTGCACTGGAAGTAGCGCAAAACACCAGGCGGCAAAAAAGCATCACCTTACCCAATGGCATCAGTGGGCGATACTACGTAGTGGTTTTCACCGATGCCAACAACAAGGTATTTGAAAACGGGAATGAAAGCAACAATAGCGCATTAACCCTGGTTGACATCAGTTTGGCGCCCTGGCCAGACCTACAAGTCAGCAAGATCGAAGGCGTGCCCAGCAAAATGATAGCTGGGAATGCGGTACAACTTACCTACACCGTACAAAACCGAGGCGAAGGAAACATCAGCAACCGGGTTTGGAAAGACCGTTTGTACCTCTCCGCGTCCCCGATCTGGATGCCGGAATTTGCGAAACCACTCCAGGACGTTGATATCGTGCAAAGTTTATCACCGCAGGCATCGTACCTGCGTACGATCAATTTTAACCTCCCCATGTTGCCAGGCGCAGCGATGACCGGAGTATGTTACCTCTACATTTTTACCGACGCGATCAATGCCATTTACGAGCATACCGATGAAGGCAACAACACCTTGCGGAGTATCCCGATCAATGTGAGCGCCCCACCGCCGGTAGATTTGAACCTATTGAGTGTACAAGCAGACGTCAATGACACCCTGCAATCCGGGCAACGCGTCAATCTCCGCTGGACGGTTAACAACATTGGCTCTTCAACTGAAGTTTGGGATTACTACTACTGGTACGACGGGGTGTACCTGTCCAACGACCAGAAGTGGGATCCAGGCGATCGGTTCATCAGCGATTGGACAGAGCAGGGCCCTCTGGAAGAACAAGAAGACTACGAAGACCGGCAATCGTTTGTACTTCCACCCGGGATCAGTGGTGATTATTACCTGTTGTTGGTCAGTGACCATAAGGGTTTGGTGCGCGACGGAAATATGCTCAACAACGTACGTTCACTCCGCGAGGGCAAAGCCATACATTTCAAAAAACGCAACTATTCAGATCTGGCCATCACGGATTACCAAACCAGCCTCAATGCAGTGGCAGGCCAGCCCCTGGCGCTCAGCTGGACAGTAAAAAACGAAGGTGAAGGTGGGACTTTGGGCTCGAGTTGGGTGGACAAAGCCTACCTCTCCCAGGATGCCCGTTTGGACAATCTGGATCCAATCGTCGCAAGCGTCAACCGCGATGGAGCACTTAATCCCGGAGGAACCTATACCGTCAACACCGAAGCCAGCATCCCCATCAGCGCAAAAGGCAATTACCTGCTTTGGCTCAAGACCGATGCCAACAATACAGAGTATGAGGTGCCTTCGGAACAAAACAACCTCGTTTCTTACGCTATCAACGTAGTGGTACCGCCACCCGCCGACCTGCAAGTGGGTGCCATTGCGCACCCCGACAGCGTATTTGTCGGCAACGAACTGACGGTAGAATGGACGACCATCAACAAAGGCACCAACCCGGCCAATGGCCGCCGCCAAGATTTTGTCTACCTCTCCAAAGACAATCAGTGGGATTTGAGTGACCGCGTTTTGGGCAGCAAAATCATCAATGGCAACCTGCCCCCCGGTGGACAAGACAAACAAAGCATGAGCATGATGGTGCCGGGGCTCGAAAGTGGAATTTACCACCTCATTGTGCAAACCGACGGCCTGAACAACATCATTGAGCGCAACGATACCAACAACATTGGGGTATCCAGCAAGACCATTAAAATCGGGGTGAAAATCCTCCCCATCAATGTGCTCACCGCCGACCAACTCAGCAACGAACAAAACCTCTATTACAAAATTGAGGTAGTTGACTCCCTGGCTGGTGAAACCCTGTTGATTAGTCTGCAAGGCGATTCGCTCAATGGCGTAAACGAGTTGTACCTCAGTCACCAGAGCACCCCTACCCGATCCGACCACGAGTACGCCTCCAGCGATCCCTTCAAGAGCAAACAAACGATAGTAGTGCCCAATCTCCGAGCCGGGACGTATTACTTACTCGCTTATGGGAACAATCGAAAGGGCGCGGCGCAAAAAATCTCTCTACTGGCCAGGATTGTGCCCTTTGAAATTCGCAGTGTACAAGCCAAACAAGGCGGAAACACAGGCACTGTAACCGTCAAAGTAGAGGGTGGAAAATTTGAAGAAGCGATGTCCTGGAGTTTGAAATTGACGAGTGGGCCGGTCATCAATGCCCAGCAAGTGTATTTCATCAACTCTACCCAAGCCTTTATTTCCTTCAACCTCAGCGGAGCCGCGGTTGGTCATTACGATGTGCAAGCTCAAAAAGCAGATGGTGCCCTCGCCGTGTTGGCAAAAGGCTTTGAAGTCGTAGAGGGCTCAAGTTTGGGCAATGGTGTAGGCGCGGCCAACAATGGGTTTGTGTGTTCGATTGAGAATACCGATACGGAAGAGTTGATCAGCACGGCGGCGTTGCATCCGCCCAATACCCGGCGCAACCGAATTGTCACCATGCGGATTCAATACGCGAACGTAGGCAATGTGGACGTACCTACGCCGACTCGTTTCTTGTTCAGTCAGGAAGAAGCCCCCATTTCATTTGACCTTAAGGGCTTGGATCAAAACATTCATGAATTGCTGCTGGAATTTGTGGACAAAGACGGACCGCCGGGCATTTTGCGTCCTGGGAGTAGTGGCTCCATTGTGGTATATACCAAAGCGGTGGCTCCAATGCGATTTTTATTAACGGAATAACCTCAAAACCCAAGTTATGCGCAAGCAAGCTATTTTATCCCATATAAAATTAAAGGCGTTCATCATCAGCATTGGTTTATTGGCCTGGGGCCAGTTGACCTGGGCACAAGATGTGAACAATACCAAACCCAATATTCTTGGCCCAAATGGTGTGAGTGTCAATAGTTATTCGGGTAACCTGTTTCTCAACCGCAGCGATCTTTTCATTCCAGGCCAGGGCCTAAATCTCGAAATCGTTTTTGCCTACAATACTTCAAAAAGAGGCCGCGATTGGGGCTTTGGACGCGGTTGGGTTCTTAATTACAACATGGCCTGTATGCCTGATTCTGCGGGCATTGCACTGGAGCGCATGGATGGTCGGCGCGATGTGTTTACGAGAAAGAATGGCAGTCTTGTTGCCCCTGCTGGTGTGTTTGAAACACTGCAAGAATACGAAGTTGGTAAATTCAAATTGCTAAGCAAAAATGGCACTGCTTATTATTTTGAAAACGCAGCGCACCATCGGCTAACCAAAATCACAGACCGCAACAATAACACTCTGGCGCTTAGCTATACCGACACCTTGTTGGCCGAAGTGAGCGATGCAGCGGGACGTAAATTAAGCTTTACCTGGGCGCAAGGGCGTTTGCAAAAAATCAATACCAACACCAAACCTGCCCGTAGTATTCAGTTTCAATATGACAAGAGCGGCAATCCCATCCGGGTCATCAACCCTGGAGGTGGCACCCGCGAATACCGTTACGACGAAGCCAGCAAAATCATCACGGTCATTGATGAAAACGGCAACCCAGTCAACATCGATTACAACAGCAATGAAGCCGCAACCAAAATCAGCTCTTGTTTTGGCACCCAAAACATTTTTTACGACTACAACCAATACAAAACCCATGTGACTGAACGAGTGGCCAACGAATTGCAACTGACTACCTACGAATACGATACCCTCGGTTTGCTCAAAGCCCAAACGGGCAACTGTTGCGGCTACAGCATGCGTTTTTTTTATGACGCACAAAAAAACATCAGCAAAAAGATTGATGCCAATGGCAATGAAATGTTGTACACCTACGATGGGAAAGGCAACTTGTTGCAATCCGTAGACGCCCTGCAACAGATCGAGCAATGGCAATACGAACCTGTTTTTAACCAGATCATCAAAATGACGGACAAGAATGGCAATATTCGTAATTATGAATATGATGCCAAGGGCAACTTGACCAAAATTACGCACCCCTTGGGTATTATTGAATCTTATACCTATGATGAATCAGGGAATCGTATTCGTTACACTGATGGTAACGGCAATACAACCCATTATGAGTACAACTCCTCTGGGTATCTGACCAAAGTTACTGACCCCAATCAAGGCATAACCCTCAATGAATACGATGAACTTGGCAATTTACTGACAAGTACTGACCCCAATCAGCATAAAACCCAATGGGTGTATGACGACCTGAACCGGATCATCACTACTATTGATGCATTAAATCAGTCAGAAACTTATGAATATGACAATGTAGGCAATGTACTTTCTTCAAATGACAAAAGTGGCAATCAAACCCAGTACACCTACGACGCTTTGAATCGCCTCACCCTGATTAAAAACGCTTTAGGTGGCACCCAACTTTTTGAATACGACGTCCGTGGTAATCTGCGCCGTTGGGTAGATGAAAACAAAAACGTCACGCAATACAGTTACGACCTACTAAATCGGCTGGCAGAGGTCAAAAACGCACTAGGGGAACGTACCATTTTTGACTACGACAACAATGGCAACCTCACTGGTGTCATCCTGCCCAATGGCAATGAGATGAGCCTGAGTTACGACAAACTAGATCGTTTGAGCGCGGTGCAGGATAAAATTGGCCTACTGGCGCAAATGGGTTACGACAAAAACTCCAACCGCATCAGCTTTACCGACGCCAATAGCAACACTTATACCTTCAGCTACGATGCCCTTAATCGATTGATCAAACAAGCTGATCCACTGAATGGAGAACTTAACTTGAGTTATGACAAAAACAGCAATGTCAATACACTTACCGATCAAAACGGGCATACTACCACTTACACCTACGACAAACTGAACCGTCGTATTGCGGTAAAAGACGCCATCAATGCAACATCCAACTACAGCTTCGACCCTGCTGGAAACCCGATGACGGTAATCGACCAAAATGGAAACCAAACCCAATACAAATACGATGCCCTCGATCGTCTGGTGGAAGAAATATACCCGGATGCCAGTACCATGCAATACCGCTACAATCCCACCAATCAGGTCATCAGCCGTACCGACAACAATGGCAAAATCACCACCTACACTTTTGACCCCCTCTATCGACTGACTGGACGCAGTTACGCCGATGGTAGTCAAGAGGGTTTCAACTATGATGCCAGAGGGAATCTGTTGAGTGCACAAAACCAATATGCCCTGGTGCGCTTCACTTATGATGCTCTCCATCGGCGCAGCACAGAAACCCTCAATACTTACCAAAGTAACTTCACTTATGACACCAAAAATCGAAAGCGCAGCATCACCTATCCCAGTGGCCGCAAGCTGAATTTGAACCTAGATGAACGCAATCGCCTCCAGGAAATCCTTGACCCACTGCTCGGTGAAACCCCTTTGGCCAAATTTGAATACAATCCTTTGGGGCAGCTCAGTAAACTCAGCTATGCCAATACTACAGTCAATGATATGACTTATGATGCCAATGCCCGCATCACTGGCTTGCAATATGCTTTCAAAAATCAAAACCAAAGCTACCAGTACAATTACGACAAACTGGGCAACCGCACCAGGGAACTCAACAACACCCAGGCTGATCGCTCGCGCGTTTACGCCTACGATGCCATCGACCGCCTGGCGCAGGTGCAGGAAGGCGTCATTAGTGGCAGCAATACCATAGTGAACCCCATACGCCAGGGCAAGTACACCTTCGACGCCATTGGCAACCGCAAAAGCGCCGAAGAGCAACAACAAAGCAAAACCTACACCAGCAACACCCTCAACCAATACACCAACATCAGCCAGGGCAACACCAACCGCAGTTTGAGTTATGACAAAAATGGCAACCTGACTTTTGATGGCCAGTTCAACCTGGGCTATGACCTTGAAAATAGACTGACTGCTGTCGACAATGGTACTACGGCCCTGTACCGTTACGATGCCCTGGGGCGCCGCATCCAAAAAATCATCAAGCAGGATACCACCTTCTACCTTTACAATGGTCTGGACTTGATTGAAGAGCGTGGGAACAAGGGTTTGCTCAAAGCGAGTTTTGTATACGGCGACAACATCGACCAGGTACTCTCCATGCAGCGCAGTGGCAAAAATTACTACTACCACTCCGACCCTCTGGGTTCAGCACGCAAAATCAGCGACGAGGCGGGCAATGTGGTGGAGCAATACGAATACGATGCGTATGGACAAGTGCGCTTTTTCAATGGTACTGGGCAGGTGCTCGGCACCTCGGCAATTGGGAACCCTTTTTTGTTTACAGGGCGGGAGTACGATGTAGAGACGGGCATGTATCATTATCGGGCGCGGAGCTTTTCAACAGAGTTGGGACGATTTGGGCAAAGGGATCCGTTGGGATTTGTGGATGGGTTGAATGAATATGCTTATGTTATAAATAATCCTGTAAATTTTGTTGACCCAAATGGAACTAACACTACGTGTCTTCAACAAGCTGTGCCAATTATCCAACAAATTGCGTCGATAGCTGCACTTACTGGTGTTGCAATAGCCGCGCTCCCTGCTGAAGTCATCACAGCTGCTGCTGTTTTAGCCACAGGTGCTGCTATTATAGGTACAGCCACCCTAATCAATCATATTTCAAGCCAAAATCAAACAGCTTCATCTGTCCATAATTCATCTATTAATCCCCCCAACTCTACAGGACAGCAACAAGGGCAACAGCAACAAGGGCAACAGAAAGGGCAACAGCAACAAGGGCAACAGAAAGGGCAACAGCAACAAGGACAACAGAAAGGGCAACAGCAACAAGGACAACAGAAACCAGAATATCGTGATCATTTCTTCCCTAAAAACGGCGTAGGAACACGACTTGATGTTAAGGGTTAATTCAAACTGAGATGAAAACAATAATTCAATTAATAATAACTGTTTTAGTCTTTACTCTAAACAGCTATTTATTGGCGCAATGTCCATACCCAAACCCAAACGGAGGCGAACCAGGGCCCGGTTACGGTTGTCCAAACTGCATACCCTATTTCCCCTGGCCCGGAAACCCATTCGGCTTCCCCGTCATCCACGCCTTTGACCCCAACGACATCGTAGGCCCACTCGGCTATGCCGATCAGCGTTACGTCAAAGCCAGGGAGAACCTGCAATACATGATCCGTTTTGAAAACGATCCAGATTTTGCCACTGGGCCCGCCCAAAGAGTAGTGGTGCGCATGCCTGTAGACCCGCGTTACGACCTTTACTCCTTCCGGCTCAACGAATTCGGCTTTGGCCAATTCCGTTACCAGGTGCCTGCGGATCAGTCCTTCTACCGCACCCGCATCACCAACACCGTTGATTCACTAGGCGTATTTGTAGACCTTACCGCGGGCATTGACGTACAAAAAAACGAAGCCTTCTGGATCTTTGAATCCATTGACCCTAAAACCGGGTTGCGCCCAGAAGATGCACTAAGGGGGTTTTTGCCCGTCAACGATACCACCATCAACCGTTTCAACGATACCCTCACCAAACGAGGGGAAGGTTTTGCCACCTTTACCATTTTACCCCACCAGGGCATTGCCAGTGGAGACACCTGCAAGGCCAAAGCCTCGATTGTATTTGACATCAACCCAGCCATAGCCACCAATTTGTGGACCAATATCGTAGATGCCATTGCTCCGCAGAGCAAGTTAAAGGCCATACCCAAGACCAGTCCAGCCAATACCATCTTGCTGCAGTGGACTGCCGAAGACGACCCCAAGGGATCAGGCCTTTCGTACTATGACCTCTACGTATCCAAAAATGAAAGCCCCTTTTACTTGTATCAGGGAGATATCGACACTACCTTTTTCCTGTTTGCGGGTGAAGCGCTGGCTAAATACGCCTTTTACGTTCGGGCTACCGATCATGTGGGCAACAAAGAAGCGCCCAAAAACATGGCTGAAGCAGCAACAACCCTGGGCGTAGTAGGTTCTTTAGCACTGAATTCCCCCCGCTTGGGCAGCAGCTATTGTAGCGGGGACACCCTCACTATCCAGTGGCAGGCGACCAATGCCGGAGAACGTTTTGCGCTGTATTACTCCGCCGATCAAGGAAAGACCTTCAGTTTGATCAAGTCTGAAGTCAGTGCAGGAACCAAGTACAGCTGGTACATCCCCAAAAATGCCACGGCAGGTGCCAATTCCATCATCCAAATCAGATCGCTGGACGATGATCGGTTTGTAGCCAATTCCGCCGTATTCAGCCTCTACCCTAGCCCACAAGTGGACTTAGGGCCCGATGTGCAATTGATCAAAGGGGATTCTGTAACATTGGCAAACAAGGGCAGTATGGGAGCCGGCTATCGCTGGTCGACGGGTGCAACAAGCCAAAGTATTCGGGTCAAAACTCCAGGCGTTTATAGCCTTGAGGTGGTCAGTGAAAACGGCTGCAAGAGTAGAGATTCGATCACGGTCAGTAGCTCGGTCAGCACCATCGACCCCGTATTTGTACAGTCCTTTAAACTTTTCCCAAATCCAGTAGAAAACGCTTTGAATGTTCAATTTGACCTCAAACAAGCGGCAAATTTGACGCTCATCATCCAGGATGCTCAGGGCAAACAAACCTTGCAGCGGCCGATTGGGAAAATTGGCGCGGGAAGGTTCACCCAACTGTTTGAGGTTGATGGGCTTTCCGCAGGTAGTTATTTGGTATTGGTGAAAAATGGGAATCGGAGGATCGCGGTTGGGCAGTTTTTAAAGTATTGATGCGTAGTTCTGAGGCGGGCACTTGTGGGTTGTGGGGCAGTTGGGTACGGCTCCTAGACAAGAACTTCCGCATAAAACATGAATCATCCCGAATTTACAAGTATCACAATGAAAAATTAGCACAAAGAACCCGAAGGCAGCACAAAGGACACAAAGACAAGCTTTTGACAAAGCAATATGCCTGGACTTTTTCCTATTTTGGATGTAAAGCCTCGCCCAATTTCGGCACACGAGAAGGTGTGAGGTGTGCGTGTGAAAGTGTGAGTGTGGGGAGCCTTGCGTTCGAAATTCCCGAAAGTGCCCTATGTCAGCACATACCACTCCTACTCATGAGCACACCAACAACCACCGCAACCATTCGCGTCGAAGTGCCCTATGTCAGCACATATCTCTCCTACTGGGTGTTTGCACTTTCACTAATCTGGCCTGTGTCGAAGTGCCCTTTGTCAGCACATATCCCGCCTACTTGGTTGAACCTAATTGGGCTAGCATATGCACAAGGCTTGTCGAAGTGCCCTTTGGCAGCACATACCACTCCTACCATTAACCAATTTATTTCACTAGCTGGTGGATAGTCGAAGTGCCCTTTGTCAGCACACATCACTCCTACAAAATCGGCATCACCACATTCAGCTTCAAGCTAAGGTCGAAGTGCCCTTTGTCAGCACATACCACTCCTACATAACTGGTAATGGTGAAGTCGTCGGAGACATGGTGTCGAAGTGCCCTTTGTCAGCACATACCACTCCTACTTGAAGCTACCCGCTTCTTTGAGAAGCATCTTTTGTCGAAGTGCCCTTTGTCAGCACATACCACTCCTACTCGGGCAGTGTGGGAGGCTAAGAATAAATCCGTAGTCGAAGTGCCCTTTGTCAGCACATACCACTCCTACCAATTTTTGTTTTCGGGCAGGTACGTCCAGTCAATGTCGAAGTGCCCTTTGTCAGCACATACCACTCCTACATTTAAAATGCCACGTTTAAATAAAGAACAACTCGTCGAAGTGCCCTTTGTCAGCACATACCACTCCTACCGATAACGGAAAGATTGTTCGACTGTCCGGCAAACGTCGAAGTGCCCTTTGTCAGCACATACCACTCCTACTTTTCTTTTGTTGTTATCGGTTTGGCAGCCGCCGGTCGAAGTGCCCTTTGTCAGCACATATCACTCCTACAAGGATACCTGAAATCCTTCGCCGTCTACAGCAAGTCGAAGTGCCCTTTGGCAGCACACATCACTCCTACTTTCAGAGCCATTCAATCAGTTGCCAAAAAAGAAGTCGAAGTGCCCTTTGTCAGCACATATCACTCTTACTGTAGTAATTTACAAACAATGACGGAAGAACAAAGTCGAAGTGCCCTTTGGCAGCACATACCACTCCTACTCGCGATAGACAGCTTCGCAATCCGCTTCGTTTTCGTCGAAGTGCCCTTTGTCAGCACATATCACTCCTACAACATTTTTTATTATCAGCGCGAAGGGGGCACGCAAGTCGAAGTGCCCTTTGTCAGCACATATCACTCCTACAATGGGCAACTATGATGCCTCAAGGTCTATGCTTCAGTCGAAGTGCCCTTTGTCAGCACATATCACTCCTACCGTCGGCAACGGCGAACTTGGGACGATTAATACGGTCGAAGTGCCCTTTGTCAGCACATATCACTCCTACTTTGATGGGGACTGCGACTACTGCAACGGCTCAAGTCGAAGTGCCCTTTGTCAGCACATATCACTCCTACTTCTTGAAGAACTCTTCCGAATTTATCGCTAAAGCGTCGAAGTGCCCTTTGTCAGCACATATCACTCCTACGTTAGTGTGCCGGTTGTCTCAGCTATTTTTCGTGGAAAGTCGAAGTGCCCTTTGTCAGCACATATCACTCCTACACAGGTATTTTGATGGTGACGTATGGCGTGCACAGCGGTCGAAGTGCCCTTTGTCAGCACATATCACTCCTACCGCTTTAAGATCATCTTCTCGCTGGTGGGATTCTTGTCGAAGTGCCCTTTGTCAGCACATATCACTCCTACACGAAACAAGCAAACAACTCACAAGGGCGATGATGTCGAAGTGCCCTTTGTCAGCACATATCACTCCTACGAGGGGGACGTGAACGCCATTCTTGCGCGCTTTGGTCGAAGTGCCCTTTGTCAGCACATATCACTCCTACAGTCGCCAAATAACGGCGGCACCCCCCAAAACAGTCGAAGTGCCCTTTGTCAGCACATATCACTCCTACGTTCCTTACACGTGCTTCTGGGAAAACCCAAGCCGGTCGAAGTGCCCTTTGTCAGCACATATCACTCCTACTTTCAAGGCCATGGGAAATAGCATGGGACAAGGAGGTCGAAGTGCCCTTTGTCAGCACATATCACTCCTACAGTCTTCCTGATCCTGGTGGCCGTGCTAGTGAGTCGAAGTGCCCTTTGTCAGCACATATCACTCCTACGCTCATGAAAAAGCTCATTGAATACGCCATTCCGTGTCGAAGTGCCCTTTGTCAGCACATATCACTCCTACCCTTAAAAATCACCATATGACTGATAATGAATAAAGTAGGAGTAGTTCAGCTGTAGATAACTCGGCGTACACGAACATAGGAGATTATCAAATTTGCAAAATTTGGGTTTGGGCAGGGGTAAAACCTGCTTTCCGAACCCCGTATCCCGTGCTGGTTTTCTCAGCACATTGCCCAATGTTGGCATCATTTTTCCAAAGATAATGGATGTTTTCAGCATGTCAAAGAACATTTTTAAAGTGACGAATTTGTTGGACGCCGCCCACCTCACTTTTCGCTTTTCAGATCACTAAGGTATGCAATTGCCCAGTCATTTCCTCCCAGCGTTCGGGTGTTTTTCCGATGAATTCCAGGTTGTCTTCGCTGTATTGGTGCAAAGGCAGTAGCAGAATGGTGTCTTCGGGCGACCATTCGGGGCTTTGGGGCAGCAGCAGAAGTTGGGCTTGCAAACGCCCTAGAGTCGACTCTTTGATTTCACCCAAAAACACCGAATACTGAATCCGATGCAGGCCGTAGCGCAGCAGCAGTTTGGCAACTTTGAGGCGCAAGCGATTGTGTACGATATCGTAACTGATCAGGTGCATGGTTTTTATTGTTTTGGTGTAGCAGCATTATTTCAAGCAGCCACATAGGGCTGCCGCTACTTATGGGGCAGCAGCGGGATCGGGGCGCTGTACCGTTTCTTGAATGTGTTTGGCCAGCATGGCGGCGGCGCGAAAAATCTGTGCCTCTCGGCTCATTTGGCGCTCCTGCCAACGCACCGCTTGTTTCATCCACTCGTTGAATTGTGGGATCAAAAAACGTTTGCCGTTGCTGTTGAGGAAAATGCCGCTAGAACGAGGTTCAAAATACCCCTGCTCCACCTGATCGCTCAGTACCAATTCCAGGATAAATCGATCAACCCAGGGTCGAAAAGCCTCAATGAGGTCATAAGACAAGGTGGGGCGGTCGTAGTCATCAACGTGCAAAATACCCAGGTGAGGGTCGAGCCCTGCGGCAAAAATACCCTGCTCCACTATCCCGTACAAAAAGCCATAAAAATAATTCAGCAAGGCATTAAAAGCATCTTGCGCTGGCCGCCGCGTCCGGCTTTTGAAAGTCCAGGCTGCGGGTAGTGCTGCGGCTACCGCCTGCCAGTACGCACGAGCTTGGCTGCCTTCCCACCCCATCAGGCCCGCGCTCCAGGTGCTAGAAGGTATCTGCTGGTGGGTATTCAAGGTCAGCAGTCCTTCTTGCAAAGCCAGTATTGCAGTTTGTAAGGCCCCCTCTTGGCTGCCACGACGGTCTTGCAAGTAAGTCAGGTTTTGCAACTGGTGCTGGGTTTTGTGCCGAAACTGCTCCAAGACCCAGCAGGAACCAGCCAGATCATCACTAAAGTAGACCTGCTTGCGGCGCAGAGTGGCTAGACTGTCGAAATAGGGGCTGCGCAAACAGGAACGAGCATCGCCAGTATCGTCGTAAAAGTAGATGGGGATGCCAGCATCAGCGGCCAATTCTATTGCTGCTGAACTAAGCAAACAGGGCGAAGTGATGGCAATGCTATGCAGGCTTTCTGGGCTGATCAGCCTGCGTTCGTCGCCAGTGCTCACCAAAAACACACCTTTTTCTACTTTCAGCGCCAGCCCGGTGGTATTGAGGATCATTTGCATGGGTCAAAATTTGAGGTGTTCATAACCAAATTCCAGCCAGGTCAGCGGGCCGAAGTATTCCGGCGGCTGCAAGGCCAGTTCAAAGTTGCGCTCCAGTTCCAGGTATTGGGGGGCTTCCGGGCCGAGGATGTGCCCAGCAAAAGCCAGTTTGCCCTGTACTTGTTGTTGCAATTCATTGAGCCAGGGAGTGAAGTGTACTTGCCCGGCACTGGTGCTGTATTTGGCATCTACGACCAGGCTCAGGTGTTCAATGGCGGCTTGCAATTGGGTGTAGTACTCGGCAGTGAGTGCAACATCCTGGTTTTCGATCAACAACCCGGTCACTTCTTTGGGTGCGCCACCGGGGGCAAAAATCCGGGTTTTAGCTGGGTTGATACGGTAATCGTACTGTTGCACGATGGCGCTGATTTCTTCCACATGTATTGCCTCAATCGGACTGTGCCCCGAAAAACTCATGTCGTCGGCATAGCGGGTATAGGCCCAACCCCGCTCCTTGGCATAATGTTGCAAATCCTGATCCAGAGGGATGGAAGCCAGGTTGCTCAAGATAGGGCTGGTAGGTGCGCCCATCGGCAAACGCCCCTTGTAACAACACAAACCAGCCAGCACCGCAGCTACATCGCGGGGAAAATTGAACAGGGGCGCCTCGAAGATTTCCAACACCCTTTCCTCGCTGATGGTGTGAAAAAAATCCTGCATGTCCATGTTCAACAACCAGGTACAACCCAAATGGACTCGCGCATTGCTGAGGATGTGGCGCGGCTGCGGATCGTCGACCGGATTGGTCAAAAAACCGTAGGCCGATTCGGTGCGGTGAAAAAAATACACGGCTTGCAAGAAGTCGTTGAGCTTGCGCAATGGCTTTTTGAGGGGCGGTTGGGGATCTTCTATCAACCGCTTATCGCCGTTTTTTTTCGGCACATAAAATTCCCGGTACTGCGGATGCTCGGCTAGCGAAGCCAACATGGTCGGTGCTCTGCGCAGCACAAAAGCCAGTTGATCCAGGCTGCGGCAAGCCAAAAAGCGCTGCGTCCGGGCTTGCATGCCCACAAGGGTGATGGCTAGTGGCATGGGTCAGTTGGTTTTGGGGAACGTGAATAAGTTTGGTGCGAGCGGCGGCTGAACGATCAAATTTTTGCGGCTGGTATCTCCTTGAATGGGCAAGGATTTTAGTTTTGTTTCTTGTCGGACGTCAAGATGCTTTGCTTCGATGACGGCAGGTTTATTGTCGAAAACCCAGGTTTTCAGCAATGGTGCCAATAGTGGGAAAGCCATTCCGATTGCAAAAGGTATCAACGCGTACCGCGTACGTAGATTCACTTCCTTCTGGTTGGGATAACTGGGGTTCTCACGAAAAATGCGTCGCGAAAAATAACCTGTAAAATACGAACTGAGCATCAGCCAAAGAATCCCAATTTCCCGCCAAGGGCTCTCAAATTGAGGGTAACTACTGATGCCATAAAACCCGATCAACAGGGAAGGCCCCAAAAAAGCCGCGGTAATATTGGATACCTGAGCCAGGCGGTTGTTGCGTTTGCGCTCTTGGGTTTGTTGGACGTAAGCATGTAGTTCCTTGATTTCATCGTCCAAATCCTTGACGTTTTTGCTCACGCTGGCCTGCTCTTGCAATCCCTCGTATAACTCTGAGCCCAAGGCTTGAGCTGTCACCTCCCGAAAATATATTTTATTCACAAACCGAATGTACTGCTTGTATAAGGCACTCACTTTTATGGGCAATTCATTGCCATTTTTATCGTCTTCAAGGCGGGATATGTGGGTAACCTCATCGGCAAAACGCTCTACGGTGGCTCTTTGCACCAAGACCAGTTCGACTAATTTGTAATAAATGCTTTGCAGGTAAGTCACCAAAAAGCCGCGGTTGCTTTTTTTCAACTCGGTCAAGTTGTTCGTCACCATGACCAGCGAATAAGCCGTAACCCCATAAAATGTACCTTGATCTCGCCAGCGCAAATTGGTACTGTTTTGCATGTTTTTCCAACGCAACTCGGCATTCTGACAGGTCATGGTTTTGGTATTTACAAAAACATATTTGTACCACCAGTCCAGGGCTGGTTCAATGGCAGCATGCTGGGGTTCAATCACTGCGTTTTTATACACCTGCTCGTAGCGAAAAGCCTCGCGCAATTGTGCCGAGAGTTGGGACTGGCCGTACCAACATACTACAAACATCCGATCGTCGAGCGCTGGGCTGATGGTATAACGCCCTTTGGTGTTGGCCTCTGGGTTGTCGTGGGTGCAAAACAAACCCTCGGGTAAAAATTCCTTGATGAACTTGGGCAACAAAAAAGGATTGTGTTTGAATTTCTCGTAATTGGTATAGTCTGCAAAATCTTCCATGGAGGTCTGCTCACCCAAGGTTACGGAGATGGATTCGGCGAGTACTTCGCGTTGGGCGCCTTGTTCACGTTTGCCGGCTACCCCTTTCAAACCTGCGGCAAAATTTTGATCCTTAAAAATTTCCTGGGTTCCAATCACATCTTGATCGATGTCGAAGTAAATGGGGTAAAGGCGGCGGCCAAATTGATTGATCGCCAGGATGTCTTCCGGGTTAGCCTGCTCCGCATGACGATTGTTGAGGTGAAAACTGAACACACCCACTCCGGTGTAATACAAGTGCAGAAAAAAGCTCTCAATTTCCAGTTCGTAGGGCTTTTCACGACCTTGCAATTTGATGTGGTAAAACATTTTGCCCCGGCTGGGTACATATTCAAAATGTTGGATCACATCCTTAGTCCCACTATTGGGAGTATACAAAGGGGAAGTGCTGCCAACCGGGTCGGAGTTGTCATCCCCTTTGGCCTCGTCTTCGTGCAAATCATACAAAATTTCCCGGACGTAGTCCAAAAAATAATTGTACTCGGAATAGCCCAAGAGGGTGTCGATTTTAAAGGCTTTGCTGCGCCAACGTTCGGGCACTTTGCGAAATTCTTCCACCAAAGGCTTCAGGTTGGTTTGTTTATCAAAAGAAGCACTGGCTTCCTCTTTTTGGGTAAAGGGTGCCCATTTAAAAGGGAACAAAAAAACATGATGGCTGAAGAGGGTTTCAGCCGGAGTTTTACTGGATTTGGCCTTGCTCATGACCTAATAGTTTTTGGAATGGAGCAATAAGAGGAATGCGTTCACTGTAGGTACAGGACGTAGTATGCTGGGTGTTTGCTGGTCTTGGTGTGCAAGTGCTACAAGATGATGTATTCGCTAATTCGTCGTGCTACATTTAGGGTAATGGTAATCGCTTCGAGCTTACTTCCTGGGTACTAATTTGGTTTCTTTGGATTGTATACATTAGACGTAACAAGCAAGTGGTAAAAAAAGATGCACAAAGGTTAAATTTTTATTTTTATATGTTTAAGTGGTTTGGTTTACAAAGAGTGAACGAATTTTATTTTATCTAAATGAATTGATGCCGGGTTTGTGCCATTTTGCTTAAGGTTTTACCTGCCACTACGTCGGGCGCTCGTCGATCCTTTTACGCTCGCTGCGCGAGCAGGCTCTACGATCGCAGATTCCTAGAGCCTACCTCTCCCTGACCATTAGCAAAAACGTGGCAGCTAGTCGAAGCGCCCTTTGGTAGCACATATCACTCCTACAAGAACTACGTGAAAGCACGATTCAAAAGGGGTTCTTCGAAGTGCCCTTTGTCAGCACATATCACTCCTACGTATATCTTGACCTTTGTCTGCACCTCATTGGTTGTCGAAGTGCCCTTTGTCATCACACATCACTCCTACAGCGGATCGGAGAATAACGTTTTTATCGACTTTCACTGTCGAAGTGCCCTTTGTCAGCACATATCACTCCTACAATTTACCAAAACATTTCAAAATCATGGCAAGTTTGTCGAAGTGCCCTTTGGCAGCACACATCACTCCTACAAAAAATTATTTTTTTTCGCGGTGCTGTTCCTGATGTCGAAGTGCCCTTTGTCAGCACATATCACTCCTACATCCCAAAACCTCACCATCAAAATCGGGGATAAAAAGTCGAAGTGCCCTTTGGCAGCACACATCACTCCTACCAACAAGTTATTTAAACAGAAAAGCTGAGCTCTCCAGTCGAAGTGCCCTTTGTCAGCACATATCACTCCTACGAGCTTACCAACCTCACCGACTCTAACTGGGAGTCGAAGTGCCATTTGTCAGCACATATCACTCCTACAAAACATGGAAAACATATTCAAACCAGCCTTCAAGTCGAAGTGCCCTTTGTCAGCACACATCACTCCTACAAATGACAAAATTCAACGCAGGTTTACGCCTCCTGTCGAAGTGCCCTTTGTCATCACACATCACTCCTACACTTAGCTCTTTACTCAGCTCAAGTACATCGTGAGTCGAAGTGCCCTTTGTCAGCACACATCACTCCTACCCGACATTGAACGCAATCGTAGGCTCTCTTCGGCCTGTCGAAGTGCCCTTTGTCAGCACATATCACTCCTACAATATATAAACTTTTTATGTGGCTTGAAGAGGACCTGTCGAAGTGCCCTTTGTCAGCACATA
>NZ_JANRKL010000226.1:0-51277 GCF_033763495.1 Haliscomenobacter sp. | reverse complement strand
GATTACCTCTATGTAAATAAGCGTTTCTAATTTTGAGCAGGAAGCTCCAAGTCCGAACGACAAGCTACTCAAGCAAGATATTTGTTCGGACTTGTCTTCCACTTTTTCATATTTGTCAAAATTAGGTAAAAATTATTTTCCTCTCCTTTTTTTCTTTCTTTTCTTCCCACAAAACTTTCCATCACACTTCTTGTTTCACTCCCGAAATTGATTTTACGTCATTGCATCCGCACAACACATAAGCAGTGGGGCAAAATAATTGCCCTAATTCTTTATTTTTGCTGGATGAATACTTGCTTTTGATGAAGGAGCCAAACAAAGCCATCATTTTGAACCCAACCGAAGATGACCCTACTGCGGAAGAGCGAAAGCGTGACCACATTCAATTGGCTTTCAACTCACAAGTAAAGTCAGAAGAACTGGATCCACGTTTTTATTACGAACCTTTGCAAAGTCCTCATCCCCAACTAGGTTCCTGGTCTCACTTTCCGTTTTTGGGACATACCTTTAAAGCACCACTCTGGGTGTCTAGTATGACCGGAGGAACAGCCATGGCCCGAACCATTAACCAAAATCTGGCTCGTGCCTGTGGTGAATTTGGTATGGGGATGGGGTTAGGTTCTTGTCGATCCCTTTTGTACAGCGACGATGTATTGGCTGATTTCGCGGTAAAGCCTTTAATGAATGGCCAGCCTCTTTTTGCCAATTTAGGAATTGCCCAATTGGAACAACTCATTGAACGCAATGAACTGTATCGCATCAATGTGATGCTTGATAAATTGGATGCAGATGGGCTGATCATCCATGTCAATCCCTTTCAGGAATGGCTTCAGCCAGAAGGAGACCGGTTTCAGCAGGCTCCACTAATCACGATTGAAAAAATCCTGGAGTATCTTAAGATGCCTGTCATCGTCAAAGAAGTAGGGCAAGGCATGGGACCGGATAGTTTAAAGGCTTTGTTACAATTGCCACTGGCTGCGATTGACTTTGCGGCAGCAGGAGGTACCAACTTTGCCAAACTTGAATTGCTACGCGATACAGAGGCAAAACAATTGATTTATGGCCAATTGGCCAAAGTAGGCCATAGTGCAGCCGAAATGGTAAATTTTGTCAATCAATTGCTTCCAGAGTTGGGCAACAAAGTACAATGTCAATCCATCATTGTATCAGGAGGTGTGCAAAGCTTTCTGGATGGCTATTACCTCATCAATAAGGTGCAATTGCCCGCGATTTACGGACAGGCATCCGGTTTTTTAAAACACGCACAAGGCGACTATGAGCCGCTGCGCACCTATATAGCCGCACAGATTGAAGGCTTAGAACTGGCACAAGCATTTTTAAAGGTCAGATAACACAAGAATGCAGGAAAAATCAATATCGGGACTCCATAAGCTGAGCAAAACAGAAAAAATTCAGTGGCTGGCTAAAAATTTTTCGGCCGATGAGGGGGCTACTTTGGAGTCGCTCCGCAGTTTTTGGCATGAAGACGCCGAAATACAGCGCATTCTGGACGGGTTCAGTGAAAATACCCTGAGTAATTTTGTCTTTCCTTACGGTATCGCCCCTAATTTTTTAGTGGATGGACAAATGTACGCGGTGCCCATGGTCATCGAGGAAAGCTCGGTAGTAGCTGCTGCTGCCAGTGCCGCCAAATTTTGGTCGCACAAAGGTGGCTTCAAAACAAGCGTATTGGGCACCACCAAACTGGGGCAATTGCACTTCAGTTGGAAAGGAGATAGCACAAAACTCCAGGCCCTGATGCCAGCACTTTCTCATACCCTGCTCAACGATGTTCGGCACATCACCAGCAATATGGAAAAACGAGGTGGTGGTATTTCTTCTATTGAACTACAAGATATGAGCCACCTGGAAGCAGATTATTACCAGTTAAAGGTTGGTTTTCAAACTTGTGATTCTATGGGGGCCAATTTTATCAACTCGGTTTTGGAGGAGTTTGGCCGGAGTTTGCAACATTTTATCAGCTCCCAAACCAGTTTGAGCGCAAGTGAACGGGAAGTAGAGGTCATCATGGCCATCTTATCCAACTATACGCCGGATTGTATCGTGCGCGCCGAAGTAAGTTGCCCGGTTGAACAACTAGATGATGCTTGTATCAATTTGGACGGACGCGGCTTTGCCGAAAAATTCGCCAAGGCGGTCCGCATTGCCGAAATCGACCCATACCGCGCTACTACCCACAACAAAGGCATTTACAATGGTGTGGATGCCGTAGTTATCGCTACTGGCAATGATTTCAGAGCAACCGAAGCCTGCGGGCATACCTATGCTGCCCGCGATGGGCAATACCGGAGTTTGAGCCACTGCCAGGTTGAAAATGGGGTCTTTACATTTTGGCTGGACTTACCCATTGCGCTTGGTACGGTAGGTGGTTTGACCAAATTGCATCCACTAGCTAATCTATCTCTTGAGATTCTGGGCCAGCCTTCCGCGCCGGAATTGATGTCCATCATAGCAGCTACTGGTTTGGCTCAAAACTTTGCCGCGGTACGCTCGCTTGTGACAACTGGTATTCAAAAAGGACATATGAAAATGCACCTGATGAACATCCTCAACCATTTGGGAGGAGATCCTGATGATTGTACGGCTGCAGTAGAATACTTTCAGGATCGGGTGGTTTCATTCTCGGCAGTGCGTGAGTTTTTAGATCGTCGGGAGGAGGAAAAATCCAGACCTGCAGTGAATGTAATGTAAATGCCCATGTCGCCATTCCCAGGAGAAGAATACCATGCAAAAGGCAAATTGTTGCTGACCGGAGAGTACTTTGTATTAGATGGAGCCATGGCTCTTGCCTTGCCTACCCGTCTGGGGCAACATTTTAAAGTAGAAGCTGGCAAGTCAGGAGTATTAACCTGGCAGAGCTACGATGTGGATGGTACTTGTTGGTTCAATGTCACCTTGGAAATCCCCAGTCTGAAGATTGTATCTGTTGAAACATCCGAACCTGCCCTAAGGCTGATTCAGGTTTTGGAACAGGCATTTTTATTATCCAAACTCCCCTTGACTAGCCTCGGAGGATGTTCGATCACCACTCACCTGGATTTTTCCCGGCATTGGGGTCTGGGCAGTAGTTCTACGCTCATCAGTTTTGTGGCACATTTGGCACAAGTGAACCCTTATGATTTATTGGCCAAAACTTTTGGAGGTTCAGGGTATGATTTGGCTTGTGCTCTGGCAGAAGGCCCCATCATTTACCAAAATCAAGTTGCACAGCCAGTAGCTTTTCACCCAGCTTTTGCCGACCAACTTTACTTTGTGTATTTGGGGAAAAAACAAAACAGTCGGGAGGGCATTCAGCGCTACCGGGCTTTGGGCGAAAAGGTAAAAGCCTCCTTAGCCGAAATCAATCATTTAACCCTAGATATAGCAGCTTGTGATTCGCTCGAAGTATTTGAAAGCTTGATACTTCAGCATGAATTAATTGTCAGTACCAATTTGAATTTAACTCGCGCTCAAAACCTTTATTTTTCAGATTACTGGGGTGTAGTGAAATCTTTGGGTGCATGGGGAGGAGATTTTGTTTTGGTGACCAGTGACCAGGATACAGCAAGTACAAAAAACTACTTTCAGGAAAAAGGATTTGAGGTAATCCTGAGCTATACTGAAATGATTCTTTGATTTTATTTAGAAACAATCTAAACAAACGGTATCTTTACGCAGTTTTTTAAAGAAATAGACTGAACAATGCCAACCACCTGGTACGACGCCAACGTCATCAACATCCAAACCGCCAGCCCAAATACCCGTCGTTTTTGGGTAGAGATTCCCAATGTAGAAGCTTTTAACTTCAAGCCCGGCCAATTTGTGACCATGGATTTGCCCATTGGCGATAAACGCCTGCAACGTTGGCGCAGCTATTCCATCGCCAGCGCCCCGGCAGAAAGCAACCAGCTGGAGTTTTGTATTGTTCGTTTGGATGGTGGTAAAGCTACCGAGTACTTGTTTGATGATGTGCAGGTAGGATCAACCTTGCGCTTTAAGGGTCCCGATGGTGGATTTGTATTGCCTGAAACCATTGATCACGATATGGTCATGGTCTGTACAGGAACCGGTGTCGCTCCCTTTCGCAGCATGTTGCAATACATCCATCAGGAGAATATTCCCCACCGCAAGTTGCACCTGATCTTTGGTACCCGCCATACTGAAGGTATCCTCTATCAGGAAGAGTTTATTGAATTGCAAAAACAATTGCCCAATTTCCGATTCT
This sequence comes from Haliscomenobacter sp., assembly GCF_033763495.1. Lineage (GTDB taxonomy): Bacteria > Bacteroidota > Bacteroidia > Chitinophagales > Saprospiraceae > Haliscomenobacter. Next base: position 47,052 of record NZ_JANRKL010000226.1, on the reverse strand, counting down.
CCGTTGCCCTCTCGCGGGAGGCGGAACTTGATCCCACCCAATTCCCCTTTGAAGTCCAAGCAGGCTACGTGCATTCTTTTTACCTAAATGAATACGCCACTTTACGTTCCGATGTAAAATTTTACCTTTGTGGCTGGCAGAATATGGTGGACGAAGCCGTCCTCAACCTGTTTGACAAAATTGGCTACGACAAGCGCCAGATCATTACCGAACTTTACGGCTAAAAATGGGTGTGTTGTGTGAGTGTGTTGTGTGAGTGTGTTGTCGCATTGCCTCTAAAATTCCGCCAACCCACGGATTCATCCGTGGGAGGCCACCATACAAAATCACCCCATGGCTTTAGCCGTGGGAACAGCATGGCATTAGCCGTGGGAACATCAGCATCTATGAAACTCGTCTCCTACAACCTCAACGGCATCCGCGCCGCCCTCACCAAGGGCTGGGCTGAATGGCTGCGCGAACACCAGTTCGACATCATCTGCGTTCAGGAAACCAAAGCCAGTCCGGACCAGGTTGACCTTTCCACTATTGGCGATCTGGGCTACCACGTACACTGGCATTCTGCGCAAAAAAAAGGCTACAGCGGCGTGGCCACCTTCAGCAAACAGGAACCCGATCAAGTCATCAGTGGGTGCGGTATCTCCAAATACGACGACGAAGGGCGTATCCTGCGCAGCGACTTCGGAGACCTCACAGTGCTCAACTGCTATTTCCCATCAGGCACAACGGGAGATGTACGCCAGGATTTCAAGATGATTTTTCTGGAAGATTTTTTCCGTTGGGCACATGAATTGCACCAAGAAAGAAAAAACCTCATCATTGTCGGCGACTACAACATCGCCCACACCGAACGCGACATCCACGATCCCAAAGGCAACAAAAACTCCTCCGGTTTTTTGCCCGAAGAAAGGGAATGGCTCAGCAAATGGTTCGACAGTGGTTTTACCGATGCCTTCCGCTTTTTGAATCCCGACAAAATTGAATACAGCTGGTGGAGTTTCCGCGCTGGTGCCCGCAAAAACAACAAGGGCTGGCGCATCGACTACCAGTCCGTAAGCGACAACCTGCGCCCCAAACTCAAAGCATCCAGACATATCAACGAAGCAGAGCATTCAGATCACTGTGCGGTGCTGGTAGAATTCGATAATCTCCTATAAGCTCCTATTCTGCAACATCAATGGGAGCCATATCGGGCTCTACCCACAAGGCGCGTGCCTGGGTAGAGAATAGAAGGTCTTTGGAGTAAAACCTGAACATGATTTCCTGTGCCGCATAAGGACTGTTCAGGAGCGCCGTGCAAGATTCGGCAAGTGAGAGGCCCGCACATTTTTTTTGCACAAAGGCTTTCAACAGAATGGCCCAAAGTTGGGTGATGGTTTCATGATACCCCCGCTCATGGGTGTTTTTGCCACCAGTGGCTACATTATAGGTGATGATGCCCGAGCGCAGGTAATAAATGGCTTGTTCTAGTGGAAAATGGTAGGCAAAATAGGTGCCAACGATGAGGTGCGCCTGGTGGGTCCAACGTTCGGCAGGTAGGCTGTGATCCTGGAATCCGGAAACAAGTTCTTCAATCTCGGCGGGAGATACGGCAATAGTGGTGGTGGTGTTCATTTGTGTAAAGTTTGAAGGTCAACTAACAGGAATCGGCTTGAACTAAGTTAAAAGCTCAAGCCGATTCTTATTAATGGCACTAAAGTCAGAAAAGTTCCATCTTTAATTACTTCCTGCCTTCAATTCAGTTGCCTTACGAGGCAGTTTTTCATCCCGCATCGCCGTATGCAGGACAAAAGAAGCAATCACCGTAGCCGCCTGTTTCAGGTCATCTGCTACCAGGTGATCCAGGTTGTCCATATTGGAATGGTGGGTACGGGTAGAGTAAGCCATAGGCTCCTGGATGAACTGGAAGCCAGGGATCCCTGCCGCATCAAAAGACTGATGGTCGGTACCACCGGTATTTTGCAGGGTTATGGTTGTTGCGCCCAGGTCTTTGAACGGATCCAACCAGGCCCGAAAGATCGGCATTACCCCTGGGTTACCTTGCAGGTAAATCCCACGCACTTTGCCTGTGCCGTTATCCAGGTTGAAATAGCCGGATATTTTACTTTGTTCGGCCTCTTTGATGCTTTGAATGGTGCCTTCAGGGCTGGTGTTGGCGTAGTGGTCTTTTACATAACCTCTGGAACCCAACAGGCCTTGCTCCTCACCCGTCCACAAGGCCAGGCGAATGGTGCGGCGAGGTTTGATCCCGGTTTCTTTGATCGTTTCCAGAATGATCCGGGAAGCTTCCATCATCACGGCAGAACCGGCTCCGTTGTCGGTTGCACCCGTACCTGTATGCCAGGAATCGAAGTGCGCACCCAGCATAACCACTTCGTCCTTGAGGTCGGAGCCAGGAATCTCAGCGATGATGTTGTGCTCCATTCCATCGGGGTTGGTATAGGTAGCTTTCAATTCCATGGACAAGGTCACCGGAATGCCCTTTTGCATCAGGCGGAAAATTCGGTTGTAATGCTCCACTGCCATAGTGGCTTGAGGAATGACCTTGGCTTTGGGGTCTTGTGCCCGGCCTTCGTCTGCACGAGCACCGGATACGAATACAGTACCCAAATCTCCCTTGAACCCGCGGTCGATCACCGCCAACGGATCTTCGGCTACGATGAACTTGAAGAGTTTTTGGTTGAAAGAAAAACCACCCAGTCGGTTGAAATCACGGTCGGGGCGACGGCCTGGGGCAGGTGCGTTGGCCATGTTCAGCAGGTCTTCCGCAACGAGGCGTTTTGCAGGGGCATCAAACCATTCATTGATGGTACGGATGGTATCCAGGAATACGAATTTTCCTTTCAGTTTACCCTTGTATTTTTCGAGGTCGGCCTCGTCATCGGCTTGCAGGTAGATCACCTCCCCACTAACGAGCCCTTTGGTGCTGGGCGACCAGGCTTTGGGATAAGCAATGATTGGGAAATAGTTGGGCGCAGTTGCGTGCATTTCGAAGTGAGAGAACTCCCAGCCCCGGCCGAATGGCCCCCAGGCTTCGAGGTGAACATTGCTCATGCCCCATTCTTTGAGCGTTTTTTGCGCCCAATCGGTGGCTTTGTCCAACATGGGAGAGCCCGTTAAACGTGGCCCATAGACGTCACAAACCCAGGAGGCGATGTCCATCACCTGGCTTTTTTCCATACCATGCTTGCGGATGGCAGCGTTGAGGGTTGGATTGGGTGCATCCTGGGCCAGGAGGCTAATACTGGCAGCTACGGCCAATAACAACAGTAAGGAGAGCTTTTTCATCATCATACTCAGGTTTTAAATGGTAATGCTTCTAATCATCAGCTCGATTGGGTAGCATCGTAAAGTGATGTAAAGTAAAATAAGTCTTGATGGAAAATTCGGTTTGTAGACTAAAGGGAGAGAAATGGACTTGGAGGTAGGCTAAATTGGTGTAAGTGACAATTTTGTTTTCATTTTGGCCCAAATTTCACCATTCCTTAACCTGAATTCCTGGATAATGTCCGGAATAAATTCGTTTTTGTACAAAAATACGCACTATGACCCAATTGCCCTTTTTGCTCAACAATAGTGAATTGCCGCTACACCAAATATCCAACCCGAATTTGAAAGAAGATGTTGACACCATCCTCGCGACCGAGCGCGAAATTGGAGCGGAAGCTTATGGCCCGGGGTTTGTCTATTACCTCAACATTTATGATCGGCCCGCCGACCTTGGTTTAATGCCTTATTCGCATACGCGGGCAGGAGACATCAAAGCACTGTTTACTGCTGTGAAAAATCTCTGGCCAGAGGACACCCAGTTTCTGGAATTGGATGACCATTATTGGGATGTCCTCAGTATTTATCGGCAAAGTTCAGAGCTCAGCCGGCGGAGATTTCCCGCTTATTTTCGTGGGTTGTTTATGCGTGATGAAACCTATACCGAACGGGATCCAGAACAACAATTCCTTACTCGCCGCACTCGTGTATTGAATCGATTGATTCCTTACTTGTCGGATCACCTGTTCAATGAACAGATGCCCTTGATCAGTATGTTCAGCCTCGCCGATGCAGATAACGAAAACACCGCATTTGCACCTTATGTGTTTTTTGGGCAGCAGTCGATTGTGGTGGTGGGGAAACGGTGGATCCTTTAGCGCCCAATGGGTTTGTACAAACTCCGACATTGAGCTACATCGATGATCAAAACCGATTTTTGGTCTTTTTTCCAGGCTTGCATAAACCGGGCATGCCCTGCATCCAAGGCTTTCAAAAACAAGGCAGCACTGAGTTGCGACTGGGTTCGAGCGGCTATGCTATTGATGTGGGTGGCAAATTCCTGTTTGCTGGGTTCTTTTACGGCGCTTGTTTCGCCGATCAGCGTTGTTTCCAATACCAAAATGTCTTCCTGTTTGCCATCCACATAAAAGCCCAACATCGCGTGTCCAGGTACCAATATGATCAGGGGTTGGAGGCCAATGGAACGCATCAGGGAAGCAAAAACGACGGTTCCATCAATACAATTGGCTTGTGCAGTGGCAATGGCTTCGTCAAAGGTGCGTACCCTTTGGCTGACTACTTGTTTGTGCTCATCGTGTGCGCCAGTGGCAATGTCAGAGTATTTCATTCCTTTGTCCCGAAACAGGCGCCAGATGGCGTACACTTGCGCTACGGCCTCCTCCCGTTTGCCCTGGTATCCATTAAAACCATTCACGGTTTTTTTTTGCAAGGCACTGGCTAGTAACGAATTGATTTTGGGGTGGTCTTCGTTGACGTAAGCAGCAAACATTTTGCGCAAATCGACCTGCCTGCCTTGGTAATCAACTGCGGCAAGCGGACAGTCATTCAGACTGCGCAATGTAGCCGTAATCGTTTTTTTGCCAATGGGCTTTCCATCCAATAAAATGGTGTAGTTGAAATTGAGGGGAATGCTCTCTTTGTGCTGGCGCAAAAGGTCGTAATGCCAGGCAATTTTAGGAAAAATGGCGTATTGCAGTTGGGCTTTGGGCAAGGCAAACGTTTCGCTGAATGCTGCTGAATAATGAGTCGCTTCTATTTGAATGGTCAGTTTGGTATTGGCTTGAGTGCTTTTGACAAACAAACCAATTACACTTTTGGGGTCGCCGAGGTAGTCTTCGGCAAGTTTGAATTGTTGCGGATCAGCGGTAGCTATACTGATCAGAAACGAAGGGAAAATTTGTTGCCCCCAATCGATGTAGGGCTCCCAGCTTAGGGAAAAAGGAGCCGCATCAGGCTGGACGAGTGGAGCAGTTTTGTTCCAGGCAAAGGAGGTCTGACTCTGTCCATCCCGATGTGATGACAATGCAATACCTAGCAATAAAAAAAACACCTTACACATAGCTCAATGGTTTTGATACATCCATTAAGGGGAAGTGTAAAGTGTTTTTCAGGTGGCTAGTGCATCAAATCATAAATTCCGACACCCTAGTTGTAAAAACATTAATGCTTACTTCTCTTATCTATTTCAGCTTTAACTTTTTTCCAATTATTGTAGTTTAAAACAAAAATTCCCGCAAAAAACAAGGGTAGTACTGTGAAGATGCTGAACCCTCCAAGGACTGTATTGGCTATCGCGGCTAAAATCATTAAAGTCATGATTACAATCCACAGGTTGAGCATGCCTCTCATTGATTTTGCTTTCGCCTGTAGTTCTTCCATACTTAATTCAGATACTGGTTTTTCTGTGGACATAAGCTGATGTTTTTAAGAGATAAAGTGAAGATAATGGTTTTTGGTTCGCACCAATTCCTATTTCTGGCGAACTGGCTGGTAATTTTCGTACCCTTTGCGCACCGCTTTGGCCTCCCAATCAAAAGAAAAATTACCTTTTCCCCCCTTAAGTTCTTTCACCCGAAACCCTTTTTCGTTTTTTTCCACCACCGCCAATCCAAAAGTATCATCGAACAAAGGAGTCACGTGTACGGTCGTGGTTTGGGCATTGATGACCAAAGCAAAGTGATCCGAATAAGGAATGAAGGCTTCGCCGTTGATCAATTTTGCAGTTCCACGCTCGTAGGCAGCTGCTTCGGGGCCTTCGATACAGGCGTAAACGATGGATTTGGAGGGGTCTTCTGGGTGGGGGATTTTGAAGTTTTTGACTTTAGCAAAAATATTTTCTGCGGTAACGGTTCCCGTATTGATGTATGCATTTTGTTCAGTATCTAGAGATAGCGCCATTTTCAAATTGCCTTGGTCATCATCAAATCCGATAAAGCCTACAGATTGGCGAGCATTGCCTTTGGGGATAACCACAGATTGAATGATTAAGTCGCTGAAATAACATGAATCTTTTACTGGATCTACCAAATCAATGATTCCTTCGTCTTGATCGGTAACATAAGTTTTTACTCTGCATTTGCTATTCGAATTCGCAATTCTGAGGAATGCACCAGTTGGCTCTGCTTGTAATTCTCCAAAGGAAATGCCATTTTTTCCATGAACTTGTACTGTTCCGCCTTCATAGCCCGGATTTTGGGTAAGAACCACATTGATTTTGGGGTAATTATCCACTACCATTTCACTGTTGAACAAGGCCAGTTCTCCGTATTCTGCATGATGAAAATTACCGCCCAGGAAAGTAGTTCTTGGATTGTATAGTTTTTTACTTTTGTTGTTTTGGGTAGAGATATAACCAATTGGATTTTCGTTGTTCAGGCCCGAGTCTGTTCCAAGAATTAAGGAAGGCACCTCATCGTTTTCTATATGCAAGCTGATTCTTCCGCCAATCAACTGGTTGTCGTATGTGCCGCTCCCCAACACAACTGAAAGGCGCTTGTTTGGGTCTCTTAGCGTAATAAAGCCAGCACCCTTGGTGGCACCGCCCTTTTCCACTCCAGCCGTAAACCTTGCAAATTGTTCTTCACCCAAAATGGCCAAAGGCTGCGAAAGTGTCAGCCCAGCCAAACCGCCCAAAGCGGTTTCACCAATAGCATTGGTACCTATGCTTACACTTTTTTCATAGTACACATTTTGAGTACTTGTGTCTTTTTTCCAAAGATTGTCCCCACCCTTGAGTGCAAGGTCTCCTGGTTCCCAACGGTGGTTGTTCCAGGTCAAAATCTGGCCTTGCACAGGGAGGACATTTGCAATTGGATGTCCTGCCAACGCTTTTACAACCAGCTTATAAAAGGTACCTTCTACATCTCCTTGAGCGCTGGAAGTATTAGTAATGTCATCAGCAGGATTGATATCCCCTGTATTGCTAATGGTGTTATCGGCGGAAATGGCTATGCCTATTCCCGCTTTGTAAGTGATGGTCGCCCCTCCTTTTAGCGGGTTCAAATCCACCGATTTCAGGTTTCCGCCTGCTTCGCTAACTTCCAGAATGGTCCCATTGAGTCGAATATTGGTGATGTGTTCGTTTTGGGGATCGCTGTCATTGTCGGTGGTACTACTTTTTAGTGCAGAGAGGTCTACGGTTTTAATATTGCCGCCAGCTTCAGTTATTTCAAGGATATTGCCATTGAGGCGAACTTGGGTGATGTGTTCATTTTTAGGGTCAGCGTCGGCATCAGCACCTCCACTGCGAGGAATAATTATGGTATTGCCGCCGCTGATGGAAAGTTCATTGGTGGTATTGTTGTAGTGGAGTTGCAGGTTTTCAGGTGCTACCTTGTCCGCGTAATCGGCGTAAATGGCATAGGGCACCGACAAAATCTGAATGGGTTCGCTCAAAGCAATGTATTTATTGCCTCCGGCAGGGTCATATTTTACTTCCAAAAAAAAAGGGCCGCTGCCCCAATTAATCTGCCCGAAATCGTTCGGTTTTAATTTTCCTACTTCCAGCGTAATGATGCCAAAATCATTACTACGCAATGCGGGGCTTCCACCTTTTTGGTAAGTTTCGTTGTACACCACTGCCCCAGTGCGAGAGCCTTGGCGAAGGCTAATGCTCAAGCCCGGCTCAATGCCTTTGGCCAGGGGCAAGCCTTTCTCATCGCGCAAGACAGCTTGATAGCTAAAGGATTGAGGGGCCTGTGCCTGCAAAAGTTGCACAAGCAGCAGGCATTTTAGTACAAAAATTGAGGTCAGAATGGCTTTATGCATAAAAAATCAGGTTATTTCTTTTTTAAATCAAGGCGTTTTTCGTTGGCCAACTTACGCATGTGTTCCCCATAAACGAGGGAATTGTGTAAGCGATCTTGGAGCACTTTGTCGGTTTTGCCTTGTAAAAACTGGCTCAAAAAAAGGCCATAGTCAAGGTTTTCACGAATGGCTAAAGGTAGTTCTGCTGTGTTCTTTGCAGACTGCAGAACGGCAAACTGGGTTTCCGCAGCCGTAGTTTTTCCTTCCATTAAATCTATCCAAGCCCATTTGATGCGAGTATCCAGGCTGTCTTGGGCGTTTTTGAGTGCAAAACGAGGGAGTAGAGCCTTGCATTGTGCCAACTTGCGCTGGTTGAAGGCAAGATTAAAAGCCAACACAACGGAGTCACTTGGTGCTTCAATGGGATCGGCAGAACGGAAACTGGTCTGGCCCTCCAAGTGGGGCAAATATTTTAGCGCCAATTCCTGAGGCGATAATGTGTCTGGTTTTTGCTGTAAAAACCAAAAGGTAAGGATCAAAGCAAGCGAAGCTGCCAGACCAATCATCCAGCGGGTAGCTGGTCGGGCAAAAATAACCCGTAATGTAGACTGAGTTGGCTGGGCTTTTTCTGTTCTAATTTCGCCAATGCTTTGCTCTACATCCGCCATCAAAAATTCAACCCCAGCGAGATGAATGGCGCGTTCCAGGGCGAGTTCTTCGGCCAGTGCGGGCTCCTGCGCTACCCGCGCTTCAAATGCTTTGCGCGAGTCTGCGGGCAGCCGATTGTATAGATAATCCTGGATGAGGGTGGTATCTTCAGCGGACATGGAAACCGATGTTTTGGAGGATGGTCAATAGTTCTTTTTCCTGAGCAAGCCGAGTTCGCAAGCGCCCCAAGCATTCGTATACATAATTGCTTGACGAAGCAGAATCGCTAGAAATAGCAGGGCCTGAAGAAAAGTCTACTGAAAACTTGGTTCTAAAAAAATCCAGCAGCAAATTTTGGCATTTTCCCTTGATCTCCCGCACCACTTGTTGGATGATGGGACGAATTTTGGCTTGTAAAAACTGATCGTAGGGCAGAGCTTCAGGGGTAATTGCTGTGCTGTTTAGTAGCTGTTCTTCCTGGACTGCCTGGGGAGGGAAGCGTTCGTCCAAAGCGCTGTGTGCCTTGAATTGGGGCGATTGGCGCAAGTCGCGGATGTGGTTTTTGCAAGTCGCCAGCAAAAAAGGCAAGGCTTTCTCTTCGCTGCGTAAGCTGCCCATGGCCAGGCTGCGGGTCAGGATACGCAGGCCATTCAGGATGACCTCTCCAGGGTCTATTTTGTCCAGCAAATCATAACGGGCGAGCCACTGCTCGATGCTCTGATTGAGTTTGGGATGGGTATAAAAACTGCGCATAATCTCCTTGAGTCGAGCACTTCCCGGCATCATTTGCTGCAATGGATAATCCGGGATGTCCAACACTGCCAACTCCAGACTGGCTGCAAGGAGTTCACTCTTTTTCAATAAATCCTGAAAATGGCTACTGACTGGCTCACCCAATTCGGCAAGCAAGCCTTGCATTTGATCCGAAAGCTGGCGCTGTTGCTTTAAGGCCTCCTGTACACCATCACTTTTCCTGCTTTTCAGCTGTCCGATGTTTTGGGCCAACTGGGACAAGAGGGCGGAAGTATCCAAAAATTGCTGTACAGTAGGCCTTTGAATATCTAAAAAAAACGTAAGGTGAGTGCCACAGAGTTGAAGTAACTGCGCAAATTCCATGATCCCTTGTTGTTTAATCGTTCCTTACTTTGATGCTGAACTGCCTGGCAGGATAAGCGCTTACCCGGCGGCCTTGCGCGATAAAACAGTTGCCAGCTGGGGCTTTCAGGGTTTGTTCCATGGCGTTTAGCTCAAGCATCTGGCCATTCACAGCCTGAACAAATTCTGGCGTAACCGTGACGATCATTTCCGTAAAATCCGCACAGGGTTCGATGTGAGTAACCACTCCAGTAGCCGCTGCTCCTTTTACAATCAGTGCTTCGCCAAATTCATCAACTACCGTCCGTTCCACTATGAATTCGATCTGCTGCTCCTCAGTTAGCGAATAATATTCCAGTTGTTGAGCGAGTTTCAATGAGATGACCGTAGTAGGTTTCAAGAACAAGGTTTTGTATTCTTCCTTGTTTTGTGCCCACAATCCTACTCCTATGAAACAAGCCAGGGTACAACAGAAGATGCTCAACTTGGGCATAGACCATGATTTTTTGCGCACTCGGGTAAGGGGCGATAAAAAATAAATTGTTCCTTTTGACAAACAATTATTTCACCCCACGACTAACCCACTCAACGTCTTTTTTTCAACGCGAAGTATTGATGTTTTTACTTTCGGAAACCCGGCTCAAGATACTAATTTCTTGTGTACCCGAGGCTAACTTTTGTTCACCATCGAGTTTTACATTCGAACAGTCGCAAGCTACTAGTTTTACTACTTCAATCAACACTTCAGCGATTTCGCCTCGTTTTAGCCCCCTGTTGTGGTAAGTTATTTTTTTGATCTGAGCGGTCACCAGAGTGCCTTTGCGCACCAGGTTTTCGCCATTCAACACCAGGTTTTCGAGGGTTTTTAGGCTGATTACCTTGCCTTCACTCAGGGGGCTAGACCAAAAATTTTCAGGCAAAACACCTGCGGTGTTGATGCGTGCGCCTTGTACCAAACGCATGGGTGAAGCGGTGTAGGTATCGCACAGAGCCTGGATTTGGGGGATGCGCAGTGTTTTAATTTGGTCGGCTTGTGCATGTAATGCTAAAGCAAAAAAATGAAGCAGGGCAAAAAAGTAAATGTAGCGCATGGTTGATGGGTTGAGGGAGTTGAAAAGTTGAAAAGTTTATGGTTGAAGAGTTGAAAAATCGCTGCGCTGGCCTCAACTCTTCAACTACAAACTTTTCAACTTTTCAACTTCACCTTATATCCGAATTTTAAAAGCCTGGCTGGTAGTCGTCACAATTTCGGTATTCACTTCCGCTTTGCCATTGCAGCAGTCCGCTACTTTTACCGACTGGTCGGTAAGACGCACATCCTGGCCGTCGCGAGAGCGTACATAGGCCCCTTTGATCCGTACAATGGTTTTGCGGCCTTCGCAGTCAATGGCGTCTACTACTGCGGAGGCGGTAGCTCCGGCACGTACGACAATGATTTGTTCGTGAATGATATCGTCTACTACTGTGCAAGGCACTGGTTTGCCCACTTGCAGGTCCTGGAAACGGACGTCTTGAGCAACTTTAAGGCGCACCGTCAAGTTGGGGGGTACAACAATGACTTGTGGCATTTTGAATGATGGCAGTGCGATGACTGCGGCAAAAAGAATCGAAAAGAAGATGGTTTTGTTTTTCATGGTTTTGTTTTTTGCCATGGCTGAAGCCATGGTTGTCCCACGGCTGAAGCCATGGGTTGGTTTTGTAGAGAGGCCTCCCACGGATAAATCCGTGGGTTGGCTTGGGCTTCTTGAAATCTCACCCACACTTTCACACTTCACACCCTATCTTAGCGACAACAAGGGATACATACGCGTACTTCGTGTTCAAGGCTGGCACGAATGCTTTCGGCAGAGGTGTAAAGTGATTCTATTGTTTTGATAATTTGCTGAGCACCTTTCAGGTTGATGGGCAATTGGCCTGTGCCCGTGTGGAGGGTTTGAGCTTCTAGAATGATCATGGCTGGGCGTGCATCGACCCCAGGAACGAATTTTTTGACAACCCCCAAGGCGTAAGCACTGGTAGGGATCACCGTGGTTTTACCCACTTGAACGGCGGTGGCTACCCGAAAACGCACTACTTTTTTTTCAGTCAGGGTTTCCAGATCCAGGTGGTCGTCCAATTCGAGGTCAATTTGGGTGCCCGCAGGGATACATTTGGTTTCACACTTGGGGTCTTTGCCGTCGCAATTGCAATCGCCATTGCGGTCTTTCTTCTTGTTGTTGTCTTCTTCCTCTTCTTCCTCATCCTCTTCAGATTCCTGTTCATTGACCTGTAGATTGGCCTTCTCTTCATTGTCCAAACCTGCCAGACGATAATTGCTGCTGCTGGTTTTGCCGCGAGAGATTTTAATAGTTTGAGCAGAAACATCCAAGGAGGCACTTAGGCCCAAGGCCAGGATAAGGATACACATCAAAATACTTTTCATGGTGTTGTTGTTTTTCAATGATTCGCAATCAGTGGCTCACTTTTGTTGAGCTTCATTCGTTAAGGGGGAGGGGAATTTTTTTTTCAGGTTTTTTTCAGGTTTTTTTTTCAAAAAAATTTCAAGTCCAATTCAAACCCACTACTGAGTGGGGCTTGTTACCTTTGTAGTGGGGCAAAAATGCTGCAATGATGAAATATCTGGGACTATGCTTTTTGTTGATGGTGGGAATTTCGGTTCGAGCTCAAATGCTGTGCAATCCGGCTGTAAGTGGGCAGCACTATTTTTCCAACAGCAGTTTTCAGCAAACCGAGATTCAAGCCTGGGCGCTATTTGATCAAACTCACTTTGCGGGAGTAGGTAAAACCAATCGGCAGGAGGCTTACTTTTTTATGCAGCCCAGTGGTAAAACTTTTCAGGAAGCAGGCCGAGATTTCAACGCTATTTTGCCCTTTTATACCGAGCACTTCAGTGGCAGTACTTATGGCTCATACCTGATAGCAGGGGCGAATAGAGGGAGTGGGGCAAAAAACAAAGGCTGTATTTTTGTGGTAGACGACCTGCCTGGAGCCAAAATACAGTCCTTCCCAACGCCTGATGCAGTGGAAGAAGTGCTGAGTATCCGCGCGATTCCATACATAGACAACGCGGCTTATTTGGCAATTGGCCGAACTGGAGGAAGACTTTTCATCGGTCAATTTTCTTTGAATACGCCTAGCGAACTGGAATTTACCGTACCTTGGTCAAATGCGTATTTCGACCTCTCGCCACAGATCAAACAAGTGGAGGGGCTCTATCACGCGGTGGACAAGCTGTGGTGGCTCACAGGTTTTACCAGCAACGGCACGGTGGTCTATTTGCTACGCGACAACAATGGCAAACTGGAGGAAGTCGATCATTGGGCCAATACTGATCGTTTCCTGAGCTTGAACGCAAGTACAGTTGATGGCAAAAGTGGAGACCTGATTCTAGCGGGAACTAGCAGCAAGGTGCGTTTTGGCAACAATTGGGTAGCACGATTGCCGCTGCGCGAAGGCCGAATAGCCGCTACCCAAATGAACGAATACAACTTTGGTGGTGAAGGACGGGATTATCCTATAGCCCTTCAGTACCTGTCGGACAATAAATATGCTTTGCTATTCAAGACTGATGCGCAGAAAAGCTTCCAGCTCAAAACTGGTGTGGCCTTTGCTGGGCAAGACCTAAAATTTGATGCTAAAAAATGTTGGGCAACGGAATTGGATGCCGAAACTAGCGATCTGGCGGGCTTGATCCAAATTCCCGGGCAGGAACAAAACTTGTTCATCGGGGTCAGTACCAGCGAGGCCCGCCCACGAAGTTACAATTTGGCCATCCCAGGTTTGAAATTTGAGCAGCCCGAAATCCCGTTGATAAGTTTGTCGCCCCCTCCAGTACCACAATGGTCGGCTCAAGTCAGCCTTCTGGGTGCCACCACAATGGGCAGTGGCACAAAAATAGAGCCACCCGCAGCACCCTGCAACTTCAAACTCCGCAGCGTACGCAAATACGAGGAAGGGCAAATTGTCATTGAATTTCCCTCCGCGTTGCCCGCGCAACACCAAATCAAAATCTGGCAAAACAGTTACACTTCCGCCCCCGATACCTGGACAATCAAGGAGGCCACCCGCAGCATTGCCTTAGCCCAAAAGCCCAACGTGAATCGAATTTTCCTGATGGATGTACAAAACCCTACAGAAGTTTGTTATGAAGTTTCCTTGGCCGCTTTACCGGCCTACTCCAGCAATACCTTGGCACCAGCCAATAGCCGGGGGCAGGTAGCGGGAGTGTATCCCCAAGTGCGTACCCGCCAGGGTGAATACACTTGCAAAGACACCTTACAACTGCGCCCACCGGGCTTGGATACCAGCATCATTTACGACCTAGGGGCTCAATTTGGCACAGCCGCAGATTACAACACCCGCTACCGGGTTGTTTGGATGCGGGATGGGCGATTTTTCCGCGCCGATACTTTACAAAAAAAATGTACGAGCACGCCTCTTGCCTCCAAACCACGTTTGTTTGTAATTTGTATTGGCATGCAGTACCAGGATAAAAAATGGCAGCAGGTTTTTTCGGAGAACAACGCTACTCAGCTCAGTGAAGTTTTTCGGATGTATGGACAAACGCTACAGAGTGATCCCCATTCATCCCCTTATGAAAGCATACACATAGAACTCATTACTGGCGCGGCAACCAGGGGAAAAGAATTGCTGATTCTGCAATTCAAACGGCTGAAAGAGTTATGGAAGCCCAGTAACCCCTCCAAAAAGCCCTTAATGCGCAGCGACCAGGATCGCTTGGTGGTATTTTTGTCGGGGCATGGTAGTATGGATGAAAAAAGCAGCGATCCCCGGCGGCGCTACGTGATTTGTACCGATTATTACGACGTGGATTACCCCGAAACCTATTATTACGGTACCGATTTTTACCAGCGAATGCTCAACGATTTTAGTTGCGCCAAAACTGCGTTTATTATTGAAACTTGTGCCAGTGGCCAATTGCTGAAAGACATTGTAGGAATGGGCGCTCAAGAAAACAAGTCTACCCAATTTGCCGCCGAGATGGTCCAACAATTTGCAATGGCCACCGAGTCACCGGACTCAAACCCTACTGCAAAACTAGATCAGCGCGATGTGTTTTTACTGACTTCCACTGCACAGGATAGCGCCAGTTTCGCCGATCCTGAGTTGAAACGCGGCTACTTCAGTTGGTACCTAATCGAGAGCATGTTGCAATGCCAAGAGCCCGGCTTCAACACCGTGGATATGGCTTATTTGTTGAAAAAAATTGGTGAAAAAGTAGAAAAAAACAACCGCCAATCTGAAAAACACAAACTTCCTTCCCCTATTGGTATTGTGGGGAGTTCTTTCCCTCTATTACAGTTGAATACTCCTGCTCAAATCAAAAAGTTACATGAGGAAGCCCGGAAGAAAAAATTATGTGAATAAACTGCTTGGGGTAGCTGGGCTTTGTTGGGCCTTTTGGCCTCAAGATGCCGCCGCCCAACAACTCATTACTTTTGCAGGCGGCCAGAGCGGCAGCGTTGAGGGTGCTTACATGGGCTGGTCGGTAGGGGAATTGTTGGTCCAACCCCTGGCCAGCAAAACAGCCTACTTGACCCAGGGGTTCCGTCAACCGGAAGTCAACACCCTGCCTAATGAAGAAGATTCCAAAGCCTGTGCCCGCAACAATGGCCTTACCATTTACAACGGAATCACCTCCAATGGCGACAAAGTTAACGATGTGCTTCGCATCAACGGCATTGAACGTTTCCCGGGCAACCAACTCTACATTTTCAACCGCTGGAACGCTGTTTTGTACCAAAAAGAAAACTACAGCAATGACAATGCCTGGGGTGGAACCGACCAAAACGGCTCGCCTTTGCCCGCTGGCATTTATTATTATCGCTTGTATCTTGACCCCAAAGAAGTGAAACAATTTTGTGAAGGCCGAATCTTGATTGTTCGTTAAACCACCCCTGCTATGAGAAACATCTTTCTGTGCTTATGCTTCGCCTGGATGGGGTTGGGTGTACACTCCCAAAACTCGCCCTATTTTGGTTTTTTTCAATACAATCGCCCGCAAATCAACCCAGCGGCCCTGCACGATATGGTGTACGATTACGGCAGCTTGATCAGTGCCAATGGGAATGTGCGCACCCCTTTTCTGGACCAGCGATTGCCCGATTACGAGGGGGTGCATTTTGGGTCTTTTCAATTCAATTTCAATACCCGTGGGTTTGGGTGCAAGCAAAAATACAATTGCCAAGGCGTCTTTTTTCCCTTTGGCCTGGATGCCCAAAGTGACAATCGAGGGCTGAATCTGGAAAACAGCCGGGTTTCTCTCCGCGCTCAGGTCGTGCTCAAAACCAGCGATGACCAGTGGCTTTCGCTTGGTTTTAATGTGACCCATTCCAACTTGGCGCTCAAGCGCAGTGTCGATGGTTTTTTATTTGAAAACTTGAATGATACAGCGCTACTCAACCGCAATTTGAGCAGCAACTACCTGGGGGCAGGCACTTTTTTCCATACCCCTTTTTACTACATCGGCCTTTCTACGCCGGAGTTATTGCAATTTGCCAACAAATCGGATCGGCAAGCACTCAACAATGCCTTTATTAATCGTACCATTCACTTACTACTGGGAGGCAGAATAGGCCGAAGCAACCTCAACGATCCTTTTTACGTCGAAATTGATTCCTGGTTGCGGTTTGTGCCTGCCATTGAGTTCAAACAAGGCAAAAATTGGGTGGATCAGGCCGATGCATCTTTGATTGCCCGAGCCAATTTTCGGCCTTCGTACAACTGGAAGATGTTTGCCGGAACTGGTGGCGGTAGCAATCTCCGAGCGCAGGGTGAAGTGGGTTTGGAATACTATTCAGACCAAGGTACGGTTTATCGCCTGTCGTTTTTAATGGATGCAGGCTTGAACCGAGGGCGCACAGTACCCAATTTAGAGTTGAACCTTTCGCTGGGTTTTCCATAACATCAACCCAGTACCCATCGTCAAGATGATTAAAAAAAGATACATCCACTGCTTGTTCTGGACAAACTCAACTCGATGCGGCCAGCCATGTCCCACAATCATGTGCCAATGATGCGGCAAAGGGGACAAAGTCAGTTCCGCCCCTAAATTGTAGCGCCGCCGCAATTCTTCCGCAGCATCCAGGTACCGCAATTTTGCTGCTTGCAAAGCCAGCGCCTGATCCTTCCCTTGCCTCAATTGGGCATAATATTCCGAAATGATCACATAAGAAGCCATATCTGGCAATCGCCAGGTGGATTGCAAAACACTGCTGGCACCCGCACTCAAAAATGCCCGACGGAGGCTGTTCATGTCTTCCGAATACAAAATGTAGCGACTCAATCCAGCGTAGCAGGTACTCAGCACAATGTCTTTTTGTTGCAGTTTCAACTTTTTCACTTCGCCTACGGTCAATGAGTCCCAGGCCGTACCTTTTGCAGCTAAGATCATTTGATTGTGGTTGCTGTTGTATTTACTGAGGACTCCGTGGGTGGAAAAGTGTAGGTGTGCGTAGTCCGGGAGTTGTTGTAGCCATTTGGCTTTTTGCGCCTTCTGGCCCAATAACCCCAGGCCACCCGTGAGGCGGCACACTTGCTGGAGTTCTTGTTGGTTGAATTGCAAAAGGGGCAAAGCCGAAGGGTGATTTTTAAAATCAGGTGCCAGCCCAAGCCAGCGTTGTTTGCGAGGGGCATATTTGGTCCCCTGTTGTAAAAAGGCCAAACCTGGAGCGTACCAAATGGCATACTGGCGCAACAAAAAAGGCAGTTGCGCCGCATCTGGCTGTGTACAAAGGGATTCAAAGGTTACCAAATTCAACGGGCCATCCGGGATGATCAGCAGGTGGCTGGTGTGGATTCTTTTTTCCAGAGGCTCCACAAAATATTGATACAACCAGGAAGAATAGTAAGCAAAGCGCTCGGCATAATCAATTTGTTGGGGATCGAGTTGGTTAAGATCAAAAATGTGCTGGCTGAGCCCTACCGTGTCCGAAACAGCTTGAATATGGCAAGATTTGCTACTCAAGACTGCGGCAAAGATGCTGTCTCGCGCTTGAAAATAGCGGAGAATGGTATAGGCAGGCTGCAAGTTTTGCAGGATTTCTTGCACCTGAGCCGCGTTTATCTCGGGCCTTTTTTGGGGCAGGAGCTGACGTTGGAGCAATTTGTTTTTACCTTTTTCAATCCAGTTTAGTACCGGGTAAAATTGCCCCAACTGCAAAGCACACCAGGCCGCGTTGCTAAAGATATGGGCATAGTCCTCGCGGAGCATCGCTTCGTCTTGTTCCAGAAATTGTTCCTTTTTGATCCAATTTTCCAGCGTTTGTGCAGCTGCTTGGAAGTGCACAAGTGCAATGGAAAACTCCTGCTTAACAATGGCCAATTCTCCACGACAAGCATGGAGCTCAAGTGCAGATTGAAACCCCTCAGGCTTGCTGTTTTGCGCCCTATCCAAAGCGAGTTCAGCAGGCTCAATCTGTTGCATTTTCAGCGCCACATCTGCCAGGGCGAGCTGGGCAATAAACGGTAGTTGCCCCCGACCGATGACCCAGGTGCCGGGTTCGGGGCGCATTTGCAAACAACGGTTGAAAGCTCTTTCGGCCAAGTGCCATTGCTTCAAGTCCTGATGGCATACGCCAATATGGTACCACAACTGGGCCACTTGTTCTGGGGTTATGGCTTGTTTTTGCAACAGTTGCTGGAATGCCCGCAAGGCTTGATTGGGATACCTAGGTAGCAATGCTCGCGCCTGCACATAGCCCAGGCGAAACTGGTGAAGAGAAGCAATTTGGGGCAGATAGGAAAGTTGGGTAAAATAGGCCACGGAGTCGGGATTGGCATCCATTCGCCCGTAATATACCCAGGCTAAACCTTCACAAGCAAAGAGATGTTGGCTCAGCGCTTGACGACGTACATTCCGATCAGGTGCCGTGCGCTGCCAGACAGCATTGAACACCTGATGAGCCCTTTCGTACTGCAAATGCTCCAGTGCAGCAAAGCCTTTGGACAGGTCAAAATTCAATTCGGGGCTTAGGTCTGGTGTCTGCGACCAGGATTTTACAGTCTGAAAAACAATAAGTAACGATAGTGCAAAGCGCATAAGAGTCCTTGAATTACCATGCGAAATTAATCCGTGAAAAACTTTGTGTTGAGAATTTTTCCAAAAATTCCCCCTGTCTCAGGTGCATCTCCTATCTTTCCAGCTCAAGATAAGTACACCATGTTTCTCGAACCACATTTTAAAGGCAATCGCGGTGGATGGATTGAAGTCATTTGCGGCTCCATGTTTTCTGGAAAAACGGAGGAATTGATCCGGCGTTTGCGTCGCGCCAAAATTGCCAATCAAAAAGTAGAAATTTTTAAACCCAAAGTAGATACCCGCTACGATGAAACCAAGGTGGTGTCGCACGATGCCAATTCCATTCATTCTACGCCCATTGAGCATTCAGATCAATTGTTGGCGCTTTCTGAGCGCGTGAGTGTGGTAGGGATTGATGAAGCGCAGTTTTTTGACATGGACCTCCCCCGCAATTGTGAAAAACTGGCCATGCGCGGCATTCGGGTGATTGTGGCGGGTTTGGACATGGATTTCCGGGGAATGCCCTTTGGCCCGGTGCCGGATTTGCTGGCCATTGCAGAATACATCACCAAAGTGCATGCCATTTGCCCACATTGTGGAAATTTGGCTACCCACTCCTATCGCTTGTCAGAAGAAGAGGCGACAGTGGTGTTGGGTGAAAAAAATGTGTATGAGCCGAGATGCCGGACTTGTTATCATTTGGGAAAGGTGATTTAAAACACCAACTTCCGCTCCTTTACCAATCCCAACTTCTTCCCTCTCATCCGAAACCAATACACTCCCTTCGGCAGTCGATTGGTCTTATAAGAAAACGTAAAAGTGTAAATCCCCGAACTGTACAACTTGTTCGTCATCAGCACATCTACCTGATCGCCAGCGTCATTAAAAACGGCCAGCGTCAAGGAATCATTTTCCGGCAAGGTAAATTCCCAATCCGCTTCAATCATCATCATCGGGCGTTTGGCCATTTGAGGCCCGGGGGCGGCTTTGGCGTATTCAGAGCGGTACCAGGGCACGGGGCGACCAGTCAGTTGTGCCAGGAATTCAATGAGTTTTTTCGATTTTTCGGGTTGATTGCGGTCCCAAACTGCGGAGAGGTCGGCATTGTCACTTACGCTCCAGATGGCTTGTTGGGTCATGGGATTTTTGTCCAAAAAATTGCGGTACAGGTAGGTGGCTACTTGGCTGAGTTTTTCATTGTTTTGGTTGACCAGTTGAAAAACGGAACCCGCACCTGGCCCACCACGGTACATTTCGCAGCAATAGCCCACCAGTTTGAAGCTGCGCTTTTGATTGGCGGCCAAAACGTATTCTTCATTGTCCACCACAAGAAGATCCTGCAAAGCGGTATCCTGCGATTGAAACACCATGCCCGGCCCCAGTACGATGCGCAACGCACGTTTGCCAACATTGGTGACCGTGGCCTGCAAACATTCACCACCATGGCCGACCAAACCTTCGGCTTGCAATGTGACTAAACCTTCTGAAAGTGCTTGGGGCAGACTTTTACTTTGTGCAGTGATGAAAAAAGGACTGATCAGGAGGAGAAAAATGAAGGGTTGGCGCAGCATGTCTTATTTTTTTCCTGAAACGTCCGTGAAAATCGCTTTATTTTATCCCCAAATTGATTCCAACACATAAACATAAAACCATGCTTAAATCTGCTCTACCCTTTTTACCCGAGTACTTCGATCGCTACATCAACCAAACCGATGATGTGGCTTTACTCACCATGTTGGAGCGCGCTCAGGAAGAATTACAAAACTTTGCCTGGGATAAACTGGAAGCACTAGGCGATCGGGTATACGCTCCGGGGAAATGGACGGGTAGCGACATCCTCCAACACCTCATCGATACCGAACGCATTTTGACCTACCGGGCGCTGTGTATCTCTCGTGGAGAATTGGCCAATCTACCCAGTTTTGAAGAAGACGATTACGCCGCGCATGCGCAAGGGAATCAACGCAGTCTGGAAGACTTAAAAGCCGAGTTTTTGGCTTTACGCACTGCTACACTTTATCTTTTCCGTAGTTTTAGTGATTCCATGTTGTTGAGGATTGGGACTGCCAGTGGGAAATCCATGTCCACATTGGCGCTGGGCTTTATTGTGGCCGGTCATCAGCGGCATCATTTCCGGATTTTGGAGGAAAGATATTGGCCGATACTGTAGTCACAATTTTCACCTCGTGAGTGAGCAAGCGGTGCACTGGACACTTGTCGGCGATCTCCAGCAAGCGTTGCGTTTGCTCCTCACTCAAATTGCCAAAAAATTGAATCTCGCGTTGGATATGGGTGATTTGGGTTCCACTTAGTTTTTCAACTTGCAGCGATAAGTTCAAGTCGATTTTTTCCAGATCCCAGGCTTTACGATCGGCATACATGCGCACAGTTGCTGCTGTGCAGGTGGCCAGGCCCGCCAGGATGAATTCGTATGGGTCGGGCCCAAGGTTGCTGCCACCAGATGAAGGTGGCTCATCGCCGATCAGTTGATGATCATCGGTTTGTAGGGTGGTTTTATAGGTGTCTCGGCCAATGCTGGCGTGGAGGATAGTGGGCTTTGACATAAATGTTAAATGCTAGATTTGTTTACAATTTAAAAGATAGCAATCAGTATGGTGGGTGTTTCCCGATGGGGATCAATAAGCGACGGAGGTTTACTACGTTTTCTCTAGCTGCATTTTTTATTTTAAATTTATGGGTAATAACTCCACAACGCAAATATGTCCACCCAGTTTTTCAGCGCAACAATTTAACTTCGCCCTTAAACTGTTTTCGCGCTCCATCGGGGAATTCAATTTCTAACTCATACAAAAAAATACCCGCTGCACAGCGTTGGCCGCGAAAAGTGCCATCCCAACCCTGGCTGGGATCATTGAGGGCAAGGTCTTTTTTTTCAAAAACAAGGTTGCCCCAACGATCTTTGATGTGCCATTGCACAATCTGGCCACCATCCCGACCTTGTACATAAAACTGATCGTTGAGTTGGTCGCCATTGGGACTGAAGGCATTGGGGATGTAAACTTTACGTACAGGTATTACTTCCACAAAAGCACTGTCAAGGGCAATACAACCCTGTGCATCGCGCAGTTGTAAATACACTGTTCCCGAGCTACGTGCACTTAGCGCGGGGCTGGTACAATTTTTACAACTCAATTCAAGCCCTTCCGAAGCTGACCAATTTGCCGTAAACGGGCCTTTACGGGTGCCAGCATACGTCAGCGAAACCTGATCACCAGATTCGAGGCGATCTGGAGATTGGATGTTTGTTTGTAATGCCGCTGGACGCTCACCAATTTCGATAGTGTCCACATAATCCAGGCAAGGTGTTTTGGCCAACAGGGAATATCGACCATTACGGGTAGTCACCAGGGTTTTTCCCGTGCTGCCGTCGCTCCATTGGTAACTAAGGGCTTCGAAGGGGGCTTCAATGTAGGCCGTATCCCCATTGCAGGAAAAGCGGAGTTTGCTATTCAGTTTTAAAGACTTGGGTTCAACTACATTAAAAAAAGCGGAATCACGCGCCTGGATGCTCAACAAATTGTCCGAAATCAAGGGCTCCCCGTACAAGGCGGGCAGAAACTGCAAGGCGGCTTGGGCACTGTATTTGCCGGGAGGCAAGTCGTCCACCCAAGCCCTGAGGCGGATCGTATTGCTCTCCAGAATCAGATTCATGTTGATGAGTCGAAAAACACTAGTCCCCACTCCACCAATGACGGTACTCAGGTTGGCTGAGTTTTTTTCAATGGCTTTAATGGTTACACCTGCGGGGAAGGAATCCCTGAAAACCAAATCCTGCCAATTGGCCCCGGTGGCGTTAAAAAAGGTGTACTCAATGGTGATTTCAGAGCAAGGCAAAACTTGAGTTGGCGTGATTTTCATCCCAAAATCCAGAGAATAAGGACAAGAACATCCATCACTTTCCCGACCCGGAAAACCTTTGCCAAGTTCCTGCATTTTTCCCGAATGGCGGTTGACTAAAAAATGCTGCTCGCCTCCAGACTCGCGACTGGAATTGCCATAGGCATAAAGATTTCCTGCTTTGTCAAAATAAAGTGCGGATAAATACTCCGAAGTGCTGGGATGGTTAAAGGTACTTACCAAACTCCCGCCTAAATTGGCCAGCCGTTTGTTTTTAGAGTCATAAGTGTAGATGACGCCAAGAGTAGGATGTGTTGCCAGATCATTAAGCCGCACAGGAAGCTCACTGATCAGTACCTGACTTGAGGCCAGGTAGGGTGCTCGTCGGATATTGATGTCATAAATGATTTTGTCAGTTTGGGTGATTGGATCACGGCCAATCACCGTTAAGCTCCGACCAAGTGCACCTACCTGCCCTGCATAATATTGAAGTTTGGTATTGAGATTGGCGGGGACACCCAACGCCGTGATTTGCCCATTTGCATCGATACGCAACAATTCGTAGGAATCAAAATCCAGTGCATAGAGGAATTGATCAACAACATTGTAACCCAAGCAGCTAATTTTTCGCTGAGGTTCACTAAGGGGGATAAGTGTTGATATTATTTTCCCTGTAAGTACGTCCGGCACCAGTCTTTCAAGCTGACTTCCCGTGCTGGTAAAGTTTACGAGATAAAAAGAACCGTCACACGGTATCTTATTTTGCCCTTCCAACAACAATGGCAGGAACAGAAAAATACCGATAAAAAATCTTGCCGCCGAAACACTTATTTTTGCTGACATGGCGGAATGCTTTGGTTATGGATTCCATTCAAACAATTGCAAAGGCTCATTGTTGCGGGCTACAAGTAATACCTCTTTTCCTTTAATCTTGATGACCTGAAAATCGCGTACTTCTCCCTCCAGGCGAAAACCCGATTGCCGGGTTGGAATAGATTGAAAACCTCCCTTTCCATCCCCTTTCAAAAAGAGTCCGTAGCTGGAATCAAATCTACCAATTTCTGGTTTCACACCGTATAAATTACCACCAAGAATGACATCCGGCTTTTGGTCTCCATCAAAATCCCTAATCAAAATACCGAAATTAGGGGAAAGTTGAGCCTCCACAGGCAATGGCTTCAGGCTGAATTTGCCTTTTCCTTCATTGATTAGGACACAGGTACGCATTTCTTTTGCTTCATACTTTATGGTATTTTGCAATTGCATGGGTGAAAAAATGTCTTCGACCTTTTGTTCTGCAAAGTCTTTGTATTTGAGGTATCGCTTTTTGAGTTGAGGGATTTGTCCAACCAAATCGTGTCGCAGCAACAAAGGGTAGGAGTCTTTTCCGGTGAAGACACTCAAAATTTGCTCGACAGTGCCATTCTGGTCAAAATCGTTGACCTGTAAAACCAGCGGATGTTTGGCATCGCCCCGAAAACGGGAGTTCAAACCATGATTGCCCACCACATAATCCAGATCACCATCTCCGTCTAAATCAGCAGACTCAATGCAATTCCACCAGCCTTCAGTACTTGACAATCCCGTATTGGCAGTAATATCGGTGAAACTACCACGGTCGTTGCGCAATATTTTTATTGGCATCCATTCGCCTACAATGATCAAGTCAGGATCCTTGTCTCCATCAAAATCACTCCAATGGGCATCTTTAATCATGCCCATTTTTTCCAACATCGGCGCCACTTGTACATTGACATCTCGAAAATTTCCTTTGCCATCATTGTTGAGAATGTAGCCGTTCATCGGCACACCGTAAACCATTGGGGCCAAACGAGCACCCACAAACAAATCGAGATCGCCATCACCATCGTAATCTGCTGCGTCAACACAGGAGGTTGGCTCAAAGCGGAAGGTAGGCAAGATTTGAGGCGATTTACTGAAGGATCCACTGCCATTATTGATGTACAAACGATCGATCAAGGCCGTAGAGCTGGAGGAAAACTCGTTACCCCCACTACATACATATAAGTCTTGGTCTCCATCACGATCCGCGTCAAAAAACAGGGCTTCCTGGTCTTCACAGGCTGCATCAGCTTTAAATAAATCCTCATTGGTAGATGCAAAAGATCCGTCCGGTTTTTGAACAAACAATTTTCCCGCCTGGTCTTTAGCCCCTCCGACATAAAAATCTTCGCGGCCATCTCCGTTGGCATCCCCTTTGGCAATTTTGGGACCTTCCGTAGAGAGCATCAGGTACAATAAACGATCGCGGTCAAAGTCAATGAAATTGTTTTCGATGTGGCGATAGTTTAAACCATTGAGAACATTGATTTCCCGGAACAATTTGGACCCAGGAACAGGTTTGGCGGGTGTATTAAGGGGTGCTTCGGCTTGTTTGAGTTTTAGAGTTTGGTCAGCTTTGACCTGGGTCAGCAGGGTGCGTTTGCCGTTCGGCCAATCGACGAGGATGGTATCTATAGTATTTGTTTTTCCTAGTCCAAAATTCGGACGAGGATCCATCGTGGACTCAAAGCCTCGCATGGGCATTTGCTCCAGGAATTGGAGCTTACCAGCATATTTTATGGTAATTCTTGTACCTAGGGCGTAGGTGTTTTTTCCTTCGCCACTCAATTCAAATTTGATATAATGCCGATCTGGGTGAATTTTTTCCGCATTGTTTCGGTAAATGAAAGCGTTCATGTTGACGTTGTTGGTCACCAAATCCAGGTCGCCGTCATTGTCCAAATCTCCATAAGCGGAGCCATTGGAATGGCTGGGTTTAGCCAATCCCCAAGCTTCAGCCTTGTTTTCAAATTTTAAATCGCCTTTATTTTGGAAGGCATAACTGGGAATAGGTTCTACAGGAATAGAGTCCACCAAGGCTTTAAAATTCACTCCGCGTCGGGAAATAATGGACCTTTTGGTTTGCTCATCAGCAATAAAGGAAACGTAGTCCTGATCGGTCAAATCCTGATAGATCCCATTTGCCACAAAAATATCTTTAAGCCCGTCGTTATCCATGTCCATAAACAATGCACCCCAGCTCCAATCGGTTGCTTCTACACCTGCCAATCGGCCAATATCACTGAAGGTGCCATCGCCATTGTTGAGCTGCAGCATATTGCGAGTGAATTGGTGCCAATAGCCATTTTCTAAATTCGAGCGATAATGATCCCAGTTGTCGAAGGTCGTTTTGGTTTTGAGTCTTCGATCAGTTCCAGGAAGCATATCCGTCACAAAAATATCGGGGAATGCGTCATTGTTAATGTCCGCCATATCTGCCCCCATAGAAGCTGCACTGATCGAACGCATGGATTGTTCGAGCACTTCACTGAACCCACCTTTTTGGTTATTGATGTAGAGGTAATCGCGTTCAAAAAAGTCGTTGGATACATAAATATCTTGCCAACCATCCTGATTCACATCTCCCACTGTTACCCCCAAACCAAAGCCAATGATACTGCCATAAATACCAGCCTGCTCGCTGATGTCGACAAATTTCTCTTCATCGTTTCGAAAGAATTTGTGCCCACCCAACGGATCGCGGGTATTGCGTACCTGCTTGCGCAAGTTGAAACTGCCAATGGCTTGAAAGGAATTGTTCAATAAGTATAAGTCGAGGTCACCATCCTTATCGTAATCAAAAAAAGCAGCGTGAGTGGAATAACCAGGATCCGCAACTCCGTATGTTTTGGCCATTTCTTTAAAAGTGCCATCCTTTTGGTTGATAAAGAGTTCGTTCTCCCGGTTGTCTCCTTTGACGTCTCCAGAATTGCATACATAGATGTCCAACCAACCGTCACCATTGACGTCAGCCATACTCACACCAGTTGACCAGGCCTTGCGGCCACTTACTCCAGCTTTTTGGGTAATGTCCTCAAACTGCCAATTGCCTTTGTTGAGGTAGAGACGATCCTCCTCCATATTGGCAGTGAAATAGATGTCAATCAGGCCATCATTGTTGATGTCACCCAGTGCTACCCCTCCTCCGTTGTAAAAATTGCGGTAGGTATAAATGTTGAAATCGTTGTCAAAATGCAGCTGATTGACAAAATCTATACCCGTTACGGTTCCAGGCATTTCAGAAAACAAGGTATCAGTTTTGACTTCTGAGGCCTGTTGCAATTCTTTTTTACACGCGCTCACCCCCAAAAAAAGGATGCAGCCCAAAAGGATCATTTGCTTCATGTTATCGCGCGGTTTGCGAGGTCATTTTTGGTCTGGCCGGAACGTTTTCAATTTCTTTTGAGTCCATGGGATTGGTCAGGTCGGTAAAGTTTGCTTTAACGAACTGATCGTCTTTTGCTCCAAGCACAATTTGCCGATTTCCGTCAATTTTTACGTAGATCACCCCACGTTTTTCATCTTCCATTTTGATAAAACCTTTGCCATACCAACGTTCAAAGATGGAAACCATTTTGGGGAGCAACTTATCTGCCCAAAGATGTTTGTTCCAGGGAGACCAACTAGTGTAATGAAACTCTACAGGCATTTCCCCAATCTTGTTTTCTTTAAAATTGGGGTAAAAATTCATGACGATTTGTGGGTTTTCGCCCTTAATAAAACATTGTACTCGTCGCCCATCACCATTGTTGGTTAAAATGTGTTGGCGATTCAAGGTTAGACAACGGGCAAAAAAATCCTCGCTGGGCATACCTAAATAAATCCCAAAAAACAAACTATCCTGGCGCACGCCACTAGCCAATTCCCGGCGGCGCATCTTGTCGTATTCGGATTGGCAGCTGCTCATGATCAACAGTGATCCTGCTACCATCAAACTCCAAAGCATCAATCCACGCTTTTTCATAACTACATTTTTT
The DNA here is from genome assembly GCF_033763495.1 of Haliscomenobacter sp. Lineage (GTDB taxonomy): Bacteria > Bacteroidota > Bacteroidia > Chitinophagales > Saprospiraceae > Haliscomenobacter. Next base: position 19,557 of record NZ_JANRKL010000226.1, on the reverse strand, counting down.
ATAACTTAATACACAAAAGTTTCTACCCAATCATCATTTTTGGCCACGATCAAAATTTTTCGCTGGCCTGATTTAACTACCTCTACATCCCGCACTGCGCCCTTGAGCAAAAGTCCAGATTGTTTGGAGTTCAAGGGTGTGAATTTTCCTTTACCCAAACCTTTCAGCACCAAACCATAACTTCCAGCATTGATGCCAAGTTCAGGTTTAGCTTGAAAAAAATTGCCAGCCAGCAAAATATCCACTATCCCATCCCGATCCAAGTCATCGGCCATCAAGCCATAAGTGGATGAAATCTGCGCTTCAGCGGGTAGCGGCAACAAGCTAAAAGTTCCTTTGCCGTTATTGATGGCTACGGATGTTTGGGTCGTGTACACATCCCATTTTACTGCCCTGGATATTGCCTCGGCCGGGAAAATGTCACTAATGGTTTGCCCTTGGTACTGGGTATGTTTCAGGTATTTTTTGCGCAGCGAAGGGATTTGTTTAACAACATCAGGTAATAAAGCAAAAGGATAGGCCTTTTCTCCCTCAAAGATGGTAATGAACTGCTCAATGGCACCATTGCCATCAAAATCGTTTACATACATACTTAAAGGGTGTGTTGCATTTGCTTTAAGTCGGGTATTGCTGCCTAAATTGCCCAATAACAAATCCAGATCACCATCACCATCTACATCTGCAGGTTCGATACATGTCCAGAACCCATTGCTTTGGGCCAATCCCAGTTCTTTGGTCATTTCTTTCAATTGCCCCTGCTTGTTTTGAAAAACCCGCACGGGCATCCAGGTACCGGACACAACCAGGTCGGGATCCCGATCAGCATCGATATCCACCCAACGCCCATCGGTAAACATGCCTGAGTTGAGGAGTTGAGGGGCGATTTGGGCAGTAGCATCACTAAAATTGCCCCGGCCATCATTTCGCAGCACATACCCATTTACGGGAGCTCCGTATTCAAAGGGGCGTATTCGTACACCTACGAACAAATCCAGGTCTCCATCAGCGTCCACGTCGGCGGCATCTACACAGGAAGTGCTTTCAAACTGGAAGGTGGGCAAAATCTGGTTGGACTTGGTGAAATTGCCTCGTCCGTCGTTGAAATACAAGCGGTCAATCAGAGAACTGGAACTGTTGGGGAATTCGTAACCGCCACTACAGACGTACAAGTCCTGGTCGCGATCCCCATCGGCATCAAAAAAAAGCGCGTCCATATCTTCACAACTCTTGTCGGCCTCCAGCGCAGCCTGGGCACTGCGGCGGAATTTCCCACCGGCTTGTTGTACAAAAACTGCCCCGGCCTGATCCTTTGCCCCGCCAACAAAGAGGTCTTCCAAACCATCGCCATTGACATCCCCTTTGGCCATACGCGGTCCTTCATAGGACATCATTTGGTAAATGAGCCGATCGCGGTCGAAGTCGGAAAATTCATTTTCCTGATGTTTAAAACTCAAGGCATCCGCCACTTTGGAAATAAAAGGCTGATAATGAGGCTCGGCGAGAGGAAATTGATCTAATTGAGCATCTGCCTGATTGAATTTTAGGCGTTGATTCGTTCTTACCTGCGTTTGTAAAGTATATCGCCCATTGGGCCAAGCTATGACCAGAGTATCTACACTACTCCAGGCTCCCAGGCCAAAATTTAGTCGATAATCCACTGAAGACTGGAAGCCCCGCATAGGGAAAAGTTCTTGAAATAAGGTTTGGCCTTGATGGCGAATGCTTACTTGTGCACCAATCGCGAAGGAGTTTTTGCTTTCACCCGCTAGTTCCAGGTTAAGGAAATTGGCTTTTTGCTTGCGTTGCACTTCAGCATTATTGCGAAAAATGGACGCGGGTTGGTTGATGTTGTTGACCACTAAATCCAGGTCTCCATCATTGTCTAGGTCTCCATAGGCTGATCCATTGGAAAAGCTGGGTTCACCCAATCCCCATTCAGCCGCTTTGTTCTTAAAGATAAAACTGCCCTGATTGGCAAAAGCGTAGTTGGGCACTGGTTCCGACGGCATAGCATCTACCATTTTGGTAATGACACCTTTCTTTTTTTTCATAAGGTCCTGGACATTGGCCGGGTCGGAATAAAAGTTGATGTAGTCCTGATCGGTCAAATCACGGAGAAGGCCATTGGCTACAAATATGTCTTTTTGACCGTCATTGTCTAGGTCGGTCATGAGGGCACCCCAACTCCAATCGGTGGCAAAAACCCCGGCCATACGCCCAATTTCACTAAAAGTTCCGTCGCCGTTGTTGCGCTGTAGGACATTTCTGGTGAATTGACGGTGGTATCCATTCAGAACATTGCGTTGGTATTTGTTCCAGTCTTCAAAGTTGGTTTTGGTCTTCATGCGTGCTTCCGTTTCAGGAAGCATATCGGTCACGAAGATTTCAGGGTGACCATCGTTGTTGACATCAGCCATATCGGCTCCCATAGAGCTGAAACTCAACTCCTGAATCCAACTTTCCAGTTCCTCTTTAAAAGTGCCGTTCTTTTGGTTGAGGTAAAGGTAATCCCGCTCAAAAAAATCGTTGGATACGTAAATATCCGGCCAACCGTCGCGGTTTACATCACCAATGGTTACGCCCAGGCCAAAACCAATACTACTGCCATAAATACCTGCCTCGGCACTTATGTCAACAAACTTGTTGTTGTCGTTGCGGTAAAATTTATTGCCGCCTTTTTTGTCCCGCACATTGCGTTGGCCTTTTACGAGGTCATACCCCCCTACCGATTTCATGGAGTTGTTGAGCAAATAACAGTCCAGGTCACCATCGCGGTCGTAGTCGAAAAAAGCGGCATGGGAAGAAAGGCCTATATCGGCCAGGTTGTACTCAGCCGCTTTTTCGGTAAAAGTCAGGTCGCCATTGTTGATGAAGAGTTCGTTGTAGCGGCGATTGCCTCCAGGTTTGCCCGATTTACAAACGTAAATATCCAACCATCCATCCCCATTTACATCAGCCATGGCTACACCGGAAGACCATACGTTATTGGTACTGAGCCCGGCTTTGCGGGTGATGTCTTCAAACTGGAAGTTGCCCTTGTTCAGGTAGAGGCGGTTGCTTTCAAAATTAGCACAAAAAAACACGTCAATCAGGCCATCATTGTTGACGTCTCCCATCCCTACTCCTCCCCCATTGAAAAAATTGCGAAAGGTGTATGGATTGTATTCCTCGGTATACTGGATTTGATTGATGAAGTCGATGCCAGTGACACTGGCTGGCATGGTCGAAAAAAGGGTCTTGGCCGGGATTGAACTGGAATCTCCGGCAGATTGATTACACCCACTGGCCATGAGCAATATTATGGCAGTTGTTGTGATGGCTATCTGTTTCATACTGGAAGGCAAAGTTGGGAATTTTTTTTGGAAATGGGGAGAAAATAGGGTGTGTGTTTGTGGGTGGGTGTGCGTGTGTTGGGGCAACCCTGTGTGACTGCCCCGTCCCGAAGACAAAGAGGGGTTTTAAAAAGGCAAATTTGGGGTGGTCAGGAAGTGGGGAAAGTGACTTGATTGGGGGGAGGCGGGGTAGTAGTTTTGTAAAAGAAATCGAACAGAAAGGGAAAATTTTCAACCCACTTTTCGCTTTCCAGGTGAGCTACTTTTCGCTTTCAATCATTAACCAATTTAATATTTAAGCTTATGAAAACTATCTTCTTTTCCTTAGCAATCATGCTGCTTAGCAGTATCAATGCTTTTTGTGGTGTGTCCTTGAATGTCTTAAAAGCAGACAAAGAGGAAACCATTCTCAAATCCATCGTAATCAAAACCGACGAATCAAACATTGCTGACCTCCAAAAGATGGCAGCGGATTTTGATGAGGCGCACCAGGTTAAAGAATGCGAAATATCTCTTACTGCCACTGTAAAAATGGGCTTCGTTGAAGTGGAAATTTCGGTTACAGTATCTGGTTCCACTTGTACCGAGGCAACCAATCTGGCCATCCAAGGCTTGACTGATGCGAAAAAAGCTGTTCTGGCAGCGTTTTATTAAGCAGACTTTCACGAATTAGCCCTTGCTGTTCTGCCAGGCAAATCCATCAATTCGTTTCATTTTGTTCATTTAACCTTCACTGCTTGAGCGGAGGGTAGCTCACTATTTTCATCACTTCAACCAAATTTATCAATCATGAAAGCACTTTTCGTTTTAGGAATCCTTGTTATGCTGCATTTGGAAGGCCATAGTCAAAATCAAGGCCGGATTTTATATACCTCTGTAATTGATTATTCCAAAGATGGAAAACAAGGCAATACTCAGGATAAAGCGTCAATCGAGTACCAATCAACACTTTTTCTCAATGGTTTACAATCCTTGTTTATTCTGAGCCAAAGCCCGGAAGGTTCAACTTTGAAAGATCGGCCAGATGGGGGATTTGAAATTTCGATTTCCGATAAATATGGATTCAGCTACTTCAAGGATGTTCAGTCAAAAATGCTAGTCTCCCGTGAATTCATCCTCAACAAACCTTTCATTCTCCAGGAAGGCATCGAAGACATCAATTGGGCGATTGGTAATGAGCAGAAAAAAATAGGGGATTTACTCTGCCAAAAAGCAACCTGTTTTTATAAAGGTAGAAACTTTATTGCCTGGTTTTCGAAAGAGATCCCGGTTAGTGCAGGTCCATGGAAACTTTGGGGGCTCCCGGGTTTAATTGTCGAAGCTTACGATGAACAAGAGGTTGTAAAATTCAGCGCTAAATCGATCAATTTTCCTTTTGCGCTATCCGAACCAGTCGCTCCACCAACTCAAGGTGATAAAATCAGTAGAGTAGAATTTGAAAAATTATGGACCAAAAAAGCTGCTCAGTTGAAACAGTTTTTGTCCTCTTCAATCCCAGCAGGCAATACTGAAGTTGGTGTAACCCTCCAGAGAATTGAAAAAGCTGAATAACATGGAAGTCAGGAAAATGATACTCGCATTGATTGCACTGTTGTCAGCAGTCATGCTACAGGCTCAAAATAGCTGGTTCGTTGAAGGTAAAATTTCTTCAGATGATTTGCAAGCAGTCTTTATGGCCAATGTTGTGGCAAAAAGCAGAACAGATTCATCAATCATATCATTTTCCTTTTCAAGCGAACAAGGGACCTATCGCATCGAAATTCCCAACGCTGTTGATTCCTGTTTCCTCCATGTAAGCGCATTGGGTTTTAAGGAAAAATGGGTTCCAATTGCTCAGGATCCCCTAAAAATGCCCAGGATTGCCCTGGATATGGTCTTAGCCATTGAAATATTAACCATGCAAGCGGTAGTCATCAAGGCCGAAGGGCCCGCAATAAGATTAAAAAACGATACCACTGAATTTCGGGCAGCGTCATTTTCAGATGGCAGTGAACGAAAAGTTGGTGAATTGTTGAAGAAACTCCCTGGAGTTTCCGTTGCTGAAGATGGCTCCGTGTTTGTGAACGGCAGGAAAGTAAATAAAATCCTGGTTGATGGCGATGACATTTGGAAAGGGCAGAGTGATTTGGTCACCAAACATTTACCCGCAAACATTGTGGATAAAATTCAATCAATTGAGCATTACCAAGACAACGGGGTTATGAAAGGGTTTGAAGATTCTGATGAAATTGCCCTCAACCTGACGGTCAAAGAAGCAGTCAAATTTAAAAACAACGTAGATTTGGAAGGAGCTTGGGGACTTAACAATCGGAAAGAAATCAATGCCCACGATTTTGCATTGCTCAAAAAATTAAAATTGGCAGCAATTGCAGGCATGAACAATACAGGAAAACTGTATCAGCTCAGCGAACAAAATTCCTTAAATTCAGCTTCTTCCAGCGACCCCGCAACACTTGCTGATTTTGGAGAGCCTGCGATCAATTTTGAAAAATTTCCGGTTTTTCAAATTGACCCTAGTCGATTCGCCCGTAATGCTTCAAAGCTTGGTGCCATTAGCCTTAATCGTTCTTTCAGTCGTTTCCTAAAGACTCAAGCTTATTTTGCCTTCAGTCAAGATGAGACTACGGCCTATGAGTTCAACGAGGCATCCTACTTTTTGGCCAAAGATACCTTATCGATCCAGGAACAATTGAGCAACCAGTACAAGCCCATGCGGTGGAGCAATCATTTCAATGCAACTTATGGTGGGAATGAAAATCTGAACATCGCCTACAATGCAAGTTATAGCACTACAAAAGAAGATGCCGAAAACCAGCTGAATTCTTCTCTTAATGGACGCTTCTCTGCTTTTTTCACCAACCATAACCGTCGCTTTTATCAAGACTTAAAGTCAACGGTAAAATTGTCGCCGAAACAAGTGCTTCAATTGGATTTCATTCATCAAATCGGGAGGACGCCGCAAACCTTGTTGGTAAAACATTTGGAAGGCCTCCAAAATGATTTTTTTGAATCTTCTCAACAAATCCAGGAAGCATTTGCTGACCTGCACCGAATTAATGTTTCTGGAAAGAGTTTGATCAAGGTGAACGATTTGCTAAAAATTAAAACTCAAATGGGTTACGTACACAGTGTGGAGCAATTCAATTCGCAATTGACCAGCTCCAAAACAATTGAAACGCCAATTGCAGCCGATGATTTTTTAAACCGCTTCTCCATCATTAAATCGAGTGCATTTTTATCCACTGGTTTTTCTGTCCAGTTAAAACGCCTCAAATTATTCAGTGATTTAAAAGTCCAGCACCAATCTTTAACCCCGGGAGATCGTAGCCAAACTATTTTCGCACCATCTACCTGGTTAAATGTGAATCCGGCGTTGGGTTTTGGGCTGGCACTTAAGGGGGTAAGCAAGGTGTATGGCACTTATTTTCAAGGCAATGCATTTGCATCACCAAACGAGCTGGCCAGCGGTTTCATCATGCAGGGCTACCGAAACTTTCAGCAATCTCGTTCTGAGAATCTGATGAATCTGACGCATACCTTTGTCCTTGGATATTTTGATTTTAATTTATTCAAACAGTCCTCTTTAAACTTCTCCATTTTTAGCAATGTATCAAACAACGCCTATAGTCGTTTTTTGCACATCACGGATGACTATTCGTTTTTGACAAGGGTCCAAAAAGGAAAACACAAAATATTTTCCTTGAATGCATCTAAGGACCAGCTTTTGTCAAGCTTGTCTACGAAAGTCAAATTCAGTGCAGCGCTTTCTATCTCCAGTTATCCAAGTGGAGTGAATGAGCAAAGTTCCGTTTCTGTTGCCAGAACGATTTCGGGGGCAATGACCGCGCAAAGTGCTTTTCCCGGCCCATTTAATGCCGATTTAGAGTTTAGAGCAGGGGCTAGTCGGGTTCAATCTGCGATTGCTACTACGAGTCGGCTCTATTCACAGATAGGGATCAATGGCAAATACAAATTTATCAATTGGATCAGAGGTGGGATCCATATGGATGCCTTTCAAAAGGACTTGCTGAATCCAGACTCAAAATGGTTGGTCTTTTTGGATGTTCAGGTAATGGCGTCACCTAAAAACAAACCTTACTTTTTCGAAATCAATGGCTACAATTTAACCGGACTAAAGTGGTTTGAAACGCTCTCGGTTGGTGATGCCTACAACTATTTCTCGGGATTGAGGCTGAACCCGGCTCTGGTCCTGTTCAAACTTGGTTATTCCTTTTAATTTTTTGATCAAAACATAATGGCTATGAAAACTTTATTTTTTTACGCACTCATGTCATTGAGTGGCTTGAATCCTCAGGGATATCAAACACAATTGCCCAAAGAACCAGTGCAAACAATAACATTGACCAGCCAATCTGGTTCAACAACATTGGTAATTCAGGAGCAGGCTAACGAAATGGTCCATTTCATCACCATTTCAGGTAGAGTAGATTTGGGCACCACCATCATTCCCGTATCCGTAACAGTGACCGCACCTTCAAGAGAACAAGCCGAAATCGAAGCTAGAAAAGCTATTCTGGTGATGAAAAATATCTTTGAACAGATTTAGGCACCAGGGCTCCATGCAAACCTAATTTTTCAATTTTTTAACCAAACTTTTTCGCTATGAAAACTTTAAGTATTCTGGTAGTTATGCTCAGCGTGGCATTTACCACATTTGCAGGCGTTCCCGAAGGGAAGCTTTTTCACTCAGAAGAATCTGCCTTGTTTCGAAAGAACTCCATTGAGCTTTCCAACTTTGCCATCAATCCAGTCCCAAAAGAATGTTCTGTGTCCATGAGTGCAACGATTATGCTTGGCACTGTAGAGTGTGTCATCACGGTGACTGCCACCGGGGCAACCTGCGCAGATGCCACTACCTCCGCGATCAGCCAATTGGGAGATGCCAAAAAGGCCATTCAAGAAGCTTTGCAATAAGGTTATTTCATCTGGCTAAATAGGGTTCACAGACCTATTTAGCCATTTCTTCACTACCCAACCCATTTTTATGAATAGGAAATTCCTCAGCACAATGGCGTTCATGTTCACGCTGGCCTTTGCATCATCTGCCAATAACCTGGACACTAAACTATCCACAAAAGAAGAGGTGGAGCTTAATGGCGTGACAAAAATCCAGATTTTGAGCACAGGATCCGCTGTACCCCAAACTTGTACAGTCACCCTTAGCTCTTGGATCAAGTTTGGAATGATGCAAATTTATTATACCGTTTCTGCAAGTGCCGAAACCTGCGCAGAAGCTGTAAAATCCGCAAACGACCAGATGAACGAGGCAAAAAGCTTCCTCAACTATACCATCATTGAGTAGCGGATTTTTTTGAACCCATAATAAGGCATTTTCAATCCCAAAAATTTGGGGTAGTCAACAACTTGCAAAAGTGGCTTGACTACCCCTTTAACTTTCCTTAGGTTTGAGACATTCAATCACATACAATCCATTTCGTATGAAAAAACTCATCCTTTCAATGTTTTTACTCCTTGGCTTGTACTCGGTAAGCATTGCCCAAAACAAGGCAAAATCTCCAGCCAACAAATTAAAAATCGAAGCCGATGGTCTATTCATTTCTACTACGGAAGAAGACCTGGAAAACATGCTGGAAGTAGCAGCCAAGCTCGATAAAATCCCCAATAACAAGGAATGTACAGTAGAATTGATTGGCACTGTAAACAAAAATGGTACTGAATACAAAGTATCCGCTAAGACACAAAAGCCAACTTGTACCGAGGCAGCCAAAGCAGCACAAGACGCAGTGGCCGAAGCAAAAGCGGCAATAGCTGCAAAAATAGAAGACTGATTCAACTATCGTTTATAGACGTAAGGCAAGTCTATTGATTGCACCGACGCCAGTTTTACAGGCATCTACCCCAACTGGCGTCGGCTTTACACTTTTTTATTTCTTATCTACTTCCACCACAACGCCCACAACTGCGCCACTATCCTTCACATCTGCCTCAAAAGCAATGGTATTCCCCGCTTTAAAGCTGGTGGTGCGCATACGCTTGTTGCCCAGCGCGGCTTTGAGCTGGTCAGCATAAGTACTGCCTGAAGCTCCATCGATTTCCTCGTTCAGGGCCTCATAATCCAATTCGGTTTTGCTGATCACGATAGCGATGTAATCCCGTTGGCCTTTGGCGTCTGGCACCATCGAATGGTCCTTGGGAAACAGGCGGGTGCCCACGATGCCGCAATAGGGATCATGTTTCTCGGTGTAAGGAAACAAAACATAACTGAAACCATCGGTTTCCTGGCCGAAGATGTACACGTAACAATCTACCGAATTGGCGATTAACGCTTTAAATTTCTGACCTTTGGTCAATGCCCCACTGGTGCGGAATACAATGTCGCTCACCTGTTTGACGGGGATTACAGCTTGCTTGTCATTGTCGTACAAACCAAACTCTACTGCCATTTTGCCCGGGTTCACATTTTTATCCTGTGCCGAGCCCATGGGGTACAAACCGTAAGCCTCTTTGGTAAAGTACTCAAAATCTTCGTAGCTCATCCAGAAGATGCCTTGGTCCCCCCAGTCTTCCCCCCAAGAGTTCATGATCTGAAATGCGCCGCCTTCAAAATCATCGTTGTAGCCAATGACACACATCGCATGGCCACCAAAACCGCCCATGTTGTAGTCGCGTTGGGTAGGTTGCCACACCTTACGGCCAATCATGTTGCTCATAAAGGTTCCGCCCACCATCATACCAATGACTACTGGAGCACCCTGAGCCAGGTTTTGTTTGATGGCTTCAATGTCAGGCGTTTGTTCATCTGCACTAACCGTAAGGCGGTTGTAACCTTTGATTCGGTATTTTTGGGCTTGGCGAATATCGGTTTGGTCGGGGTAATTTTCGCAAGTGGATTCATCGTAGCCAAAGGCCTGGAAAGGCATGGCGCCGTTTTGTGCCATGGACTTCATGGCTTCAATCATGTAGGCCCCCTGGCAGTCATCCAGGTGAATCTGGTTGTAGAGGTAGGCAGGACTAAAGACCACCTGATTGGGATTGCGCCCAGTTGCGCGAGCTTCCAGAATGCTGCGTGCCGCATACGCACTCGCCCACCCCACGCAGGAACCTTGGCCGCCCTGGTGCATCCGGCGGGGAGCAAAAGGCAATAAACTGACTTTGCTCGGCAGCCGATTCAGCTGACCATTTTGCCCATAGGATAGTGCTTCAAACACCTGGGCTTTATCAAAACGTTCGGGGCTAAGGGAGGCACCCAATGAAAACTGTACCGGAGCGTTTTCGTCCTCGTATTCTTCATATGCACTGGGATCACCTCCACCACCACTGAGCATTTCTTGACCTCCCAGAAAAAAGTACCAGACACCAGCCACCAGCAGGAGTGGAATCAGGAGTTTGGGGCGTTTGATCAAGAATAAAATGGCCAGAGGCAAAAGCTGAATCAACCAGCCCATCCCGCCACCACCACCTCGGTCGTTGTTGTTTTGATTCGGGTTCTGTCTTCCCCCACCTTTGGGGTCATCTTCTTCCATTCTGATTGGCATGGTTCAATGGTTTTTTGGTTAAAAAAGCACTTAAATTTCCATTCATAATTAATGGCTGAAATTAAAAAAAAAAAATCCCCTCGCCTGTAACCTTTTTGCAGGGATTTCGTAAAAGTACTTTAACGTCTATTTTGACAATTGTCTTTGCTTAAGAAACACTAAAACACACCATGAACACTAGCATTAAAAATCGCTTTTTTGCCCAAGGTGAAAAAGTAAGTAAGGCCATTGGTATTTTGGAACTACTATGTCAGCCAGAAACCTCAGCCATTTTGGATTGTTTGCGCGAATGGCCGGAAGCAGCCTGGGTAGATTTACTGATCCACACCCAATTGGACGCTGATTTTCTTCACAGTCACCTCAAGCAGATGCTGGAAGCAGGCTTGATTCAAAATCAAATGGATGGTTACAACGCTACATTTAGTGTCAGCCGGAATAAACTGAAAAAGGTTTCGGCATTGGTTCGATAAGTCTTTAACAAAATAGCCCCTATCCTTAGTGCAATTTTGAGGATAGGGGCCTGTTGTTATGCTACTTGAAGGTCAATCTTTGAAGTGGAATGGATTTTTTTTGCAGAAAATTTAATGGGTGTCGTTGTTCTCCAAATTGATGCCTCCATAAAAATTGGTTTGTTTGTCCAGTCTCGCCTTGACGATATAAGCCATTTGCCCTACGTGGTAAGAAAAATGCTCAACAACATGGATGAGGATGCTCAACCCTGTTTCGTCAAAACCTTGCACCAGGATGGGCCGCTCCAAATCCTCCGGCTTCAGGCGATCGAGCACTTCGTCAATTTCGCTCATTACCTCGCCTACTTTTTGAATCAGTTCTGCCCTGAGTATTGGCCCTCGCTCGTCAAACTCGGCCTGCCTGCGCCGCTGATCCAGCGCGCCACCCAAACCTGCAAGTATCCACTGTCGGGCATTGCCGCAAAGGTGCAAAACCAGGTTGCCGGCACTGTTGGAGTTTTCATTGGGGCGCCACCAGATGTCGGCTTCACTGAGTTCGTTTAAACAGCGCTCCAGGCGTACCTGGGATTCCTCAAAAAGGCGGCGTTTGATCTCGGTTCTGAATAATTGTAAAAAGGATTGATCAAGCATGAGGTGGCAATTTTTGTGCACTCAAAGGACAGTATTTTTATGGGCAAAGTTCCAAAGTTTGCTACAATGATCCAACTATTTCACAATTAAGACTGAGTTGGTGTTGCCATTTCCATCATCCTCTTTTTCAAAATTGTCGGGATCGAGTTCCCAATTCCCGTCCACTACAAATTTGTAGGTGTATTTACCAGGGGCCAGGTCGAGCCTGACAACCCATTCTTCATTTTCTCGATTTGCCAAGGTGTAGAAACTTTGCCAGTTGTTGAAGCTTCCGGCAATGGTCACCATTTTGGCCTTGGCAAAAGCCTTACTTCGCAACACAACCTTGCCAGAAGGAACTTCATTTAATTGCTTAAATAAATGACTGATTTGTGGATCTCCGGGATCAAGCTGGAGGTATTTTCCCAGAACTGGTCGGGCCTTGTCCCGTTCTCCCATTTGTAATAAAGAAAGACTGTAGGTTTTTAACAAACTCTTTGAATCCGGGTATTGTTTAATGCTCCATTCCAACAAGTCCTGGGCTTTATTGGCCTGATTTGCCCTCAACAAATCGCTGCTCAGGCCACGCAATTCATCGGCCGAAAAACCAATTTTCCCTCCCGACAAATAGGGTTCAACCGCAGAGATCACGTCCCGTTTCAGGATTTGAATGCCCAACTGAAATAGAGGTGTTTTGTAATCTGTATAGGCTAAAAATTCACTCATACTAGGCATGGGCACATCTACAACCAGCCGAGTAAGGGAAGCTGCAAAATTCAACCCGTTGCTTCCATTGCTGAAATAAACCAGGCCTTTTTTCTGGGTGCGCGAAACGAAAAAGAAACATTTGAAGTCTCCATTGTCTCCCCAATGCCAGAAGCCCTCATCATTTTCTCCAATTTGCAGGCCGAGTCCAAGCCCCCAGGCGATTGATTTTGAGGCTTGTAAAGTGTCTCTGAATTTTTGGCCAGTTCTAACCTGAGGAGCAAACAACTGTTTTACCGAAGCCGGTTTCAATCCTTTACCATTCAACAATGCGACCAAAAACTTTCCATAATCTGCTGCACTTGTTTGCAAACTATAGGCAGTGTTGGCCTGGTCAAATTTGCTAATGCCAGTAGGAAGCCCAAAGCGATTGTGCCGATAGCTGAAATTGTCCTCAAAAGTTTTTTGCCAGACAAAACTACTGCGCGACATCGCCAGTGGTTTGAACACTTTTTCCTGAGCCAAAACATCTGTTGATTGCTGGGTAAGGTGTTCAATTACTCTTTGAAGATAAACAAAACCTTCTCCAGAGTAGCTAAAGCGTTTTGGGGGGTCAAAAAGCAAGTTCAACTGGCCGTTTCGCCAGTTTGGAAAACCAGTGGTATGGCTTAGAACCATTCGTGCGGTGATCCGCTTGTATCTTTCGTCGTGTGCTGCATCAGGGTACGGGAAATACTCCCATAGTGGTTTATCCAGGTTGAACTTTCCTTCGTCTACCAGTTTCAAAACCACATAGGCGAATACTGGTTTACTCAGAGAGGCAGCTGAAAAAATGGTGTTTTCATCCACTTTGAACTGGGTATTGGCTTCGCGCAACCCAAAGCCCTGAGCATGTTGGACCCCTTTACTGTTGATTACCGCAAGTGCCACTCCTGGAACTAAAGCACTATCCAGCAATTGAGGCACCCGGCGCTGTAAGGTAGGTATATGCTGGGCAAACAAACTTTGCAGACTAAACAGTAGCAGTAAGCATAAAATTGTTCTCATGTTTTATGGTCTGATTTATGTTGTATCATAAAGAAGACTTTTATTTGAAAGCGTTGCATCGGGTCAAAACAAAAAAAGCTGCCTTGTTATGCATAAACAAGGCAGCTTTTTGAAGTCAAATTTGACAACAAATTAGGTATGCAGTGCTCCACAAACCGAAATGGTTTGCCCAGAAACATAAGTAGACAAATCTGAGCCAAGAAACACACAGAGGTCTGCCACCTCATTGGCTTTCCCAAAACGTTTGAGGGGTATATTAGCCAGGTAAGCATCTCTGGTTTTTTCATCCAAAGCTTCGGTCATATCCGTTTCGATAAAACCAGGCGCCACAGTATTGCAGCGGATAGCACGCGACCCCATTTCCTTGGCCAGTGACTTGCTAAAGCCAATAATCCCGGCTTTAGATGCGGCGTAGTTGGCCTGACCAGCATTGCCGGTAATCCCAACGATGGAACTCATGTTGATGATGGAGCCACCGCCAGCTTTCATCATGGGCCGCAGCGCGTGTTTGGAAAGGTTGAACACCGATTTGAGGTTGGTGGTGATCACCTTATCCCATTGTTCTTCGGTCATGCGGAGCATAAGGGTGTCCTGGGTAATCCCGGCATTGTTGACCAAAATGTCCAGTTTACCAAAATCAGCCACGACCGAATTGATCAGCGCTTCCGCTTCGGCAAAGTTGCCAGCATCAGAGGCATAAGCCTTGGCTTTTACACCGAGTGCCTCCAATTCGGCGGCAATGGCTTCCGCCTGAGCAGCTGAAGAACGATAAGTAAAGGCAACATGCGCGCCCTGTTCAGCAAATCTTTTGACGATGGCCGCCCCGATTCCACGGGAACCACCGGTTACGAGAGCGACTTTGTCCTGCAATAGTTTCATCAGGCCTTGGTTTTTTGTTTTGTGGGGATAAAGGTAAGTAACCGGGGCAAAGATCGGTTCATTTATTGAGTACAAAAAAATCGGGAGTGCGTTTTACACCCACTCCCGATTCCTTTTCTCCATCCTTGTGGAGTATCAAAGCTCCGTCGATTAGATGATCAACAAGAACAGTACCACCCAAATGGCCAAACCAATCCAGGCACCTTTAATGGTGTCTTTATCATTTTTAAAAGCCAGGTAAGCAATCAAAACTCCGATAAGCCCAAGCACAAAACCGAGCAATAAACCTAAAATGGTGCTACCATTGCTAGCTGGTTTATCCGGATGCTCTTCAGCTTTAGCAGCCTTGTTTTTCAGCATTTTGATGGCCAGCTTTTGCTTCCAGGTCAGATCGTGGCCAATTTTTGCCTCAATCTCCTTAACCGTCATGGTTTTTAGATCATCGATGCCCAGTTTGGTTTCAGCACCGACCGTTGCAGTGCCGCTTGCTGGTGCAGTGGAAACGGAAGCATAAGTAGTAGTTGCCAACAAAGTGCCAACACAAAGGAACAGAATGGTAAAAAGTTTCTTCATAACATATGTGTTTAGATGCGATGAATAAGATTGTTGACCAAATATAGCCGTTGGTTTTTTAGAAAACAAGTTTGACACTTAAATTGAAGCGTAGGTTTTGAATTGCAGAAATTATTGACAATTATTTTAATTTTTCCTGCAAATATTGGCCCGTATGGGATTTCTCAATTTGTACCAAGCCCTCTGGCACACCTTGATACACCAAATTGCCTCCGCCCTTGCCACCGTCTGGCCCCAAATCGATGACCCAATCTGCCGATTTAATCACCTCCAGGTTGTGCTCCACCACAATTACCGTATGCCCTTTTTCTACCAATGCATTGAGTGCATCCAACAACTTGCGGATGTCGTGAAAATGTAACCCTGTGGTGGGCTCATCGAAGATGAAAAGCACGTGCTGATTGGAATGTTCCTGGGTCAAAAAGGAGGCTAATTTAACCCTTTGTGCTTCACCCCCGGATAACGTACTGGAGGATTGGCCCATGTGTACGTACCCCAAACCCACGTCTTGCAGCGGTTTGATTTTGGAAATGATGTCTTTGTGCCCGGCAAAAAACTCCATGGCCTCGTCGATGCTCATTTCCAGGATTTCGTGGATGTTTTTGCCTTTGTATTCTACCTCCAGCACTTCGGGTTTGAAACGTTTGCCATGGCATACGTCGCATTCCAGGCGCACATCGGCCAGGAATTGCATTTCGATGATTTGTTCACCTTCCCCTTTACAGGCATCGCAACGGCCCCCATCGACATTGAATGAAAAATGTTTGGGTTTAAAGCCCCGGATTTTGGACAATTGTTGATTGGTAAACAGGTCTCGAATGGCGTCATACGCCTTGACGTAGGTTACAGGATTGGAGCGGGAAGATTTACCAATTGGGCTTTGGTTCACCATTTCCACCGCCTTTATTTTTTGGAATGGACCTTCGATGGCGGAATGCAAACCTGGAGCCTTGGGAGTCGCTTCGCCCAGTTCTTTTTTAAGGGCCGGGAAAAGAATTTGTTTCACCAAGGTGGTTTTTCCCGAACCCGATACCCCACTCACTGCGGTCATGACATGAAGCGGGAAGGCCACATCAATGTTGCGCAGGTTGTTTTCCCGGGCGCCTTTTACCCAAATGAAATCGCTGGTTTTGCGGCGAAAAGTTGGCACTGGGATCTCCATAGTGCCGTTCATATATAAGGTAGTCAGACTGGTAGCAGCTTCTGTGTATATGTCGGCATATGGCCCGGCAAAAACCACCTCCCCACCATGAATACCTGCAGCAGGACCAATGTCAATGAGGTAATCTGCATTTTTGATCAGGTCCTCTTCGTGTTCTACCACGATGACGGTATTACCAAGGTCGCGCAATGACCGGAGTACCTTGACCAAACGATCGGTATCGCGGGGGTGCAGGCCCACACTGGGCTCATCCAGGATGTACATCGAACTGGTGAGGTTGCTACCCAACAGACGGGTCAGGTTGATGCGCTGGGTTTCGCCTCCACTCAAGGTTGCGGAAACCCGATTGAGGTTGAGATAGCCCAACCCCAAGTCACACATAAACTGCAAGCGTGAGGTGATTTCCTGCAGCAAACGTTTGGCCACTTTTTGATCAAATTCGCTGAGATCCAGGTTTTGGAAAAAAGGCAACAGCTCATCCACCGGCTCATCGATCAAGTCCTGGATACCCCGGTCGGCTATTTTGATGTAACGCGCCTCTTTACGCAGGCGTGACCCCTCACAGGTTGGGCATTGGGTCCGCCCGCGATACCGTGCCAGCATGACACGGTTTTGCACTTTATAGGATTTCTCTTCCAATTCCTGAAAAAATGCGTGGATGCCCCCAAAACTGGCGGTGCCTTTCCAGAGCATGTTGCGTTGCTCCTTGGTCAAATCCTGATAAGGGGTGTGAACCGGGAAATTGTATTTGTGGGCATGTTCCAATACTTCCTCCAACCACAAGCCCAGCTTTTCCCCTTTCCAGCAGGCAATCGCCCCTTCATACACGGAAAGCGCCTTGTTGGGTACCACTTTATTTTCATCAATGCCCATCACCATACTAAAACCTTCACAACTAGGGCAGGCTCCAAAGGGGTTGTTAAAATTGAACAATTGAGGTGTGGGTTCTACAAAGGTCATCCCATCCAGCTCAAAACGGTTGTTGAAACCCTTCATCGCCTCGGTACCTACCACATCCACCCAACATTCACCTTCACTTTCGTAAAAGGCAGTTTGGATGGAGTCGGCAATACGGCGAATGTTGTCCTCCTCATTGCTGACCGCTAACCGGTCAATCAGGATGTATAGGGTGTCTTCCGGAATTTCCTCTATTTTAAGTTTCAGGATGTCCGCTTTGCTGTCTAGAAAGTCCTGGATGTCCATCAACTCTCCCTGATTGCGCAAACGAGTGTAGCCTTTTTGCAGCAACAGGCTCAATTCTCGCTCCAACAAACGGTCTTTGTATTTATAAGGTAGCGGAATGAACAATTGCACCCGGGTTCCTTCCGGAAAAGTATGGATGTAATCGTTGACGTCTGCTACCTCGTGTTTTTGGACTACCTGGCCAGAGATGGGAGAATAGGTTTTACCCAGACGGGCATACAAAAGGCGTAAATAGTCGTATAACTCAGTGAGTGTACCCACTGTGGAGCGGGCATTGCTGGTGCTAACCTTTTGCTCTATGGCAATGGCCGGGCAAAGGCCTTTGATGTAATCAATTTCAGGTTTTTTCATCCGCCCCAAAAACTGCCGGGCGTAAGAAGACAGGCTTTCTACATATCTACGTTGCCCTTCGGCGTACAAGGTATCCATTGTAATCGAGGATTTACCCGAGCCTGAGACTCCAGTAACCACAACCAACTGGTTCTTGGGAATATTTAAATCAATGTTTTTCAGGTTATTGCCCCGAGCGCCTTTGATGTAAATCCAATTGTCGGCGTCGGGCATAGGTAGGGTGCTTTCCGTGGTAGCCTGCTGTTTCATAAGGTAATGGCAGTTAGAATGCGCAAGATACAAAAAGTTGTACAACGCAGGAAGGTTTGTTAAAAACGCTCACAAAAAGTTTTACACAGCCCAAAATACTGTTTTCAGGCGCTAGGGGAAACCCTAAAAAACGGTTAATGTTTGGTTAATTTGAAAAAAAATCACCTAAACTGTTTTTTCATTAAATTATTGCGTTTATCTTTGACTCATTATCAATTTTTCTTCCAAAACATTATTGCTTCACTAAAACGCAGGCGCATATAAGCTGAAACTTCTACACTAAAAGTTTTTAACGGATTTGATCCCATTGCTTTAAACTATTTAGTTATGCAAGTTACACAGCTTAACGACCAGCAGCTAATCGCCTGCTACTTGGAAGGAAACGAAAGAGCGTTCGAAGAATTGCTCAACCGTCACCAACAAAAAATTTATACCTCTATTTATTTGTTTGTCAAGGAGCAAAGCCTTGCTGAAGACATTTTCCAGGAAGTGTTCATCAAGATTATCGACACCTTGCGCCGCGGCAAATACAATCACGAGGGTAAATTCCTTCAGTGGGCCATGCGTATCTCGTATAACATGTGTGTGGATTATTTCCGCCGCACGAAACGCCGTCCAAAAGTTTCACCAACCGATACTTTCGATATTTTCGACGTTCTTCAAACGCCGGATTTCAACTCTGAGCAGACCATCATCCGCAGCCAGACCCACGACAAAGTGCGCCATCTGGTAGACATGCTCCCACCCGAGCAACGCGAAGTGGTGATCTTGCGCCATTATGCCGACATGAGCTTTAAGGAAATCGCCAAACTGACCCGGGTAAGCATCAATACTGCCCTTGGCCGGATGCGCTACGCCTTGATCAACATTCGGAAAATGGTGGAAGAGAAAGAAGTGATTCTGCAGTAAACGGAAGTTTAGAAGTTGAGGAGTTTAGAAGTTGAGGGTCAGCTGCCATTCAAGTAAGTGGTAGCTGACCCTTTGTATTTTTAATGTACCCGCTGGTCTTAGTGGTCAATTTGCATCAATAGCTTATTTGTAGATCACAAAAATTTTATTCCCAACATTAAAGCGAACTAATTTTTCTCATGGCAACTTTAAATAGAAAAAGCTGCTATGAACACAACAATCCCTCGCCTTTGTTTCATGTTCATGTTGATTTGGCCAATGCTGCTTCAGGCCCAACTCTCGCGTGGCACTTTCTATTCCAGTGGTTATGGCATCAACAGTATCCCAGGCTTTGCTAATGGCTTAGCCGAGTTATCGATAGAAGTCGGTGACGACAATGACTTATTGGGCCTAGCCATTGCGCCTGAACTTGGCATTTTTGTTTCAGATCGATGGTTGTTCGGGAGCAGGCTCACGATAGGCTCTTTCGCTCTCGCTGGTACGACTGGTGTCGGCGGTTTTTCATTGTCACCTTTTGCACGGTATTATTTCAATCCGCAGGCACGCAACAC
>NZ_JANRKL010000225.1:0-25455 GCF_033763495.1 Haliscomenobacter sp. | reverse complement strand
TACGATGGAAGAGGGCAATATCATTGGTTGGTTGAAAAAAGAGGGAGACCACGTTGAACCAGGCCAAACCCTGGCAGAAGTGGAGACGGATAAAGCCACTATGGAATTGGATGCTTTTGTAGAAGGCGTTATCCTGCATATAGCGGTTAAAGAAGGGCCTGTGCCTATTGATGGTGTCATCGCTGTCATCGGGCAAGCTGGTGAAGATTGGCAAGCGGCAATGGCTGCGGCCAATGGCGGAACTCCTGCTCCTGCTGCCAATGGCCAACCAAGTACTCCTGTAGCTGCTCCTGTGGCGGAGGTTCCAACAGCAGCTGTAAGTACCGAAGACAGCCGAGTCAAAGCCTCACCCTTGGCCAAAAGCATAGCCAAAGAAACGGGCATAAGCCTGGAGCAAGTGACTGGTTCTGGTGACCAGGGCCGCATTGTTAAAAAAGACGTAGAAGCATTCCTGGAAGGCAAAGGTGGTACCCCAGCGGTAGTCACACCAACTCCAACTGCCACACCTACGCCTGCGCCTACGGCTAAGTCGGAAGCACCAACTGCTGCACCATTTGCTTTCAATTCAGGTGGCAACAACTACGAAGAAGTAGGCGTATCTCAAATGCGCAAGGTGATTGCCCGCCGCTTGGGTGAGAGCTTGTTCACTGCGCCACATTTTTACCTGACCATCGAAATCAACATGGATCGGGCCATCGAAATGCGCAAACAACTGAACGAGGTATCGCCAGTGAAGTTGTCCTTCAACGACCTCGTGGTTAAAGCGGTAGCTGCTTCTTTGACCAAACATCCTGCGATCAACTCTTCCTGGTTGGGCGATAAAATCCGCTACAACAAGGACATCAATATTGGTGTAGCTGTGGCGGTTGAGGACGGACTACTGGTTCCCGTGATTCGGTATGCGAACATGAAAACCATGTCCCAAATCAATACCGAGGTGAAAGCCCTGGCGGGAAAAGCCAAAGAGCGCAAACTGCAACCAGATGAAATGCAAGGCAATACCTTCACCATTTCGAACCTGGGGATGTTCGGCATCGACGAATTTACGGCAATCATCAATCCTCCCGATGCCTGTATCCTGGCAGTAGGCGGGATTTTTGAAAAACCAATCGTGAAAAATGGCGAAATCGTGGTGGGCAATACCATGAAAGTAACCCTTTCCTGCGATCACCGGGTTGTGGATGGTGCCACAGGCGCACAATTCCTGCAAACCTTCAAGGAGATTATGGAGGAGCCGATTAAGTTACTGGTTTAGCCATCAGCAGTCAGCCATCAGCTATCAGCAAGGAACTCATCCAAGCTGATGGCTGACAGCTGATGGCTCATTGCTGATAGCTCATTACTGTATGAAAAAAACATTGGTACTAGGCGCTTCCGAAAACCCTGCCCGGGTTTCTTACGACGCCATTCGTAGATTGACGAGCAAAGGCCACGAAGTGGTGGCTGTAGGTTTGCGCGAAGCGACTATTTTTGGCGTGGACATTCAAAAGGGCCAGCCCCAGGCCGAGGAAATTGATACCATCACCCTCTATTTGAATCCAGAAAGACAAAAAGAGTATTACGACTACATATTAGGCTTGCAGCCGAAACGGATCATTTTTAACCCGGGGACGGAGAATTTTGAATTGCTGCGATTGGCTAAGGAGAAGGGGATTGAGACGGAGTTCGCGTGCACTTTGGTGATGTTGTCGGTAGGGCAGTATTGAGACCAATAAATAAATTATGAATACAAAAAGTTTAAAAAATATTTTAGTAGTAATAGGCGGAGCAGCGTACGTGATCAACTTTTTGATCATTAGACCGATGGAAATTAAACTGCCGCCTTATGCCAGAGTTCTCATCATTGGGTTGATGCTAATTTACTGTTTTTTCATGTTCCAAGAATTAATTAAACAGCGTAAAGAGCGAAGAGAAAAGTGGAAAAAAGCCACTGATACAGAAAAGGAAGAGTTGCGGAAAAATCAAAAATTTGGATGGCTTCTTATTGGTCTATTTTTATTCCTCGGCGTTTTTTTGTTCGGAATTACAGTATTGGTAGGTTAGACTTGCGCCATCTCCACCAATTCCGAAATCATCCCCTTCAAGGCCTTCAAAATTTTAAAAATCACAAAAACATCTTCCATTGAGTGATTTAGCCTGAATGTACATTTTAATCTATTTTGATTTGCTACTTTACTTCACCTCCGGCATCCCACAAGCCTCATCCGGTTTCCGGCCACACATCGAGCACACCTGTCCTTCTCCTCCTTTCCCGGCATTAAAATTACTGGCGCAAGTACCCCTAAATTCCTTGCCCGTAAACCAATACCGAATATTGATCAGCATAAAAGCCAATCCAAAAACCGTGAAGGCTGCCAAAAAAGTTTTCAATAGTTCCATGCGTTGAAATTTACTTCAATTAAACTTCTCTTCTGCAAATTAGGTTTAATTTTGCGTACACTTCCCATTTTTTAGAGCATGTTTTAAAAAAAATTAAACATGTTCTTAGTCAAAAAACACTCCATGCAACACAAACTCGATGCTTTTGCCCGACTGCTTACCATTATGGATGAATTGCGCGAGCAATGCCCCTGGGACCGCAAACAAACTTTCCAAACTCTCCGCAACCTCACCATTGAAGAAACCTACGAATTGGCCGACGCCATCCTGGAAGAAGACATCCAGGGCATCAAGGAAGAAATTGGTGATTTGATGTTGCACATGGTTTTTTATGCCAAAATTGGCGATGAGCAACAAAGTTTCGACATCGCCGATGCCCTCAACGCGGTTTGTGACAAACTCATCAAACGCCACCCGCACATTTATGGCGATGTAAAGGTCAAAGACGAGGAGGATGTCAAAAGAAACTGGGAGCAATTGAAATTGCAAGAGGGCAAAAAATCAGTATTGGCTGGAGTACCCAAATCCCTGCCAGCCATGGTTAAAGCCTATCGCATGCAGGAAAAAACCAAACAGGTAGGCTTCGAATGGGAAAATGCTGGCCAGGTGTGGGACAAGGTGGAAGAAGAAATCCAGGAGTTTAAAGAAACGCTGGAGCAAGACATGGCCCAGGAAAGGCGCGAGGAAGAATTTGGCGACATCCTCTTCTCCCTGATCAATTATGCCCGCTTCGTCAAAATCGACCCCGAAACCGCTCTTGAACGTGTCAACGCTAAATTCAAAAAACGTTTCGAATACATCGAAGCCCATGCCCCCAAACACCTCAACGACATGACCCTTGCCGAAATGGACCTCCTTTGGGAGGCTGCAAAGAAAGGGTGAGGGGGTAAAAGTGTGTGAGTGTGAGGTGTGGAAGTGTGGGGTCTTCCACCGACTAAGAGATACTGCAACCCGCAAGAATGGGTGTGAGTTTGAGTGTGAAGGTGTGGGTGTGTTTGGCCTTTCATTCCCCTAAGTATATCGCCAACCCACGGATTTATCCGTGGGAGGCCACCATAAAAAACAACCCATGGATTTATCCGTGGGATTTTTGTCCCCGACAAAAAAAGCGCACATGAAAATCGACATCCTGGCCATCGGCGTTCACCCCGATGACGTAGAACTTTCCAGCAGTGGCACCTTACTCCGCCACATCGCCCAAGGTAAAGCCGTAGGCCTGCTCGACCTTACCCGCGGCGAACTAGGTACCCGCGGCAACGCTGAAATCCGCACCCGTGAAGCCACCGAATCCGCTCAACTCATGGGGGCAGCCTTCCGCATCAATCTGGACATGGCCGACGGCTTTTTCCAATACAACCCCGAAAACATCCAAAAAATCATCCAGGTCATCCGCAGTTGCCAACCGGAGATTGTATTGGCCAATGCGCTGGACGATCGCCATCCCGACCATGGCCGCGCCGCCAAACTCACTGCCGATGCCTGCTTTTATGCAGGCTTGGCTAAAGTTGAAACCTTTGATGAAAAGGGGAACCCCCAGGAGCGCTGGCGCCCCAAAGCCGTGTACCACTACATCCAGGATCGTAACCTGGAACCCGATTTTACGGTGGACATCAGCGATTATTTTGAAAAAAAGATGGAGCTGATTCTGACCTTCCGCTCACAATTTTTCTTGCCGACTGCTACTGAATACAGTCAGGAGTTGAGCACACCCATTTCTGGAGAAGACTTCATGGAGTTCATGCGGGCGAAGGCCCGGTCCTTTGGTCGTGACGCGGGTTTTGAATATGCGGAGGGATTCAATGTGGCGAGGACGCCGGGGGTTTTGGATTTGTTTGATTTGGTGTGACTATAAGTAGCCCGATTTTTTTAAGGATCACCAACCATGCTTTAAAGTGATTGGAAATAGGCAATGAAGTCAAGAGATATAGAGTGCTGATTTGCTTGAGTAGGAATCTCAGTCCTCTTTGATTATTATTCTTTGACGTATTTTGCACCAATGTTTTATACATGGCGCCTTCTGTTTTTTGGTGTGGAGAGATATCCAAATTTACAGAAGGCGTTTTTTTACGCACAAAAAATCCCAAATCTTGAGTTAACTCAAAATTTGGGATGACTCATGTTTGTTCATTAAAAGAATGTCGCCAATCCGGTAAACCGTCGAAAAAAAATAACATGTCTATGATTTATGCAGCTTAGATTGCATATTTGTGTCGCATTTTTGAAGTCGATAAAAATCAAGTCCAACCTACACTGCCATCAACATTAGACTGCCCCAAGTCAAAGAGAGTGGTAATAAATCTGTAAACTTGTTTTGTCCCAAAACCTAAACTAGTCTGTAACAACACAGGCTGATTCTACGACTGTTATTTTATCAACCAAATAAATCATTTATGAAGCTTTTGCATTTTACACTCACAGGAATGCTGTTGCTCGTAGGGCTTTGCCTTGGGGCGCAGACCACAGTTCGAGGGGTCATCACCTCGGCTAAAGGCGGTGAGCCATTGATTGGCGCAACCGTGGTAGTCAAAGGCACCACAGTAGGGACCACTACTGATGTTGATGGAAAGTTTGAGTTGCAAGCTGATCCATCCAAGGATGTGCTTTCGTTGAGTTATACGGGCTTCACTTCGCAGGAGGTTGTGCTGAATGGTCGCACCACTGTAGACCTTCAAATGGAAGAATCCATTGCGCTATTGGGCGAAGTCATCGTAACTGCTTTTGGTGAATCTACCCGTGAAAAATTTACGGGTTCGGCAACTACAGTAGGCGCTGAAAAAATTGCCAAACGCCCGATCACAAACATCAGTCAGGCGATAGCAGGGGCTGGTTCTGGGATTCAAACTACCGTTGGTGGTGGCCAACCAGGTTCTACTCCGGCCATTCGTATTCGCGGTTTTGGATCCATTTCTGCATCCAACGCCCCATTGTACGTAGTAGATGGTATCCCTTATGATGGAGCGATTGCCAACATCAACCCAGATGACATCGAAAACATTTCCATCCTGAAGGATGCGGCTTCTACCTCTTTGTATGGCTCCAGAGCGGCCAACGGGGTGGTGATGATTACGACCAAAAAGGGTACTCCAGGCAAAAGCCAAATCAATGTGAAGTATACCCGTGGTACTTCAGAGCGTGGTTTGCCGGAATACGACCGCTTGAATGCGGCACAATACTATCCCTACATGTGGGAATCTTACCGTAACAGTTTGATGTCGCGTACGGCAAGTCCATTGACCTTGGAAGCAGCCAGCGCGGACGCTAGTGCTAAGATTGTAGGATTGTTGGGTTACAATGCCTACAATGTGGCTGCTACTGATCTGGTAAGCACTGCCGGAGTATTGAACCCAAGTGCACAACTGATTTTCAAAGAAGAAGATCTGAACTGGGAGACACCCCTGATTAGAGAAGGTGTGCGCAATGAATTGAACGTCAACCTCAGTGGTGGGGATGCGAACTCTAATTATTATGCCTCTTTTGGCTATCTGGACGACAAAGGCTTTTTGATTCGTTCGGATTATAAGCGCTACAATGCACGTTTGCAATACAACAATCGCTTGAAGTCCTGGCTTTCATTCGGGGTGAATTTGGCCTACAACAATACCACTTCCAACCAGGATGATGCTGGCGGAAATACCTCCTTCGTGAACCCCTTCTTCTTTTCCAGAGGGATGGGACCTATTTATCCAGTTTACGCCTATGACCCGAAAAATCCAGGGCAGTATTTGCTGGATGCCAATGGCCAGCGCCAGTATGATTTTGGGAACTTGACCGCCTTGGGTTTGCCCAGCCGCCCGCAATACGGTGGCCGCCATGCTCCTGCTGAAACGGAGTTGAACCAGAATTTTTTCCGCCGCAATTTTTTCAGCGGACGTACCAATGCGGAGATTTCCTTCCTGAAGGATTTCAAATTCAAGGTTAATTTCGGTGCTGACTACAGCAACACCAACGGCAATACTTATGGTAACCCAATCATTGGTGATGGTGCTCCAGCCGGACGTGCAACCATTGACTTTACCAATCAGTTGACCCTCAACCTGAACGAACAGCTGACTTACAAAAAAACGATTGGAGTACACAGCATCGATGTGTTGGTGGGACATGAAAATTATGACTACAGCACCAACTTCCTGACTGGTTCCAGGTCACAGCAAATCTTGGACGGAAACATCGAATTGGTGAACTTCACCACTACAACAAACCTTTCGTCAGAGGCTGATGCCAACCGCCAGGAAGGATACTTTGCCCGCATCAACTACGATTTCAACAACAAGTACTTTTTCACCCTTTCTGGACGCAGAGATGCGAGCAGCAAATTTGAAAAAGAAGTACGCTGGGGAACCTTCTTTGGAGCCAGTGCGGCTTGGCAAATCCACAACGAAGCCTTTTTAGAAGGAGTAAACTTCATCAGTAAACTTAAATTGCGGGCTTCCTACGGCCAAACGGGTAACAATGGTGGCATCAGTTTTTATGCCTGGCAACCTTTGTACAACCTGGGCTGGAACAATGCGACTGAAGCGGGCATCCTGCAAGGTAGTTTAGGAAACCGTGTATTAAGCTGGGAGTCTAACAATCAAACGGATGTCGCATTAGAGTTTGGATTTTTCAAAAACCGGATTTCAGGTACATTGGAGTACTTCAACCGTGAATCGGATGACTTGTTGTTTGCGGTACCTCTACCACTTTCTTCCGGTACTGCTTCACAGACCCGCAACATCGGGGCCATGTTCAACCGTGGATACGAATTGGAACTCAACATTGTTCCAGTTGAAACGAAAGATTTTTCTTGGGAAATTAGTTTCAACGCTACCACGTACAAGAACCAAATTACCCGGATGCCTGAAAGCACCAAAGAAATCATTTCTGGTACCAAAAAGTTGAAAGAAGGGACATCCATTTATGACTTCTGGTTGCGCGAATGGGCTGGTGTCAACCCAGCCAATGGTAACGCTGAGTACCGGGCCATCTCTTATGTAGCGACCAACTCTCGCATCACTGAAACTGGCGATACCCTTACCACTAGTTTGAACAATGCTCGTTTCCGTTACAATGGCTCCGCAATTCCTGATTTCACAGGTGGCTTAACCAATACAATTGAGTACAAAGGTTTTTCACTGTCGGTATTGTTCATTTACCAGATTGGTGGTTTGATTTATGATGGAGCTTACGCAAGTATAATGGGATCAGCAGGTTATGGGTCGGCCAAACACGTAGACGTATTGAAGCGCTGGCAAAAACCTGGCGACATCACCGATGTGCCACGTGCGGATTTGGGTCGTTCGGTTGATTTTGACGGTGGATCAGACCGGTGGTTGACTGATGCTACTTCTCTGAACTTGCGGAATATTTCCCTGACCTATTCAATCCCTTCCAGTCTTGCCAAGAAGGTTAAAATTCAAGGTGCACAAATTTTTGCAAGTGCCGAAAACCTTGCTTTGTGGAACAAGCGCAAAGGTATGAATGGTTTGGATAGCTTTGATGGGGTTACTGCCAATACCTATTCTTTCTACCGCAACTTCGTTGGTGGTATTAACTTAACTTTCTAAAACCAGCTAAATATGAAAAACTATAAATTTCTCTTCATATCTGCATTGTTCCTGAGCATCGCTTTGAATTCCTGCAAGGAGGATTATTTGGACACAAAACCTACGGGTAGTGTTGATGCGGGCTCAGCTTATGCGACTACCAAAAACGCCAAGGCCGCCATCAATGGCATTTATCGCGCGATGATGGTGCGTTACCAGGGCTCTCAGGGGCATTCTGGTTACCCTGCGCTCATGATCATCAATGATGTAATGGGTGAAGACTTGGTATTCCCCAATGCGTCGAACAACTGGCACTTCGCGGAGCAACGCTGGTTGTCACACCGCAGTGAGACCGGCACGATGGCGATTTTTCCTTACGAAATGTATTACCGCCTGATTGGCAACGCCAACGTGGCAATTGCCAATATCGATAATGCCGTAGGCACACCTGCTGAACGTGATCAGATCAAAGGAGAGGCACTCGCGATTCGTGGGTTTTCCTATTTCCATTTGATTCAGTACTATGGCAAACGTTACGATGCGACCGCCAAACCAAATAGCACACTGGGCGTTCCATTGGTATTGGAGCCTACGCAGGAAGGTTTGCCTCGCTCAACGGTAGAAGAAGTATATGCACAAATTAACAAGGATCTGGCGGACGCTTATGCCCTGTTGACTACTGCTCGTGCAGCAAAATCACACTTTAACAAAAACGTGGTGCGTGGTGTGCAGGCTCGAGTGGCTTTGGTACAACAGAACTGGGCTACTGCAGCTACTTATGCTGCTGAAGCACGTCAAGGCTTTGCTTTGATGTCTATCGCGCAATACCAGGAAGGTTTTCAAGATGTATCAAACCCAGAATGGATGTGGGGTTTTGATCACCTGGAAGACCAATCTGAGTTTTTTGGTGGTTTCCACTCTTACATTTCTTGCAATTATAACTCTACCAACATTCGTGCTACCCCAAAAACGATCAACAAACTGCTGTATGATCAAATTCCGGCTACAGACGTACGTTCAAAAATGTGGGTCAAAGCACCAACTACAAGCAACTCTATCGCACCTCCTGGAGGTATTAGAGTGCCATATATGGTGCAAAAATTCCGTTTACCAGGCACTCCAAGTACCAGTGTGATGGGAGATGTTCCATTTATGCGTTCTGGGGAAATGTACTTAATCGAGGCAGAGGCTAAAGCACGTGGCGGCGACGATGCTGGCGCGGCAAAAGCACTGTTTGAGATGGTAAGCAAGCGGGACCCATCCTATGTATTGTCTACCAAAACAGGTGCCGAACTGATCGACGAAATTATGTTCCAACGTCGGATTGAGTTGTGGGGCGAAGGTCACCGCTGGCTGGATTTGAAGCGCCTAAACTTGCCATTGAACAGAAATGGTATCGGACACCTTGCTGCGGTTGCGATTTTGTTTGACGTACCTGCGGGCGATGTACAGTGGCAGTTTTTGATCCCACGTCGTGAATTGGATTCCAACAAGGCGGCGGTACAGAATCCGCTATAAGTTTAACTATTTTCCTGGTATTCCTGGGTTGACCAATCACGGTTGGTCCGGGAATACCACCACGAAAAAAGCCAGACTGAACATTCAGCCTGGCTTTTTTCGTGTATAAAATCTGAAATCAATTCTAGTTGAATATCAACTCGACTTCCGCCGTTCGATCTCGTCCCGAATCTGTGCCGCTTTCTCATAATTTTCTTCATCCAGTACCTCATCCAACATCCGCGTCAGTGCCTCAGTAGAGTAGGAGGCAAGTGGGTTGTCGGACATACCAGTTGAGGGTGCTGCGGCAAACAACTCTTCGTCTTCGTCACTACCCTCGGTATCTTCAAGAACCACCCCAGCCGCATCCAAAATAAACTCATAGGTATAGATCGGGCAGTTGAACCGAACGGCCATCGCCAAGGCATCAGAAGTGCGGGAATCGACCTCGGTTACATCTCCATCGCGTTCACACACCAGACGGGCATAAAAAATGCCATCGAGCAGGTTGTTGATGATGATTTCCTTGAGGTTGATGTTGAAAGTCTCTAGAGCGTTTTTGAACAGGTCGTGGGTGAGTGGGCGATTGGGGGTCATTCTTTCCATGGCCACAGCAATGGCTTGCGCTTCAAAACTGCCAATGACAATCGGTAAACGGCGAGCACCTTTTTTCTCTCCCAGCACTACCGCATAATTGTGAGACTGGGTAACGCTATGGGAAAGTGCAACTATGTCCAACTCAATTTTTCTCATCGTTTGGGCTTAAATACAAGATACCTGTTCAACAATGTAGCTTTACCAAAAGTTGATTTTAAGGCTAAAGCGGCGCGAAGATAGTAAATTGATGGGAAAAATCCAAATGGGTTTTTGGGGCTTACATTGGTGGGCAAACAAAAAAGGGATTCACCTGTAGCGACAACAAAATCAATGAAAAAAAGCTACATATGAACCCCTTTGTGAATAATACAACACTATATTTACAGTGTCATATTGTGAACAAAATCAGATTGAATTAAGAAGACTATCACTGTGCATTACAAATTAGCTTGGGAAAAAGTGCAGCCCGGAGGCTACACTTCGGATTTACGGCAACAAGTTTTAAGTAGGAACTTACGTGGAAGGATTTTCTTCCTTTCTGTTTGTTCTTAGTACAAAGTAAGTAGGAAAACCATTGGTATTTGATGTCATTTTGCGAGCAAAAAAAACTGATCAGAATTAAGAATTTTAATGGAATTTAATATTGTAAATAATTGATTTTCAAATTTTTTTTAAAAATTAAAAATTGTTAAAAATGACATTTCTTACCCTCGGATAAGTAACACTCTTTTTACTACTACTCCTCCAGGAAATCCAATTTGAATAAAATAAATTCCGGATTCTACTCCAGGGAGCAGGGTTTGAAGGTTACCTTTCAACATCTGTTGAGGAGGCAATTTTTGAACAACTTCACCAAATGCATTCAGGATTTCCGGTCTTATTTCCATATTTTCAGGCAGGTCAAATGTTATGTTTATCAACCCATCTGTTGGATTTGGATAGACAAAGATTCTTGCAGCCAAAGGCTGTTCTGTAATGGAGCTCAAAACCACCTTCGGAACAGCAACAACCGGACCAAACAACACACATTGATTCTGATCCCTTAGCTCCAATTGGTAATTGCCACTGCTGACCATAGTCAGATTTTGGGCAGTACTAACCGATTGTTCAGCCTTTATCCAATTATAGCGGTAAGGAGGAATCCCCCCATTTACAATTACTTCAACTGCACCAGTATTTTTTGCACTTGTATCAGCTTTGATGCTTTTTACCACAATTTTAAGCGAATCAGGTTCGGTTAAGACTGCCGAAAACTCCTGAGCACAGCCTGATCCTGAATTCAGCGTGACCTGGTAAGCTCCTGCTTTCAGGTCTGTTCTACGGCTGCCCGTGCCACCGTCTGACCAGCGATAGTTGAGGTTGTTGTAGCCCGTTTCGTTGATGCGAATGTTTACAATTCCATCACTTGCTCCCTTGCAGGAAACATTTTTTTCTACCGGATCGGCAGCAAGGGTAAATGCCGGATAGATGGTCAGGGTGATGGGTGTCCGATTTTCGCTGATGCAACCTGCGGTACTTTGCGCTTCCACGTAATAGGTGTACACCCCTGGCTGATTGACTCTGGGTAAAAACCGGATCGCGTCTACTGCGGGAAGTAGCTCGTTGGCACCATTGTACCAATTGGTGCTTACCCCTGCCTGAGGAGCCACGGATAGCAGGGGGACCAATTGACCCGTACAAACCCCAACTTCTGATTTGACCGCAACAGGAGCATTGGGACGGGCCAAAACGGTGATGTTTTGGGTCAATGGTTTTACTTCACAGACGCTTTCATCTTTAGGTGTAACCGTAAGGGTATACTGGCTTGAACCCGTTTTTAAATCTTGTAACTCGATAGAAGCAGCCGTTGAGCCATTGCTCCAAGAATAAAGGTAATCCCCTAAACTCCCATTGTTGACGCTTGCACTCAAGGTAATGGAGCTGCCTGGACACAAAGTGGTGGCTTCACTGGCCACAATGCTTGCCGTAAACGGGATACATTGCTTTTCCAGAAGGAGTACTTCACTGCGGTATTCTGGACTGTCAGCAGAAGTGAAAATCAACTTCACCAGATCGCGAGGCTTTCCACTGCTGTTTTTGATGATAGAAAGTTTGATCTCGCTGGCCTCAGCCGGGTAGATACTTTGGGGGTTAAGGATCTTGATGTAATCTACGGCTGGTTCCATTTTAACCCTGAATCGGACATTGGTTTTAATTGAGATCGATTGGATGATGTTTTCATTGGGATTGATGATCAGTTGCCGGGTATTCAGCGAAAAATGCCGGGGCCGAATGAAGCGGAATGCCTGGATCAGACTTACTCCCCCGGGTTTGTATTGCCCTTTGGCGCTGACTGCATTGCTAGGGGAAGGGCTTACATATTCTGCCAAAACTTCCTGGATGAATTGTTGGTCTTTGTCATTGGTTTCCAGTATGATGTAAATGGAGTCCCGGTCTCTGAAACCACACTTTTGAGCATCCCCCAGGGAGTCCATGCGGAGTTCGTCCATCTTCATTTTTTCCTCAGTGGAGATGGGATCCCAATTCTTTTCAATAGCGCGGGCTTGCGGGCTCAACTGTTCAGGAAAAATGTAGAAGCGATCACTTGCTGTTAGTAGATTGGCGGCGGCTTTTTTAAGGATCTCCAGGCTATGCCCTTTCCGTTTGCTGGGTACACAATTGGAGTTGATCGGATCGTAGGCCAGAAAAAAAGGAGAGGCGACCGTTGGCCGGGTATTGATGCTGAGGCTGAATTCCGCATTTTCGGTGGCAAGGTCGTTTTTATCCACAATCAAATAATAGGTCCCAGGGTTGAGTGGGAAGTCTTTTATTTCTCCACTTCCACCTTCTATCGAGGTTTGGGTGTAGTCCAGGCACCCTTTTCCACAACTATAGCCATAAAGGAATAGCCCCATTGCTGCTTTGGAGCTAAATGATATGTTGACCAAAACATTGGATGGCACGGTGAACTGGAATTCCACATCTTCACCCTGATAAGTTCGCGCCCCACTGTAACAGTTGCTGTACCCGTTATAACCACTGCCACCGATGCTGAAGTCGTTATTTTTACCACTAACTGAGCGGGTAATGTTCGTATTCAGGGGGATAGCTTCCGGGTTGGATTCACAAACTCCCTTGGGCGTGATGCTAAAAGTATAGGGCGTATTTTGGCTATCGAGAATAACTACATAATAAAACCCTGTGGCGCTTGGGCCTAAATCCAGGTTGCCATTTTGGGTAAAACCCAGACAATTTGTCTTAGCCGTAAAATAATCACACTGGAAGATAAAACCTCGAATGCTCGAAGTGCCGTTGCTAGCGTTCAGGGTCAAACTGATAGGACTTTGCGATTCTTCATTGTTGAACAAAAAAACATCGGCATACAATCTTTTGCTTCCCGATGAAAAATTGCTAAATGCATCTTTTACGCATTGTTCTTCATAAAGCAAAATGGGTGCGACTTCTGAACGCGACAATTCATTGGAAAAAGTGCCACGGGAGATAAAAGCCCCCCCATAATCACAAATGTTGGTGCAAGCCTGGGTAAATTGGAGTTCCAGCGAAAATTTATAAGCATCGGCCCCCAGCAACTGATCAACCACAGCGTAATAAATGCCGGGATTTAGGAAAACGGTTAGGGTTTCGCTGCCACTTCCCTTGGTCACACTTGCTCCAACCGCCTCTAAGTTGTCACAATTTTTGAGCACAAACAGGCTCAGGTCTTTAGGTCTGAGTTCACCGGGCTGGCTTACTTTTAGGGTGACATTTTGAGGTTCCAATACTTCAAAAGAATAAAATTTTTCAGGCCCGGAGTGCCCTGGGTAGAATTTTTCAACAGCATTTTCTTGTCGGACCCGGTAAAGACTCACTTTACTACGATCTCTGGCCGCAGTGGTGGTGGTTCCTAGCGTTGGGGTACTACAATTCAAAGCGGTCAATCCGTTGCAGGGTACGCCCCCACAAGAAACATCCAAGGAAAACTCTCCTGAGGTATAAAACTCCTGAGAGTCCACGATCAGGTAATAGGTGCCGCTACCAAGTTGATTGCTGAATAAGGATTTGCTGCCCTTGATGGCGGAGACAGAGGCCTGCGCCAGGCAGGTGATTTCATAACAGGTTTCGTCTACTTGTACCAGAAACAGATCAAAATCTTTTTTACTACTGGTGTCTACATGCAGGCCCGCCTGGATGTTGGAACCAGGACTAAGCTCAAGTGCGTATATCTTTTCTCGCCCGGAATAGACTTTATTCAAGCAGTTCGGATATTCAGCGATCAGGTTAAGGGTATTTTCAAGGTTTTCTTTGACTTTGTATTCCCCACAGCTGATGGAGGAGGTAGAGCGTTGACAAATGTTGTCGGCACAAGTCAACTTTAGGCGATAAGTCCCAACTGCATCGGCCTGTTTTGCATCCACCACAATGTAGTAAGTTCCCGCTTCAAGGGATTGTAGGATCTGTTCCTTTCTGGTGCCTGTGTTGCTGTAAGCCAGGCAAGCATCTGCACTCAAGACACAGGAACCCAACAAAAACAGATCCAAATCAACCCCCGCTTCGGCAATTTGTAGAGAAATGAAGATGTTGCGTGGCTGAGATAAGGTGAATTTGTACACCCGCTCCCTTGCTGCAAAAACACCCCCTTCACTGCACTGGTAATTGCTGCTGAGGCTGGTTTCAAAATCTGTACTGTCCTTATAAGTAAAGTCGCAGGCAATGTTTCTCGCTTTAGTACAAACGGAGGTTTGTTGACCACGGAGGGCAGCAATAGCAACAAAACAGCATAGCATAGCTAGTAAGTGTAGTCTCATAGTGTGATGGCGTTTTGTTAGTAGGCTTGAATAAAAACGTGGGAAGAGGGGATTTGTGTTGGCGAGGGGGGGATTTTTTTGAGTGGAAATGAAAATCGGCTCCCTTCCCTTACTGAAGTGGAGCCGATTTTCACGGGTAATTATTCAGGAAAAGCTGCCCTAAAACCTAACCTTCCCCCCCAACATCAAATTCCTCCCTGCCATCGGATAAAGCCCCTGATCCACAGCCCCTTGCCCGGCATAAATGTACCGATACGACCAGGCATTGGAAGAATACAGCGCATTGAACAAATTATTCACCCACAAACTCAGTTCCAGCTGCCGCAACAATTGCCCCTGGTGTTGGTACACTAAACGCAAGTCGCTGAATGAATACGCTTTCAGTGTATTGCTCACATCACCAGAGTTGTCGATAAACTGCTGACCGACGTAACGCGTGAGTAAAGACAAAGTCAAACTTTGTTTCTCCGCCCAAGTCCCTTTCTGGAAGGGTGAAAAAGCCAGTTCTGCCCCCGCAATCACATTGGGCGAAAGCGCCAGGTCCGCCTGTTCGCGTACGAACTGCTGCTGGCCGAGCCAATTGAAATCGGCATCATAATAATCGAGGAATTCGGTGAAGCTGACAATTCTGTTGCGGCTAAAGGCGGCGTTGCCCTGGATGCGCAACATTGGATTCAATTGATAGCCACCACTCAATTCAAGTCCCAGGCGGTAACTTTTAGGGATATTGATTTTGATGGGAGCTCCTACGTCGTTGATTTGCCCCGTTACTGCCAATTGGTCTTTGTAGTACATGTGGAAAACATTCAGCTCCAGGGCACCCTTTTTGCCCGAGTATTTGTACCCCACCTCGGTGTTGTACAAGCGTTCAGGGCGCGGCGTATTGGGCAGGGCACTCAGGTAATCATCCCGGTTGGGCTCCCGATTGGCCACCGCAAAGGAGGTGTACCAAGTACTACGGCTGTTAGGCAGATAGCTCAAACCAAACTTGGGGTTAAAAAAGCCCATTTGATCCTCCAGGCTAATGTCCCGTTTTTGGCGGTCATTGCCTTCCAGGGAATAGTTGATCGAACGTACTTGCAAGTCAGCGTAGGCGTACAAGCTGCGCGCCAATTGATAATTGAGCTTGGAGTATGCATTGAAGTCTTTTTTCAAGGAACTGCTTTGGTAGTACTTGTCCCCCGGCACATAATCGCTGGAATATTGCAACCAGGGCAGTTTCCCGTAGTGCCGCCCATCGTAAATGTTGTAGCCGCCGCCGAGGCTGAAATCAATTTTGCCCTTGTTGTAACTTAGCGCGTATACCCCACCGTAAAAGTCGTTGTCGAGCCAGAGTTGCCGCACCAAATCGGTGGTTTCGAGGGAGTCATTCGGGGCTTGAAGGTTATAGTCGGCAAAGGATTCATCTGCCTTGTATTGCTCGTAAAAACCCAGCCCTCGGGTGTAATGCAGCGCCAAATTCAGGTTCCAGCCGGGAGCGATGCCCCGGTTAAAAATGAGCTGGTAGTGGGTTTGGCGGTAGTTGTCCACTTCGTTGTCGTAAGGTTCGCCGGGTTTTTCGGTACCTGCTGAGTTGTAGCTGCGGGTAGCCGGATCATTGATCAGGTTGGCAGGCACGCCATTCCAGGCCTGGTAGGTGATTTCGTGACCCGAAAATACATTCAGCCGTAGGAGTTGCTTTTGGCCCGTCCAGGCTGCTGATACAAAGTAGGAATTGAGATCAGAACTCGCCCGGTCGATGTAGCCATCGGAACTGATTTTGGACAAACGCCCATCAATGCTGAAACCACTTTTGAGTAAACCAGTTCCAAACTGTACATTGCTGCGCAAGGTGTTAAAGGAGCCCACGGTGCCATTCAATTCAGCATAGGCTTCTTGATTTACTTTGGCGGTATTGAGGTTGATACTGGCCCCAAAAGCGGCGGCACCATTGGTCGAAGTACCTACCCCACGCTGAATTTGTACGTCGTTGGTGGAACTGGCAAAATCGGGCATATTCACCCAAAACACACCTTGTGACTCTGCATCATTCAGCGGGATTCCGTTGATGGTTACGTTGATCCGCGTCGCGTCGGTGCCCCGAATGCGGATGCCCGTGTAGCCAATGCCCGTGCCTGCATCAGAAGTGACCACCGCCGAAGGGGTCCATTGCAGGATAAAGGGTACATCTTGGCCCTGGTTGTTTTTGCCTATTTGCTCGGCATTCAAGTTGCTGTAAGTCATGGGTGTTTTGCGGTCAGAGCGGGTACTTTTGACCACCAGGGCATCCATCGAATAGGTTTTTTCGCTCAGTACAAAAGTCATTTCGTGGGTACTGCTCAACTCCACGGTTTCCACCAGATCTTGATAGCCTACGTAACTGATCACCAATTGATAGGTTCCGGCGGTAAGATTGGGTAAACTAAATCCGCCAAAACGATCAGTGGTGGTGCCCCTTTTGAGGCCTTCCAACCAAACATTAGCCACTGCCAAACCCTGGCCAGCAGCATCGGTAATTTTTCCGCGCAAACTCACTTGCGCCCAGGCACTGCTGCTCAATAGGCAGAGCAACGCCAACATCAAAACATTGGATTTCATAAAAAAACGTTGGCCCATAATGTTTGTCCAATCGACCCACGAATTTATTCGTGGGAGATTTAGTTATGGGGAGTTAACCCACAAATTTATTCGTGGGAAATCACCAGTCGAGGGGTTCGACGGTGTAATACCTTCGTGCACCTGGGGCTTGCCGCTAAGCAAGTTTGTCGAAGGTGCTCATTTTCCTCTCCAGAATTACCTGGCAGGTTCAATGGGTATGATCTCAGCCCGTTCGGTTGGGCACCCCAAATGAGGTGTGGGTGTGAGGTGTGTGGTGTGGGTGTGATGGAGCAACCCTATGTGGTTGCCAATGTCGGCCGCAAAGCTAAAACTTTCCTTTTAACCTGCAAATCCTAAAAAACGATCTACACTAGAAACCGCCAAAGCCAGCCGTTGTTCGAACTCCAAACTACTTATTTCAAAAAAGTTGGCGTTCATGTCCTCCAGCGCCTTTAAATAAAGCTGGTATAACTCCTCCCGGTCATTTGGGTTTTCGCGTAAGGGGTCTGGCTCCCAGGGCAAATCAGGTTTGCACAACAAGAACAAATCGTAGGGATGCAAGTGCAATTGCCGCTCAATCCAGGGGTGGCATTCTTGGAAGCGCACCTCTGACCAAATTTTGATCACCAACAAGTCCGTATCACAAATCAACAAACGTTTGGCATCACGTGCGTAGGCAAGCTCCCAGGAGTATTGGCCCTTGGCAATTTCAAGCAGATCGGCTTCATCGTACCCAGGGCCATGTTTTTCGAGGTAAAGACGCGAAAATTCAGGTACATAGGCCGTTTTGTAATGGGCAGCCAGCGCTTTAGCTAAAGTGGTTTTGCCCGATGATTCGGGACCGGTGATGCCTATCTTTAACATTGTTTTTGATTGTGAGAGACTAAGATAAGAAGAAAAGTTGAGGAGTTGAGGAGTTTAAGACTTGAGGATACCGCAATAATGGGTGGTGTGGGTGTGTAGCCTAATTCAGGGGGTGTCGCCTTTACACCCACACATTCACACCCACACAACACACACTTTTTTCTACCTTTGCCGTTCAATACCCAAAAAAAGTCCGCATGACGCGTTTATACCTTTACGTTCTCATTTTCTTTAGCATCGCTATTGCCCTTGGTTCCTGCAACGACGACGAAAGCTTCACTACCGATGCCAATGCCAAGCTGGCTTTTTCTACGGATACCCTGCGTTTTGATACCGTTTTTACTCAGCGTGGATCGGCGGTACGCTACATCAAAATCATCAACAACAACGACCAGCCTCTTCGGGTTTCTAAAATATTTTTGCTCAACCGCGACAAATCGAAGTTTACCCTGAACGTAGATGGTATTCCTGGGCGTGAGTTTCAGGACGTAGAGATTTATGCCAACGACAGTATTTACCTCTTTGCCACAGTGACCATTGACCCCAATGACCCTGTTTCGGTTAGTCCATTCATTGTGGATGAAAAAGTGATTTTTGAAACCAACGGCAACGTGCAGGAAGTGACGCTAGAAGCCTGGGGGCAAAACGCCAATTATTTCCCCAGCCGTTTTAACGGGGGGCAGCCCGTGGTTCTTTCTTGTCGCAATTCTGAGATTACTTTTAATGACCCCAAACCATACGTATTTTATGGCGCAATTTTTATAGATAGTTGTACCGTGAACATTCCTCAGGGTACCCGCATCTACGTACATGGCGGTGTTGCCAAAAACGATCTGTTCGACATTTACAACGATGGCCTCATCTACGTTTTGCGCAATGGGCGGTTGAATGTTAAGGGTAGCAAGGAAAAGCCTGTGATCATTCAGGGCGATCGTCTTGAAGAATCTTTTCAGGACGATGCCGGACAATGGAACGGCATTTTTATCGGCCGCGGTAGCCGAGGTAACGTGATTGAATATGCCACCATCAAAAACTCCAATATTGGGGTTTATGTGGACTCGTCGGCACAGTTGACCCTGCGCAATTCCCGTTTTTACAATACTGCGGGTAGTGGCCTATTGGCCATTCACAGCACCGTCACGGCTGAAAACTGCTTGTTTTACAACAACCAGGTAACTTCGGTGACCCTGCGCCATGGCGGGGATTACAATTTCACTTATTGCACCATGGTGAGTTACGGCATACGGGCTTC
Organism: Haliscomenobacter sp.; assembly: GCF_033763495.1. GTDB lineage: Bacteria > Bacteroidota > Bacteroidia > Chitinophagales > Saprospiraceae > Haliscomenobacter. The sequence continues at coordinate 5,983 of NZ_JANRKL010000225.1, read as the reverse complement.
GGCATTAGGTATGAACAATTTCCGTTGTTACAAGGAGGATTGTAGTGTGGCCAGCGTATACCGCCTCAACGCCAACTTCCGCAACTGCGTCATTTACGGTTCCGACCGCGATGAAATGGAATTGAGCGACGGTACCCAAGGCCAAACGGCCGGAGTATTCAATGTAAAATTCGAAAATTGTGTCGTAAAGGTTCAAGACTTAATTGCCCGTGGTCAATTTGTCAACTTTTTGGGTGAAATATGTGATCCATGTATCAATGGCAAGTCGACTGATAAGGTCTTTAAAGATCCTAACAATGATGATTATCGATTGGATAGTTTGTCAATTGCATTGGATTATGGCAAACCGATCACGACTCCACGCGCCATTACAACCGACATTGAAAACGTGACTCGCAATGCACAAAAGCCAGATCCAGGTTGTTTCGAACGTCAGCAGTGATCAGGTATGAGCCGACCATTGACACTGTGTATGTAGTCCAGGCGGATTTCGAGGCCATTATCCAAGGTGACAAACTCCTCCTTATTGCGGGTTTCGAGATTGACGATGCGTACCTCGCACTGGCGCATGTTACCTTCTGGGGTTTCAAATTCTACCACTACAATTTTTTGTTGCGTGGCGTAGGCCTCTAGTTCATCGTAAAAGTCGCAACTAATGGGTTTGTAGGGTTGCTTTGGATGCATAAGCGTTTCCTTTTGTGTTGTTGACTGATGCCCACGATTTAAATCGGGGTGGTTTGAGATTTCTAAGTTAAGAATTTTGAATTGAATTGTCAAATCAAAAATTTGTCATGGGCTTGAATTCAATTAAAAGGATATCGGTTTTGGGGGCTGGCTGGTTGGGGTGGCCATTAGCCAAACACTTACAGAACCTGGGTTATGAGGTCAAAACTTCCACAACTACCGCAGAAAAGATGGATTTGTTGCGTGCTGAAGGGCTCAATCCTACTTTGTTGCAGGTAGACCAAGGTGAGGTCAAGCTCAGCGATCTGGCATTTTTTGACACAGATTTGATAATTCTCAACATTCCTCCCTCCCGGCGCAGGCCCGATGTAGAAGTTTGGTATCCTACCCAAATTCGAGCAATTGTGGATTTGGCCCAGCAGCATGAAGTAGCAAAAATTTTGTTCATAGGTTCAACCAGCGTTTATGGGGATGTAAACGCTGAAGTGACAGAAGACTCCGAATTATACCCCGATACTGCTTCGGCTAAAGCCTTGATTCAAGCAGAAAAAATCATCAAAGGGGGGTTCCCCAATGAAAAGTCCTCCATTCTACGCATGTCGGGTTTGGTTGGAGGAGAGCGAAAGGCGGGCCGTTTTTTTGCAGGAAAAAGCAATGTAACAGAAGGTAATGCTCCAGTCAATTTAGTCTACCAGGAAGATTGTATTGGTGTGATTGAAGCGCTGATTCAGCAAGCAGCCTGGGGCAAATTGTACAATGTTTGTGCCGATGATCATCCGCGCAAAGCCGATTTTTATACCGCTCGGGCTATTTTAGAAGGTTTTGAACCACCCTCCTTTTTGCCAGATGATGCGCCTCGTTATAAAGTGGTGAGCAATGAGAAGGTGAGAAGGGAATTGGGGTATGTTTTTAAGCGAAAATTTTGAATGATGAGTGATAAATGATAAGTGATGAATTCAGGCCTGCTGGGATTCATCACTCATCATTTATCACTCATCACTTTTTTCTTACTTCTTCCACTCCGCAATCGAAGTTTCATTCATGCGCACATAATCCTGGTTGTTTTGCTTTTTAGCTTCTGCCAGAGATTTCATGGCCACATCGATGGCTTCTTTTTTGCGACCCAGGTCAGCCAGGATCAAAGACTCTTTGCGCAAAGTCCAGTACTGAGGAGACATTGCGTTGGCCTTTTGAACCCATTCCAAAGCCTTATTCAGGTCTTTTTTGGTATCGTGGTAATAAGAACCGGCAGTGTAATAATCGTTGGCAGAAGGGCCAGCCAATACACGGTCGATGTTGGCCTTTACTTTACCTTCTACGTCAACACTCAATGGCATGCTTACCTTGGTGTTTTCCCAAATCAGGTTGATGCTGGCCTTATCCATCGTTTGATCATTGATGTCGATGGTGAAGGTTTCTACTTTCTCCGCTACTTTTTGTGGCTTCAAAGTCCAGGTTGCGGCGGCAGTTTTGTCGCCGTAGCCTCCTGCATTTGTTGTTTCGTAGTTGTAGAACATCACCTTCCACTCACTGGCACCAGGAGTAGAGAAGATAGCATACTCGCCTTTTTTAATGGCAGTTCCACCAATGGTCACATCATCACTGAAAGAGATTTTGGTAGCAGAGTTGGCACCAGTTCTCCACATGGTTCCGAAAGGCACCACTGCAGTTTTGTCTGCACTAAAAATCGTCCGGCCTTTGATGCTTGGCCGAGAGTAAAGCAGGGTCACATCGGTGAGGCCCACTCTGGTTTTAAGCTCAACCGTAGGGCTGGGTGCGGGCGTTTGAATTTGGGCATTCAGTGGCATAGCAAATGCTAAAGCCATGGAAAGGGCTGCAACAATCGAGCAGAACTTTTTCATAGTTACGTTTGATTTATGAAATAAAGATGGTAAAACACAGTTGTGGTTTGCAAACGTTATATTCATCCAATTATTACCAAGCAAAGATAATAGTTATACACCCAACGTGGTGCATAAATGTTTTTATTTGAGCAAACCAAACATGCCAGACAAGTTTTCTGGTATCTCTTACAATTTAAGGAGGCAAAAAGTTTACGTGGCGGATTACTTAATCTATTTTAGCCCCAAAATAATGTAAAAATGACCATTGCATTGATTGCACACGATAGCAAAAAGGTAGATATGGTGGGTTTTGTTCGCGACCACATCGACTTTTTCAAAGAACATGCCATTCACCTTATTGCTACAGGCACTACTGGTTCTTACCTCGAAAAGGCGGGCCTAGAAATTGAGCGGATGCTCAGTGGCCCACTTGGTGGCGATGCCCAGATTGCCAGCCGCATGGTGGAAGGCAAGGTAGACATGATTATTTTCTTCCGCGATCCGTTGGGCAAACATCCTCATGAAGTGGATGTAAGTATGTTGATGCGTTTGTGTGATGTGCACAATATTCCGCTGGCCACCAATCCCGCCGCAGGTCTGCGCTTCGTACAGTCCCTCCAACTCGAAATGGCAAAGGGAATTTAAGCATTTTGGGCAGCCCTATATGGCTGCACCAACGGGCCTTCCATTCCTTCGAGAAACATCGCCAACCCACGGATTTATCCGTGGGAGGCCACCTCAAATCCCCAACCCATGGCTTTAGCCGTGGGATTTCTGTGTCTCCGACACAGAAAAAGCCCTGCTCCTAATGAAGAAGCAGGGCCCAAAATATAAAGCTATGAAAACTAAACATGTAGGGTGGAAGATGGATTACTCTTCCCGGCCACCTTTCAGTTCATCCTGATAGGTTTCTAATTCCTCCCACTGGCCAGCATCCGCCATTGCAGCTTGTTTGCTCCAGGTGGCAGGATCATGGATGCGGAAACGAGGGCCAGCCTCGTCCAGAATGGCTTCCAGTTTTTCGATTGGAGCAGCTGCCAATTCTGCCCAGGTAGTAATTCCTGCAGCATGCATCAACTCTTCGATTTTTGGGCCAATGCCTTCAACCAGTTTCAGGTCATCCTGCTTCACTTTTTTGCCGCTGGGCAGGGTGATGGAAGATGATTTTTTGGCAGCTGGTTTGGCCGCTACCTCTGCAACTACTTCCGCAACTTCCTCCACAACGACTGGCGCAGTTTTGGCTACAATTGCAGTTTCCAGAGGAAGTACACTAACATAAGTGCGGTCTTGCTTGGACTTAGAGAATGCCACCGTTCCTGCAATTTGTGCATGAAGGGTGTAATCTTTACCCATGTATACGTTTTCGCCTGGGTGGAATTTGGTGCCACGCTGACGAACGAGGATGTTTCCTGCTTTAGCATACTGGCCGCCGAACAATTTTACGCCGAGGCGCTTACTTTTACTGTCCCGGCCGTTGTCGGAACTACCGACGCCTTTTTTATGTGCCATGACTAATTGCTTTTTAGTTTGGTTTAACCAGCGATGCTGTCAATTTTGATTTTGGTGAAAGACTGACGGTGACCGTTTTTCACGCGGTAACCCTTACGTCTTTTCTTTTTGAATACGACCACTTTATCACCTTTCTGATGGCCGATTACTGTTGCACTGACCGAGGCATTGCCAACAAAAGGCTTGCCAATTTGCACTGCGCCGTTTTTTTCAATCAATTGAACCTGATCAAAAGAAACTCCGTCGCCTGCATTTGCGTCGAGCTGGTGGACGAAGAGCTCCTGCCCTTCCTCAACTTTGAATTGTTGACCAGCTATCGTTACGATTGCAAACATGATGAATGAATTTTAATTGCTTTTTTAAGAAATTGGGTGCAAAGATAAAACTTTGTACGACATTGCAAAATAAAAATCTAAACTAAATCAAGTCTTCCAATCTCATCTCCACTTTAAGGCGTACTCCGTTGCGCAGAATGACCATATTTACCTTTTTGCCCACTTTACCCCTGAATTTGTACATCAGATCTTGGAGTTTGAAAAAAGAAGCAGGCACACCATTTATGGTTTTGATTTCGTCACCAGAAGCAATACCTGCCTTGGCTGCTGGACTGGAAGGTACAATATCGAAGACAATAAACTTGGAAAGCCCAGCCCCGGAAGCGGTGATGAACAAGCCACTGCGGTCAAATTCGAATTTTTTCTTGAAATAGGGGTTCGGTTGTACAAAAACCCGATTGTTGATGTAATCGATGATGAGGGTAAAACGATCCAGCAATTGGTTTCCAATGATCCCATTGCGCTTGTTCATGTACGTACTGTCTTCAACTACCGGGATCTCCTGAAAATTGGTGAGTACTTCATTGAAGGGGTATCCAGAGAATTTCAAACTTTTGACCCTGCCCAGGTAGCCGTAGATGATTCCGCCCAAACCTCGTCCTAAAACACTACGGATTACTTTTTCCGGTACTTTGAGCCCCTCGTGAGTATCGGTATACAACAAAAGAGCTATACTGGCACCTGTATCCATTAACAATTTGGTTTGGATAGTGGTGTCGTTACCCAATTTGACCGGAGCGACCAAATAGGGTTTGCTACGGTGCATTTCCAGGGGAAATTCTGTAAAGTGCCCTTTGGGAAACTGGAAAACCGCAGGATCATAAAGCGTGATGATCTGTTTGTAATAATTGATTTTGACAATAAAGCGCCGAAAAAAATCAGCACCTAGAATGCCATGTATGTCAATGCCAGAAAACTCATCGAACTGAAAATAGTCCTCCTCCAACACCAAAATAGAACGTTGACTGGCCCGCATATCGCCAATTCGAAAGGAAATACCCCTCACCAGATAGGCGTATAGTGTTTGGCTTAAATCAGACCCATAGATGGTAAAGCGTTTTTGGTAGTCGATTTGGAACAAGTCGGTGATTTCACGTTTGGTCAGGATGGTATTTTCTGCGCCAGTATCAAAGATGAACTTAAGCGGAAAGATGTCATTGAACATGACTTTGATGATGATGAAATTGTTTTCGTATTCAAACGGAATGTCTACATGGGTTTGGCCATTGAGAAAAGTCAAATCATTTCCTTGTGCTTTAACTTTGATAAAACATACAGAATACAATAGAGCAAAAACAACAAAAGCAATAGGTTTCATACAGTCAGGTTTTGATATGGGTTTCCAGGGAGTTGGCACTAAAGTTCCAGAATTCCGAAGCAAAATTCAAGAGGACCAGAGTAAAACCTTGGAACCTAATCACCTATGAACTTTGGAACAGTGGAGCACAAGAACCTGTTACCCTAATTTCAATTCACAATATAATTTGGTAAAACAAAATATCCCGAAAATCTTTTTGCCTATTCTTGGTTTTTTCATACTTATTTTAGACTTTTACGCCCGGTCAGTTAGTGTAATGCACACACCAATTCGGGAAAAAAGCCTATCCCAGC
>NZ_JANRKL010000224.1:0-3604 GCF_033763495.1 Haliscomenobacter sp. | reverse complement strand
CCCCGCGCCCCTCGCCCCCCGTCGCGCCCCCTCCCCCCCCCCCCCCCCCCCCCCCCCCCCCCCCAAACCCCCCAATAAACAACTCCTCAACTCCAAGACAATTGCAGGCATTTGGCTAGTATCAAGTACGACATCGTTGAGGACAACTACTCGCCGCACATTTCGGCACTGTGCAAGTTATCTATCGTTTTTGGGACGGACAGCTTCAGCTGCGCAGTAGTAGACAACCAACTCAAAATCCAGGCCTATCAGCATTATCTATTGGATCGCAATGCACTGGGGCAGTTGGATTGGGCCACATTTTTGAGTAACCTGAGTGCTCCCCGCGAGCTATTGACCCGCAATTACCGGGCAGTTCGAGCAATGGTGGTTGCACCAACTTTCACCCTGGTGCCATCACAATGGTATCGGGCCGAAGAGCGCAGCACTTATCTCCAACACCTGACTACCCCTAATAGCAACGCCATGGTGCACACGGATGTTATTCCGGGTTACCCCGTCAATGCCGTGTACGAGATCCCCCAAGTGTGCCATGACTGGCTCAAGGGCATTCAGCCCGAAGCTGAATACGTACATTGTGTAAGCGCATTGGCTCCGCTGTTGCGCGGTCGTCTGGAAACCCCACACAACATTGCAGCCTATTTTATGCCCAATCGGGTGTTCATCTTTTATTTCCACGAGGGGCAATTGATTTTTTGCAATTCGTTTACGTACCAAACGCCTCGGGATGCCCTGTATTTTTTACTGTTGGTGTTTGACCAATTTCGTTTGGGTACCGAATACACCCCGCTGTGGATTTGTGGGCATTACAACGAAATGTCGGAGTTGCACCGCCAGATCAAACGTTACATCAAGTCCTTGCATTTTGTCAAATTGCCCACGGGATTTCGCACCGGAACCAAATTGAGCGCCATCCCTGAACATCTATATGTAGATTTGGTAGCTGGAATATAGAGCATGTTTAATTTTTTTTGTTTTAAGCGAAAATGCAGCCAATTTAGGCTGAATAAGACTCGAAAAGCGGAGTTTAGCAGCGCTAAATGAGTATTTTCGAGGCGAAATGCAGCCTAAATTGGGTCATTTGCAGCAAAACAAAAAATATTAAAAATGCTCACAATCAATCACCATGCGCATTATTGGAGGAAAATTTAAAGGGCGGCGTTTTGATCCACCTGCCGATAACTGGCCTACCCGCCCTACTACTGACTACGCCAAAGAAGGCCTGTTCAACATCCTCAACAACAACATTGACTTTGAGGAAACCAAAATGTTGGACCTGTTTGGTGGCACAGGCAGCCATTGCTACGAGTTCATTTCCCGGGGTTGTACAGATGCAACCTACGTAGACAAGTTTCAAGCGGCCATTAATTTTGTAAAAAAGACCGCCGAAACCTTAAAAATCACCGAAAACATCCGCATCATTCGTTCGGACGTGTTCCGCTTTATGGAAAGCTCGGGAGAGGATTACGACTACATCTTTGCCGGGCCACCATATGCCCTGGACACCATGGATACCATCCCGGATTTGGTGTTCAAATACAAACTGCTGCGGCCAGAAGGTTGGTTCGTGATGGAGCACAACCCACACCATACCTATAAACATCATCCCAATTATTTTCAGGAAAGACACTACGGAAAGACCATTTTTAGTTTTTTTCATCATCCAGATCATGCACATCAAGCAAGTGAGGAAGAATAAATTTAAATTGAATCCCAAACCGAAGACATGAAAAATTTAGTGTTATTGGCCTTTTTGAGTTTGAGCCTGGCCTTATCGGCCCAAAACAACGAATTGAATGGCAAATGGGTTGGGGTACTGACTCAACAGGAGGGTGGATTTCGTCAAAAGTATTACTGCGAATTGCGGATTCAACAAAAGGGCAACAAAATTACTGGCACTACTTACGTCAGTGTGGAAAAGGTCCACGCCGAGATGGCCTTTACTGGCGAGGTGAAAGGGAACACCATTGTGTTTAAAGAAAACCGCATCATTCAATACACCAAACTGGAGGACATGGCCTGGTGCCTCAAATGGGGCAACCTCACCTTGAAGAAAAAAGACACCATCTGGTACCTCGAAGGCATGTGGGATGGGCAATCGGTGTTTGGGCCTTGTATCCCGGGGAAGGTATTTTTGCAGAAAGAGGTGCCGAGGGCGTAGTATTAAAACCCTGCGGTCACTCGTTTCCACAAACATAAAAACGATCATTCTGAATCTAGTACTCTTATGAAAAACCTATTTTTTCTTTTGCTCCTCTGCTGCTCTTTCCACCTGCACGCTCAAAACAAGACGGCGAGCCCCAAACCCGTCGAAGTATGCGACCTCAGTTTGCAGTTCAGCAATAAAGAAGAACAAGAGCTGTTCTATGGCTTTGCTGCAGGTGATAAAATCGTCTTCAGCTTCAGTGAAAACGTAGGGGCCATGCTGGCGGAGGTTGAGATCACCGAGTTTCCCAGCAATGTCAAATTCAAAGAAGTGAACACCGCTGCGGTCAAGGAAAAAACCATCGAAGTGCCCAAAGCTGCTGTGTACCGCTTCCGCTTTCGCAGCGACACCAAAAAAGACCGCACCATCAAAGTGCAAATCAAACGTATACCCCAAACGGAAAAGACCCGCACCTTTGTCACCGCAGTAAAATGGGTGGAAAAATTCGACACCGTTTACCAAAACAATGAAACCCGTTTTGAAAAACAAATGGTGAAACAAACCCGCCGGGTTTTGGCACGTACGGATACGGCTATCGTAAGTTTGGCCGACAAAACCGAACGCATCGCTGCCAAAGCCAGTTGGTCCGGGTCTACCTCCAGCAAAGTGCCCGTTACCTTGCCCAGCAACAAATACGAAACCGATCGCTCTTACGAAGTGATCGCCTGGGCCTATTGGATCGGCTCGGGAGAGCAGGCCGAAAAACAATACAGCGAAGCCAATCGCCTGGCCACCCTGGGCAAATCTGCGGTAAGTGCCGCTGGCAAACTGGGTTACCTCGCTGGCCCCTACGGTGCACTGGCTTCCCTGGCCCTGGATGGCGTGAGCTACTTCACCGTACCCCGTGGCGGCAACAACATCAAGTACCGCGCCCTCAACAAAGACGGTAAAGTACTCGATCAAGGTGACGGCCCCGCTGCTTACGCCCGCCACAATGTATACACCCAAGGTACCATCACCTTCGAAATGGCCAATGACAACTACATCGAAGCCATCGATGCCCGGGTACGGATCATTGCCGTAGCTTTGGTAAAAACATATAAGCAGGAGGAGTATCTGGAAGAAAAGGAAGTACCAGTGGCGCGGAAGTTTGAGGTAAAGGTGAGCAAGGTGCCGGTATTGAGTAAATAATTAAAAAAGACTCTTGGAACTTTTTGTTTCCAAAATCAGTTTTTTCCTTGTTTCTTTAAACAAAAAAACATGCTGATCTCCGTTGCCGATACTTCCTTTACGGGCAAAGTTGTCCAGGAAATTGAATTAGAGTTCACTTCTGAATGGGTAAGTGTGGAAGAAATCATCACTGCACGTGTGATCAAGGAAGTAGAAACCTATAATCAAAAGCAGAGTGAATTTTTTCACGGCCTGGTTATCCCCTCCGAGGCCGAACAAACCCTCAAT
>NZ_JANRKL010000223.1:0-45402 GCF_033763495.1 Haliscomenobacter sp. | reverse complement strand
ACGATTCATTATCCCTCAACTGGGACAAACCGACTCTTTAAATGCATCGGTAGCGGCGGGGGTTGTGTTGTATGAGGCAACGAGACAACGAATAGCGAATAGCAAATAGCGAAAAACAAATATTAGGATCAAGAGGTTAAGAGCGAAAAATGAAGGCCTCGAGAGTGCTTTTCGTTTTTCGCTCTTCGCTTTTCGCTAATCCAGCTCACTTATCTTACGAATCACTTGATATAAACGAGTATGTTCGTTCACATCTTCAGTGAATGGATCATGCTCGAGGTGATTGGCAGAAATCATTTTCAGGCGAGTCACACGGCCATTGCGATCGGTGATTTTTTGTACGTGTTTGACCCAGATGCTGCCATTGTGTTTCACGGCGTAAATCTTGTTGTCCCGCACTTCACTCATGCTTTGAATTTCGCGACAGATCACTACATCGCCATTGGCAATGATGGGTTCCATACTGTTTCCTTTGATGGGAAAAGCAACCAAACCACCGCCAGCCAGGCCTGGAATATTGAAATAATCGATATCTTCAACGGCCCAACCATCCTTCCCTACAGTAGATCCTGCAAAAGCTTCCTCGGATGTAAACAAAATATTGCCTATCTTTAGGTTTGCCTCATCAGAAGGGGAAGGTTTTGGCAAATCGAACCCAAAAGGAGTACCTACCCCGTCGATGAGGTAAGATTCATTTACTCCGTATTCACGGCATAATGTTCGGGCATGACGATAATCCAGGCAACGTTTGTCATCAGGATTGAGGAAAGCCCGGATGATGTGGCCATAAGCCCGATTGCCGAGGATTTTGAGGGCAAAGTCGCCGATACCTTTGCCACTCCGGTCGTTGGGTTGAATGTCGCCACGTTCTACCAGCAAGTCAAAAACCTTGCGGAAGCGCTCATTCAACGATATACGATCTTCACGAATCATGGAGTGTGATTTAAATTCTAAAAATAATAGTGCCGAATTGTACGCAAGGTAAACAAAAAATTGTTACCAACAAATATTTGCAAGACATTTTTTTTTGTTGAAATAGGATTATTTTTGCGTTTACGCTGCTTGGCAGCACACAACAGTTATTCATTATGGCGGCAAAAAAGAAAAAAGGACAACTTTCACTCCGGTTCACTGAAGATGAACGCATCCCTAAGTTGATGGGAGTGCTATTGTTGTTTTTTGCCCTTTACCTATTCATTGCGTTTACTTCCTACCTGTTCACCTGGCAAATAGATCAGGACCGGGTTTTTCACTTTTCCTGGGAGCGTTTGTTGGACAGCCGTTACGAAATGGCCAACTGGCTGGGACGGCTGGGTGCGATTTTATCCAACTTTTTCTTTTACTACCTATTTGGTTTACCTTCTTTTTTGTTGGTGTACCTGCTTGTCCTGATGGGCACCGCCCTGATTCGGCGCATTTCTCTGTACCGATTCACTAGTCGAATTCGCTACACCGTTATATTAATGGTCTTTTTATCAGTGATTTTTGAGTTTTTGTTTGGCACCTTTGGTTTTCCCTGGGGTGGCGCTTTAGGAGACACCATCAATCAGTGGTTGTACCGTTTTGTGGGTACAGCAGGTCAGCTTGTTTTGTTTGGTAGCATTGCATTTAGTTTGGTCGTTTGGCGGTTTAACCCCAATTTTGATCAGTTGTCCTTTGGGCAGGCCATGCAGGAAATTTACTTTTACTTTGAAGCCCTGATCCAGGGGAAATTGTTTCGGCGGGCCAAACCTGGCAACCTGCAAGAAGCACAAGCAAAGTTGCGCCCTGGCCTAAAAGCCCAAAAACGCGTCAATACCAATACGGGTACAACAGAAGGCCAAGACGAAGCGGAAGATTTTGATGAGGAAGAAGATATGCCGCTTCCCGATGTGGAAATGCCACCAGTTCCTGCCCTGAAAGGCGGCCAGTTGGCTTTTGACCTGAACAAAGCAGCCAATCGACCACCTGTAGCCAATAGTCCCGCTGACCTGGAACTGGAAATGGGCTTTACGGAGCCGCAGGAACGCCAACCTATTGTGGAAAACGCCCCAGACCTGAACCTGCAACCACTGGATCTGGCCCAGGAAGAAAACCCGGACCACAGTGAACCCTACGATCCTACGCTCGAGTTGTCCTCTTACGAGCACCCCGTACTGGCCCTGCTCAATGACTATTCAGATCAAAAAGTAGAAATAGACCGCGAAGAACTGGAAGCAAACAAGGACCAGATCATTGAAACCTTGTTGCACTACAAAATCGAGATCACCAAAATCCGCGCCACCATTGGGCCAACGGTTACTTTATACGAAATCATTCCTGCACCAGGGGTGCGCATTTCACGCATCAAAAACCTGGAAGACGATATTGCCCTGAGCCTTTCGGCCCTGGGTATCCGCATCATTGCACCGATTCCCGGCAAGGGCACCATCGGGATTGAAGTACCCAACAAAAAGAAACAGATCGTTTCGATGAAAGAGGTACTCATGCACGAGAAGTTCAAAAAGGCCAAAATGGACTTACCCATCGCCCTTGGTAAAACCATTTCCAACGAAGTTTTTGTAGCTGACCTGGCCAAAATGCCCCACTTGCTGGTGGCCGGTGCCACTGGGCAAGGTAAGTCGGTAGGGATCAACTCCATTTTGATTTCCTTGTTGTACAAAAAGCACCCTTCACAAGTCAAACTGGTGCTGATCGACCCCAAAAAAGTGGAATTGTTCCCTTATGCCAAACTGGAGAACCACTTCCTGGCCTTTTTGCCCAATCAGGATGAACCCATCATTACGGATACCACCAAGGTGATCCACACCCTCAATTCCTTGTGCATTGAGATGGACAACCGTTATGATTTGTTGAAAAAGGCTTCGGCGCGGAACATCCGGGAATACAACGACAAGTTTGTACAACGCCGCCTGAATCCACAAAAAGGCCACAAGTTTTTGCCCTTTATCGTACTGGTTATCGACGAGTTTGCCGACCTGATCATGACGGCGGGCAAGGAAGTGGAATTGCCCATTGGCCGTCTTGCGCAACTGGCGCGCGCGGTGGGTATTCACCTGGTGATTGCCACGCAACGCCCTTCGGTGAACATCATCACCGGGGTGATCAAGGCGAACTTCCCGGCGCGGATTGGATACAAGGTAACTTCAAAAGTAGACTCCCGCACCATCCTGGACGCTGGTGGCGCCGAACAATTGATTGGTCGCGGCGACATGTTGCTCTCCGTAGGTGGTGAAATGATCCGCTTGCAAGGCGCCTTCATCGATACGCCCGAAGTGGAAGAAGCCATTGATTTTATTGCCAAACAACAGGGTTACCCTGAGCCTTACTTCTTGCCTGAATACTACGGCGACGACGAGCCACCAGGCCAAAGCGACTTGAAATACACCGATCTGGACGAAATGTTTGAGGATTCTGCCCGCCTGATCGTACAAAGCCAACACGGCTCTACTTCCATGATTCAACGCCGCCTGAAACTGGGCTACAACCGGGCAGGGCGGATTATGGATCAGTTGGAAGCCATGGGTATCGTGGGACCAAGTGAAGGCAGCAAGGCCAGAGAGGTGCTGTTTTTTGATGAGGGGGAATTGGAAAGGTTTTTGGCGGACTTGCGGGCGCGGAAATAAGCCGCGTCATGCAAATTAAGCGAACCATTTTTGTGGATGAAAAGGAGTTTAGGCGGTTTTTAGAAAGCCATCCTGAAGCTGGCTATTACGCATATAATGCACATTATCAAATGCTTGACGTAAGAGATGTCGAGTAATTTAATCTTGAACAAATCATCCTGGATTTTGAACCATTCAAACAGTTTTATTTATTGAGGAATCCCCTTGATAATCATTTGTATTTGGGGGATATCAATCTGGGTGGACATGGTGCAAGGTTCAGGATTATGAGAATAAGGAGGAAGGATTTATCTACAAATTTGGAAGAACTTAATTCTTGGTATGATAATTTTTCAGAAAGGATGTGGAGATAAATATGATAAAATTGTATCAACGGTTTTGTGCAAGTGGAGCCTACACTTTAAATTAGTTACACTGCAAAATCATCCACATCCGATCAAATCTTCGCGCCTTTAAATCTTCAGTTTTTATCCAAAAATAGAGTCTTCCTGAATCTCCCCACATCATCTCTGCTTCATCATTGCTATCAATTTGCAAGAGTAAACGCCAGTTTTTTGCGTTGGGTTCCAGGGTTTTAGCCAATGGGCTATTGTATCCAGAAGAATCGCCACAATACAGGCCATTGCTAACCAATTCACATTCCAATTCCATTTCATTTTGAATGACATCGGCATGACCTAGAACTTTATTGATGAAAGCATGTCCTTCGAAATGCTCGTAAAATTGAAAGTCTCTCTCGGCTTTAAAAATATTGTGTATGAGTTCAAGGGATGGTAAACTTGTTGCCTGGCTGGCTTCTACTCGACAAGGTTTGTATTTTCCAAAATCAGGTAGGTCGGGGGGAAAGTTTATCCGCTTTAAATTTGAGCTATCTCCATCATAAAACAAAACCCGGAATTTGTCCTTTTGTGCAGGGTCATAGCCCCAACTGTCTTGGTCGGAACAATAAAAAAAATAGGCTATGCCTCTACTTGGTAGCAAGTCATCGGTATCCAATCCTTTGATTTCAGCAAAATTGATCTGAGCGATGAAGGAAAGAGGTCTTACCTCGACTGAACTGACCTTTTTGCCAAAGAAGAAGAATTGCCTTTTCGCTTTTGTTCTCGTTTCGCTCGGCCAAGTCAGCGTATCTGGCAAGTCGGGCAGTCCACCAATTTTACTCACTCCAATTGGAATATCACTTTCCTGTTGCGCACTTATCTCAAGATGGATTGCATTGCGAAGATGGGGCTTTAATTGTTCAAAATAAGCGCCTAGACCCAAATGGGTCAGCTTTTCGATTAATTTTTGTTCGGTCATTCAATTAAATCTTGAACTTTTATTAATTCCTTGTCTCTTATCTTACTGACTAGCCCTGAAAGGGCGCCATCTCCCCAAGGAAGGGCAGCGCCCTTTCGGCCCCCATGCGCCATACACTCCTGTCCATACTGGGAGCCCTGAAGGGGCGGCATAATCCGCCGGATGATGTCGCCCCTTCAGGGCTGCTTAACTTATCAGAGGATGTACCGCTTAGAATGGGCACGGCCCATTCTTGGAGTGATGTCGCCCTTTCAGGGCTAGCTCATATTCCAAGCGCTGAGCCTATATCTGCTGACCTTCTCCGTGCTCATCACCCAAAGAAGGCCAACCCACTCTACCTACAAATTCCTTTTCTTCAACTCCCCCACCGCATAATCCGCCGCTCTCGCCGTAATCGCCATATACGTCAGCGAAGGATTCACACAAGAAGCCGACACCATACACGCGCCATCGGTCACAAACACGTTTTTGCAGGCATGCACCTGGTTGTACTTGTTCAGCACCGAGGTTTTGGGATCGTGGCCCATCCGTGCCGTACCCATCTCGTGGATACCCAGGCCCATGTGGGTATCGCGGTTGTAAGTGCTGATGTTTTTGAAACCTGCTGCTTCCAACATTTCAGCACCTGCCACCATGATGTCGCGGCGCATGGCCAGGTCATTTTCGCTAAAGGCCGCGTCGAACACGATCATCGGGATGCCCCATTGGTCTTTTTTCTCTGGGTCGAGGTAGATGCGGTTGTTGGGGTCGGGCAGGATTTCTCCGAAACCGCCAAAACCGAGGGTCCAGCCGCCGGGTTCGGTGAGGCTTTTTTTGAACTCAGCCCCAAAGCCATCCATACCTACTCCCCGGTTCCAACCACTACGGCTGGCCCCGCCCTGGTAACCAAAACCTCGCAGGTAGTCTTTCCGGTTGTCGCCGTCCCAGTTGCGGAAGCGTGGAATGTAAAGCCCCGTGGGCCGGGATCCAAAGTAATAATCATCCTCAAAACCCTCCACGGTGGCGGTAGCACCCGAGCCCAGGTGATGGTCCATCACGTTGCGGCCCAGTTGGTCGCTGTCGTTGCCGAAGCCATTGGGGAAGCGGCTGGATTTGGAATTGAGCATCAAGGCTGCTGAGTTCATAGCACCAGCCGTGACAAAGATGATTTTGGCAAAATAGTCGGTTACCGTTTTGTCCACCTGATCGATCACCCGTACCCCCGTAGCCTTTTGTTTCTTTTCGTCGTAAATCAAGGACTTCGCAATCGCGTTGTGCCGGATGGTCAGGCGTTTGGTTTGCGCCGCAGCGGGAATGGCCCCGGCCATCGAGCTGTAATAGCCACCGTGAGGGCAACCCCGCACGCATTTGTTGCGGTACTGGCAGGAAGCGCGGCCCAGAGCGGTATGGATGGGTTGCGCCTGCGAGAGGTTGGCAATCCGGCCAATGGTTACCTTGCGGTTCAGCTTTTTCATCACCGCATCCTTGAAGTGGATTTCGGGTGGCAGCATGGCCATGGGTGGCAGGAATTCGCTGTCGGGAATGATGTCCCAACCTTCCTTTTGGCCGCTGATGCCCACAAACTTTTCGATGTAGCTGTACCAGGGCGCAATGTCTTCGTAACGAATCGGCCAATCGATGCCAACTCCCTCCTTTGCGTTGGCCTCAAAATCGTGTTTGCCCCAACGGTAAGATTGGCGGCCCCAGTGCATGGATTTGCCGCCGGTATGGTAAGCCCGAATCCAGTCGAAAGGCCGTTTTTCGATGAAAGGGTTTTGTTTGTCATTGGTGAAAAAAGGGCCTGATTCTTCGTTGGCGAGGGTGCCAAAGCGGTTGTTTGACCAGTATTCTTCGGCAGAGTTGATGGGCACCTTGCCGCGGTGGTCGAACTCCCAGGGGGCTTTGTTGGCCGTATCGTAATCTTCGGGGTGTTTGATTTCGCGGCCACGCTCCAGCATGAGCACTTTGAGCCCCTTCTGGGTGAGCTCCTTGGCGGCGATTCCCCCGGTCATCCCGGAGCCAATGACGATGGCGTCGTATTTATTGGCTTTTTGGGTGTTTATGTTGCTTTGATTCATTGCGATGTGAATTGAGGAGGTCATGGATGAGGGTTCAAAAGCGGCATTTTTTCAGCACAAAGGACACAAGGGAGGGCACAAAGGGCACAAAGTTAGATGTTGACGAGGGCTTATGTTCAGAGGGCAAATACTTGCTGCGCTTTGAATGGTTTTTGGTGACCTTGGTTAATAGACAATGGTTTTTTGGCCCGGTTTGAGTTTGGTGAGTTCCAATTTGCCGGGTGAAGGCACGTATTCGAATGATGCTTTCATGCCCCCTTCGGAGGTGTAGTAGCCCAACAGCGTCAGTTCCTTCATCAAGCGCCAGAAGGGTAGACCCAGTTTGACCGCGTTCATGGATTCCAGGTCTTGGTTGTCGCCAAACTTGATGGTTTGAGCATTGTAGGCTTTCATTTCTTCTTTTGCCTTTTGCTCGATCTGTTTGAGGGTGTCCGTTTTTTGGGCGGCGCTCATTTGTAGGAATTTCAGGCCTTCCAATTCCGTCACCCCGGCCATAAAACTGCGGTGCTCGGGGGTGTAGTAACAATCGTTGATCATCATTTCGATGAAAGCCGGTACACCTACATCCTTGGCCCCAACTGTATCCGTGCGGGGAATGATCATTTCGGCCACTTCAGCAATGATTTGTTTTTGTTGGGCCGACAAATTGAGTTTGTCGCGCAGCGTAGCCGCAGCCGCAGGGTTGCCCAAGCGCCCCAGGGCCATTAGCGTGGGGCCGGAGAGAGCGCCTCCGAGCAGGAGACTTACTTTGGCTAATGCTTCTCGTCTTTGCATGATTATAGTTTGGGGTTGAGGGAGTTGAGAGAGGTTGAGGAGTTGAGCACCCGGCGCTTCGACTACGCTCAGCGGCCGGGTGCTCAACTCCTCAACCCTCTCAACTTCCTCAACCATTACAAATTCTTCTTCTTCATCTCCTTCACCGCGTAATCCGCCGCTCTGGCCGTCAGGGCCATATAAGTCAGCGATGGATTTTGGGTAGCGGTAGAAGTCATACAGGCCCCATCGGTCACAAACACGTTTTTGCACTGGTGTAGTTGATTCCAGGCGTTGAGCAAGGAGGTTTTGGGATCTTTGCCCATCCGAACGCCACCCATTTCGTGAATGTCCAAACCAGGAGTGCGGTTTGAGTCGTAGGTACGGATGTTTTTGAACCCAGCCTTGGTGTACATTTCAGTGAGTTGTTCAAAGAAGTCTTTGGTCATTTTGACGTCGTTGTCGTCGTAGTCCACCGAAATGCGCAACTGTGGAATGCCCCAGGGGTCGCGTTGGTCCTTGTCTAGCGCCACGTAGTTGCTTTCCTTCGGGATGGTTTCGCCCATCATATGGGAGCCGACGGACCAGAACTCGTCCAATTTGGGTTTGAGAATACCTGTTTTGAGCTCTTCGCCCCAGCCATTGCGGTCTTCCCGTTGGCCACGGTTGGCGCCAAAACCTGAGGCGTAGCCCCGCAAGAAGTCGGTTTCCTGCTTCTGGAGGTTGCGGAAACGCGGGATGTAACCCGAGTTAGGCCGGCGGCCATCCGTAGTTTTGTCCAGGTAACCTTCATACGTTGCATTGATTGTGGCGCGGTAGTTGTGAAACGCGATGTATTTGCCCAGCAAACCATTGTCGTTACCCAAGCCATTGGGGAACCGATTGGAGGTAGAATTCAGCAGGATCAAGTTGGTATTCAGGGCCGCCGCATTCACAAAAATGATTTTGGCGTAATATTCCTCCACCTGCTTGGTGTTGCTGTCGATGATGCGTACACCCGTCGCCTTTTGTTTTTTCTCGTCGTAAATGATGGAATGCACCACCGAATCCGGGCGGAAGGTCATTTTTCCGGTTTTGGCCGCCCAGGGCAAAGTGGAAGCATTGCTGCTGAAATAGCCCCCCAGCGGGCAGCCCCGCTCGCACAAGGTGCGGTGGGCACACTTGCTGCGGCCTTGTTCCAGGTGGATGGGTTGGGGCTGAGTGATGTGGGCACAACGACCAATGATCATGGGCCGCCCACCGCCGTATTCCTTGGCCATCGCTTGGCTGAAGTGCTGCTCCACACAGTTCATTTCGTGAGGGGGCAAAAACTCGCCGTCGGGCAATTGAGGCAAACCATCGCGGTTGCCACTGATGCCCGCAAATTTTTCTACGTAGCTGTACCAGGGCGCAATGTCGGTGTAGCGAATCGGCCAATCCACCGCGAAACCATCGCGGGCAGGGCCTTCAAAATCGAACTCTGACCAGCGTTGGGTTTGCCGGGCCCAAAGCAGGGACTTACCACCCATTTGGTAGCCCCGAATCCAATCAAATGGTTTCTCCTGGATGTAGGGATGCTCGGCATCTTTGACAAAAAACTGCTCAGTGGCTTCGCCAAAGGCGTAACATTTACTCACCACCGGATTGGCTTCGGCTACTCCGGCTTTGAGTTGGCCCCGATTGGGGAGTTCCCAAGGGTGTAATTGAGCAGTGGGGTAGTCAACTACATGTTTGACCTCGCGGCCGCGCTCCAAAACCAGGGTTTTTAGCCCCTTTCCAGTTAATTCTTTGGCTGCCCAGCCGCCGCTAATGCCCGAACCGATGACGATGGCATCGTAAGTGCGGCTTTTGATGGCGGATATATTGAGATTTGACATTGTTGAGTGGTTTGAAAGTTGAGGAGTTGAGGCGTTGAGGAGTTGAGGAGTTGAGGAGTTGAGAAGTTGAGGCTACCGCAGCAACATGCACACTTTCACACGCACACATCACACCCACACCCATTCGTGCGGTAGCCTCAACTTATCAACTCCTCAACTTCTCAACTAAAAAACTATGCTTTTACCGGCACACAGCCATGATACCGACCAGGTGCCATTTCGTACCCGGTTAGTTTGGTCATTACGTACTCTGAGCTGAGATAACCCCGAATGGTCAGGTTTTTGGCCAAACGGACGAAGCCCTGGTCGTCGGCATCGGAGGCCTTGGATAGGGTGGTGATGACTTCCAGTTTTTGTTTGGGAGTACAGGCCAGGTAGGATTTTCCATAGGATTGGCTGGCCATGGTTTCCACGCTTTTTAAACCTTTGCTAAAAAGGTCGCGGCTTTTTTGGTCAAAACAATCCGCCAACATTTTATCGATGAAGCGATGGACTTCCAGTTTTTTTGCACCTGGTGTGTCGGTTTCTGGAATGATGGCTTCTACGATCTCTGCCAATAGTGCCTCTTCCGGGCCAACAAAATTGCTTTGAAACCCCTGCAAGGATTCCGAATTCCAGGCACTGGCCCAGGCCGGCAGTACCAGCATGCCCCCTACGGTGGCGGCCATGCCCTTGACGATTTGTCTGCGGTTCATGATGATGTAACCTTAGTGTTTTGTCGAAATAGACTTAAACAAATTGGGAAGCCAACTATTCTAAGACGATCAAAGTGAGGGCTACCCTTTTGCAGCACTAAAGTAACATTCTTTTTCTTTTTGCCTTTTGCAAAAGTGATTTTATGGCGGGTGTGAGCAAAAACGAACAAATGATCGGATAAGGCTACAATTCGCCAATTTTAGGGCAGGAGTTCTTTCAACTTTTCCCGGAGCTTTTCGCCTCTTAGACCTCGGGCAACAATGTTGCCATTTTTATCGATCAAAAAATTGTCCGGAATGCCTGAAACACCATAAGTGAGTGCAGCACGGTTTTTGTCACCATTGTAATCGCTAACATTTACCCAAGGGAGTTTATCCTTGATCACGGCCTCCTCCAGGTGTTCTTTGCGCGTGTCGAGTGAAACGCCAAGCACTTCAAAACCCTTTTCATGAAATTCCTGGTAAGTCGCTACCAGTTTAGGATTATCTTCCCGGCATGGGCCGCACCAGGCTGCCCAAAAATCGAGCAATACCACTTTGCCCTTGTAATCCGAAAGTTTGACTGTTTTTCCTTGTAGGTTTTCCTGGTTAAAATCAACAAAAGGGCCACCTATTTTGATGTCCTGGTTTAAAGCGATGTACGCCCCTACATTTTGACCATAAGGGCTGTTTTTGAGCATAGGAGAAAGTGGAGCATACAGTTTTGCGCTCAACTCTCGTCCCCAGGTAGTTGCCCAAGTATTCATTTGGTAAATGCTGAGAATGGAATTGGGGTTGTTTTGAATGAATGCGACAACGTGCTGCTTTTTTTGTTCTTCCATCTGTTTGATTTGTTGTTTGAGCAAATTGCGCTGCACTTTTGAGGTATCTTTTTGCCGCAAGGTTTCCAGGCTATCGATTTTTTGGTCGTAAGGGGAGAGGCTGGCGTACAGTTGGGATTCGCTTGAATGAGTAGCAGAGCCCTTGATCTCCGCCTGGCGAAATTTCCCTTTTTGTGCCTGAAATTGAATGACCGAGTTTTCTAACCAAAAGGATTTGTAGTCACTGAAATCTTTGGTGCGCACCCATACTTTGCGCGCACCTTCAGGCAATTGCCCTTTGAACTGGAATTGGTCGTTTTTTACTTGGGTTGAATCCATCATTTGCCCCATGCCTGAAGTCACGTCCTCCAGATAAAGCTTGGTGCCATCCGCAAAACCACTTAAGTTCCCATTCAATGTAAACCCTTTTTCAGCCTCCGGGGAAAAAGGAGAAAAAGTACAAACCAGCATCACAAAAAAGGAAAAAACAGCTTTCATAACTTACGTTTGAAAGCAAAGATGACTACAGAATACAAAAAGTTGCTGCGATGCACAACTTTTTACATCACCTCCTCCACCTGGTTTTTAATCCCTTGTACAATCCGGGAAAGTGGCAAATCATTGTCGTCACCACCAAAGGGATCTTCAATCTCTTCGGCGATCAATTCCAAACTGGCCAGTACATAGAATACAAAAGCTACAATGGGCACAATGAGGTAACCCAGGTTGAACACATACCCAAAGGGAAGGGTCATGATGTAAAAAAAGATGAACTTCTTGAGAAAGCCGCTGTAGGAACGAGGAATGGGGGTATAGCGGATGCGCTCACAGCTGGCACAAATTTCTGTAAAAGCTTGCAGTTCCGCATTGACAAAAAGGACCTGGCCCCACTGCAGGCGCCCTTCGCGAAACATTCCCTGCAAATATTGGTGCATCAGGCTAATGTATTGGTTCGGGACGTGTTTTTTGAAATCCAATTGCGTTTTGATGTCCTGTGGAAGGTTATCCAAATCATCCATTTGTTCGGGTGCTTTTTTATTGAGGTGCCGCAGCAAAACCACCGCATAGGCTGGGATCAAAATGCGAAAGTACTTCCGTTCGGGCGCATCGAGCGGAAGCATGGCGGTTAGTTTGATGGCCAGATTTCGACTGTGTTGCACTTGCTGACTCCACAAGCGGCGGCCATCCCACCAACGTTCATAAGCAGTGTTGGTGCGAAAAACCAGCAGGAACGAGATCACAAACCCCAGCAGGGAGTGCATCACGGAAATATTGCGCACATGGCTGTTTTCGCTGAGTTGCCAAACCTCTATTTCCAGATAGGCAATCAGCGCAGAATAAGCACTGATGAGCAAAATCAGGGGGAATAGTTTGCGCACCGTATCCTGCGGATTGAAGCGGAATAAAAAAGAAAACCACGGATTGGGGCGGTTTACGTTCAGTGGGGCCGACAAGGCGTAATCACTTTTTAGGCTGGTGTTTTCCATAGTATGACAATTCTCCAGGTGTAAAAAACAGGGGACATTGTTGAGCTGCTTATACGAAAGAGTGGTTTAAAAGGTTTCAAAAAACGACCGCTCGTCTAAAAAAAAGCCCCGATGACCCAATTTTGTCATCCATTTACCCCACACCAAACATATCTAGACATTCACTATTCATCATTCATCATTAAATCTTTATCTTGTCGGGAAAAGTCTGCAACATCCATGGCCAAAAGTGCAATCATAATAGCTACAGAACAATTTGTCACCGAATTGCTGTCCAACAAATTGGATCCGAAGATTTGTTACCACAACCTTCAGCATACCCTTTCCGTGCGCAATTCTGCGGTGCAGATTGCCTCCTTGAGTGGAACCACTCCAGAGGAACTGGAGCTGGTTGAACTGGCTTGTTTGTTGCACGATGTGGGCATTACCGAGGTATACCACAACCATGAACCCGCCAGCGCCCGTATTGGAGCTGAGTTCTTGCGGACCCAGGGCTATCCGGAGGAGAAAATCAAGACCGTTGAAGCTTGTATTGCAGTGACCAATCCGGGTGCACGTCCCCAGGGGCTGTTGCAGGAAATTGTGCGGGATGCTGATTATGGCCATCTGGGCAGCGATAATTACAGCGAGCAATTGGACAACTTGCGTATGGAATGGCGGGATGTGCTGGGCCGTTGGGATGAAGACAAGGATTGGTACCAACTGAACCTCGATTTTGTCAAAAACCACGAATATTATACCCCCGCCGCCAAAATGATGTTTGTGGCGATGAAAGAACTGAACCGCAAAAAGTTGAAAAAATGGTTGAAAGAAGGGCGTAAATCGGGGGGGAACCCAAATCCTGAAGCAAGCAGGGTGTCAATTGTAGAAAGCCGCAGCTCACAAATGATGTTCAAAACCGCCCTGCGCAACCACATGGATCTGAGCAATCTGGCCGACAACAAAGCAAACATCATGCTTACGGTAAATGCCGGGATTATCACCATTGCTCTGCCCGTTTTGGTGAGTCAGTTGCGCCAACATCCGGAGTACATCATCCCTTTCATCATGATTTTGGGCACTTGTTTGTCCTCCATGGTATTTGCTACCCTGGCTACGGTTCCCATGAAAATGACCGGCTTCACCGACATGGCCAACATCAAGGCTGGCCGCTCCAATCTATTTTTCTTTGGTAATTTTTACAGCATGACTTATGCTGATTACAAGTTGGGCATTCAGGAAGTGACCTCCAAAGAAGAAAATCTGGAAGACTCGATCATGCGCGACTTGTTTTTTCTGGGCAAATCCCTGGGCCGCAAGTATCGCCAATTGCGGATTTGCTACATTATTTTTGTGATCGGTATGGTGGCTTCTGTGGGCGTTGCAGGTTTAGAATACTTGATTTTTCAATTGCAACGATAAGACCCGTAACTGGTAATAAATTTTTTTTCTGCACGAGTA
The DNA here is from genome assembly GCF_033763495.1 of Haliscomenobacter sp. Lineage (GTDB taxonomy): Bacteria > Bacteroidota > Bacteroidia > Chitinophagales > Saprospiraceae > Haliscomenobacter. Next base: position 31,410 of record NZ_JANRKL010000223.1, on the reverse strand, counting down.
AAAATGTTATTGTTTTATTAAGTCGCGAAAAAAAATGTCGCTTCGGCTTATTTTTTCGTCATAAAAAGGATTTTAATAAACCAAATGAACAACACCATGCAGATCAAGCTCATGTTTTTAACCACATTACGCAAAGCAGGGCCTATTTTTTTGCTGGCCTTACTCCTTCTCCATTCTTTTTCCTGCAACCGTACCGCTCAGGGCACAGCCATTGGAGCAGCCGCTGGCGCCCTCGTCGGGGTATTGATTGCCGACGGTGACGACAATGCCAAAGGTATACTTATTGGAGCCACTGTCGGTGGGATTGCCGGTGCTATCATTGGCAGCTACATGGACAAACACGCCAAAAAATTGAAGCAAGATCTAGGGAAAAGCGCGGAGGTAGAGCGGGTTGGAGAATCGATCCTGGTCACTTTTGACTCCGGCATCATGTTCGATGTAGACTCGTATGCCCTCAAGGCTTCCACAAAAGCCAATTTGGACAAAATGGCTGAAACGATGAAGGAATACGACAAAACCGAAATCATCGTCATGGGCCATACCGATGCTACGGGTAGTGATGAATACAACCAAAAATTGTCAGAAAATCGGGCCGCTTCGGTTTCGCGCTTTTTGCAGCAAAATGGCATAACCGCCAAGCGGGTAACCACCAAAGGTTTTGGCGAACAAAAACCCGTTGCTTCCAATAATACTGCCTCTGGCCGGGAGCAAAACCGTCGCGTGGAGATTGCCATCGTAGCCAGCAAAGCCTTGGTGGAATCGGCGAAGGCAGATGCGAAGAATAAGTAAAAAATGTAAAAAAATGCTGAGGAAGCCTTTAAACAGAGGGCTTCCTCACTCGTTTTTCACCAAATTTACCGTACATTAAATCTTAAAAAATAGTAGTTTTACGATACAGTATCATGCATTACCATCTTTATGACCCAAGCCCAACAAGAAAAAATCCGCAAACTGCTCGCCGAGGCCGAGCTGGAGAAAGCACTCGCGGAGTGGGTTCAAGGGGTAGACAATGCCGATGTAGAACTATTCAAAACCGCCACCGCTTTACAATCCCGTTACAGTAGGCTGGAAATCAGCAAAGCCAAGGGTATCCTTAGCCAGGATGCCTACAACCTGGAATTCAATCAAATTCAGGATTCCCTGTTGGACTTGCTCAACAACCAAAGCCAGTCCAACTTGTTGCACCTGCACCACAGCTATACCTGTGACCGCAGCCCGCAAACCCAGGCCATCAACGCCCAATTACAAGGCAAACCAGAAGCAAGAGTGCAGTTTTTTTACCTCTACGGCGGCGACTTGCATTTGCACGCCGGGATGTTTCGGCGCATTGTACTGGATCTGGAGGGCCGCAGCCTCGATTACCTCAACGCCAGCCTGGCCAGCGCCTGCAAGGTCAAAGCCATCGAGATTACTTTTGAAGGTTATGAACCCCTCGAAGATTACAAAACGGAATTGCTCAAAGGACTTTTTGCTGCTTTTGCACTCCAACCCAATCAATTGGGCCCGCTACTGAGCCGTCGATTGAGTGATATCCTGCAAGCCAGCCCACAACTGCGCGACCTGGGCGGCAATGACTACGTTTGTGTGTACATCAACATCGACAAATATTCCTGGTATTCCGATCATACGCCGGAGGCAGCCCGTTGGTTTATGGAGGAGTTTTGCAGCTCTCCACTTACGCCCAATCAACCGCGGTTGTTGTTTTTCTTTTCGGTGGAATTTGAAGAGGAAGACGCCGATCTGGCCAACGATGTACGCGACAAAGTAGACGATAACCCCAAGATTCAGGCCTTGCCTGAACTCAATAAGGTTGCCCTTGCTGACATTGACCGCTGGCTGGGCAAATACAAAAAAATTGAACCCGACCCACGCGAGCGCAAAAAGATCCTGCAAGAGCGTTTCCCGGGTTCGGAGCATTACATGATTGATGTACAGGAGGCTTTGCAGGAATTGATTAAAAAGTATAACGATTCGTTAAGTTGAGCATATGAAACTCAAAATCCAAGATTACCGCCGCAAACCCTTTCACCCCAGCCAATATGTACTGGACGAAGGTTTGCAGTATGCTGTGGAATTGGCCATTGCCCTTGGGCAGCCCCTTTTGTTGACGGGGGAGCCCGGTACCGGAAAAACCAAATTGGCCTACAAAGTAGCCTATGATTTGGCCCAGGATAAATCAGCTGGTGTGCAGTTTCTGGCGGAGCCTTTGAGTTTTTATACCAAAACGACCTCGGCAGCACGCGACCTGTTTTATACCTACGATGCCCTTGGACACTTTCAATCGGCCAATATCAAACGGGAAGATGGTGCGGCACTGGCCAAAACCGGAGACTTCATCGAGCTGCAAGCCCTGGGTAAAGCCATTGCCCTGAGTTACCCCAACCCCGATGAACACGGGCATTTGTTGGGTAGCCTGGTGGTGGATGGCCCCCGAAGTACGGTGGTGTTGATTGATGAAATCGACAAGGCGCCCCGCGACTTCCCCAACGACATCCTGAACGAGATTGAAAACCTCGATTTTCGCATCAAGGAACTCGACAACCGGGAATTCAGGCACCACGATAGTCAACGCATCGTCGTGATCATGACCAGTAATTCGGAAAAAAACCTGCCCGATGCCTTCCTGCGGCGTTGTGTGTTTTACCACATTCCTTTTCCACCTGCCGAACAATTGTTTGCCATCGCCAAAACCCAACTGGGGTTGGACGAAACCATTAGTCCACAACAGGAAAAAGTACTGAACAAACTCATCGAATACTTCTACAAGGTACGCGAAGTGGCCGTACGCAAACCACCCGCCACCGCTGAACTGATTGCCTGGCTCAACATGATGGGTATGCCCATGAATGTACCTACGGCTGATTTAAAAGACTTGCAGCCGCTTTTGTTGCGCAATTTGTCTTTATTGGTTAAAACCCGCGAGGATTTGAATGCGATTCGGAAATGGATGAATGAGGGTTTTGTCGATTGGGTGTGAGGAGCTTAATCAGGGTTGCTCTCCTGAATCTTAAACAGAACTGATTGGCCCTGCCCTTCAGGGACAGCAGGGTGGGCTGAAACTACGGCGAAACGCCCTATATCAACCATCAACCTAATTTAGAGGTTTTATGGGTAATCGACAGGCCTAAAAAGTTAAGGTGGAAAACATGGTAGACATTACACATGCTTTGTAATGTTGTTTGCTGGTGTTAAGCTCATTTATACTTTGATCCTCTTCTCTGCTTCAAATAAACTTTTGACAATGGGCTTGATCACTTCACTTAGCCTTTCCCGATTCTCACGCAACCAGCTATCCACCTCCAAATCGTTGGTAGTTATTTCCAGGGTCACTGGTTTTAAGTTGTTTTCGGCTCCTTCTTTGTTGGGCTTGCTGAATAATTTGGCTTTTTCCTCCCAAGAAAGGTTGAGGTATTCATTTGACCATTCTACCTCATCTATCTCTTCGTCATACGAAATGTCGGCATCGTCATAAAATACATTTTGCTCAGGAACAACAATGCCAGAACGTGCCAGGGATAAAGCGTCACGAGCACTCACTTGAACAGCATATAGGTCTTCAAGTACAACGCCTTTTAAACTTTCCCCATTCTTGATCATTGCCAAGGCTTGCTCAGTTTTCATCTTTTTGTTGTTTAAAACTATTCTCAAGATAAGCATTTCTTTCTTCTTTGCTCGCTTGCCGTGCAGAAATTAACCTCACTACCACATCCCGCATGGTGTAAACAACAACCAAGATGAACTTTGCTGTCGTTTTGCCTATTCTTATAATGCGGGGTTCATCTCGAAAAGTTCCAAGTTTTTCAATGGCATTTTTGTCATCATAGATTTCTTGTGCTTCACGGAAGTCAACGTTGTGCTTCGACAGGTTCTTTTTATTTTTTTCTGGATCCCATTCAAAGGTTGGCATACGGTTGTGTTTATTTAATCAGCGAGGTAATGTTTTGCAGGATGAAGAGTTTTCAATACTTTAGGATTTTAGAATGCTTAAAAATCCAATTTCAATCAAAAATACAGATTTATTCTGTATAAATACAAATTTTTTTTACTCCTTTTATGGAAAAAAATATTGTCCCGGCATTGGTAGCCAGCAAACTGAAAGCGCTCAACCTGTACTCTACCCAAGGAGAACTGGCCAACCTCATTGCCGCGTTTGACGGCGAACCCATGTACCAAAGCTGGGTTTCAATGGCCTTAAATGGCAAAAACAAAAAGACCCTGGGGCGGATCGTGACCTACCTGATGCAGGCGCATGGTGCCGAATTGACGGATTTTTTGCCGCAGGAGGAATTGCAAACGGAGATTCGGTTGTTGAAGGAAGCGGTACGGAGATTGGAGGAAAGGGTTGAGAAGTTGGAAGGGAGGGAGGCCTTGTGACACTCTAGGTTTTCTAGGAGAAGTATACCAAATGATCGTACTTTTTCAATAACTATAACTACACACATTTACAAATGGAGCAAAACGAAAAAAGTCTTCCTGGAAAAATATGGGATAAGTCTTGGTTCATTTTGTCTGCTCTAATGAATGCGGTTTCTCTTATTAATCTGGGGAGAGATTTGAAACCTGCCTTGTTACGTTGGTCTGAGTTGCTCTTGAAATCGTTAGAACTGTTTCGTGTTATTCGAGACTTTTTGCTTACGCCTTTAATTTCCCTGTTTAAGTATTTTGATGCCTACCTCCCTTCCTATGTAAAAGATTTATCGCTGATCGTTTTCATATACTTCTCGATTTGGTATAAATCAAAGCTTTCAAGCTCAAGAGACGACTATTCCAGCATATTTACTTGGGTTGCTACTTTTTTTATTGCATCGTTATTTACTGTAGCGATTTCTATAGGTGCTTTAGCTTTTTCTTCCGCAGGAAGCTATGGAAAGATAATTTTTATATCAATGTTGATAATAGCATGTTTCATTGATGTTTCTGCAATGCTTTTCCGGCCAAATAAAAATGAATTTCAAGAATTAAGGAGTAAAATATTCAAGGAATTTGTATTGGTAACTTTTATAACGATATTTATCATCATTATAACCAACTACATAATCATAACCTTTGGGAAGTAAATGATCCCGCTCGTTTAATTCCTTTTTCAATATTTTCTATTGATTGGGTGTGAGCACTTTGGATCATAAAGATTAAAAGTTGAAATAGGAAAAGGATTCTCATTTTCGTTTATGTTTGCTGAGTGATTAATTGCATGTATGCATACTGACACCTATAATTGTTTGGACTAAGGATTCCTGTTGCTGTTTCAAGCAGGTGCATGGTGGTTTTTTACAAATTAAGAGATTTTGATTAAAAAACAAAACCACAACTTGATTGGAACACTTTTTTAGGGTAACTTCAATCCACTTTATGCACAAAAAATATGAAACCAATTTCGCCATGTTGCTTTATCTGTAGCGGAAAGGTGGAGAAAGGGACAACTACTTTTGCCCTTGACCTGAAATCTAGTCTAATCGTCGTCCGAAACGTCCCCGCCTTAGTATGTACACAATGTGGTGAGGAATGGATTGAAGATTCCACTGCCATTGAATTGGAACAGATTACGGAACGAGCAAAAGCACAAAACACCCAATTGGAGGTCGTTTCCATGTAAGACGGTTACCTCAGCGCCCCCCACAGCACCTCCCCAGGATGCAACACCTTCCTTCCCGTCCCATCCAAAATCTGATGCCGACAACTCGTCCCCGGTGCCGCAATAATCTCTTCTGCCCCCGCAGCCCTTACCGCTGGAAACAACACCAATTCCCCCACCTGCATGCTCACCTCGTAATGCTCTTTTTCGTAGCCAAAAGAGCCCGCCATGCCGCAGCAGCCCGATGGGATCAGCTCCACCGAATAATTGCGGGGCAAAGCCAAAATTTGCGCGGTCGCCTCCGCGCCTACAATAGCCTTTTGGTGGCAATGCGCGTGCACTTTTACCACTTTGGCCTCATTGGTAAAATCATCCGGGCCAATGCGGCCAGCCTGGGCTTCGCGCAAGAGGAAATTTTCGAGTAAAAAGACATGTTGCCCCAAGGCTTGGGCGCCTTCCCGCTCGGCAGCGGGCACCAGTTTGGGGAATTCATCGCGGAAACCCAAAATCGCCGAGGGCTCAATGCCAATCAAAGGTGTTTCGGCGCTCAGCAAAGGAGTGAACAAACGTACATTGGCAATGGCCAACTCCCGCGCTTCTTTTAAGAGGCCCTTGGAAAAATAAGCCCGCCCAGAATCGGGATGTTGCGGCATTTCGACCTGATAACCCAATCGGAGCAAGAGTTTGATGGCCGTTTCACCGATGTGCGGGTCATTGTAATTCGTGAATTCGTCGCAGAACAGGTAAATTTTGCCTTTCGGCCTGCCGTTTACCGCCAACTTTTTACCCTCACGGTTCCACCAACTGCGCAGGCTGCGACCTACGGGTGGCAAGGAGCGCTCAGGAGCCACACCCAGTACTTTTTTGACCAAACCTCCTAATGCTTTGCTGCCCAACACCGCATTGCTCAAGCCCGGCATCCTGGCCGCCAGCTTGTTGATTTTGCCGATGTTGCCAAAAACGCGGCTGCGCAGCGGCGTACCATTGGCCTTTTGGTAGTGGTACAAAAACTCCGCTTTGAGGGTAGCCATGTCCACACTGGAAGGGCATTCCGACTTACAACCCTTACAAGACAGGCACAAATCCATCGCCTCGTAAATCTCGGGGTGATCGAAGGGATTCGCCTTGGTATTCATGGTCAAAAACTCGCGCAAGGCGTTGGCGCGGGCACGGGTAGTGTCCTTTTCGTTGCGGGTAGCCATGTAGCTGGGGCACATCGTGCCACCGGAGAAGGACAACTTGCGGCAATCGCCAGAACCATTGCATTTCTCCACCGCATCCAACAAACTGCCCGGATCGCTGTAATCAAACATGGTCTCGATGTGCCGCTCGGGCTCATCCTGCTCGTGCCGCAGGGAGGTATCCATCGGCGGCGCATCGACTATTTTGCCGGGATTAAAAATGTGCTGGGGGTCCCAGGTTTGTTTGATGCGGCGCAGGATCTGGTAATTGTTTTCGCCAATCATCAGCGGGATGAACTCGCCGCGCACCCGGCCATCGCCGTGTTCCCCGCTGAGCGAGCCTCGGTATTTCTTGACCAAATGAGCGGATGCTTCCGCAATGGCGCGCATTTCGGCTACACCCTCTTTGCTTTTGAGGTTCACCGAAGGACGCAGGTGCAATTCGCCAGCCCCAGCGTGGGCGTAGTACACGACCTTTTGGTCAAACTGCTTCATCACCTCCGCAAATTCGGAGATGTAGGCGGGCAGGTCGGGCAGGTCGACGGCGGTATCTTCTACAAATTCAATGGTTTTTTTCACGCCCTTCAGGTTGGACAAAACCCCAAAACCAGCGGCGCGCAAAGCCCACACACTTTTGCTGCGGGGCGCGTACACTTTGGGGTAATGGTAGGCCAGGCCCTGCTGCTGCATGTCCAGGATCATCGCGTCGGCTTTGGCTTCGGCCTCCTGGAGGGTTTTGCCCCTAAACTCGATCATCAACACCGCCTCGGGATCACCTTCGATGAAAAAGCGGTTTTTTTCCTGCTCGATGTTGTCTTTGGTACAATCCAGGATCATTTTGTCCATCAACTCGCAGGCCGTAGGCTGGTGCGACATGGCCACCAAAACCGCCCGCATACTTTCGTCCAGATTGGTAAAGTGAGGGGCAACAACTACATCGATCGGGTCGGGCAAGGGGTCGAGTTTCAGTTTGATCTCAGTAGTCAGCGCCAAAGTGCCTTCCGAGCCACAGAGCATCGTGGCAAAATTGAAGGGTTTACCCTCGGGGCTGAAGGGCTGCTGGCGCAACAACAAGTCGATGGCATAGCCCGTATTGCGGCGGTGGATGCTTGGCTTGGGGTATTGGGCGCGGATTTCTTCCTGCACTTCACTGGGGCTCAACTCGGCGAGCATTTGGCGGTACACCTGGCCTTCCAGGGTATCCAGTTGAAGTTTGGCTTCCAGTTCAGCAGCGCTCAATGGGCCAAATACAGCTTCCGAGCCGTCGCTTAACACACAACGCAATTCCACCACATGATCCCGCGTAGAGCCGTACACAATGGAAGTGGTACCACAGGAGTTGTTGCCCACCATGCCACCCAACATGCAGCGGTTGGCGGTAGAGGTATTGGGGCCAAAATAGAGACCGAAGTCTTGCAGGTGCCGATTGAGTTCGTCGCGGATCACACCGGGTTGCAGGCGCACCGTTTGTTCGGCTGTATCCACTTCCAGAATTTGGTTGAAATACCTGGACACATCCACCACAATGCCTTCACCCACACATTGCCCGGCCAGGGAGGTACCCGCCGTGCGGGGGATGAGCGAAGTTTGGTGCTCACGCGCAAAAGCGACCAGTTTTTTGAGGTCAGCAACCGAGCGCGGCAAGGCCACCGCCAGGGGGTAAGCTTTGTAAATAGAGCCATCGGTAGCATAAAGGGCGCGGAGCAGGCTGTCGTAATAGAGCTCTCCTTCCAGTTGTGTAGCCAGTTGGGCGAGTGCTTGTTGCATGAGTCGTGAATTGTGGGTAGAAAGATAGTCCACACTCGGGATGGGCAGGTGAAATTTTGGCGAATTTATTTAAAAAGCTCAAAAGAGACTCCAAGATCGACAAGTCCTAAGCTAAATTAACATCAGTATTCGAAATAACATACTTTAATCCGTCCTTTCACATTTACTTCAGCAACCCCAAATCAAACTCAAACCCTTCCAGAACCCCTTCACCACTCAGGCTCTGCTCAAAACCATCAACTTTTTCCACGGTACCATCCATTCTGAAAATTAGTACCTGTGCCTGAGCGCGATTGATCAACCAAGCCAATTGCACCCCATTGTCGATGTATTCTCCCATTTTTTGCCGAGCCTCGCGCAGGTCGTCGCTTTCGGACATCAGTTCAACCACAAAATCAGGAGCCAGTGGTGGGTGTTTGCGTTGTTGTTCTGCACTCAAACTCTGCCAACGTTCGGAGCTGACCCATGCCGCATCAGGTGAACGAACTGCTCCATTGGGCAACCGAAACCCTGTAGAAGAATCAAAGGTATGACCACCGTGTTTGCGCTTCCAGAGGGTGAGCTCGGTGGTCAGTTCGGAGTTGTATTCTCCAGTTTTTCCTCCCGTTAAGGACATAACAGTAATGGTTCCATCTGCGTTGCGCTCCAACTTGAGGTGCCGATTGTCCATACAAAAGCTATAAAACTCATCGTCGCTTAAAGCTAAGCGCGACAAGTCGAGAGTTCGACTCAATCGTTCGGCAGAAATGTAAGTTGGGCTGCTTGGAGCAGGATAAGTCATTGAAAAAGATTTTAAAGCAATTTACAGAAAAAAATCGAAATGATTCAAGCGAGGTGTTAAAACAAGTGGTTTGACCTTAAATAGGGCAATGAGGTTTTGCGTCCGAAAGCGCACAAAAAATGTCCAATCTCGAACAACCTATTTTGTTTTTTCTTTTTCAATCAATTCAAAACCAAATTTTTATGCTATTGGCACGCCATTTGCTCAGCAAAAATAGATATAATACCCTTGCATGAAAAGAACCTACCTGGGCGAGTTTGAAGAATTGGTACTCCTGACTGTCGCAGTGCTGGAAGGTGAAGCCTACGGCGTGATACTCCTCCACGAGCTCATTGCCCAAACCGGGCGCTCCCTCCGGCTCAATCAGGTGCATTCTGCCCTGCAACGCCTGGAGGACAAGGGCATGCTCAGCTCCGAAATGGGCGAACCCACCGCCGAACGTGGGGGCCGCCGCAAGCGCCTCTTCAAAGTCAGCGCTTACGGCATCCGCACCCTGGAAGAGATCCAGGCCGTACGCAGCAGTTTATGGAATCGTATTAAGCAGCCCAAAACCGACCCAAGTCTATGAGTCAGCTCAAACAACCTACGCCGCAACCACCCCGTTGGGCCGATCGCCTGTTGGAGTGGTTTTGTGCTCCACACCTGCTGGAAAACGTGCAAGGTGATTTGCACGAGGAGTTCTTTTATCAGGTAGAAAAAAATGGGGTACAACACGCAAAATTTCAATACATCCTCGAAGTATTGGGTTTCATCAAACCCTTTGCCATCAAGCGCAAACCCAGTCCATATCCATCATCCACCACGACATTTCATCCGACCATGATCCGCAATTATTTCAACATCGCCATCCGCAATTTGGCCAAAAACCGCCTCTACGCTGCGCTCAATATTTTTGGGCTCACCATTGGTACACTCTGTTGTTTGTACATCCTGCTGTATGTGCAGGACGAGCGCAGTTACGACAAACACCACAGTGCTGCCAAACGCCTGTACCGGGTAACTACAGAACTGGAATTTCCCGACACCAAGGACCCTCGGCGGATGTCGACCTGCTCACCTCCGATTATTCCCGCCATGCAAGCAGAATTCCCCGAGATAGAAAATTCCACTAGGGTCGTTGATCCGGCACCTTTTGGGGTAGAGCGCTACCTGTTCAAGGTGGGCGACAAGGTTTTTTATCAAAATACCGGCTATGTAGTGGACAGTACTTTTTTTGAAACCTTTGACTACCATTTTTTGGCCGGAAACCCCAAAAAAGCGCTGAATGCACCCCAGTCGATCGTCATTTCGGAAGCCCTAGCCATCAAACTTTTCAACACCACCGATGCACTGAACAAAACCTTGCAGGTCACTGGCCAAGTGGAAGAGGAAACCTACAAAGTCACCGGGGTATTCAACAGCACCCTTGGCAGGAGCCACTTGATGCCCGATTTTTTTACCCCCATGAACTCCCGGGGCATCGGTGAATACGTGCGCAGCGACAACACCTGGAGTGGAAACAACTTCTTGTACGGTTACCTCAAATTTAAACCAGGCACCGATGTTCAGGCTTTTGAAGCAAAACTGGCTGCCTTTGTTGAACGGAATGGTGGTGATCAATTGCGCCAAATGAAGATGAAGAAAAAACTCTTTCTACAACCTGTACGGGCCATCCACACCAGCGCAGAAGACTTGGCCATGTCCAAAGGCACCAGCGAGCGCTTCCTGAATATGTTGCTTTTGATTGCTGGATTTATTCAACTGGTGGCCTGCATCAATTTTATGAACCTGAGCACGGCCCGCAGTACCCGCAGAGCCAAAGAAGTAGGGGTTCGCAAGGCGGTTGGTGCCGGTCGCTCCTCACTAATGGGGCAGTTTTTGAGCGAAAGTATGTTGATGACCCTGATCGCAGTAGGTTTGGCTGTGCCACTGATGTGGCTTTTGTTGCCTTTGCTCAACCAGATCACAGGAGCATCCCTGAGTTTGCAATTGACGCAGGATTGGTCTACCTGGGGCATTATCCTGGGTTTGGTGTTGCTGACCGGGGCGGTTGCGGGCAGTTACCCGGCTTTTTACCTTTCTTCTTTTAATCCCTTGAGCATTTTTAGAGGCATGCGGGATACCAAGGCATCCAGAGGGGCCATCAATTTTCGCAAGGTATTGGTAGTGAGTCAATTTGTAATTTCTTCGGTTTTGATCATTGGAGCGGTCATCATCCAGCGGCAGTTGAATTACCTACTGGCAGAGGACATGGGTTTTGAAAAAAACCAAAAAGTTGTCTTCCCCATTCGGGCCAATGATAAACGTCCGCAATTGGGAGCCTTCCGCAATCGATTGGCGGCGCTGCCCGAAGTTGCAGGCGTAACTGGCATGTCGGCTTATCCAGGGCAGTTTGTGCCCAACGACATCTCAATGTACAAGGATGGAGAAGACATGAACAGCACAACGGTCATCCGTTTTGCTTTTACCGATGAAAAATTCCTGAGCACCTTGAAGGTAAAACTATTGGCCGGTCGCAATTTTACCGCCAGAGATACTTCCCGCGATCAAACTACCGCCAAAGTCATCGTGAATGAAACGGTACTCAAAACGATGAATATTCCCATGGAAAAAGCCCCCGGTATGGTTTTGCGCAGCGATCGGGGGGATGGCGAACAGTTTCAGTTTACCATCATCGGAGTAATGCAAGACATCAACTTTGAGCGGATGTCTGAAAAGGTGGTTCCTTACATGGTATTGGTGTCTCCGCCCGAATCTTTGCCCCAGGTCATTACCGATGTTACTAGCACGAATTACCCCGATTTTATACAAAAAGCTCAACAAATCTGGAGTGATTTGTTTCCAGGAATTCCTTTTGAATATACCTTTTTGGACCAGGAAGTAGCCAAGCTCTATCAGGCAGAACAGACTTTCTCCGACATCATCGGTACCTTTACCCTGGTGGCTATTTTCATTTCTTGTCTGGGCTTATTTGGTTTGTCGGTTTTTGCGGCGGAACAACGCATGAAGGAGATTGGGATTCGCAAGGTATTGGGGGCAAGTGTGGGCAGTTTGACGGGCTTGCTGGCCAAAGATTTTATCATCCTGGTGGTGCTTTCCATTTGTATTGCTTCCCCTATCGCCTGGTATTTGATGAATCAATGGCTGAAGGATTTCGCCTATAGAATTGAAATTCAGTGGTGGGTTTTTGTGCTGGCAGGGCTGATTGCGGTGACTGTTGCCTTTTTGACCGTGAGTGTGCAGAGTGTGCGCTCAGCACTAGCCAATCCGGTGAAGTCGTTGCGGAGTGAGTAGCGTGGTGAATATTTGGAAATAGGAGTCATTCCGAATTTTTGGGATGACTCCTATTCTGCCGAAGAACGGCCAATAGCCCTTTTACCTTACTTCTCCAATTCTTCCACGGCTTTGCGCACCTTTGCAGTATACGCACTCAAATAAGCGGGAATGCGGCTGTCATCCGTATCGATGCGCCAAACCCGCGGGGCACTTTTGCCAATCTGGATCTCCAGGTAAAAGCCACCTTGATCTGCACAATCCGGGCAACCCAGGATTTCGCCCTCTTCCTTATACAGCTCCTCCGGGAAATCTTTCAATAATTTGGTAGCCAGCTCAATGTCTTCTTTGGACAGAGACTTGTCTTCAAATTCCATACCCGGCTCTGGGTAACCCCGATCTACTTTGTCGGCAAATAAGCCATCCGCTTTCAGCATAAAAGTGTGGGTACAATTCCCCAGGCAATGTCCATAATAAGTGCCGAATACAAAGTGGTCTATATCCCCTAATTCTGCCAACCCAGGAGTAGACAAATCATCACCTTTTTGCTCGGAACAGGAAAAAGCACCCAGCAAAAGGCAAAGGATGCTCAACAAGCTCAATTGTTTCATATCGGATTTTTTTTATAGCTAGACGGATATACCTAACGTAAAGGTTTGGAAAAAATTAAAACTTTAATCGCATGGCCCCAATCGAAAGCCCGGCTGCGGTGCCAATAAGCAGTACATCCTTCCCTTTTTGCAATTTGTTTTGCGCATACAACTCATACAAACCCAGGGGTATGGATGCGGAAACACAGTTGCCATAAAGGTTTAGGGTGTTCACCACCTGAGCCTCGGTCAAACCATAGCGTTGCATGAAATATTCGTTGCCAAATTTACTGGCCTGATGGGGTACGATGTAATCATAGTGTGGAAGGGCTTGTGCCGTTTGTTGCTCCAGGTTGATCAAAAAATCATCCAGGTAACGCAGCGTCATTGAAATCAGTTGGCGGCCATTCATTTGAAAAAAGAAAGAATTGGGATCGGTGTCAGGTTCTGAGCCCCGCCGCTTGCTGCCCCCGGTTGGGACGATGGCCAATTGGGCACCCGCAGATTGGTTGATGAAATAGGCTGGCGCCGGCAGGTAACCTATGGCATCATTGGCTTCCAGGATAACCGCTACGGCCGCATCTCCAAACAAGGTGTACGTTTTTGCATCAGCGGGATTGAGTGCTCTGGAGGGTATTTCGGCGGAAACAATGGCCACCCGCTTTAAGCCCCGGTGCTGAAGGTAAAGGTGCGCAATGTCCAGGGCGTGCAAAAAGCTCAAACAAGTGGCATCCACGTCAAAACAGGGAAAATCAGCCTCATTTTGATCCAATGCCTGTTTGATCAGACAGGCATTGTGAGGGATGGGGTGATCGAAGGAAGCACCGGCAAAAAGCAACAAATCTAGCTCCGCACTAGTCATTTCCGCTTCATCGAGCGCCTGCTGGAGTGCCGCTGCCGCTATTGAGGTGATGTTGTCCGTAGGATTGGCCCAATAGCGGGACTGCACTCCGGTATTTTTTTCAGCCCAGCCTTGAGCAAGGCCACTTCGTTTTTCCAAATCTTGAGATAAAACGGCTAAACCAGGGAGAATGCGTGAACAGGCTTTTAGGTGTATTTTCATTTGCGGTTTATTTTTGCCTATTGAGTTTTTTGCCACAAAGGCACGGAGACACTAAGCAAGAGCATTCTTAGTGTCTTAGTGTCTTTGTGGCAGTACAATATTCCGCAATATTTTTTACAGCTCGCAGTAAATCAGGTCTTCCGTTAGATTGCTACAAGGATAACGCCAGGTGATGTTTTCCCCGTCGATCAAGTCATCGGCATGTTCCGGGCCCCAGGTGCCAGCGGGATAGCCGTATATTTTGATGTCGGGATTGCTTTCCCAGGCTTTCAGGATCGGATCAACAAATTCCCAGGCCGCTTCCACAGCGTCACCCCGTGCGTAAAGAGTAGCATCCCCCTGGATGCAGTCGAGCAACAAACGCTCGTAGGCTTCCGGAATGTAGGCATCGGTGAGGTCGCTGTAATGGAAGTCCATGTTGACATCCGTAGCTTGCAATCCTGCCCCGGGAATTTTCATGGCAAACTTGAGCAGAATCCCTTCGTTGGGCTGGATCCGGATGACCAGAATATTTTCTGTATTGGGCAAACCATTGCCCTTGTTGAACAAGTGATGTGGAGTAGGTTTGAAATGGATCACGATTTCGGTGACCCGGGTCGGCAGGCGTTTGCCTGTACGAATGTAAAATGGAACCCCCGACCAGCGCCAGTTGTCGATGAAAAACTTCATGGCAAAATAGGTCTCGGTACGGGAATCTGGCGCAACCCCCTCTTCATCCCGGTAACCCGGCACCAACTCTTCGTTGATGTGCGATCCGGTGTATTGCCCCCGAATGACATTTTTCAGAATGTCTTCATTGGATAAGGGGCGGAGCGATTGGAACAATTTCATCCGCTCATTGCGAATACTGGCTTCAGAAGATTGCACCGGAGGCTCCATGGCCACCAATGCCACCAATTGCAGCAGGTGATTCTGGACCATATCGCGCATCGCTCCGGAGCCGTCGTAATACCCACCACGTTTTTCAACCCCTACTGTTTCCGCTGCAGTTACCTCAATGTGGTGAATGTAGTTGCGGTTCCAGATGGGTTCAAAAATGCTATTGCCAAACCGGGTGATCAGCAAATTCTGAACCGTTTCTTTGCCCAGGTAATGGTCGATGCGGTAGAGTTGGGACTCTTTGAAATATTGCAGTAATTTTTGATTGAGATCGAGCGCTGTCTCCAGATTGTACCCAAAAGGTTTTTCAATGATCAATCTTTTCCAGCCATCAGCCTCCTCGTTCAGGCCTACTTCGGCCAGGCTCCGCGGAATAACTTCGTACAAACTGGGCGGAGTAGAAAGGTAAAAAATGTAGTTGTCATCCGTGTTGCACTCCGCATTGAGCTGTTGAAGGTGCTCCTTGAAGGCAGGATAATCAGCAGGGTTGTTGGTTTGCATCGCGTGGTAGAAGATGCGCTTGGCAAACTTGGCCCGGTCGCCGTTTCCACCTACGTCCTTGAGGTGTTCATTGTCAAAAACGACCTTTTGCCGGTAAGCCTCATCCGTAAATGCCGAGCGGCTTACCCCTACCACCGCAAAGTTTTCGGGTAAAAAACCGCGGCAATGTAAATTGAATACGGCGGGGATGAGTTTTCGTTCGGTCAAATCGCCAGAGGCACCGAAAATCACCAAAATATGATTATCCGTTTTTTTCATGTCAATTCGCTTGGGTGAAACACAGGTTAAAACTGCTACAAAGATACGGCAGCAGAAGCAAATATTTTGAGCCAACATCTTTGATTGAGAGATTGTTTCTTCTAATCTAGGGACAATGTAGTATCTTGCCCGCCTAAAATCATTCCATATTTTATGTCACAGCAATTCGACTTCGGCATGGTAGGCCTGGGAGTAATGGGCCGCAATTTTATCCTCAACGTAGCAGATCATGGGTTTTCAGCCATCGGCCTCGACACCGATATGGCCAAAGCCAATGCCCTTGAGGAAGAAGGTGCTGGTAAGCCCGTCAAAGGGACCACGGCCAAAGAGGAATTTGTCGCTGGGCTAAAAAAGCCCCGGAAAGTCATGTTGCTGGTTCCGGCAGGTGGCCCCGTTGATGCAGTGATCGACAGTTTGTTGCCTTTGCTGGAAAGGGGCGACCTGATCATTGATGGTGGCAACTCTTTTTTCGCCGACACCAATCGCCGCGAGACCTACCTGAGTGCCAAAGGCATTCATTTTATGGGAATTGGTGTATCGGGGGGCTCTCATGGCGCCCGTTTTGGTCCCAGCATCATGCCAGGTGGCGACGCTGAGGCTTACGAAATGGTAAAACCAATTTTAGAAGCCGTTTCTGCCAAAGTAAAGGGTGATCCCTGTGTCGCTTACCTGGGGGCAAGCTCTTCGGGCAACTATGTAAAAATGGTGCACAATGGCATTGAATATGGCCTGATGCAAATCATTTCGGAAGCTTACGATGTACTCAAACGGGGGGCAGGCCTGAGCAACGATGCCTTGCACGAGCTTTTTTCAGGCTGGAATGCCGGGCGTTTGCAATCTTTTTTGATCGAAATTACTGCCCATATCTTTTCCGTCGATGATCATTTGAGCGACCAAAAACTGGTGGACATGATCCTCGATCAAGCCAAACAAAAGGGGACTGGCAAATGGACTTCCCAAAACGCCATGGACCTGGGCATCCCTGTGCCAACCATCGATATGGCGGTAACCCTGCGCGAGCTCTCCGCACTAAAACCAGAGCGGGTAACTGCTGAACAAATTTACGGCCCGGCACAAGCCATCAATGAAGATGCAGCCTCCCTGGCTGCTGCCGTAGAACAGGCCTTGTACTTCAGCTTCATGGTCACTTATGCCCAAGGCATGGCGCAATTGACCGATGCTTCCAATGAATACAAATATGGCCTGAACCTGGAAACCGTGGCCCGCATCTGGCGCGGTGGTTGTATCATTCGGGCTGCCATGTTGGAGGATTTCCGCAAGGCTTACCAAAACAATCCGGCACTGCCCAATTTGTTGCTCGATGCTGAATTGGCCAAGGCATTACAAATAGCTCAAACGGGCATCCGCAAAGTGGTAGCTGCTGCCGTCAGCAGTGGCATCCCAGTGCCTGCCATGTCAGCCAGTTTGGCTTATTTTGATGCCTACCGCAGTGCTCGTTTGCCACTGAATTTGGTCCAGGCGCAACGCGACTTTTTTGGTTCACACACCTACGAACGCACCGACCGGGCGGGTATTTTCCACACCGATTGGGCTGAATAATTCTCTTTGTCATGATCGAAATTGCATCTAATCAAGACATTCCAGCCTTGGTAGCACTGATCAACAGTGCCTACCGGGGTGAGGGTTCTAAACAGGGTTGGACGACCGAGGCAGACCTGATCCAAGGGCTGCGCACAGATGAAGACAACCTCGCGGAGGTCATCAACGATCCTGCAACCACTTTTCTGAAATACACCAACGAAGAAGGTCAAATAATCGGCTGCATGCGTTTGCAACAGCAGCAAGATCGGCTTTACCTGGGAATGTTGACGGTATCGCCGGCTTTACAGGCACAAGGATTGGGAAAAAAATTGTTGAAAGCGGCCGATGAATTGGCTTTGGCCAAAAATTGTCGCAGCATTTTTATGACCGTGTTTTCGGTGAGGCCAGAACTGATCGCTTGGTACGAGCGGCATGGTTATCAAAAAACGGGGAAGGTGATCCCGTTCAAACACAATGAAAAATTTGAAGTGGTGGCCCAGGAATTGGAGTTTTTTGAGTTGGAAAAGATGATAGGGTAGATTAGAGGCTTGTTTAGGTTTTGGGGCTCAGGTGGAAGGGATTAGGTTGCCTGGGGCCAGTAAACTTAAACAAGCTTGCTGGCCTATTCCTCTTCACTACTCAAATGGGGAATATTGCCTTCCGCAATTTCGGCGGCTACTTCCTTTACCTTTTCGAGGGTCACGCTCAACAATTCGGCTGTTTGCTCCTCGGAGAAACCCTTTAGGAGCAACTGTGCGATTGCAAATTTCAGTCCTTTTTCTTCGCCAAGTGCTTCGCCAATCTCAATGCCTTCGGCTTTGCCAACTTCAATGCCTTCGGCTTTGCCAATTTTCAATAACTCAGTTCTAATTGCTTCCTGGATGCCCATTGGTTCGTTTGCTTGAGTCAATGAATCAATTTCCTCTTCAAATTTACTGGAAAATTCTGAATTTGTAAAGTTCACATAGTACCGAATAAACATGAGTCATCCCGAATTTTTGAAAAGTCAAAATCGGGCATAAATCTAATCGCTCCGCGGTTTGTCATCCCAAAAATTCGGGATGACTCATGTTTTTTATTTAAAACTTCACAACTCTTTCCACTCGTTGCCTACCACCTGCCTCCAAACGTACAAAGTACATCCCGGCGGGCAATTGCGCCAGATTGATCGGCACATCGGCCTGCTGCACACTGCTCAATTGAACTTGCCGCAGCACTTGCCCAATCGGACTGATCAGCTGTATTTTCAAATCTGCTCTTTCCCGGAGTTGCACCCGCAGCAGCGTTTGATCGTAAGTTGGATTGGGGGCCAGGCTCAGTTTTTCTATGGGCAGTTCCTGATCACGAGCAGAAACCGTAAAGTTCACCGTTAGGTCCAGCGCAGAGCTACAACCAAAACGATCCGTCACAGTGACGCTGTAGAGCCCGGGTGGCACCTGGGTAATCTGGGAAGCCGTTGAACCAGTGGCCCATTTGTATTTGTAAGGTGCTCCATTGGCATCCCCGCGTACCACAATCGAGCCATTGCGCATGGTTGCCCCAGTGGCATTGCGGATGGTGGTGCTCAGATTCAGTTTGGCTGCACAACGCAGCATATTGATGTTGTCCAGGTCAATCCAGTAATTGCCCCCGCCCCAGGTTGCAGCAATGCGAATCTGGATGTACCGGTTGGCATATGCCCCCAGTTTCACCGTCACTCGCTTCAGTTGTGTTGAGGCCACATGGTTGGCAGCCGTGATGGACTGCAACAACACAAAGGTACGACCACAATCGGTGGATATGAACACGTCCAGGCGATCATTGCCCGTCAATGTGGTCGCAGTGATGTCATTTCCGGAAATGTTTACATAGCGGTAGTCAAAAGTAAGGCTGTCGTTGGCAGCGATCGGGCCAAAGGTGGGCGTAGTAGCCCGCAAGCTGGCATCGCCACTGAATAGGTTGTCCGACAAAGTAAAACTACTGTTGCCCCGATCCTGGACCACCACTGCATCCGCATCGATGCTCCAATCCTGCGGAATACCGCCCCTTTCAAAGTCTTCTCCAAAAGGTACCGGATAAGCCGAATTGAAGGTAAAATAAGCGGTATCATTGGCTGCTTGTACATCCCCCACAATCCAGGCCTTGATGTTGTATGTACCAGGAGTAGCCGAGTTGAACGTACCCCGGAAAGTATAAGCATTTTTGGCATTGGGCAGCAGGGTAAAGCCCCCTACGCTTTCAGTCACCACTGGGCCATTGTTGATGCGGTAGGCCACACTGAAGTTGGTTGCATTGTTGCGGCTCAGGTTGCCAATGGAAAAGGACAATTGATCGGCAGCATTGCCACAAGGATCCGCACTGGTATTGCGCACACTCAGGGCCAACAAATCCCGGGTAGGAACATGCACTTGAATGTTGTCAATCAGGGCACCTTCCAGGTTGTTGGCAAAATCAGACAAGAAAGCAAAACGGATACGTACATCGGGTGCCGTAGCCGTACCAGGTAGCGGATGTGAAGCCGTAAACCAACCCCGCGTACCACCATTGTTGCTCCAGATTTGACGGGTAACGTTGTTGTACCAATTGATGCCACTGGTATTGTCGCCCAGTTTGGCCCAGGATTGCCCACCATCGGTACTGAGTTCCACCCAGAGCCCGTCGCAACAACCCTCCATGTCCAGCTGAAGGGCAAAAGTCAGGACTGGATCAGCAGTCAGGCGGGAAAAATTGAAGCAGGGAGAAGACAAGTAAGACACTTCGCTGCTATTGTAACTGCCACTCAGTTTGGTGGCCCACACCTGCGAACCACTGAAAGCCTGATTGAGTTGGCGTTTGTTGGGGGTACCCAATTGCCAGCTGGCATTGACGCTGCTTTGATCCACGGTCCAGCCCGTGAAGCGGTCTTCCAACAAATTGGAATAAGGATAAGTGTTGATGGTAGGCAAACTTGTAAAAGTATACCGCAGGGTATCGTTGTCGATCACACTATCCCCTTTCATCTCGGTCCAGGCATCGATCACGTAGTCGCCCGGAGGAAAAGAGTAGGGATTGTCAAATTCGGCTACATCCGAACTGTCGCGGCCAACCACCCCGGTATATACCCCATCTTTGGGCATACTAATCGGTACAGGCATGCCATTTACCGCATATTTAAAGGGGACCAGAGACTGTGGCTCGCCACCATAATTGTGGATCAGGACCCTCACGGTATCTCCAGATTCCAGGCCACAATCGGTAATGGGATCTTCGATGCCAGAAATGCCCAAATCGACCGCCCAACGGGTTTTGAAGGCAAAAGGCCCAAGTACCAGACTGGTATCGGCAGGGTTGCTACAAATCCCACTCAGGTACAAATCGTAGCTGGTGTTTTCCTTGAGGTTGCGCAAAATGGTACGGGTTGCGGTCGTCCGTACCACGGTACCCAGCCCTTTATTTGGCGCAAATCCTTTCAGGCCGTACTCCAGCAAATAAGACCTTCCGGCCACGTTGCCCACCCAGCTCAACTGGCTGGTAAAAGCACGTACATCTTCAAAGGTGACACTGGGTCCTGGTGGAGGCGCACAAGTAGGACAAGCCACCGTATCGCGCAAAACCACACCCGCAAGCGGGTTGGCGGTGCCAGTGGTGTACACTACTTTTCCTTCCTGATTCAGCAGGGAGTACCCTACTTCCAGATCAAAAGGGCCAGGCTTGTAGGTAAGCCGCAAGCTGTCGCCATTGTTCAAGGTCAAAAAGTGGCGGGCAGCGCCCCCGTTGGTCAGGGTATATACTGTGGCCTTGGCGTTGATGCGTACCTCAAGTTGGGCACCGTTCCAGCCATCGCCAAGTTGATCTTTTAAGTCCAGCGTATAAATACAGGGATTAGCTTGAGCGTAAACCTGCTGGGCAAGGCAAGCCATGAACGAGAAAAAAAGTAGAGTCTTAATCCACTTCATAATGATTGTTTTGGATAATTTTTTAAACCTGCTAAAGTTAGTAATTTAATCCATATTGCACTCTCTTTAACGCAGGAGTGAAAACAGACGACAGTAATTTGTCAAAATCCTAAACATTTTAAGCGTTCTGATGTTAGCTAATTTGTAAAATAAAAAATGCATTCAAACGCTTTATCTATTTTGTAATTCACTGAAAAAAAACGCCTTAACAAGTGGCTGTATATTCGATTCGCGACTTGGAAAAACTCTCAGGGATCAAAGCGCACACGATCCGCATCTGGGAGCAACGTTATGGAGTCATAGCTCCTAAGCGCACCAAAACGAATATCCGCTACTATCAGGATGAAGACCTCAAGTTTTTGCTCAATGTTTCCCTGCTCAATAAAAACGGGATCAAAATTTCCAAGATTGCCAAAATGTCGCGGCAAGCGGTAGCGGAAAAGGTGGCAGCCATCGCCGAAATCAACTTTGAGTACAGCACCCAACTCGACGCCCTCACCCTTTCGATGATCGAAATGGATGAGCAAAAGTTCGACCGCATTGTCACGATGAACATCCAGCAACTGGGTTTCGAACGAACCATGCTGGAGGTGATATACCCTTTTTTGGATAAGTTGGGCGTACTTTGGCTAACTGGTTCCATCAACCCGGTACAGGAAAATTTCATCAGTTACCTCATCCGCCAAAAAATCATTGTCGCCATAGATCAGGAGCCGTTCCCACAGGGCAAACAAACCAAAAAATTCATCATCTATTTGCCTGAAGGGGAAAAGCAGGAATTGACTTTGCTTTTTATGCATTATATCCTCAAGTCGCGCCGGAATCAGGTACTCTACCTGGGGCAGGACATTTCCGTGACCGACCTGCGTGATGCCTGCAAGGTCCATAAGCCGGATTTTATTTTTACCATGATCAGCGAAACCTTCGCCAAAGAACCCGTGCAAAAATACGTAGACAAGCTGGCGGAAACCTTCCCCGATTGCCAGGTCTTGCTTTCAGGTTATCAAGTAGTAGCACAAAAAGTGACCGCACCACAAAATGTACGGGTACTGCGCAGCCTCGATCACACGCTGGAGTTTTTAGAGCTGCTAAAAGAGCCTTTGTTGAAAAAGGAAAATGGCCAATCGCTCAAGCAGTATTGATTGAGCGATAGCCGTGGCTCCCCTGAGGTGCCTCTTCGGTGCTTTCAGTTTTTTAGGTGCTGAAAAACTTGACAGAGATTCAAACCTGATAAAAATCATCCCCCCTTTTCGCAAACAGAAAGTAACCTCGGCAGGTTTATTAAGGGTTAACTCAGTCCTTTTAAATTTTTTTAGTCCTTTTTAACTCTGCCACGATGAAACCAACACACCTGGCAATGCTGCTGGCATTGTCCCTGAACTTCGTCTCTTGCGCTGAACAGTACGAGTCCATTTACCTCAATGCTCAACAAGGAGAATTGCGCGTACAGTTGCAAAATTTGCACCCTGCCGCCATCGATTCCGCCATTTTCCGGCTTACTGGCACGGGGCCGCTGGTCAAAAATGAGTTGCAGGACCAGGAACTTGTGCTCGATTTGGCCCAGGTACCCATGGGACAACACCTGACCGAGGTGGAAGTCCACAGCCACATGTTGGAGGCCACTCCCGACAAAAGCCTGGCCCTGAAGCGGCACGACATCCTGAATACCTACATCCTCCTGCATACCGCCGAGGTAGGGATTGCCATTCCTGGCCCGGGCGACAAAGACGAACTATGGACCACAACGGTAGAAGCCTATTACCAGCAGCACCCGGAAGGCCTGGAAGTACAAGCCTTGCCCCAGTCGGCTTTTGTAGGGGCCAGGGTGGATTCCAGTAAAACGGTACAGCAACTGACTTTGTCCAGAATCGCCACCTTGGCAGGGCGCAAAGCCGAGCCTGTTTATATGAAATTCGAAAAAACCTACACGGCAGCGGAATTTTACCAAATGTCCTCGGATGGCCGCAGAATGTACGATTACGAAGGATTTGAGGCATTTCAGAAAAAGCTGAAAGGCAAGGACCTACGGAAAATGGCCTATAAGTACAAGGTGCAGTATACGGATGGCACTACGCGGGAATTCGAGTTTTCCGTCCGCTTGTAATCTCCCTACTTAGGTTCCTTAGGTGGTGAAGATTTTTCTTTTTCACCACCTAAGAAACCTAAGGCACTAAAGATTCACCTCAGTATGCGATTCACTCCGAGCGCAAACTCTTCACCGGGTTCGCCAAGGCTGCTTTGAGGCTCCGAAAACCAATCGTCAAAAAAGCAATACCCACCGCCAACACTCCCGCCAGCAAGAACATCCACCAACGAATTTCGATCCGGTAGGCAAAATCCTCCAGCCATTGGCTCAAACCATACCAGGCCAGAGGAGTGGCCACAACAATGCTCAGCAAAATCAGCTTGAGGAAATCTCGCGAAATCAAAGCCACCACACTCGTCACACTCGCCCCGAGCACTTTGCGGATGCCAATTTCTTTGGTGCGGGTTTCGGCGGTAAAAGTGGCCAGACCAAAGAGTCCCAAACAAGCAATAAAAATGGCCAGCCCAGCAAAAATGCTGATCACCTTCAACAAACGGATGTCGGACACGTAATACTCCCGGAGTCGTTCGTCCAAAAAATAATACCCAAAGGGATGTTTGCTTTCAAAACGTTTCCAGGTGTTTTCTGCAAAAGCCAGGGTTTCTTTGATTTTTCCCGTTTTTATTTTGATGGTCAAATACAAGGGGTTGTCTTTCAAAATAAAAGCAGCAGGTTGAATACTTTCCCGCAGAGAAGCCACATTGTAATCTTTCATCACTCCGATCACAATCCCTTTGCGCTCACCCATGATTTCAAACTTTTTCCCCAGCGGCTGATCCCAGTTCAGGTAGCGCACCATGGCCTCGTTGATCACGATAGAGTTGAAGGTATCGGAGGGGAAATCTTTGGAAAAAAAGCGCCCCTGAACCATTGGGATGTTGTACGTGGAGGTGTAATTGGCGTCCGATTGCCCGATTCCGGCCATCAAATTGTCCTTTTCGCTGAAACCTTCCGGAATGATGCCAAAGCCCATGTAGCCTTGCCCGGGAACGCGGGCACTCAGGCTCAATTTTTCGATTCCTTCAAAGTTTTCCAGCTCCGACACAAAAGCTTTGGCCTTGGGCTCCATGCCAGTGTCGGTCAATTGAATGATGACCTGTTGCTCCTGGTCAAAACCCAGGTCTTTTTCCACCAAAAAATTGATCTGGCCATTGATGACAATCATCCCGATGATCAACATGGTAGACAAAGTAAATTGAGTCACAACGAGGGTTTGGCGCAGCCAGACACTTTTGCCCATTTTGCTGCCACTTTTAAATACCTCAAGGGCTTGAAAACGGGTCAGGAAAAAGGCCGGGTACAGGCCTGCCATCAGGCTGACCAGCGCAAAAAAAGCAAACAAGGCCCCCAAAATTTGGGGATCAAAAAGTTGGGACAAGGCCAGTTGCGCGTGCGCAAGCTGATTGAAAGCGGGCATCAACCAGGAAATCAGCAGCAGAGCCAGTACAAAAGCGGCTGCACAGACCAGAGAGGATTCCGTAAAATATTTGACAATCAATTGCTGCCGGGCTGCCCCCAGCACTTTTTGCATGCCAATTTCCTTGATTCTTTTTAATGCGGCTACAGTAGACAAATTGATAAAATTGAAACAGGCGATCAGCAAAATAAAAATGGAAATCCCGATCAGGACATACACGATTTTATCGCTGTTCGATTTAAAACTCTCCGTAAACTTCACATCCGCCGAGCCGAGATATGCCTGATCAATTGGCTGAAGGTAATGCTTGTATTGCTCTTTTCTTTCTGGCAAATTTTTATTAAAAACAGCGGCAATTTTGGACTCCAACAATGGCAGGTCAGCATCTTTACGTGCCATAACATAAGTGTGCACCACCTGGGTAATCCAGTTGTTCATCCAGCTGAAATAGTCCAGGTTTGTACCGGTGGTGGTGGTTCCCCAGGAGACCAGTAACTCATATTTGAGGTGAGAATTGTAAGGGGCATCTTCTACGACCCCCGTGATGGTGACCGGCGTTTCGTTGAGCACTACCAGGGTTTTGCCCAGGGGGTCGGCGTCACCAAAGAACAATTTGGCTTTTGCCTCGGTGATGACCGCCGTATTGGGTTCGGACAAAGCCCTTTTTCGATCTCCACGCAGGAGTTTAAACCCAAAGACCTGGAAAAAATCAGCATCCGCGTACACCACATCGTTGAATTTTTGCTGGGTGTTTTCGTGGCGCACCACCATCTCATTGAACCAGGGCCGCAAACGTACCGCGTACTCAATTTCCGGTACCTCTTTCAACAATTCGGGGGCAAGGCTCCCCGAGGTGATGCTGTGTTTTTCCGGCGTTTTATTGGTTTCGGTGACCATTTTGTTGATCCGAAAAATTTGATCGTGTTTCGGATGGAACTGATCATAGGTCATCTCTGCATAGGCGTACAAGCCCAATAAGATGCAACAAACCAAACTAAGCGCAAGCCCCGCCAGGTTGATCAACGTAAAAATTTTGTTCTTGGCCAGGTTGCGCAAGGCAAATTTGAAGTCGTTTTTCAACATCGTCTTAAGTTTATATTCAAAAGTAGAGGCCAATTTCCATGCCAATTGTATAATTGATTAATTATTAGCTATTTAAAAAACAAACGCAAGCGCAAAATCGTCCAGCATTGAACACTGTTGTCCGTTTTTAGCTAGTCACCACCTACCTAATCCTAGGTAAACGCTACCTAACATTTACAGCCCCAAACCGCAACTTCGGTATTGTACAGCTTGTCTCATGCTTTTACATTTGCGTCATTATTTATGATTGGTCTAAATAAATAAAAGACTCGACATGAGAACAGCATTTGTACTTGCCATATCCTTTTTGTTTTTGTCCACTTTCCTTGGTGCCCAAAGCGGGGAAATTCGTGGCACGGTTACCGACAGTGAAGGCAAAGCATCGGCCTTTGTCAACATTCAACTCCGCGAAATCCAGCAGGGGGTATCCTCGGATTTGAACGGCAGTTTTGTTTTTCCCGAAGTGAAAGCGGGTGCGTATACCTTGGTTGCTTCCTACATTGGGTACAAAACCCTGACCCAAAGCGTAGACGTGGAAGCCGGTAAAGTGCTCAACTTGTCGCTGGAGCTTTTTGAAAATGCCGAAACCCTCAAGGAAATTGTCATCAAGGGGTATGTGACGCAAAACGAAAGAATCACCTCGATTGGTAAAATGGCCGCCCGGCAAATGGACCTGCCCATGAGTTTTCAAACCCTGGATCGCCAAACCCTGGAAAGCCAGCAGGCCTTGACCATGCAGGATGTATTGATGAACACCAATGGGGTATACGTGATGGGCGCAACCGGAGGCTACCAGGAAGAAATCGCGGGCCGCGGCTTTGCCTATGGCAGCAACAATACCTTCAAAAATGGCACCCGCTTTGTCAATTCCATGTTGCCGGAATTGAGCAGCCTGGAACGGGTCGAAATATTAAAAGGCAGCGCGGCCTTGTTGTTTGGCAACGTAGCCCCCGGTGGGGTGTTGAACCTGGTGACCAAAAAGCCCAAATTTGGCTTTGGAGGTGAAGTGGGGCTGCGCTTAGGGAGTTTTGGACTGCTCAAGCCCAACTTCGACATCTACGGCGGCATTGGTAAAGGCGAAAAAGTAGCTTTCCGCCTGAATGGTACCTACCAAAGCGCCAACAGCTTCCGGCAATACGTCAGCTCCGAACGGGTGTACATCAACCCTTCTTTGCTGTTTAAATTGGGCAAAAAGACCGAATTATTGCTGGAAGGGGATTACCTGGATGATCGCCGCACCCCCGATTTTGGCGCGGGGATCGTCAACTACGAAGTGATTCCCGATTATCCCCGCGACCGCTTCCTGGGCGTAAAATGGGGCTATGTCGATAGCAAACAATGGTCCAGCACGGCTACACTGACTCATCGCTTCAACGACAAGTGGAAATTGAATTTGTCTTCGGCTTACCGCGATACCGAACAAGAAGTTTTTGGTACTACTCGCCCCAATCAGGGAACTCTAATCAAGGCGGACGGACTCTGGACCCGCAACATCCAGCGCAATGCCTCTACCGACAACTATTTCATTGTTCAAGGTGATGTCAATGGAACTTTCAACACTGGCCGGATCAGCCATCAACTTCTGTTGGGTTTTGATACGGATCACTTTGTACAACAAACCCAACAATACGCCCAACTGAATGGCTACGATGTAGTCAATATTTTTGAAGATTTGCCTTCCAACAGCCGCAATGATATCCCTACCTTGAAGAAAGGGAATTTCTCGGATAACCCGACCAGCCGTTATGGCGTTTTTATCCAGGATTTGATTGCCTTGAGTACAAAATTTAAAGCATTAGCGGGCATCCGGTATTCCAGCCAAAAACTGGAAAGCAACGTAACCACTGCCGAAGGGCAATTAACCACCACTCCTTCGCCCAGAGAAGGAGCCTTTTCACCACGATTGGGTATTGTTTTTCAACCCAATTCCAATCAATCCGCCTTTGTCAGTTATTCCAATTCTTTCAGCTTCAATACCGGGGTTGATATTGAAGGAAAAGTCCTACCGCCTTCCATCATTGATCAGTATGAAGTTGGGGTAAAAAATGAATTGTTCAAAGGAAGAGCTTCTGCCAACATTACCCTTTACCGGATTGACAATGATAAATTGGCTCAAAATTCACTGGTCAACGGCAATACCTATACCTACATCAAGGAATTGGCCGGAGCGGTACGCAGCCGTGGTGTTGAAGTAGACTTTTCAGCCCGCTTAACCTCAAACCTGATCATCATCGCTGGGTATAGTTTTAATGAAACCAAATACATAAAAAGCAATACCTATGTGGTTGGCAGCCTCTTGCGCTACAATCCCAACCACACAGCCAATGCAAGTGTGCAGTACGCCGTGGGGGAGGGCAAGCTAAAAGGATTGAACCTCGGTTTTGTTTCTGCGTACATCGGCACACGGTATGCGGGCAGATCTACCCGGGTGCAGGTAGCCAACGATGCCTACCGCATTACCGAGATAGCCGATTACTTCCAGTTTGACGCCACCGCCGGGTACAATTTTTCCACATTTGCGCTGCGCGCCAAATTGGCGAACATTTTCAACGTCTTGTCGTACAATGTTCACGACGACAACAGCGTCAACCCCATTGCTCCACGCAACTTTTCGGTGAGCTTGACCTGGAAGTTTTAAGACTAAGGTGCCTCTTTGGTGCCTGAGGTTTCTAGGGTGGTGAAATAATATTTTTCTTTTCACCACCTTAGAAACCTCAGGCACCAAAGAGGCACCTTATAGAAGCCTACTCGCTCCGCAGCGACTTCACCGGATTGATCGTAGCCGCCCTGATCGCCTGAAAACTCACCGTCAACAAAGTAATCAGCAAAGCCCCTATCACCGCAGCTACAAAAATCCACCAGGAAATGCTCGTGCGGTATTCAAACTGCTGCAGCCAGCCGTGCAGGTAATACCAGGAAAGTGGGATGGCCAACACGCAGGAAAGCAGCACCAGGGCCACAAATTCTTTTGACAAAAGACCCCACACGCTGAGGATGCTTGCACCGAGCACCTTGCGCACGCCAATTTCCTTGGTGCGTTGTTCGGCCACAAAAGAGGCCAGACCAAACAAACCCAGGCAAGAAATGAAGATGGCCAGAATGGCAAAAAAAGTAGCCAGCTTGCCAGTTCTCACCTCGTCGCCAAACTTTTGGGCGTATTCCGCATCGATGAACTGGAAATCGAACACGGAGGCAGGGTCATTTTTGGCAAAAATGGCCTGGATTTTGCCCAATGCCTCTTTGGGACTGAGCTCGGGGTTGATCTTCATTATGGCAACATTGGGGCCTCCAGTTTGGATGTGAAAAAGGGAAGGCCGCACGGGTTGATAGGGCGACTGCACCAGCAAATCTTCCACTACCCCGATGACCCGAAATGGCTGATTGTTCCATTCCAGGATGCTACCAATGGGTTCTTTAAATCCGATGAACTTTACCGCCGCTTCATTCAAGATAAACGCCAAAGTATCGGAAGCAAATTCTTTGGAAAAATCCCGGCCCTCCTTGATCTTCCAACCCACCGTTTTGCCGTAATCATGCGTAACGGCATTATTGGGAAAATCTACGGCCAGATTGGGGTCTTTGCCCTCCCAATTGAAGCCGCCATTGGTATTCCATACTTCGGTGGTTGGGCTATCCGCCCCGGCCATGGCCAGGATGGCACCACTGCTTTGTAATTCTTGGTTGATGGCCTCAAAATGGGCGTGGATGGGGTCGGTAATCCCCGAATAAACCAAACCATCGCGCTCATAACCAATGGGCCGATTTTTGGCATAGTCAATTTGGCGAAAAACAATGATCGTGCCGATGATCAAAGCAATCGATACCGTAAATTGCAGCACGACCAATACTTTGCGCGGCACCGCAGCCCAGCGCCCTACCCGGAAAGTGCCTTTTAACACCTTGAGCGGTTGGAAGGAAGAGAGGTAAAAAGCCGGGTAAGTACCCGCAATCAAACCAGTCAGCAAACTGAAGACCATGCCGATGCCCCAAAACAGGGGATCGCTCCACAAAATGGCCATTTTTTTATCGGCCACTTCATTAAAAAAGGGCAACATCAGCAAAACCAGCAGGATGGAAAAAACAAAGGCAAACAGGGCTACGAGTAGGGATTCGCTGAAAAATTGAGTGACCAACTGGACGCGCAGCGAGCCAATCGACTTGCGAATGCCTACCTCCTTGGCCCGCTTTTCGGAACGAGCCGTGCTCAAATTCATAAAATTGATGCAGGCCAACAGCAATACAAAAACACCAATGATGCCAAACAACCAAACGGTTTGAATGCGCCCGCCAATGTTTTTGCCTTCCTTGAATTCTTCGTACAAGTGCCATTTCGACATGGGATGCAGGAACACCACGGGTTTGTAGCGCGCCTCCTCTTTACTGACCCGATTCAATTTGACATTTTTGATTTTGGCCGATACGGTGGCCATATCCGTATTGTTGGCAATTTGGGCGAAAGTTTGGGAAAAATTGCTGCCCCAGGGGTCTTCCATTTCTTTCACCCAAGGATTGCTGATCAGGTACAATTGCCAGGGCAGGATAAAGCTCATGTCGCGGAAAGTAGAGTTTAAAGGCAGGTCTTCGTACACGCCGGTCACTTTTACCTCCACCTGATTGTCCACTTTGAGCATTTTGCCCATTGGATCAGCATCGCCAAAAAAAGCCTTGGCTACAGTTTCTGACAGCAAAATCGTGTAAGGCTCTTTCAAACCATCACGGGTGCCCCTGAGCATTTTTAGTGAAAGCATCTCGGTCACCGAGGGTTCGAAATAGCTTCCGGGTTTGAGGAGTTTTTTGTCCTGGTGGGCCAGGGTATGGTCGAAATTCCAGGAGGATTGCAGGACGTATTTAAAATCACTCCCGTATTTGTCGCGAATTTCTTCCGCCATGACCGCCGGGTTTGAAACCTGCGTTTCTACTACGCCATTGTACACATTGTGCTGCATCACCTGGGCGATCTGCTCGTAGTTGGCGTGATAACGATCATAAGACAATTCGTCCCAGATCCATAATCCGATCAGCATGGCTACGGCCATACCCACGGCCAGCCCACCGATATTGATTAAAGTTGAAGCCTTGTTTTTGAGGAGATTGCGAAACGCAATTTTGAGATAGCTGCGGTACATGGTCGGATGTGTTTTTGATAATCCCACTCCAAATTTTGTACCAATAAAACAAGTGTTTTGTTGTCAGTTTTTTATGAATAATTTTTAAATAATCTTTGTTCAATTTTGAACAGCAGTGTACGGTGTTCAGGTAACGTAGGCTCTGGTATCTGCGATCCAAGCATTAAAAGATCGACGAGCGCCCACGAAGTGGTTGGTAAAATCTTAGACCGGATAGCAATTCTCCGCTAGGTTGAACACCCTACCAGCCACTGCGTGGCGCGCTCGTCGATCCCAAAATGCTCACTGCGTGAGCGGGCTCGACGATCGCAGGTTCCAGATCCTACCTCTGGTCGAGCAGGAGTAGGAAGTTCAAAGTGCGGCTTTATACCAAAGGTTCAATATCTGAGTCCTGATCC
>NZ_JANRKL010000222.1:0-19861 GCF_033763495.1 Haliscomenobacter sp. | reverse complement strand
AACAACTGGCGATTCCTGACCCAGCCACAGCCCGGCAACTCATCCATGACATTACCCTCGACCACGAACTGGCCGAAGCAGCAGCCGATATCCGCACCATTGCTGACTGGATTCAAAGTGTCCCTTCTGATGTATCCCCCGCCGCAGTAGCTATGGGTGAAGCTCAGGAACTGGCCTTGACTGTGGACTACGAAGGAGCCATCAAAAAGATCATCGAAGCGGTGATGATCGATAAAACGTTCAATAACGATCAGCCTCGGAAAACGGCTATTGCACTGTTCCGTACCTGGGGCGCGCAAAACCCGCTGACTGTGAAGTATAGGAAGCGGTTTGATATGGCGTTGTATTAGTCCATTAAAATGATTAGTTTTGTATAAAACCAGTTGAAGCATGCCATCAATAAGCGGAAGCATTCAAGAAGAATTGACCTCGTACGAGATTGAACGCAACAAACCTATGCCCAGCCTCAACCATTCTGCTATTCAAACAAATCTAGCGACTTATCTGAATTATCACTTTCGTAAAAAATACACCATTTTATCCGAGATTACCCTGGTCATGCCAGAAAAACCAGATGCAATACCCGATTTAGCCATTTATCCGAAAATAAAGATTGACTATTTCGAAGATCAACTGGCCATGGAAGAAATGCCTTTGACCGCTATCGAAATAAGCTCTCCTTCTCAATCCGACAGTTTTATCGTCAAAAAAATCAATCGGTATTTTGAAGTTGGGGTCAAATCGTGCTGGTTTGTGATGCCAAGTCTACAAGCCATTTCCGTTTATTCTGAAAAGGGTAAGTATCAATTTTTCTCGGCAGACATGACGCTTGTTGATCCAGTAACTGGAATTGAACTGCCTCTTTCCGAAGTATTCGCAGAATAAATTCGGTTTTGCCACCTACTCACATTTCCATTGGTAATTAGAAATCGGATACGACTTTTTCGTGTACGAAAAATGCCACCATTCCGTCCGCGTTGTCCGAAATCCCTCGGCGATCATCGCGTCCTGAAGTACCTTGCGGTTGTTGTTGATGTTGGCGGGATGCCCGGTATAATCGATATAGGCTTTTTTGTCAAAAACATCATAGCCTGTGCCCATGTCCAGTTCTTTTCCGTTTTTATCCACTACTGTTAAATCCACAGCGGAGCCCCGATTGTGCATAGAGCCTTTGCGTGGGTCGGCAACGTACTGGGGGTTCGGTACTTTTTTCCATAATTTCCATTGAGCTGAATGGGGGCGATAGCAATCGAACATTTTGAGGCCCCCGTAGCCCTGGGCTTTGAGCCGCTTGTGTACCCGCGAAATCGCGTCTGATACTTCCTTGCGCAGGTAACACTCGCCACAGTCGTAGACTTTTTCCGACATAAAATTATTGGTCGTGGCGTAACGAATGTCGAGAACCACATCAGGAGCTACCGTGAGGAGGTCGACCCAATCGGCATCGGGGTTCGGCGTTTGAGCCGAAAGTATTGATACTGATGGGCTAGCAAAAAAGCCAAGGATTGTGAATAAGAATTGTAGCTTCCTCATTATCAAAATTTTAGTATTCATTGAATTTAGCTTATTTTTGCGCCTTCAATTTACCCGCGCACTGAATGAACGACCAACAACGCAATAAACTGCTGTATGTCCTGAGTATTTTATTGTTGTTTCCAGCCTTGCTGATCAACCTGGGCCTGATGACCTTCATCGACGATGAGGGGATCCGAACCCTGGTGGCGCTGGAAATGAAACTCTCCGGCAACTACATCACTCCGACTCTTCACGGCGAGTTTTATTACAACAAGCCGCCTTTGTACAACTGGATGTTGTTGGGTTATTTCCAGCTCCTGGGGCAAATTAACGAATTTAATGCGCGCATTCCAACCCTGGTAAGCTTGTTGGGTTTTGCAGCTACCGTATTTTACAGTTTTCGCAAGCAGTATGGCACTTACACCGCCTTTGTGCTGGCGATGACCCTGATCACTTGTGGGCGAATTTTGTTTTGGGACTCCATGTTGGGTTTGATTGACATCACCTTTTCCTGGTTGGTCTTTGTGCAGTTCATGGTCATTTACCAGCAATTTCAGCGCCGCAATTGGTTGTGGTTGTTTGCTTTGTCTTACTTGTGTGCGGCTTTGGGTTTTATGCTTAAAGGCTTGCCAGCGGTGGTGTTTCAGGGTTTTACTTTGCTGGCTTACTTCATTTACCAAAAAGAATTCAAACGCCTGTTTTATTGGCAGCACATCCTCGGGGGAATGGTCTTTGTGCTAGTGGTGGGGACGTATTATGCTGTGTATGTGCAGTACAATGGTTTGGATACGGTATTTCAGACCCTTTTCACTGAATCTTCAAAGCGGACTGCTGTACAATTTGGCTGGTGGAGAACCTTCCTGCACCTTTTTACTTTTCCTTTTGAGATGGTGTACCATTTTATCCCCTGGTCGATTATGATCTTGTATTTGCTGCGCCGGGACCTTTGGAAGGTGTTGAAGCAAGACAATTTTATGGTCTACTGTGCATTGATTTTTTTGGCCAATATTTGGGTGTACTGGGCTTCGGTGGAGGTGTACCCGCGCTACTTGCTGATGTTTTGCCCACTGTTGTTCGGCATTTTTTTGCATTTGCACCAAAATGCAACGGTACAACAAGCCTGGACTGCCAAAGTGGTGAACGGATTTATGGCAACATCAGTGGTGCTGATGGTTTTGACAATGGCCATTCCTTTGTTTTTGCCTCAAACCCAAAGCACCCCTTATTTGTATCTTAATTCGGGTGGGTTGTTGCTCCTGGCGGGAGGGTTGGCTTATTTGTATCGCTACTGGCCGCCACAGCGTTTGTTGATCATCGCTATGCTGTTACTCGTCGGGCGGATTGCCTTCAACTGGTTTGTATTACCCAATCGCAATGCCAATGATTACGGCGATGCCTGCCGGAAGTCCTCGATTGAAGCGGGTGAACGTTTCCGCGATCAGGACTTGTACGTTTACCGCAAAACGGGGATGCAGTGGACAAACTCTATTTACCTGACCAATACCCGAGGCAAAATCATCCCGGTGAAAATGGAAAAAATGGATCCCAAGGCCCTATACATCGTGGACCCGGCGCGCTATTTTGATGCCGTCGATTCGGTATCGGAACTCAAAGTGCGCCACGGTCAGCGGCATTTTATCATTGGGACTTTAAAAACTAAACACTAGTGCAACGAGCATTCAATTAAGGATCATGCCAACAATTAAACTATCGGTAGTCGTTTGTGTCTACAACGAAGAAGAAAACATCAAGCCTCAGATTCAGCGCATTGCTGAAGCGCTGGAGGGATATGAATACGAAATGGTTTTTGTGGATGATGGATCCAAAGACAATACCCTCAAGGAATTGTACAGTGTGGAGCATCCTCGTTTGAGGGTGGTGGAGCTAAAAAAGAACTACGGCCAAAGTTTGGCCCTGATGGCTGGAATCGACTATGCTCAGGGCGAATACATCGCTACCATGGACGGTGACTTGCAAAATGATCCCAGCGACCTGCCGCGCATGCTCAAAATTGCCGAAGAAGAGGGTTTTGACATGGTAGCGGGTAATCGCGCCAACCGCAAAGATGGAATGGTGTTGCGCAAAATCCCCAGCCGCATTGCCAACTACATCATTCGCAGCACGACCGATGTACACCTCAAGGATTATGGCTGCGCCTTAAAAGTGCTGAAGGCGGATTTGGCCAAAGACCTGGGATTGTACGGTGAGCTACACCGCTTCGTACCCGTACTCGCTCACCTCGAAGGCGCACGCATTACGCAGGTAGATGTGAAGCACCACGCCCGGCAGTTTGGCAAATCCAAATACGGACTCAGTCGTACCTTCAAAGTTGTCAGCGACTTGCTGCTGATGCTGTTTTTTAAAAAATACATGCAAAAACCCATGCACCTTTTCGGCAATGCCGGGGTGTTTTTGTTCGTGAGTGGTTTATTGATCAATTTGTACCTGCTGGTGCTCAAACTGATGGGGGAAGACATCTGGGGACGCCCGCTCATCATTCTGGGTATGATGTTGCTTTTTGGCGGCATTCAATTTATTACCATCGGAATTGTAGTAGAAATCCAAATGCGAACGTATTTTGAGTCGCAACAGAAAAAACCATACAAGGTCAGAAGGGTGAAGGGGTTTTAGGGCTTAGCTGGTGCAGCTAAGCTGGTACAAGTCTCCAGGACTTGTACCAACATTTTCGCGTCTCCAGACGCATGAGCAACGCGAAAATACTGAGAAAATACACACGTCAGAGACGTGTTGATAATGGTACAAGTCTGGAGACTTGTACCAGCGCCAGCGCCTAAGATTAGAACTGATCGGTGTGTATAACTTTTGTAGCATCAACTTCGAAAAACTTAAAGCCAGTCGACAAACCTAAAAACCTTCAACCCTCATGTCAAAACGCATTTCCTTCAGCCAAGGCTTTTCTTCCGTCCTGCTCTGGTCGGTACTTTCTGCCGCTTTCATCGGGCCGGGCACGGTCACTACTTGTTCACAGGCAGGTTCGGCTTATCGCCTGCAATTGTTGTGGGCGCTGACTTTCTCTACCATTGCAGCCATTATTTTACAAGAAACCGCAGCGCGGATGACAATTGCTTCGGGCAAAAACCTGGGACAGATCATCGCCCTGAAATACGGTGGAAACCGCGGGCGCAACATCAAATGGGCTTTGTTTATCGCCGTAGCCTTTGGTTGCGCGGCTTATCAAACCGGGAATTTGTTAGGGGCCATCTCGGGGGCTTTGTTGTTCATCCCAGGCTTATCCCGTGAGGTACTTACTCTGATTCTGGCGGCGGGTTGTGCGGCTCTCTTGTGGGTCAACAACTTCCAGATTTTATCGCGTGCACTGGGCATTATGGTGGCGGTGATGGGCATTGCCTTTATGTATGTGGCGGTGCAGATTCCGGCCAGTATAGGGGAGTGGGCGCAAAACCTGGTTTGGCCCAGTGTGCCTGATGGTTCGGGTTTGTTGATCATTGGTTTGATCGGCACGACCATTGTGCCGTACAACCTGTTTTTGGGTTCCAGTATTGGGCAAAACCAGAGTTTGTCTGAAATGCGTTGGGGGATAGCTATTGCGGTGGGGATTGGCGGACTCATTTCGATTGCGATTCTGGCAGCTGGCCTCTTGATTACTGGCACTTATTCTTACGAGGCCTTGGCCGCTGCTTTGAATGGTAAATTGGGAGGAATGGGGGTACTATTGTTTGGCCTGGGTTTGTTTGCGGCAGGTTTTAGTTCCGCAATTACTGCACCACTTGCGGCAGCCATTACAGCCCAAAGTATGTTCAGCAACGAAGGAGACTGTCGGGATTGGTCGGCGAAATCCTTCAACTTTAAACTGGTTTGGGGCCTGGTTTTGTTGATCGGGACAATTTTCAGTATTGTGGGGATTCGCCCCATCCCAGCCATTGTTTTAGCGCAAGCCATCAATGGGGTCTTGCTGCCAGTGGTGACGATTGCGCTGCTTTTTGCGGCCAATGACAAAGTCTTGCTGGGGGCAGCTTATGCGAATGGATTTTGGTCCAACTTTTTCACCTTGTTCATTGTAGGGGTGACTTGTTTTTTGGGGCTGAACAATATTTGGCAGGCGATGAATAAGGTGGGGCACTTTGCGGCGGACAATGCTATGGAGCCAATATGGGCGATGGAGGGGGCGACGTTTTTGGTTTTGGTGTACTTGGGAGTGCGGGTTTTTGGGAAGAGGGAGGGATGAAACACAGCGTATTTAATAGCCAAAGCGGCATGGTAGGGATTTATCCTTCAAAATGGTGCTTATTTGAGCTTTTCGAAAGTCTAAAACTTTCGAAAAGGGGTTCCAAAATGGTGCTTAAATCTTGCATCTAAGCCGCCTTTTCGAAAGTTTCAGACTTTCGAAAAGCTCTTTAACGTAAGTCATTCAAGAAAAACCGACCTAACTCTAAATTGTTGAATAAAGAAGGCAAACTAAATTTAGATCAGATTGTTTTTTCGCTTTATTCGCGCTTAAAATCTTTTTTTCCGCCCGTTTTTTCCATCAACTTGATTTCCTTAATCAGAATATCATGGGAAAAAGCCTTGCACATGTCGTATACGGTGAGAGCGGCAATGCTGGCACCAGTCAGGGCTTCCATTTCAATTCCTGTTTTGGCCGTAACGGAAGCTGTACAATCGATGATCACTTCCCGCTGTTCATTCACCTGAATGTGAATCTGGCAATTTTCCATACCCACCGGATGGCAGAGGGGAATGAGTTCTCCCGTTTTTTTGGCAGCCATGACCCCGGCAATGATCGCTGTCTGGAACACCGGCCCTTTCTTGGTATGGATTTCTTCTTTTTCCAACCGATCCATAATCTCTTCACCCAAAACCATGATGGCACGGGCGCGGGCCAGGCGTTTGGTAGCGGCTTTTTCGCCTACATCTACCATGGAGGGATTGCCGGATGCGTCGAGATGGGTGAATGAAGGCATAACGAGGTTTGAGTGTGTGAGTGGGTGTGAGTGTGCCCGCACCTCACTTAACACGTTGATGGTTAGAAAAGGTTAGTGCTCCACTTTCTTCACCCGAATCACTACCGACTTCGAAATCGGCGTTTTGCTCTCCCGCGCATAATGGTTCACGGGGATCAAAACATTGGCTTCGGGAAAATAAGTAGCTACACACTTGGACGGAATATCGTAGGCAACGGCGATGAACTTGCGGGCAATGCGTTGCTGACCGTCGTATTCGCTGATCAAATCCAGTACATCACCGGGTTTGAGTTGTTCGGCTTCCAGGTCGTCGGGGTTCATCAGAATTACCCGGCGTTCGTTGTAGATGCCCCGGTAACGATCATCCAGGCCGTAGATGGTTGTGTTGAACTGATCGTGGGTACGGATGGTCATCATCAGGTACTGATCGGGATCCAGGCGGTGGCTTGGCAAGGGGGTGCAGGTAAAATGGGCCTTGCCATCGGCGGTGCTGAACTCCTGATTGCGGTTGGGGTTCGGTAGGTAAAAACCGCCCGGTTCCCTTACCCGCTCGTTGTATCGTTCAAATCCGGGAATGACCTTTTCAATCAAATCGCGGATGTGGTCGTAATTGCTGATCATCAAATCCCAGTCCACTTTGGACTTGCTGCCCAAGGTAGCTTTAGCCAGTCCAGCCACAATCGCGGGTTCGCTCAGCAGGGCTTCCGAACAAGGATTCAGAATCCCTTTCGACATTTGCACTACGCCCATCGAGTTCTCCGTGGTGACAAACTGCTCGCCGCTTTCCTGCTCATCGGCGTCGGTGCGACCCAGGCAGGGTAAAATGAGCGCCTGTTTTCCGTGCACTAGGTGGCTGCGGTTGAGTTTGGTGGACACATGCACCGTCAGGTTGCAATTGCGCAAGGCTTGAGCGGTGACTTCGGTATCGGGTGTTGCGGAAATAAAATTGCCACCCAGTCCAAAAAAGACCTTGGCCTGGCGCTTGTACATGGCCTGAATGGCGTCAACGGTAGAAAAACCGTGTTTGCGCGGCGCTTTGATGCCAACGACCTCTTCCAATTTATCCAGAAACTCCGCTTTGGGCGCTTCCCAAATGCCCATGGTGCGGTCGCCTTGCACATTGCTATGCCCGCGTACGGGACAAGTGCCGCCGCCCTGGATGCCGATGCTGCCTTTGAGTAGCAGCAAGTTCACAACCTCCCGAATGTTGTCGACCCCGTTTTCGTGTTGGGTCAAACCCATCGCCCAGCAGGCAATGATGCGTTTGGATTTTTTGATCATCCTCGCCGCCTTGCGGATTTGGCCACGGGAAATGCCACAGTCTTCTTCCAAAGCCCGGAAGTCGTACTGTTGCAGGTGTAGGGCAAAATCTTCGTAACCTTGGGTGCGCTCTGTGATGAACTCCATGTCAAAAATATCGCCCAGTTCCTGTTTTTCCTGAAACAACAGCATGGACATGATGGCTTTGAGCAGGGCTACATCGCCATTGATTTTGACTTGCAGGTACAGATCGGCCAGTTGGGTGCCGCCGCGCAGGATTTTCATGGGGCGTTGCGGGTTGACAAAATGGGTCAAACCTGCTTCTTTGAGTGGGTTGATGGCTATAATTTTGCCACCTCTTTCTTTGCAGCGCTCCAGTGCGGAAAGCATCCTCGGGTGGTTGGTGCCGGGATTTTGCCCCAGGATGATTACCAGGTCAGCGTGGTCAAAATCTTCCAGGGTGACCGAACCTTTGCCCATGCCCAGGGTGGTGCTCAGTGCCTTCCCCGAAGATTCGTGGCACATGTTGGAGCAATCGGGCAGGTTGTTGGTGCCGAATTCGCGGACGAAAAGCTGGTATAAAAACGCAGCTTCGTTGCTGGTGCGGCCCGAGGTATAAAAAACCGCCTCATCGGGCGATTGCAGGGCATTCAGCTCTTTGCCGATCAACTGAAAGGCTTCATTCCAGGGAATGGGAGCGTAGCGGTCTGAACCTGCACGCAGGATCATGGGCTCAGCCAAACGCCCTTTTTTTCCCAATTCAAAATCGGATAATGCTTGTAAGTCGCTGATGCTGTGCTGCGCAAAAAAATCGGCTCCGATGCTGTTGCGTTGGGCTTCTTCGGCAATGGCTTTGATGCCGTTTTCGCAGTATTCACCAAGGCGGGAGCGGTCGTCGTCTGGGTCGGGCCAGGCGCAACCGGGGCAGTCGATGCCGCCTTTTTGGTTGAGCGCAAACATGGTTTTTTTCGCGTCACTTACCCGCATGTATTTGCGGGCGTGATTGAGTGCGGTGCTCACCCCCTTCAGTCCGGCGGCCTTGGTTTGTGCTTTGCGCTTACGCAAGCCTGTAAAGGATTCAGGCGGCTGCGCTCCAGTATTTTCGGTAGAAGTGACTACGATGATTTCGTTTCCTTTGCTTTCAATAGCGGGGGAATCAACAATTGTCGTCTTAACCTTCTTGCTACGGCTCTTTTTGGTTTTTTCCTCCATGTTCCAAATGGCGATGAAACGCCTAGTGCTCAAATATTATTCTTGGTAGCCCATCACCCGCCAATCGTCGACATCGACTCCGAAACAGGCAGGCCAAAATTACGATTTTTTTCAGCTTCCCAACCATCTTTGGCCCGGTTCCCTAAAGCGACTAAAAAAGTATCGCGGATTTGGGCGTCGGTGGCGCCTTCACGCATCAAGTCGCGGACGTTGAACACGCCTGTGTCGTACAAACAGGTCTTCAAACCACCCTGTGGGGTCACCCGAATGCGGTTGCAGGTACCACAAAAGGTACGGCTGTAGGCCGCAATGATGCCAATGTCTCCCTTGAAGCCCGGAACCTGGTAATTGCTGGAGGTTGAATTGGGCGGATCGGGCAGTTTTTCCAAATTCGGAAATGCCCCACGCAGGTGTTCCAAAATCCGGCGATGGTTCCACTCCAGAGTAGCGTAATGACTCCCTTCCCCATTAAACGGCATTTCTTCGATGAAGCGCACACTTACCGGGTAGTCCTTGGTCAATTCCGCCATGGGGATCAGGTCCTCGATGTTTTTGCCATCCATCACCACGGCGTTGATTTTGGTTTTGATGTCGTGCTCCAACAGTGCGTGGAAGGTGTTCATCACTTCTTTGAACACATTACGGCGAGTGATGGCAAAAAAACGATCGGGGTCCAGTGTGTCCATGCTCAGGTTGACCGACTTGATGCCGATGGTTTTCAGTTCCGGCACCAGGGGTGCAGTGGTGGTCCCATTGGTGGTGATATTGATCTGGCGCAGGCCTGGAATTTGGCCAATGTGGCGCAAAAAGTCCATCATATCCCGCCGCACAAAGGGTTCCCCACCCGTAATGCGCACCTTATCGATGCCCATATCAACCAGCAACTGCACCAAACGGATCATTTCCTCGTACGACAAGAGCTCGTGTTTGTCTATATAGGTGATGCCTTCCTCCGGCATACAATAGAAGCAGCGCAGGTTGCAGCGATCGGTAACCGCCAGGCGAACGTAATTGATTTGGCGACCGTGGTTGTCGTAAAGCATGTTTTAGTATTTCCAGGACTTAAGATCTGCTCCTGCTGGTGCCCGACTTTCTACTTCTTTCGCCCATTTGGGGATGAACATGCGGTGGTAACGCAGGCGGGAAATGGCATTGGGTTGGGTGTGATCCCCGTTCCAGCAATGTTCTGCCCGGTCGCCGTAATCTACCTCGCCGTCGTAGGAAGGATTGGTCGTTTCTTTCAGGATGTCCTCCATCAGGTAAACCGCATTATTGAGGTAGTAGTTGTCCATATCCCCACAATAAATGTGGATTTTTCCCCGCAAGCTGTTGCCTATTTTGGGCCAGTCGCGCTTGAGGATGTAAGCAAGGTCGTAATTTTCTCTCCAAAACTCGGCAACCTTGTGGTTTATTTCTCCGGTGTATTTGTCCCAAATGGGCTGCGGATAACCATCAGTGCCAACGGGAGAGTAAACGGCCTCCCAAATGTCCCATTGTTGGCCTCCGCGGCTTTTGGTACCGAGCACCAATTCCCGCATGTTGGCCTCCCGCAGGGTCGCGGATACGTGCCCCAGGTAGTCGCGCATGCCCGGGCGGGGTGTTTTTTTGAACTCACTATCCAGCCAGTAGGCGTTTTTGTCCTTGTAAATGTCTACGACGGTATAGGCCCGGAAGTCAATCGGATCGGGGCAGGCGGCATAACAACCATTGTATTCATTGGGGTAAAACAACTGGGCGGCCAGTGCTTCCCAGCCTCCGGTGGATCCGCCGTACATGAAACGCGCCCAACCCTGGCCAATGCCCCGGAACTGCTTTTCGATGTAAGGAATCAATTCGTAGGTGATGGCGTCGCCGTAAGGCCCTAGGTTTTGGGAATTAACGGCGTAAGAATCATCGTAAAAGGGGTTGGCATGCTGGATTTCGATGGCAATCATGCGGGGGAAATTCGGCCCAGTCCATATTTTGTAAAAATCATAAGCCTCTTGCTGTTCGATGCGGTTGTAGCAATCGAGTTTGAAACGGGCGCTGTAGGTGCAGGGCACAGTAGTATCGGGCGGAGTGGTGCGCCAGCCGCTGAAATCGTCGGGGAAGTGGCCGTGGAAAATAGCCAAAGGGTAGCGTGCATCCGGGTGAGTATCGAAGCCCTCCGGGAGCAAAACGTGGGCACCGAGGTAGATGTCGCGGCCCCAAAACTTGGACAACCTTTCACTCTTGATTTTGATGTGTTTGACGTATTTAGTATCGGCGGGTTCGGGAATGGGGGGGATTTCCTGATCCAGATTAAGGATGATGGGTTTGGCGGATTTGGGGTCGAATTTGATCTTGATGGGTTTGGAGTAGAGGTTGCCGGGCGCCTGGTTCCATTGGCGACCCTCGCCACGATCCCAGCCGAGTTTGACCACCTTG
The DNA here is from genome assembly GCF_033763495.1 of Haliscomenobacter sp. Lineage (GTDB taxonomy): Bacteria > Bacteroidota > Bacteroidia > Chitinophagales > Saprospiraceae > Haliscomenobacter. Next base: position 8,525 of record NZ_JANRKL010000222.1, on the reverse strand, counting down.
CCGTCGGAACGGCGGTAGGTTTGGTATTTGTCGAGCAAAACCTGTACGGTATATTCCCCGGCGGGTACGTTTTTGAGGCTTTCGATGGGGTAACCAAAGGCACTGTGGTTGAAGGCCTTGAGTTGTTCGGCTTTCCAGTCTTCTACATCGATGCCAAAAGCGAGTTGGCTTTCGGGGCCGTCGACGATCTGGAATCGGGGCTCGGCTTTGTCGTTTTTGGACAACATCAACAGCAGTCGGCCATCGAATTGAGTACCCTTGCTGGCGGGAAAACGCACCAGAAATTGGGCAGGGGTGGGAGCGGGTTTAGGACTTTGGGCAAAAGTCCATTGGCTCAAAAGGAGGAAGGGCAAAAGGAGTGCCCAGGTATTGGTTTTATTGGTCATACAAGTGATGTTTTGGGTTTGAGGGTTAAGATAAGGAAAAAATGAAAAGGGAGGAAGGATGAGCATTTGGTAAAAAAAGTACCAAAACTGGATTTTTTTTAGAACAAATAAAACAATATACTTGAGATCGTCAAAAGTATGCTTAAATTGTGGTATAAAAGACTACTCTAATTCCCTGATTAATCCCGAAAAAATGGAGACTAAGCAAAATTACCCAATCCTTTTTATCCTCATCTTCTTGTGTTTAGCCTCAGGACTGATGGCCCAAACCGCAAAATCTTTCCCAACTCAGCAATTGAATATACCCAAAGGTACCTTTCTCAAGGGCCAGGATCGATTTTATGCTGCGATCGGTGACATTGGGTCGAATAATAATTCCAACAGCATTCAAATCATTAACCCGGTTTGGGGAACTGTTGAAAAAACGCTTAAGCTGGGCTTTAACCCACAACACATTTGTAGTTCATCGAATGAGCAATTCATTTACCTAGTCGTGGATGGTCCCCATACCATAAAAAGAATCAACAGCATTAGTCATGAGGTAGAATTGGTCGTTCCCATTCCGTTTAATCGGCGTGTAATCGATATTACGCCAGTGCCAGGGGCTGCTGATCAAATTTTGGTGACTTCCATGTCCTATCAACGCGACACCACTTTTTTGGAATTGTTGATTGGGAACAAGTTTCATCCCACAAAAATCGTTGCCCCGAATCCCGAATACATCAACAATTTTGGCTTTGTCAACGACAGCACCCTAATAATCTGGCAGACGAATCAAATGCATAAACTAAGGATCAACTCCAAAGGGATTAATATTGCAGAAACGCTTACCGGAGTCTTTTTGAATTTTGGAGATCAAGGTATTGTGGCAGGGGATAAGATAGTGACCAGAACGGGTAGAGTGATTGGTTTTTCTGGGCCGAAACTAACAGAAGGGCCCTCTATCGATCCATTCTATTTTATGGTGGGCAATGACTACAACTCTGATGTATTCTATGCCATGAAACCAGTTGGTGATTCTTTTTTAAGTAAAAAAATCCGCTTTTTTCGGTTTAAAAAATCCGATGTAAGTATTGAATCCAGTTGGGAGGCTGATTTTGCGTTGAACAACAATGGCCATACTGAAAACTATCAATTGTACATAACCGGCAAAGACCGTTTGATATTTACCTTCTGGGGATATAGTCATATTGCCTGGAATTGTACTCCTGCTATTCCAGCACCGAAAATAGAGCAGGGTGTTGATGTAAAAGCTTGTCCGAATCAACTGCCAGTTAAATTAACCGTAAAAGACCAAGGAGCTACAGAAATACTTTGGTCGAATGGAAGCACCAGGGATACCTTGGTAGTCAATGAAACGGGAGACTTTGCTGCAAAATTCACCGATAAAAACGGCTGTCAAACGGCCTTTTCGGAAGTAAGCAAAGTGTCTCATTATTTGCCTGCCGAAATCAGGGCTGTTTCAACGGAGCTGGGAAATGGACTTTCTTTTACCATTTGCAGGAAAGCAAAAATCAACTTGAAGGCTACTGCTCTTTATGAAAATGGCAAAAAATGGTTCTGGTCGACTGGAGACACTACCCAAACCATACGGGCTGCTGCTGGGACTTACCAGGTAAAGATGATTTCGGTAGATGGCTGTGAAAGTGCCTGGTCTCCAATTACCATCAATGAAGGAAAAGATTCAATTCCTGACCGGCCAGTGATCAAAATTGCCAATGATGACAATGAAATTTGTAATGGCGAAAAAGCAGTATTCGAAACCAGGAAGGGCTACAATTTCTACTACTGGAGTTTGAACTCCAACAATAATTTCCAAAATACCATCACCCACACCAGCAATCTTAATTATTCGGTATCCGTAACTGTTCGGGTAGCCACAGTAGAAAATTGCCCAAGTGAAACTTCCTCGCCTTTACAAATTAAATTTAGTTCAGCACCAGCCAAACCTACCATCACCTTGCAAGGGGATAAAGTATTCAGTAGCAATACCAGCAGCATTCATCAATGGTACATCAATGATGTGCTCATTGAAGGGAGTACCGGTACCTCGATCCCGGTTCAAGGTGGAGGCTTCTATGCGGCAAAGGTTTTCGATGGCCGCTGTAGTTCCGACTTTTCCAATTACGTCTCGGTAAATGGTAAAGTAACGGCTACGGATGAGGCTCAAAAACCAGCACTGAACATTTACCCCAACCCTGTACAAGAGCTCTTGCACATCGACTTTCCGGTTGCTATCCGGGATGCTCAAAAACAGGTGCAAATTTACAGTCTGGATGGCAAACTAATGCCGGAGTCTAAACTGGTCAGCTCAAATGGCCCAGGAATTACGCTCCAAACCCAGCACCTCAATCAAGGTTTATACCTATTGAACGTTCGGATTGAAGCCCAACACTATTGGTACAAGTTTGTGAAAAATTGATCCATTCCTGGCCTGATAAAAGGTACTTAATAAACAATGATTAAAAATTCATTTCCAATGACACTAATACATCCAGTAAAAAAGCAAAATAGGCTGGCGATTGTCCTGGTTTTTATACTCCTTTCATTTTTAGGCGGATTTGCCCAGAGCCTGCGCATCATTGATGTATTTAACTACGACAGTGGTACCTATATCGAGTCTCAAAAAGCCTTTTATGCAGCAACAAGTGCGGATGGTTCTTCTGTGTATTCTAACCGGCTAATTAAAATTGACCCGCGTTGGGGTAAAGTTTTGGCAGAATATTATGTTGGATTGGAGCCCCGTTTCTTGCGGGTTACCAGCGATCAATCTGCCTTGTTTATGTTGGCTGATCGTCCTCAAAGATTGAAGCGCTTTAATTTAAACACCCAAACGGTTGATCAGGATTATACTTTTGACATTCCAGAAACTGATGTGTTGGCCAATATTTTTACCATTCCCAAAAACAACAACCAGGTGTTATTGCTTGCTTCTCGCGATGGGACAGACTATTTACAAGTTTTTGAGAGAGGGAAACCACAACCCTTTTATCACAAATTGGCCCAGGGAGAAGGAGGGGGTATGAACGCGGTGTTCACTCAGGATAGCATTTTGTGGACCCTTTCCCCTTATGTAGGAGTGATCAAACGTTTCAAAGTTCGATCCGATGGCATTCACCTGGAAAAAACCTTTACCGGGTATGACAATAATGTTTTGAGCGGTAATTTTCAGGTGGTTGGGGATTATTTTGTATCCGATGCTGGCTTGTACATCAAATATACGGGCGAAGTACCCATGGTGGAAGGCCGGTTTCCGGTACCCAATGAAGCACGGATCAGCGCTCCTCCCAACTCTGCATATTTTTACTCCCTGGATCGATCTTCAGGTGCCAATCTGCTCATCATCAAATACGACAAAAGCAGCCTTAAACCTATAGATAGCATTCCGGTTTTTGCCTTCAATCGCACCTATTCATTTACCCAGAATTTTCATGCCTGTTCAGATGACTTTTTTGTCCTCAACCACAGTGGCATAGTCGGTACCTATTACAACTGCACCCCTAAACAACCCAAACCTAAAATTGCGGCACCTCCTTTATTGTATTGGTGCAAAGCGGATACACCCGAACAATTTCTCAGCACTACAGAACCCGCATATGAGTATTACTGGCGGAAAGGATTCAACCAGTTTGTTGACAACAGCGGTAAATTTAAAGTCACTGAGGAAGCTACTTATCAGGTACAGGTGAGCGAAGAAAACGGTTGTTTGAGCCTGCTTTCTGACCCGGTGGAATTGCGTTTTCTTACTGCTCCCGAGAAGCCAAGGGTTTATTTTTCTTTGCCGTCACGGCAATTTGAACCACCTTTTCAATTGTGTAAAGGACAATCTGCTGTGCTGTTTTCCTCGATTCATTTTTTTCAACCCGAGTGGTCCACTGGCTCTACCAAAGATACCCTTAAAGTGGATAAACCCGGGGTTTACCGGATCAGACAACATTATCAAGGGAAGTGTTACAGCGATTGGTCGGATCCTATCGAGATATTGCCAATTCTGCCAGATACCACACCTCCAGTACCACAGCTTAACGTCATTAATGTTCCCTCGGGAATTGTTTGTCGTGGAGATTCGATCACCTTTGAAGCGCCTAAGGGATACACCATTTATGAATGGAACTTCGATGTGACGACCAAAAATAATCGGTATACCATCCCAACCTCTTTCTGGTTTGATCAGAGCAGAATGCGGCTTAGGGTAGGGACCAATGCCTATTGTATGAGTCCCAATTCTGAAACAATCACCATAAAAACGATTAGTAGGCCGATCAAGCCGTCGATTCAGCGATCCAGCAACATCTTATTCAGTAGCAATACTGATCCCGATGCATTGTATGAATGGCGCTTCAATGGAAATACCTTAGCTGCAGAAAACAAACGAATGTTGCTGGCCAAAAAAGAAGGCCTTTACAGCGCGCGTACCCGGATTGGAGAATGTTTTTCGCCCAGTTCAGAGGTATTCAATTTTACTGGTCTGCTGACGAATACCCAGGAGAGGGATTCAGACCAGACGCCAGCATTTTTCCCCAATCCAGCTACGGAATGGTTGTATATCCAAACCCAGGCACCCAATGACCAACACCTGCAATTGCAGCTTTGGGACATGCAGGGCAGAACTCAAACCCTTGGCGTGGTTCAAAAGAATCAGTCTCGCTTAGCTTTAGACATTCGGCATCTGAGCCCAGGCAGCTATGTCTTGCAGGGGAAGTCAACAGGGCAATCATGGGTGGTTCGTTTTGTTAAAAATTAAGGGATGGAGGTTTTGGGGGTAAAAAAGGATGAGGTTTCAAAATACGAGGAGTGAGGGTTTACCTCGGCACCTCAATTTTCCCCAAGATATCCTTAATCACATCCCTTGTCGCAAAACCCTCCATTTCCCGCTCAGGCTGCAAGATAATCCGGTGATTCAGTACCGGATACGCCACATACTGAATGTCCTCAGGTGTCACAAAATCCCGGCCATTGATGGCTGCGATTGCTTTGGAGCTGCGCAAAATAGCCAGTGAAGCCCGCGGTGAGGCCCCCAGGTACAAATCGCCGTGGGTGCGCGTTTGGGTAACGATGTGCGCGATGTAGTCCAGCAGGTGGTCTTCGATGAACACGGATTCCACCAGTTCCCGGCATTCTTTGACCAGTTGGGGCGACATCACTTTTTTCACTTCCTTTTGCAAATCCACTTTCGACTCCTTGCGGAAGCGGCGCAGGATGCTTTTTTCCTCCTCCAGGTTGGGGTAATCGATGTTGATTTTCATCAAAAAACGGTCCAGCTGGGCTTCTGGCAATTTATAGGTACCTTCCTGTTCGATGGGGTTTTGGGTCGCCATCACTAAGAAGGGGTATTCCAGTTTATAGGTAGAGCCATCCACCGTAATCTGGGCTTCTTCCATCACCTCAAACAAGGCCGCTTGGGTTTTGGCCGGGGCGCGGTTGATTTCGTCGATCAGCACCACATTGGCGAAGATCGGGCCAGCTTTGAAGGAAAAGTCGACCGTTTTTTGGTTGAACACCGAGGTGCCAATCACGTCGCTGGGCATCAGGTCGGGGGTGAATTGGATGCGCGAAAATTCTACATCCATGGTTTGAGCCAGTAACTTGGCGGTCAGGGTTTTGGCAATGCCGGGGACTCCTTCCAGCAGTACGTGTCCATCGGCGAGCATGGCAGTGATCAGCAGGTCAATAATTTCCTGTTGTCCCACAATGACCTTGCTCAATTCGACGCGTACCTGATCAATGGCGCTATTGACCTTACTCAGGTCCAGGCGGTTGCGACCCCAGTGGCCAGTGGTGGTTTCGGGCACCAATTGAGACTCAACAGGCGTAATTGCTTCCGGGCTATCCAACGACTGCTCCGCAGGGTTTGGGTTCATTTCTTCTGGCTCTAGCATTTATTTACAGTTTTTATAAAAGCTTTCAATTTGTTGATGAAAATCCGCCAGGATGCGCACCTGGATTTCCGGCGAAAAATCAATTGCCTGGTACGAGTCCAGGATTTTTTGAATTTTTTCGGGTTTGATTTCGGATTTTACACTGAGTTGATACACAAAATCTTCGTGCAATTCGCGGGTTTGGATTTTATAGCGATCGCGCACAAATTGCAAAAAGAGTTTCATTTTTTGCAGGACCAATTGGCGGTGGTTGTTTTGTAAAAAATACAAACGACCAATGGTGCGGATAAAGGCCAGGGAGTTGTTTTTGTTGCTGGGTAAAACCGGAATGATGCGCTGCCGACGTTTGATCCGGAACAAAAAATACACCAAGGTGGTGCCCAATAAGGTATACCAGGCCCAGGCCAAAGGCGGCTGGCTCAGCACGTAACTCAGGGGGCTAGGACGGTTAAAATCGCGACGTGGTCGACCCTGGCTATCGTCGTTCATGTTTTCGGCTACAGTTCGATCCACCTTGCTCGTACAATCCCAATACACCGGCCCTGCGGACAAATGGCCCAATGCGGCTTCGGCGTATGCTTTGCCAGATTGGTTGATCATAAACAGGTTGGTAAAGAACAAGGGATTCGTATGCAGGTAAAAATGCCCTGTACCGTAGCGAATCCGCACAAAATTGGTTTTGCTCCCATTGATTTGCCCCAGCGCCACAAATCCATCCGGGTCATCACAAAAATAACCCCGATCAATAAAATGCCAATCGTAGATGCTGTCTGGACTGGTGGTGCGGTATTTAAAATCATAGGGTTTATTCTGGCGCAGATCAGGGTGCAAAAAATTAGCCTCTACGCCCCGATCCTGGTAATAATTCAGATTTTCCCAACGGTCCTCCTTACAGGTTTTAGGGTACAATTTGGACATCAGCCTGAAAGGTAAGACCTGGGTAGCAATAAAGGCATCGTTGCCGTTGTATACAAACTTCAACAAGGTTTGGACATCAGCTGAATCGAGGTACTGCCCAGCGCCGACGAATACATAGTTTGATTTTTCGCTGGGATCGGTTGGCAATACCTTTTGAACACGTTTTTTGAGCAAGGTGAAACTTTCCGTTTTTGCCTGTGCTTTGAGCAGTTTAAATACCACCGTCAGGCCATAAGGCCCTTTACTTTTTTCTTTGTAATTTTCCTTCCAGGTATAAGCCCGGCCTCCATTGGTGCTGATCAGGTAAATCAACAAGCTGACCATGATGACCACAAGCGCGAGGAAAAAGAAATTTTTTGATCTCATACAGCTACATTAACGGAGGGTGGAGCGGAAATGGGGACGGAATTCGGTTGTAAAAAAGACTGAAAGCCTGGTTTGATTTGTTCAAACTGGGCCTGATCCAATTGTTGCCCGCCGTAACGCACCCGTTCAAAAATCAGGGTCAATACCCGAAACTCGCCGTAGTGCTTTGAGCTGCGCATTTCCTGCAAATACTGGCGGTTGGTTTTGTTTTTCCGCCAGGTGATGGCTCGTTGGGCCGACAATTGTTTGAGTACTTCCAGGTAATACAAACGCACGGCCAGTGCATAATCGTTCTGGTCAATCGCCTTGTTGATGTAGGGGTACAATTCCGTTTCTTCCAGGTTTTCTTCAATCTCCTCGATGCTCATGTCTTCAACGACGGCCTTTTTGACCGCACGGTTTTTGGGCGCATTCAGGTAATGCCGCAGGAGTAAGGCTAAAATGAGTACCACAATCAACGCTGCAAACACCTTAAGCAATACAATTACCCCGGGCCCTAGTTCGGGCCAGTTGAATTCAACATTTTCTCTTGGCTTGATGGGTTTGGGCGGCTTCTTTTTTTTGATGCTGTAATCCAGTCCTTGGATGGATTTTTGCCAGGTACCATCATCAAAGCGCTGGGAATGAATGGGTTCGGAAAGGTATTTTTCCTGTTGGGGGTTGACATAACCCTCTTGGGCAAAAACAGCATGGCTTGCAGCGTTCGCCAATAAAAAAAAGAGGATTGACCAAATTGGGTTGCGCATATAGATTTTTAGGGTTTGCCCCACTACTTAGTTTCGTTCAAAAATAAGCAATTCTTTTAAGTTGAGGGACAAATTTGCGGGTCAGGGGCTGTAAAACCTTTAAATTTATTGTACGAAATTTTATCTTACTGTACTTAAATCCTTTAGCATTGATTACCTTTGCGGGCAATTTGGAAACGAGTAAGCCATGCCTAAGGACAATTCCATCAAATCAGTGCTGATCATCGGGA
>NZ_JANRKL010000221.1:0-7083 GCF_033763495.1 Haliscomenobacter sp. | reverse complement strand
CCCCACCCCGAACTCTCCAGCCCCCTTCTCGCGTACCCACTGCTTAAACTCTCACTGTCTCCCCATATTACCACATCCCTCACCGCTCGGCGCCGCGGGCACCCACCTCTTCAACTGTCCAACACTTCAACTTTTCAACTTTCAAAACTCAAACTCGTGGCTGAACAGAACTTTGTAGATTATGTGAAAATTTGTTGCCGCTCTGGCGCGGGGGGATCGGGATCTGTTCATTTTCTTCAGGACAAACACACCTCCATGGGCGGCCCTGATGGCGGCGATGGAGGCCGGGGTGGGCACATCATCTTGCGGGGCAACCGCAACGTATGGACCCTGCTTTCCCTCAAATACCGCAAACATGTGATTGCCAAAGCCGGTGGCAATGGCCGGGGTGGCAATTGCTCGGGTGCCGACGGTGACGACGTCATCCTGGACGTTCCCCTGGGTACCGTAGCCAAAGATGCCGAAACGGGTGAAATCGAATTTGAAATCACCGAACACGATGAAATAAAAATCATCACACCGGGTGGACAAGGAGGTAAAGGCAACGCTTTTTTTAAATCCCCCACTAATCAAACACCCAGCTACGCTCAACCAGGCGGGCCTGGGCTTGAAGAATGGAAAATTCTGGAGCTAAAGGTATTGGCGGATGTAGGTCTGGTTGGTTTTCCAAATGCAGGCAAGTCAACTCTCTTATCCGTTATATCGGCAGCCAAACCAAAAATTGGCGACTATCCTTTCACCACGCTGACGCCCAATTTGGGCATTGTACCTTACCGCGACGGCAAATCCTTTGTGATGGCCGATATCCCGGGGATCATCGAGCATGCCAGCGAGGGTAAAGGGCTGGGTTTGCGCTTTTTGCGCCACATCGAGCGCAATTCAACACTCCTGTTCATGGTACCTGCCGATACTGACGACATCAACCGGGAATACCAGATTTTGGAGAATGAATTAAGGGTTTACAATCCAGAACTATTGGATAAACCCCGATTGTTGGCAATAACCAAGGCCGACCTGATCGACGAGGAGCTAAAAGAAATGTTGCTGCCCACCATTCCAAAAGACATTCCACATATGTTCATCTCAGCTGTAGCAGAACAGGGACTGATGGAGCTTAAGGATTTGTTGTGGGAAAGCATCAACTCAGCCCCCAAGGATACCCTTAATTTGAACATTGCCAATCCTCATCGCTTGATTCACGGCACTCGTTCGAAACATTCCGAGGAAGAATAAAGTACAAAAAGAAGTTTGGCCTTTTTTACACAACACTGTTTATCAAGTAGCTATGCTTTTAGTTTGCCGCCATTTTGTCCAAAACTGCGTTGGAACAAAAAAGTAAAAAATGGTAGTGCGGGGGGCTAGCTTTTTGTTTTACTTTGTTGTAAATTTATAAAAATTTAAAACAATGGTAAATCGTGTAATTCTCATTGGCAACTTGGGACGCGACCCCGAAGTCCGCAGTTTGGAAAATGGTGCAATGGTAGCCAAATTCTCGTTGGCTACAGGTGAAAGTTACAAGGACAAAGAGGGCAACTGGCAGGAATTGACCGAATGGCACGACATTATTTTGTGGCGCGCAGTTGCTGAACGAGCCGAAAAGACCCTGAAAAAAGGGATGATGATTTATTTGGAAGGTAAATTGACGCATCGCACCTGGCAAGATAAAGAGGGCAATAACCGCAAAACTACCGAAGTAGTGGGTGATTATTTCCGTATCGTGGACGCGCGCAAGGGCGGCTCAGGTGGCAATAGCAACTATTTCCCTTCTGAAAAGGACGATCCGTACAATCGCAACAATAATTCCAGCGTTAGTGAAGCGCCGATGCCAACTTCCGCTGAGGAAGCACCTGTAACGGCTGATGATGATTTGCCCTTTTAGTTTACTGGCATACATCGCAAAGTCTAGAGCTTAATCCTTAGACTTTGCGATGTTATGACCACATGCTGATTTTAAATACATGGCTATACTCTTTCGCTTTGCGTTTTTGTTGTCAATTGCCGGACTAGCCATAGCTTGTGATGCGCCTACGCCTATTCCGCGTCCAAGGGCCTTCCCCCGGGTTATTTATCCGCAAAAAGCCTTTCGGCCTTTTGACAAAAATTATTGTGCTTTCACCTTTCAATACCCAACCTATAGTGTAGTGCAACAAGACACGGGGCAAAACGGCTTAAAGCCAGAAAATCCCTGTTGGTTTGATTTGTACTATCCCGATTTTGAGTGCCGGATTTACTGCACTTACTCCAGAATTGGGACAGAGAAATCTCTGGACAAACTCAAATCCGATGCATTCGAACTTGTAGATTGGCACAACAAAAAAGCCAATTACATCGGAGAGGAACGCATCAATCGTGGCCCGGACTTACAGGGGATGGTTTTTTCGATTGAAGGCCCTGCTGCAACCCCTTTTCAATTTTTTATTACTGATGAAAAGCAGCATTTTTTTCGGGCTTCGTTGTACTTCAAAACCAAAATCAATACAGATTCATTAGCCCCTGTGTACGATTTTGTAAAAAAAGACCTGAGAAAAATGATCGAAACTTTTGAATGGAACTAAGATAATTGTACCTTAATCCCTACATGTTTTTTTCATTTTTTTCGACTCCTTCACCAAAGAACTCATAGCAATTTGCCTTCTTCCTAGCGCAAAGGTGTCTAGATAGGACATTTTTGTTTAAACTGTTATGAGTTGTGAAGCTACCACGCATCAGCTTTAAAAAAGGGATCTCTTTAACGGATGTGAAAAAGCTATATCCGGATCTTCAGGTTTGTCCACAACTACTCGCTGGGAAAGAATACTTTCAAGCCCAGGTTAGTGTACCTGGAGTTGGTTTGTTGATTTTTGTTTTTTCTAATTTGGAACTACTGCTTGAGTTTGAAATTTTACCCTTGCAACAGGAATATCACCCTAAACAGCAACACCACTCCGAAAATGATTAAAGCACCGCCAGATATCCTGCGCAACCAAAGCAGGTGAATGGGACGTAAACTGTAGCGAATTTTTTTTGCCAAAATCACCTTTAATAAATCAGTAGTCACTATCGTGCCCAGGACACCCCCGAAAAACCAGAGGGCCTGCTGAGCATCAAATCCATCTTTAACCACTACTGTTCCCATCAAGCTGGTCCAAAAAAAGACGGTAAAGGGATTGATGGTATTGATCAAAAAACCTTTGATAAACAAGGACAAATAGCTTGAGCTGCGTTTGTATTCCGGCAGGGTATTGCTCAATAAGCCTTTGGGTATAGTCAGAAGAGTCACCAACCCGAAACAGGCCAGTAAAATACTGCCTGCAATACCCAGAACCAGTGAAAAACTTGGTGCTTTTACAATTTCGGCTAAATAAGACACACCATAATATACAGTCAATACAAAAGAGGCGTCACTTACCCAAATGCCCAGAGCAACCATTGCCCCGGCCCGGAAGCCTTCTTCCACACTTGTTTGTACCAATGCAAAGAAAATGGGCCCAATCATAAAACTAAGAATAAGCCCTACTTTGATACCACTCAATAGCATGTCCATCTTGATCTCGGTTCTTTATCGCTTGCTGAAATAGCGGCTCAAAGTTAAACGCAAAAAAAAGAAGGACGTAAAAAAAGTAGCTTATTGGTTCTTGCGTAGCCACTCCAACCAATAACAAACCCCGAATAAGAGCAAAAAACCATATACGGCATCTTCGACTGGTACAGAAATGATCCGAATCCCCATGTACTCTTCAGGGTTGTACAACACAATGGGCTCTTTGGTGAAACCACCCGTCAGTACCCCATCTACCAACAAGAACGGGATCAAAATGACCAAAAAGGCCCGATAAAAGCGCGTACGGTAAGTGTTCGGAACATAGTACCAGTGATAAAGCATAAATCCTCCGGTGAGGATGAAGGTAGTACTGGAATATGCCTTACTTATGTATAAGAGTGCCAGGGTAAAACAGCCAATGATCAATCCAAGAGTGATTTGTTTGTCCCACCGTGCCAATGGGTCGCCAGGAAAGTAGGCATTAAGGCATTCGTAAATAAAGATACTGGCAAAGGGTACAGTTACAAAAAACAGTAGCTCTTCCCAGGGCAAGTACACGATGTTTAGTCCTGTAACATAGTACCCATTAAAGCCCCAAACCCCCGCCAAAGTCTTGTAAATATCCCAGGCGATGAAAAAAGCCCCCATAATCAGAATTGAAGGAAATAAATCCAGCCAGGATTTGTAATAATGTACCTTACGATCAAAACTCAACAAAAAAACAGGTACAAAAGAAAAAATATGGACGTAGGCATAAGCCCATTTGTTTTCCAAAAAAGGGAAATGAGCCAGCTTCGGTACATCGTAGACCAGTTGCCCCAGGTTGATGTGACCCAAAAGTGCCAACAAAACAACAAGGAAAAGAGGCCATAATAAACTGAACCATTTCCAGCTGTTTGACATTTGGGCCTGGGAAGCTGTAAGATCTTTTTTCATATTCAATTTTACAGCAAATTTAAACTATTTCTAACAGCAGAACTCAAAAGCAAGGCAACCTTCCGACTGTCATGTACCCGAATTCTTTGCTTTTGCACCTGATGCGCCGGGGAGTTTTTAATTTTTTGGAACAACTTGGTGTAGTACACATACGCCAGATACACGCCAAAACGCACACCTTTGGGCAATTGAACAATACCTGTATAGGCGTGGTCAAAATCAGCCTTAATATCAGACTCTATTTTGAGTTTGTCAGCTTCGGTAAACGCACGAAAATCAACTCCCGGGAAATAAACCCGCCCCCGCTCGTCAAAATCACTTTTCATGTCGCGCAGGAAATTGATTTTTTGGAAGGCCGCCCCCAGGCTGCGCGCCGGAGCTTTCAAGCGCTGATACTCCTCATCATTGCCATTGGTCCACACGCGCAGGCACATCAGTCCAACCACTTCCGCCGAACCGTAGATGTACTCCTGGTACAAACGATCTTCATATTTGTGATGGTGCAAATCCATTTCCATGCTGTAAAGGAAGGCGTCAATCAGTTCACGTTCAATTTTGTATTGATTGACCACTTGTTGGAATGCCTGCAAGACCGGATTGAGGCTGATGCCCTCTTCTATGGCCCGATACGTATCTTCCTTGAAACGTTGCAGAAGCACTGCTTTGTCGTATCCATGGAACGTGTCTACAATTTCATCAGCAAAACGGACAAAACCGTAAATGGCGTAAATCGGTGCTCGATAAGCTTTGTCAAACACCTTGATCCCCATTGAAAATGAGGTGCTGTAACGTTGGGTGATCAGTTGGCTGCACTCCATACAAGTGCTGTTGAATAAACTCATCATAGATTAGGCTGATTTTTAGTGTGTTTTTGATTTTATGGCCATAATTTTGCGACCTCCTGTGCCACGACCTGACCAGAAATGAGCGAAGGAGGCACACCAGGCCCAGGGGTTGTGAGCTGGCCCGTAAAAAACAGGTTTGCTACTTTTTTACTACGTAGTTTAGGCTTCAGAAAGGCGGTTTGAAATAGCGTATTTGCCAATCCGTAAGCATTTCCTTTAAAAGCGTGGTAATCCTGTACAAAATCGCGATGGGCATAAGAGCGCTTGTACACGACGTCAGAGCGGATTTCCTGTCCGGTAAGCCGTTCCAAACGATCCATTACCACCTGGTAATAGCGCTCCCGCTGCACCTCGGTATCTTCCAAATCCGGGGCTAAAGGAATCAGGATAAACAGGTTTTCATATCCTTCGGGGGCAACACTCGGATCCGTGATTGAGGGTACACATACGTAGAACAAAGGCTTTTCTGGCCAACGTGGCTGCTCATAGATGTCTATGGCGTGTTGGGTAAAGTCTTCGTCAAAGAAAAGATTGTGGTGCTGCAGGTTCTTCAGGCGTTTTTTTACCCCTACATAAAACAGCAGAGAAGAAGGCGCCATCACCCTGGTTTCCCAATATGTCGCATCGTAATTGCGCTGATCGGGAGCAAGTACTTGTTGGTCCAAATGATGATAATCTGCACCACCAATTACGGCATCTATCGGATATTCTGCATTCTGGGTGACCACTTTTGTAGCCAAGCCATTACTGGTGACAATCTGTTTGACCTCCTGATTGAGTTGCACTACAACACCGAGTTCTTCTGCTAAACTCACCATAGCCTCCACAATTTTGTACATGCCACCCATCGGGTACCAGGTGCCCAGGGCCATGTCTGCATAGTTCATCAGACTGTACATAGCCGGAGTTTTGGCTGGTGTTGCTCCCAGAAAAAGTACAGGGAACTCCAACAACTCAATCAACTGGCGATTCTTGAACAATTTCCGTACATGCGTCGACATGCTGGTGAACATTTGCAGGCGAAACATACTTTTGAGGATGCGCAGGTCGGCAAACTCCATTATGGAATGGCTCGGTTTGCGCACAAAATCAGCCATTCCTACTTCGTATTTGTATTGAGCTTCGTCCAGAAACTTTTTCAGATTGTGGCTGCTCCCCGGCTCATAGCGCTCAAAAAGGGCAAAGAGTTCATCCATGTTGGCTGGAACCTGCATGACCTCATCCTGGCTGAAAAAAATAGAGTAAGAAGGATCTAGGCGCTTGAGTTGGTAATAGTCTGCGGCTTTTTTGCCAAAATGGTTAAAAAATTGTTCAAACACATCGGGCATCCAGTACCAGCTAGGCCCCATATCAAACACAAAACCATCAGTGGTGTATTGGCGTGCACGACCGCCAGGGGCACTGTTTTTTTCTAAAATGGTGACACTATGCCCTGCTTTTGCCAAACAACATGCAGCAGCAAGGCCAGCAAATCCAGCCCCAATTACAACTACTCTTTTTGCCAAGGTATTTCTTTTGTTGGTGTAAAAACTGGAAGGGTAACAGCGTTTGGTGATTTTTGTTTAAGCTTTTTTGCTAAAACTTAGACAAAACCAATTTGCCAAAGCAGCTGTTTGACTTTATTTCGCCTCCAAAAGACGCCAATTAGGCATTTGTGAAATAATTTTCAGATTGGTGCAATATTTTTTTAGCTTCGTTTGTTTTACACTTGATATTCAGTCATTAAACAATGCTACATGGATCAAACCTTTACTCAAGACATGCTCATTAAATACCTTTATC
>NZ_JANRKL010000220.1:0-6327 GCF_033763495.1 Haliscomenobacter sp. | reverse complement strand
CAAAATCCAGTATTGGCAACAGTGTGCGGGTTCGAGTCCCGCCTCCGGTACCATGCCGAAGTGGCGAAATTGGTAGACGCGCACGTTTCAGGTGCGTGTGCCTTCGGGCGTGGGGGTTCGAGTCCCTTCTTCGGCACAAAGTCAGTTCTTCATTGAGCTGGCTTTTTTTATTTTTATGCCTTAGCTTTTGGTGAAAAATGCAAAAATTGCGTTGTACTTAAATGAATCACCAAGACATGAAGGACATTTTGTTAGGCTGTTTTATTATTTTCCTTTCAACAATTTCATCTGCACAAGAAGGCTTCTGGAGCATCGATCAACTACATCTGGTCCAGGAAAAATTACAGCCCATTGGGTTGCAAGGCGTCAGCGAAAAATTAAGCACACCAAATCATGAGGGCCTGGCTCAGGCAACCCTGCGTTTTCCATTTGGCAATGCCGTCTTTCTCAATAACCAGGGTCTGGCGCTCGGGATTTTCGACTACCCTGTTTTACCCGACTCTATTTTGGCCCTATTGCCTACTCAAAATGGAATTTGGTTAGCAAAAGCAGGTATTCCACTGCCGGGTTTCATAGCCGCCGAGGCTTACCATCATTCCAAACCACTGAGCTCCGATCAGAGCAAAGTAAGCCCCGGTTTTATGGCGAAATCCTTCGAAACCGCTGCCGATGGAACATCTTTTGCGGTGGAGAACCATTTTGCAGGACTGAATTCAAGCCAGGAATTTGAACAATATTACAAACGTTATTCCCAAGTCGAGCTATTAGGTGTTTTTTTACTTCCCAAACACGATCCTGCTTCTCAGGTTGGCGTCCTGCTAAGGGTTAGGGAAAAAAACAGTGCAAAATCAAAAACTCAAAACCCCTTTATTCCCTGGGGCCAAATTGAGTCCAGTCAATCAGCGCATCTCATTTTGGGGCATCCCAGCAGTTCTTCGCTCCATCGGCAATTGGGTGAATTACAGTATGCCCAAACCTTGAGCCAATGCCATCAGGATTTAGATCGGGCCCTTGGTACCTACGTTACCCGTCAACCATTCATCACTCAGGATGGCGTGTTTCGACAATACGAAGACTTACAATTGCTGAGCCAGGCACTCCCCAAACGAGCTATTCGCGAAGCAGAATTTCGCCATCAATTAACAACAAATCCAGCCTTCAAAGCCCGTTATGGTGCTATATTGGACTCTTGTCATGTCGCTTTCGGGAAGTTGCGCCACTACGCCCCAGCTCAAGTGTATACTAAGGGAATTGTTTATAGCCCCTGTAGCTTCTTCGAAGGGGTGCGCTTATTCACAATGTGGCGGGGAAGAATCGGGGCTTCAGCACATCGACTGCCTACAAATGAGGAAAGTCAATATTTCCCGGATGTATTCAATCGTTTGCCTCCAACAGAAAATGAATTGTTGCTACCTGAATTGTTGGAGCGTTATTTCACCAAACTTCCGGCAGAACACCTGTCGCCTTATGCCATACGCCAGGCCATTTATGCGCAAAAAGATTACGCCCAACTCAGTTCTACATTGTTGATCACCAGTAAATTCAGTGAACCAGCGCAAATTAGCGCCTTACTCCATGAGGATTTCCTGGGCAATATTGACCTCATTGCTACCGACCCTGCGGTCCAACTAGTTGATAGCATGCTCCAGCACTACAGCACCAAGGTGGCCCCTGGTTTGGAAAAAGCCCGGCAGAAAGCTTACCAAAAAGGGGATGAATTAGCCCAGGCTATGCGTGAAATACTGCCCAATTATCCTGGATATCCCGACGCTGATCACAGTTTACGCATCAGTTATGGTACGAAACTACAGGCTTCTACATTTTCTGAAGCCTACTGGTTGAGCGATGCCCACCTGTTAGAAGACCATTTTGGGAGTCCGGTCATTGATCAAAAAGGTCAACTGATTGGAATTGTTAAAGGTTTAAGCCCTGAAGCCAATGGCAACGCTTACTATTACGACCCTGAAAAGAGCCGTGCGCTCATTTGGAGCGTCACTGCGATCCGTTCATTGATTGCAACACATCCCCTGGGGTCAATTATTTTGAATGAATGGCAATAAATGTTGACGTTGGTCTTGCAACTGTTGTTGAAGGTTCCCATCAAGGCTTTTAAACTTTCGTTCGTTGCGCCATTGCACGAGGTGTTCAAAATAGTACAAGGCAAACCAGCCGAATCCTCCTAGCAAAACTGAGACCAGCAGAATCAACCACTGACCGATAGTAGCTGCAAGCACTAGCCAAAAAAGATAGTAAACCAAAAAAGCGCCCCAACTGGCACAAGCCCAAACTGGCATTTTGTATTCCAGGCGGCGCACTTGTTTGTGTTTGATGTAATAGGCCAGTTGTGCGGGCAAGAACCCAAAAACGTATCCCAAATATGCTGGAATCAGCCCTAGCATCTGAACTAGGCCAAATTGAGTTTCTCGAGATTTTGCAACAGCTTTATCATTTGTTTGAGCAGCTTTTAGTGTTTTAAAATAGGTTTCAGCTTGGGCTTTAAGTGTAGTTTTTTCATCAGGCACCATTGAATTGATGCGATCAGCAATGCTTTTCTCCCGCCACAAACAATCCGTGGCGTCTTCGACCACCGGAAAAAGTTTCTCTTTGCGTTCACTGCGATCCAGGGTCAATAATTGCTCAGCCAAAATATCATCGGCAGGATCTTCTACTATAACAATATTTTTCGCCATCGCCTGAGCAAGTGCTTCCAGCAGTTGATCGCCTTCCACCGCGGCTCCACTTTGGTAAAAAGAGCGAGCTGAAAGGGGTTCTCCAAAATTGATCATTACCTTGCCCCGGGGCCTTTCTCCATCGGTAAAATTGACCCCTACTGGTACAACGTAAAGATCTTCCAACTCGGGATACCGTTCCAGGGTTCCAAAGGCAATCCGAACCAAGCCCCGCTGCAATGGGCGCAGACGTTTTTCGAGTACAGTGCGACCCTCTGGAAAAATCATGATGATTTTTCCAGATTTAAGCCCTGCATAACAAGCTTCAAAAGTGGAAAAATTGCTTTTCACCCCACTAAATCCCGTGTTGTCGCGCATGCGGAAAATTGGAATCATGTGGAGTGCCCTCAGCAAGGCGCCATAAATTTTTTTGGAAAAAAAATCCCCTCTTACCAAAAAGTGCAGCGGTTTTTTCAACAAAACAGCCATGATAATGGGCTCCATAAATCCCGTGGGATGATTGATGGCCAGAATAACCGGTTTATCCCGAGGAATCCGATGCTCATTGGCAAAGTAAATCTTCTGGAAAAACAGGTAGGTACCCAAACGGGCTAATGGACGCACCAGGTAATAAAACATCTGTAATCAGGTTTTGGGCAAAGTTAAAAATATATGTTGAGAAGTTGAGAAGTTGAGGCTACCGCAGCGAAATGCACACTTTCACACGCACACATCACACTCAAACCCGTTCTTGCGGTAGCCTCAACTCCTCAACTTCTCAACTCCTCAGCTTTTAAAAATCAGGAAACTTTTCCAACTTGCAGGCTCAAAGTCAAGTGTGGTGGAGCCAAAGCAGAATTTTTCGGAACCAAAATACCTCATCGTCGTAGGTGGACCTACTGGCAGTGGCAAAACAGCCATGGCCATTCGTTTGGCTCAATTTTTTCATACAGAGATACTTTCCGCCGACAGCAGGCAGTTTTTTCGCGAAATGTCGATAGGCACAGCCAAAGCCAGTCCGGAAGAATTGCAGGCAGTGCCCCACCATTTTATCAATAGCCTTTCGGTTGAACAGGCTTACAGTGTTGGGGATTTTGAGCGGGATGCATTGGCACTACTGGCACGTTTGTATCAGGAACACCAGGTTGTGATCCTTGCGGGTGGCTCTAATTTGTACATCAAAGCTTTATGTGAAGGCTTGGACGAGTTTCCTGAAGTTCCCGAATCCGTTCGTAACGAGGTGGAACAATTGTACAAAAAGGAAGGAATTGCCGCTTTGCAACAAGAGTTGGCGCAGGTAGATCCAATTTATTTCGAACAGGTAGACCGCTCCAACCCCCAACGTTTGATTCGGGCCATTTCGGTTCATCGAGCATCAGGTCTTCCTTTTTCCAGTTTCCGCACCCAACAGGCAGAATCCCGTTTTTTCTGCCCCCTTTACCTTTGGCTGGAACTGCCTCGCGAGGAGTTGTACCAACGTATCAATCAACGGGTTGATCAAATGCTCCACGCAGGCCTGGAGACGGAGGCACGCAGTTTGTATCCTCAACGCCATTTGAATGCGCTGCAAACTGTAGGTTATCAAGAGTTGTTTGATTATTTTGCAGGCGATATAAGCCGCGAGGAAGCCATTGACCTCATCAAACGCAACAGCCGCCGCTACGCCAAACGCCAGGGCACCTGGATGCGGAGGGATGGGTTTTGGAAAACTTTTTCTCCTGAACAATTCGATGCAATCATTCAATACTTAGAAAGTGAAAAGCGAATAGCGAATAGCGAATAGCAAGGCACCAGCTGTTTTCAACTGTTTATCATTTTTTGTTGTTTAAAAATTTGGATATGAATGGGTAGTGCATTTTTTCGCTTTTCGCTTTTCGCTCAAAAAAATTTGTCTCATGGGCAAAAAAGACAACAACAAGGAAAACAAAGGCCGCATCGGAGTAGTTTACTCCACCGACCCTGACTTCAAATACAACTATGAAGAAGAGGAAGAAGCCGCAGAAGCCCCCGCAAATCAACAAAAATTACGCGTTTTTATCGACCGTAAACAACGCGGCGGCAAAGAAGTGACTTTGATTACGGGATTCTCTGGCCCTCAATCCGCCCTCGAAGAGCTTGGCAAATACCTCAAAACCAAATGTGGTGTAGGTGGCTCTGCCAAAGATGGTGAAATCATCGTACAAGGTGATCATCGCGACCGGGTAGTGCAGTTGTTATTGGAAAAAGGGTACACGCAGACGAAGAAGGCGGGAGGCTAATTAAGTGATAAGTGATAAAAACCAAACGGTGAAATCCAAATGGTGTACCTGCTTTTCACTTTTCACTTTTCACTTTCTCGTACGCCTCCGCCAACATCACCACCCGATCATAATTCAAAACGCCCTCAGCAATACCCTGGCTTTTAAGATAGGCATTGTAAATGCGCGGCTGTAAATCCGGAATCAAATCAGGAAAACGCAGCAAGGATTCATTGATGGCCTCCAGGTCATTTTGAATACCTGGAGGGAGTTGGTCCCGAATAGCTTGAAAAGCATCCGGATCGTAACGCCTGTATTGTGCAGCCAGGGTGCGCCAGTAGTTCAGCCGCCCGGAATAACGAATCGCAATGTTTTTTGAATCATCACAAGCCAGCAAGGCCAAAAAATTGCAAGTCCCCTCATCACCAAAACCATAGCCATGGCCCAACTCGTGGGTCATGGTATAAGGCCATTGCAGCGGGTGCAAACCCGGATCAACGTGACCTTCCCCTGTGTACGGAAAATAAAGGCCAGCTGTACTGAAGCGCAAAAATACCCCAGGCGGATACAACAATCGTCCCCTCACCTTACCTGCAGTAGGAAATTGGTGCGCAGCCAACCAGGCTTCCAATCCTTCCCGGAGGGTTTTCTCCAGTTTTACCGGAAAATCCGAGCGGCACAGTGCCCTGTTTTGGGCTTGGGGAATTTTGGCACGTAGTGTTATCAAATTGCTCGTTTCTTTTTTAAACGCTTCTTCCAGTTCGGTTTTACTTAAGGGCTTTAAAATCAAACCCAATTGTTGTTCAATGGGTAATCGGCTGTAATTGAAACCCCAGAGTACAAAGAAAAAAAACAGTAGTGCCCCAATAAAGGAGCAAGTGCCGAGAATAAATTGCCCGATTTTAAACCCTTTTTTACGCCAGCTTTGCACTTTGCGCCACGCCGCCCAAAGCACTAGCCCCCAAAACAAATACATCAACGGAAAAGGCATCCATGACAATAGATCAAAGAAGTATCGAACCCCAAGGTAAACGCCTCGGCTGTATACCAGTTCTACCCATTTTGAACCATTCCCTAAAAAAGTTTTGAGTAACAAGGCGATGATGCCTGAAAAAATCCAAAACAAATTCCACTTCAAATTCCTCATTTTCTGTATTTTATAAAAAAACACAATATTTAACACTAAATTTTTTCAAAGATAAAACATTTACACTTGTCGATATGCGGACATTAAGTCGAGCCAATTGAGTATCTTTGGAACCGAATCAACGTCTGAACTGTTATCAAACGAAATAAATTTTAAATCAATAAACTGTCACAACATGGCATTCGAATTCACGGATTCAAACTTCACTGAAAAGGCCTCGGAAGGCGTAGTATTGGTTGACTTTTGGGCTACCTGGTGCGGACCTTGTCGTGCT
>NZ_JANRKL010000219.1:0-25436 GCF_033763495.1 Haliscomenobacter sp. | reverse complement strand
TCCAGGGTTTCCAAGCTCCGGGTTTCTTTCATCCGGCACTTCAACTTCGCTCAGTGACCGTATGAAAGAAACCCGGAGCTTGGAAACCCTGGAACCCTACAAACTCCAAACCATGAATCTGCCATCCGAAGCCATCGTCTTCACCATAAATTCCGCCATTCGCCTGGGGCGAAACATCCAGAAGGCTTATGCCAATAGCATTCGTGCCAAAAGTCTGGTTTTGCCCTTGCCTAAATTTGATGGCGCCCTGAATATCCTTTCTGCCGATCGGTTTTTTCAGGCCGAAGGCGAGGACAACGGTGCTCAATTTTTAAAGGAACTGGACCACCTCAATATCCTGCATCAAAAAAGCCTGACTCAAGGCCTGCTCGACACCGAAAAGGAAGAATACCTGGATTATTACAAGACCTTTTTCCGTATGGTGCGTAACGGCAACGATGAATCCAAAATCCTGGATGGAGGCATCAATACTGCCGATGTAGTGGCCTTGTTGAAAATCCGTCAATGGGAAAAAGGCAAGTCGCCCCAACCCAGCGCTTTACAATTGGTGGCAGGTAGCCTGGTCGAAATTGGCATCGATTATTTCAACAATGTGCCCGGTGCACTCAATTTGGAGTCGGCCTACGGGCGGGCTTTGAAGCAATTTTTGGACGGTTTTGACGACATCAACTTTGCCGAAAGTGAGGATTTGAAAAAAACACTGGCCAAGGATATTTTGCCCAAACTTTTCATCGGTGCAGCCGAAAGCCTGAGCGAATTGAGCAGCACTGTAGCCAACGATGAGCAATTTCAATTGTTCATCAAAGCCACAGCCAATGGAATGGCCAAAGACTTGATCGCTCGCACCGCGAACAGCGACCCTGACGATTATCAGGCTACCGTCCGCTGGGGACAACTCCTGTTGGGTAGTTTGATCAAAAACGCGGGACACTACGTGTTTTCGGCACCATCCACGGTGTTGGGCACCCCCGAGGCCAGTTCAGCATTGATTCAACAAACGGGTTTGACCTTGTTGAACATCATTTTGGACAAAGATTCCGACAACATCAATTTGCGTCGGGTACTCACCGTAGAGGCACTGGATCAAATTGTACGCGCCTCACTCAGCGTACTGGCCGAATACCCTGAACTCCTGAGCCATCAACGCGGAGTGCAGGAGATTGTAAGCGGCGTAAGTTCTGCAGTAGCGCGTTCGGGCATCCAACGCCCTGACTTATTGCCCGAAATCCTGCGTCTTGTACTGGAACACACGGCAGGGAATTTGTACCTGGTTTGGGAAATTGAAGAAGACGAGGCCCAACACTTGTTGGTCAACGCCGTACAACATATCCTTGGTGTATTGGCTCAGCCCTCGAACAATGGTGCCTGGCGGCCCCGTTTGTCCAAAACCCAGATGATCAATCTGGTGTCCGACTTACTCGACGATGTGGTGCAACACCCTACCCTGGTCACCGAAAAAGTACGCCAAAATTCCTTGCTGGCCGAGGTGTTGGCCATCACCTTCCAGGCCCTGGACAAGGTACCCAAGGAGCAACGCCTGCGTTGGGAGGTTGTCGAAATGCTGCTGCAACTCAACATCCGTGCGGTACTGAAGAGCAAGTCTGTGATGGAAACCATCAACTGGGGCTCGGATGAACAGACGACCACCATTCTAAATAAAATCCTCGACCTCATTTTTGCCTCCGTTTTTGATGGCAAAACCACCCTGGGGGTTGAACGGGTCAAGTTGTTGCAAGAGATTTTTGAATACGTCATGGACGTGGTGGTTGCGGAGTATCCCAATCGCCTGGGGTTGGTGGTGGTCAAAATCCTGGTTTCCCCGGAAACGGGCATTGATTTCAGTGAAGGTTTCAACCGCCCCCTGGCCGACGACATTGTTGAGGCCGCGTTGATCCTGTTCACCCAACACCCTGATTTGATCGTAGATGATGTGGCGCTTGAACGCATCATCGGTGGAGTAGCCGAGGCCGTGAGCAAAGCGGGTATCCATCAACCAGGGCTGCTTTCCGAAATTGTCCGTTTGGTTTTGATCAAAACCGCGGACAACATCGAGCTCCTGGTGGAAACCAACCCCGATAATCTGGAATACCTGCTGGTGATCGCTCTGCGGGAAATCCTGCAATCTTTTGGCGCAGAACCCCCCCACGGGCGTTGGAAACCGCGCTTTACCCCAGAACAACTGATCGACCTGACCGAATTTTTGCTGGATGAGGTGGTCCAAAACCCTGCCTGGATTACCGACAAAGTGCACCAAAACAGCCTTTTGCGTGAGGTGCTGGACCTCTCCATGCGCGCCATGCAGAAAGTGCCACCGGGGCAGCGACTCAATGCGCAAACTTTTGAATATGTGTTGGATATAGTTTTGCGCGGGGTGTCGCGTAGCCGGAAGTTGCTGGAGAAAATCCACCTCAGCGACGACCAAACCGAAGGGGCCATCCTGGAAAAAGTGCTGGACCTTGTGCTGAACTGCGTTTTCCCACCTTCCGAAGGTGCAGCAGTGGACAAACCTCAGCTACTCATCGACCTGTTGGAATTTGTGTTTGACGTGATTTTGGCCGAAAACCCCGACGCAAAAGGACTCGCCTTGCTGGAATTGATCCTGTCCAATGCTGCCGGAATCGATTTTTCCAAAGGATTTGATCGGGATCAGGTTGAAGAACTGCTGGAGGCCGCTCAATATGCCATTGGCCAACACCCGGAATTGGTGACAGGCAAACCCAGTTTGGCCGATATCATTGCTGATTGCTCTGCTGCCATTCAACTGTTGAGCATGGATCACCCCAATATTGGTGCAAAAATCCTGAGTACACTCCTGGAAAACAGTGCCGATAATCTGGAAGTAGTGTTGGACACCCGCAACCCTAGCCCCAAACACCTGCTGGTAGAGGGGTTGCAACAAATTGTGCTCGCCATTTCGGCCGAACGTAGCAATGGGCGTTGGTCCAGATTGATTTCTGAAGAGCAAATGTTGGAATTGATCGAATTTGTGCAAGAACAGTCGATTGCCATTCCGGATTTTTTGAAAGACGATTTTGTGTTTCGGGTGCTCGATTCCATTTTGGGGGCCATGGATCAAAAATCCCCACAATGGCGGCCACCTTTTGCAGTTCTGCAAATTTTGATGGAAAACCTGCTCATTGTGGCCAATGAACACCGCGAGTTGTTGCGCAAAACCAATTTGCCAGAGCGCAGCGAACAGACCCTGGTGTTGACCTACCTGGTTGAAAAAGTGTTGGAGTTGCTTTTCCGACAGGATAAAAATACCCATCGCATCATCACCCAACTGCCCACCCTGGATGTGGTGATTGACTTTTTCCTGACTACCCTCGAAGAATGGGACATCAATGAGCAAGCAGTGGACAAGGCGGCTGGGAAGTTGCAATACCACTTGGATCGGTACACCGTTGGAGACATTTCACTGGAAGATTTATTGGACGAATTGAGTCCTGATGAAGACTTCTAATCAACTGCAATACCAGGAGTTCTTGCCTTCATCCGCAATGGCTCAATATTTGGCTGGGCACTGGAAATTTGTGGTGCCCGTCAATTGGGATGGCCCTTTGGAGCACATCGCTCCTCCCGACGGTTGTGTGTCTCTGTTTATTTGTAAAAATGCCCGCCATCATTTTCAGTTAATGGGTTTATTGGGGCCTCAGCTGAACATGTTGGAGACCACTTTTATGCCTGGCTCCGTTTATTGGGGCATTCGTTTTTTTCCTGGTGCATTTCCTTGTTTTTTTGACCACGAAATCGAGCTATTACCCAAACAGGGCGAGATCCTGCCGCGGAATGAATGGTTTGAACCTTTTCTTGAGCACCTAAGTCCCGATTTTGAAGACGCTGAGCTTTTTGAGCAAAACTTATTAAAGGCCAAACGTAAGGAACCCGATCTGGAGGTAGCCAAAGTAGTTCGTGAAATCGTCAAAACGGAAGGCCAGTGTAAAGTAGCTGATTTGGTACAACAGGCTTTCGTAAGTGAGCGGCAATTGCAAAAACGTTTTCGGAAAGCGGTAGGACTCAGCATGAAAGAACTGGCACGGGTATTTCGCCTGCGGGCGGCCCTGGCGCAACTGGTTATGCAGGAACAAGGTGTTTTAGACATCAGTTTTGACAAAGGATTTTACGACCAATCCCATTTTTTACACGAATTTCAACGTTTTGCCCGCCAGAAACCCGATCAGGTCAAACGTTACCTTCGCAGCATCCAACACCACGATGTACATTGGTAAATATTAAGTAGCTGTTTGAAAAATGACGGATTTTTACAAGCGATCATCCTGGATTATCCCTGAACTTGCAGGCAAATTCAACACTTGTTTAAATCCAAATCACCATGCGTAATGTCCTTCTGTTTTTGTTGTTCATCATTGCATCCACCTTTCAATTTCATGCACAAATGCCGCCTAGCAAAACCAAAGAAGTCGCTGCAAAAATGGCCCTTTTGCCCCTTCAGGCTGGAGAATGGACGGGCATCGGTATTCAACAGTTTGGGCCAAATCGATATGAAGTAGATCAGTACGAAAAAATTACCCCGATGCTGGATGGCTCAGTCTTGCTAATTGAAGGAATTGGGAAAGATAAGGGTGTAGAGCGCCATCATGCACTTGCAACCCTGAGTTATGATCCGGTTACTCAAAAGTATTTGCTCCGCAGTTTTAAAGATGGCTACATGGTAGACGCGGAAACCGAGCTAAGAGCAGATGGCAGCTTCGTTTGGTCCATGCAAAACCCAAGGGGAACCACCCGCTACATCGTTCGAATGGTGGATGGCACCTGGATAGAAACGGGTGAAATCACCATGGATGGCGGAAAAACCTGGACTGCCTTTTTGGAGATGAAATTGCAGAAAAAGCAGTAGAATGCTATATTTACTCCCCGAAAGTTTTGAACTTTCGGGGAGTTCCAGGCAAAGCCCCAGAGATTCTTATGGCTTCCAGGCTTCCGCCACCTGTTTTTGCACGCCCAATCCATCAATGCCCAATTCAACCACATCGCCTGCTTTGAGGTAACGTGGTGGCTTGAAGCCCAAACCTACTCCGAACGGCGTTCCGGTAGAAATCACATCACCAGGCAACAAGGTCATAAACTGACTCAGGTAGTGAATCAAAAAAGGGATTTTGAAAACCAGGTCGTCGGTATTCGAATCCTGCAACATTTCGCCATTGACCGATAGCCAGAGCCTCAAGTTATGGGGATCCCCCAATTCATCGGGTGTGGCTAAGTATGGCCCCAATGGCGCAAAAGTATCTGCACTTTTTCCCTTGACCCACTGGCCCGAGCGTTCCAATTGGAATTCCCGCTCCGAGTAGTCATTGTGCAGTACATAACCCGCTACATGCTCCATGGCATCGGCTTCTTCCACATAGCTGGCCTTTTTGCCAATCACCACCGCCAATTCCACTTCCCAGTCGGTTTTTTGGGAATTTTTTGGGATAATCAGGTTGTCATAAGGCCCACAAATGGCGGAGGTGGCTTTGAAAAATACCACGGGTTCGGTAGGTACAGCCATACCGGATTCAGCAGCGTGTTTGGCGTAGTTCAAGCCGATACAAATGAGTTTGGAAGGGCGACCTATGCAGGGACCGAGGCGTTCGTTGTCAGGAACACTGGGGCAATTGGATGCATTGGCAGTTACCCAGGCAGCGAGTTCGGCAATTTTGCCACTGGCAAAAAAGCGCTCGTCAAAGTCTGCGGTGAACGCGGATACGTCGATGCGACGACCATCAGGTAGTTGAACACCTGGTTTTTCGGATTCAGGGGCGCCGAAGCGGATTAACTTCATGTTTTTTGTTATAGGCCACCATCCCACGAATAAATTCGTGGGGTGGTGCGGTTTATCATAGCCTCCCACGAATGAATTCGTGGGGTGGCTGCTTTCGTTTGACGACAAAAAGGGGGTGTGGCCCTTAGTTGTTCAGGCGGGTGAAGCCACCATCGAGTGGGTAATCACAGCCGGTGATGAAACCTGCTTCTTCGGAGCAGAGGTACAGTGCCAGATACGCCACCTCGCTTGGTTTGGCCATCCGCCCAATGGGTTGGGTTTTGGCCAGTTTATCGAACATTTCAGCTTCCTGTCCGGGATAATTTTTGCTCAAAAAACCATCCACAAAAGGGGTGTGTACCCGGGCAGGAGAAATACAATTGCAACGGATATTGTGCTTGAGGTAATCTTTGGCGGTAGCCAGGGTCATACTGAGTACCGCACCTTTGGTGGTAGAATAAGCCAAACGGTCGGGGATTCCGATGGTGGCAGCAACCGAAGCCATGTTTAAAATCACCCCTCCACCCTTAGCTTTCATCAGGGGAATGGCGGCATGCAAGCAGTTGTAAACCCCCTTTACGTTGATGTTCATCACGCGGTCAAAATCGGCTTCGCTGGTATTTTCTACATTGCCAATATGCGCTATACCCGCATTGTTGACCAGAATATCCAGTGCGCCAATTTCTTGAAAAATCGCTTTGACCTGCGTTTGATTGCTGACGTCGCAGGCATAAGCTCGGGCCTTACCTCCTTGATCGAGAATGCTTTGCACTGCTGCTTCTGCGGTTGCTTCATTCAAATCCAGAATGTACACTTCTGCGCCCTGCTGGGCAAATACCTGGGCAATCGCCAGCCCGATCCCGCTTCCGGCTCCAGTGATGGCCGCCTTTTTGTTGTGTAGGGAAAAAAGCATTGCTTTGAGTTGAAAAGTTGAAATGTTTAAAGTTGAAATGTTGTCGGCAACCCTAGATGTAGGGATTGCTCCAGAGGGAATGAAAAGCCAAACTCTTCAACTTTTCAACCCTAAACTTTTCAACTAATTTAAAATCCTTCCTCCTCCATCCGCCCCGTCAATTGTCGCACAATCTTGAACTGGTTTAAAAACTCCTTCGCGATCACCCGGATGATGGTGTAGGCAGGAATCGCCAGAACGATGCCCAAAATGCCGCCCACCTGGGCGCCGATCAAGATCATGATGAAAATTTCCAGTGGGTGTGCCAGCACACTTTTGGAGAAGATATAGGGTTGAATAAAATTACTGTCGAGAATTTGTACGACTTGGAAGACCACAAATACTTTGATGAGCATTGGCCCAAGTACGTGGTAAAAGTCTACCCCCAGGTTGGAAGAAATCGTGATAAAAACCCCAAAGGCTGCACCAATGATGGGACCTATATAAGGAATGACGTTCATCAAAGCGCCAAACAAGGCAATGAGCAAAGCGTTTTTGATGCCCAGCATAAACAATCCCAGCCAGAGCAAAAACCAAAAAATGAGCAACTGAATGATCAAACCACTAAAATAGCGGGTAAGCAGGGCAATGGTATCCTTGATGGTTTCGCGGGTGGGCAACTCATATTTTTCGGGCACCAGGGCCAGGATGAAATTGACGAACAATTTGCGCTCTTGTAAAAAGAAAAAGGTGATGAACACCACCGAGGCCACATTGACAATGATGCTGCCGATTGCTCCAATCACTGAAGCAACAAAGCTGCCCAGTTTGCTGGGATCAAACCAACCTGCCAAACCTTTTTTCACCAGTTCTTCCAGGGTGTTTTCAGGCAATTTGATGCCGTACTCGCTGAGCCAAAGCCCCACATTGTGATAGGGTTCTTCTAGTGCGGTGGCAATCGACTTGTAATCCACACTGGCCAGATTACTGGCTTGTTTGAGAATGGAAGGAATGAAAATGGCGATCAAAGCGCCAAAAAACAGAAAGAAAGTGAGCAGGGTCAGGATCGACGCCGCACTCGGCCCGGGTCTTAACCTACCGATCTTGCGGGTGATGAACCACTTGTAAATGGGTTGCCCCACCAATGAAAGCACCCAGGCCGAAACAACATAGGAAATGATGGTGCTGAAATAATAAACAATCACCCCAACGACTATCGTGGTCAAGGCGATGATGATGTAACGACTCCAGGTTTGGGCGGTCATGTGCAGGAGGTTATGGTGTTGGGGTAAATTTAGGGGATTTTTGGGAAATGGAGGGTGGGGAATTTTTGGGGAGGAAAAGCTGTGTGTTTTTACTATTGCACCCTTTTTTAATTTTTCCTAATTTACCCCACGAAATCAATCACATGAGTACTGCCACCACCTTCCCACTCACCCAACTCGAACTAGCTGCCATCAGCGCAGGGGAACTGGTACGCAGCCCATTTCATTCGCAGAATATTGGGATTTATTGGAAAAGGCCGAGTATAAGATTGATTATTACGAACACGAAGCGATTGCGATGAGCTATGAAAACGAAGCTCACAGTGAAATGGTCACTGAATTTTCCCACTTGTTGAAAGGCATTTTCCCTCGAACTGATTTGCAGTACAAAGTACACAATTCCAACCGGCCCATCTACATTCAGGAATGGGACCAGGTTGTATTCAGCCCGGATGGATCGGTGGTTACACAGCCTCCAGTATACTTTGAATACCGCCCAGGAATGACAGTAGAGACTACCCCTTTTCTCGTGTTTGAGGTACTTTTCAAATCTATGCGCAAGTACGACTTGGGCGAAAAACTCCCTTGTTACAAAAAAATTCCAGGTTTACAGTACATCCTCTACATCGACCTTGAACGCCCGTGGGTGACGGTGTACGAGCGCCAAGGTGCTCATAGTTGGATGGATGTAGAGTACACAAATTTGGAAGCTGCCTTTGACATTCAAGGGCATACCTTGCGGCTGCAAGACATCTATTTGAATGTATTTTGATACCTATTTTCGCAACAAACGCACCTCCCGCTTCAGCTCCTGAATTTCCTGCTCCTGCTCGCTCAGCCGCTCTTTCAACTCCTCATTTTCCGCTCTGAGTTCTTCTATTTGTCTGCTGAGGTTGCTATTTCCCCCGAATAAGCCACCACCACCGCTATTGTCATTTGTGCCTTCGGCGCTTTCAGTGGTTTCTCCACGCTTGAACAAATTTTTGATTTTTTCGATGCCGTCTTCGCCATTGTAATAAGAAGCTCCGATATAAGCCAAAGGGGCTACAATGATCATTATCAGAAAAAACCTTGCAAATCCCGTTGTTTTAAATTTTCCAGCCATGATGATTCAATTTTTCACAAAAATAACCCTTCTCAAGTCCTTTGCACATTCCAATCTACTGACGTAGGAAAATTCTGGATAAAAACCTTCATTAACTCTAATATCTTTGCAAAAGCCAAACCACAAAGCACCAATGGAGCCATTATCCCACCGTACCCGCGCCCAGGAGTCTCGCGCCGCCGTTCAACGTTTGTACATCGCCATGCGCCACTTGTTTATCCGAGGCAGTTACAAACCGCTTGGCTTGTCAGGTGAAGCGGTCATCGAAGCCCTCAAAACCCTGCAACCCGAAATTTATGGTGCGATCAACGATCCCGAACGGGTGGAGCTCAATGGCCTCTTGTATGTATTTCAGCGCCTGCCCCGAGGCATTGAAGAATGCCGATACGTTCGCCTGATCACCCGCGAAGGCTACGAAGATTCTGGTTTTGAGCCCTTGATTCCTCCTCGCCGGAAACGCAATTGTTACCGCATCGACAGTGAGCAAATGTTTGTAGAAATGACCCGCGGGCGCAGCGACATCTACGACATTCTGACTCACCTGACCTTTATGTACATCGAGGCGGAAAAAATTCGGCGCAATAGCGAAGACCACAAAAACCGCAAGCGCCGCGAATGGGCTACGTTGGAAGCTTTGGTACAAAAGGAGATCAATGGAGAAGACATCAATGAAGAGGTAGCCTATACCTATTTAAGCGTGCTCTTGGGGCGCACTTACCAGGAAACCTTGGAAGCTGCCCGCAAATTTGCTGCCGACTCCAATGCCAATAGCCTTTTTCACGTCACCTACTGGTTGGGAAAACTAGCTAGCGAAGAACAATGGGAGAGTTTGGATCGAGAAATTAGTTTTTCGGCAGCGCTGCGCGAAAAAATTGGCCACCATGTACTGGGTGAAATTTGGGCTGCCAACATCAAAAACCTGCTCCACGAAAATGGCCTCGAAGAACGTCCCCTGCACATCATCAGTGCCAACATGCACAGCATAATGAATTGCTTGTACGCTCCAGCTGCCTTACAAGGCCTCACTTCTGCCCAAACCATCGAAGAAATGGCCCGGGAACTGAGCATTGAAAGCAATGGCGACCTGCGCAAAA
The DNA here is from genome assembly GCF_033763495.1 of Haliscomenobacter sp. Classification (GTDB taxonomy): domain Bacteria; phylum Bacteroidota; class Bacteroidia; order Chitinophagales; family Saprospiraceae; genus Haliscomenobacter. Next base: position 15,319 of record NZ_JANRKL010000219.1, on the reverse strand, counting down.
AAGTGCGTAAACTGGCACTGAGTCACGGCATGTACGAATTGGAAGACAGCAGCGGTACCAATATTCCCGCCCAGGTTTTTGACCTTTGCCAAATCGATCCCAGCACCCTTTCACCCGAAATCAACTGGAACCAGGAATACATCCAGCAGGAAAAACCCATTTTGTTTGTAATGGACTACGCCTTCGGCGAGCAGGCTTTTGAAACCTTCGATGAATTGTTTAAACCTTACGAAAACGAATCGGGCCGCCGCGTTTTACCCGTCAAATCCATTGGCATCATGGGCAAAGCAGGAATCTTGGAAGGTGGCAAAGGTGACTTGATGGTACCTACTTCACACGTTTTTGAAGGTACTGCCGACAATTATCCCATCGACAACGATCTCCACAAGGCCGATTTTGAAGGCCAAGGCCTGGAGGTTTTTGAAGGGCCCATGATTACCGTGATGGGCACCAGCCTGCAAAACAAGGACATCCTGCATTATTTTCTGAAATCCTCCTGGAAAGCCATCGGCCTGGAAATGGAAGGTGCACATTACCAAAAGGCCATTCAGGCGCACGCCCGGATCCGCAACAACATTCCAACCGATGTGGTGCTGCGTTATGCCTACTACGCTTCAGATAATCCACTGGAGACGGGGAGCACACTGGCTTCGGGTAGCCTGGGACTGGATGGCGTGAAGCCCACTTATTTGATTTCAATTAAATTGCTGAATAAAATTGTAGGGGATAAATAAGCTCCTTGGGCCAGTTTGTTTTTAAACCACAATTCACCTATTTTTGTAAGAAGCGAAAAACATACCTGCTATTTCCGCTTTGGATAAAGCAGCAGGAAAAGCTGCGAAAAAGAAAAAATGACCCAACCTGAAAATCAACCCAAACACATCGTTCTAATTGGTGCAGGCATCATGAGTGCTACCCTGGGCGTATTGCTGAAAGAACTCAACCCCCACTACCGCATCAGCATTTACGAACGCCTGGATCAAATTGCCGCTGAAAGTTCTGATGCCTGGAACAATGCGGGTACAGGCCACTCCGCTTTTTGTGAACTCAACTATACCCCGGAAACCGAATCAGGAGACATCGACATCAAAAAAGCCGTCAAAATTGCCAGCTCTTTTGAAATTTCCAAAGCATTTTGGGCCTATCTCGTCAAAGCCGGATACTTCGCCAATCCCGAAGCTTTCATCAACAATATCCCGCACATCAGTTTTGTATGGGGAGAAGAAAACGTAGCTTTTTTGAAAGCCCGCTATGAAGCATTGATCACTCATCCTTTGTTTAAAGGAATGGAATACAGCGAAGATCGGGAAACCTTACATGCCTGGATGCCCCTGGTCATGGATGGCCGAGAGCCCCAGGAAAAAGTAGCGGCCACCAAGGTGGACATAGGCACCGACATCAATTTTGGCAATCTGGCCCGGGTTTTGTTTCAACACCTCTGCTCCTTGCCCCGCGTGGAAATGCACCTGATGCACGAAGTACGCGATTTGAAAAAGCAGGAAGATGGCCAGTGGAAGCTGAAAGTCAAAAATTTAATCACCAAAGAAAAAATCAAAGTCACGGCTGACTTTGTATTCATTGGTGCCGGTGGCGGCGCTTTGCCCCTCCTGGAAAAATCGGACATTGAAGAAGGACGTGGCTACGGTGGTTTTCCGGTCAGCGGCCAATGGTTGGTTTGCAACAATGAGGCCGTGATCCAGCAACACAACGTAAAAGTATACGGCAAAGCCTCGGTGGGCGCTCCCCCCATGTCCGTACCTCATTTAGATACCCGTTTGATTGATGGAAAAAAAGCGCTGTTGTTTGGCCCTTTTGCGGGTTTTTCCACCAAATTTCTCAAAAACGGTTCATATTTCGACCTACCCTTGTCCATCGAGTTGGACAACATCATTCCGATGCTCAGTGCAGGTTGGCACAACATGTCGTTGACCGGGTATTTGATCCAACAAGCCACCTTGTCGCACGAGGATAGGGTAGAGGCGCTGCGCGAGTATTTTCCTGCCGCGCAGTCAGAAGATTGGGAATTGGCCATTGCAGGCCAGCGGGTGCAAGTCATCAAAAAAGACGAAGAGGAGGGTGGTGTGCTTGAATTTGGCACTGAAATCATTCATGCTGCGGATGGCAGTATTGCCGCCTTGTTGGGTGCTTCTCCGGGTGCTTCTACCTCAGTTGGCATCATGCTGGAGTTGTTGGAAAAGTGTTTCCCCCATGAAATGCAATCCAAAACCTGGCAGAAAAAGTTGAAGCAAATGATTCCGCTTTATAAAAAGGTCTTTAAAGGCAAAGAAAAAGAGTGGCTGGATTGGCGCAGGTACAACAATGGAGTCCTGCATTTAAGCGACTAAGGTTACCAAGTATAATTGTTTTTAGCCACGAAGGCACAAAGAAACAAAGATGTGGCTGTGCGTCATGCTAAGTGCCTTGGCGTCTTTGTGGCAAAAATAAACTTCAAGGCCGAATTTCCTGCTTTTTGACCTCCACCGCTGTTTTAGGATAAAACCACTGGCTCATTTTTTTACCCCAAAAAAATGTCAATGCGCCCACCGCGAGATTGGCCACGCCAAGCAAACTTTCCAAGGGTTTGTCGATCAGCAAAAACACCAGCATCCAGATGCTGATGGCCAAAAAAATCAGCTGCAACCAGGGAAAAACCGGACTGCGATAGCCCTGCAAATGGGGGTATTTGTAGCGCAAAATAAAAACCCCAGCAATGGTCAGTGTATTGAACAACTGGAGAATAAAACCACTGTACAAGAGCAACTGCTCAAAAGTACCCGTCATGATCAAACCCAGACTGATGAGTGCCTGAAACCAGATGGCCCGTACTGGAATGCCATTTTTATTTTGACTACGAAAAAATTTCCAGTTGTCGTGGTCCTGGGCCATGGAGCTGGTGATACGGGGCCCTACCCACACCATGGCACTCAAACTGGAAGCGAGGAGCAGGGCGATGATCACGCTGAACCAGTTGCCAATGGTGGGACCAAACATCGATTCAGCAGCCAAATGTCCAACTTCCACCTTACGCATCATAATCTCCAGGGGCACCTGCCGCAAAAACGACAATTGCAGCAATACATAAAGCACGCTCACTACGGCTGCACCACCAATCAAGGCTCGGGGCAAATTTTTGACCGGATTGCGGATTTCTTCTACAATGTATGCTGCAGCATTCCAACCCGAATAGGAATAGTTGACAAAAACCAGGGCTACAGCAAAAGCAGTGGAACTCCAGGCCCAGGGCTCTGCGGGAACCAATTGCCAGGAGTCTTTTGCAGCCGGGGGCAAATACCAACCCGCTACAATCAGCAAAATGATCAGGAGCACCTTGAGAATCGTCAGGCCATTTTGAATCAAACTACTCTGGCGAATGTTGAACGAGTGCACCAACGATAAAACCATAATGGAAACAAAGGCAATCAGGGTAGGGTTCTGATGGATAAATGGGGTCATGTAAAAACCCATCGCCATGGCGGTAAGGGCAATAGAAGCTCCGAAACCAACAGTCACCGAAATCCAACCGGACAAATATCCCAAAAAGGGATGATAAAGTGTGCTGAGGTAATGGTATTCTCCTCCGGAGCGCCGCAGATGAGTACCCAATTCGGCGTAGGCAAAAGCCCCCAACAAGGCATTCAAACCGCCTACTGCCCATAAGGCTAGAATCGCGTAACGATTTTGCAGGATTTCCACCTGAAAACCCAAACTAGTGAACACACCCGTTCCCACCATATTGGCTACAACTACGGCAGCCGCACTGCCCCAGCCAATTTTTTGCGGTTTCGTCATTGTATTGATGCTCACGTTCATGGGTTTTCCAATAGTATGTTTTCTTAATGCCAGGCGGCCATCAAAACAATGGATCAGTGGCGGTCTGGTACTAAAATAACAAAACTAGTGCTTTTGGTGAGGATCAAAAGAAGAATAACATTTTCTTAAGATATGGAGGTCGTGAAGCTTACTAACCCAGGTTGGCAATTTTGATCAAAAACAAGGCATAAATAAAAACAAATAGGACGCCTTCCCGGGGAGAAATCCGTTTGTCTTGAGTAAGCAAGTAAAAAAACAGGCCACTGCCGAGCATTACAGGAAGGGAAAATGCTAAAAGATTGACAGGAACATGAATTGGTCCTACCCAGGATGCTACTGCAGGGATAATCAAGGTATTAAAAATGCAGGAACCCAAAACATTGCCAATGGCCATTTCGGCATTGCCTCGGCGGATTGCTGAAATGTTGACGGCCAACTCCGGCAGGGTGGTTCCAATCGATAACACCGTGAGGGCAATTACCGAAGGGGGGATTTGTAGTCCTTCTGCGATGGAACTGATGGATGAAACGGTATAATTGGCCCCAAAGTAAATGCCTACACCCGACCCCAGCAGCATCAAAATGGCTTTGATGGGGAAAACGGCCTTGAGCTCGGCCTCCTCAATTTCTTCACCGTCCTTGATTTTCTCCTCTGGTTTTACCAGGTAGATACTGTAAGAAATAAATGCAAAAAGCCCAATCAAAGCTTCCAGCCATTTGATCTCCCCGTCATAAACCATCATGGTAAGGAGGAAAAACGCCCCCAGCAGATAATGCAAATGCACAAAAATGTAACCATGGGAAAGCACAATATCCTTGCGGTTCAGGTAAGCGACGATGCCCGTAATGAGTAAAATATTGGAAATATTGGCCCCCATGATGTTGCCAGGCAGAATTTCTGAAACCCCCTTCGCTACTGAAATGGTACCAGAAACCAGCTCTGGCAGTGAGGTGCCAATGCCTACAATAAAAATGCCGATGATAAAAGCGGGCAATTTAAAATACAACCCAATCTCTTCGGCAGCAGTTGTGAAATAGCGGGCAGCCAACAGGAGTCCGCTCAAAGCCGCGGCAAAAATTAAAAATTGCAGAAGCATGGTCAGTCAAATTTTGCCAAATATATGTAGCTATTGCTGCTTCAAGTCAAAAATCTTATCCATCCGCAGCCATTTCTCCCCCGGCTTTGCCATGGGCAGCGCTTGCTGGTATTTCCACATCAAATTTTCCCACTCCTGGACTTTAATGATGGCAGCGTCTATGGCAGCTTTATGCGCAAAAGTGAAGGTATCAATCGCCTCCAAAATCATGAATAAACGATTGCCAATCCGATAAATCTCCATATCAGTGATTCCGGCATCGAGGATACTAGCCTTGATTTCGGGCCAGATCTTTTCGTGGTGTTTTTCGTATTCGGCGATAAGGGCTGGATCGTCTACGAGATCCAGCGCCAGGCAAAATCTTTGCATAAAATTCAGGTGTTAAAGATGAATTAGGCCGTTTGAACTTTATATCCTCTGGCTCCATACCAAGCGACCACCAACAGACAAAGCAAAGGAACGATATAAGCCAGCTTAATTGTAGATTGATCCGAAATCCAGCCCATCAGCAGCGGCGCAAAGGCACCACCCACTATGGACATCACGACCAAAGAAGAGCCCAATTCGGTATCTTCTTTCAAGTCCTGAATGGCCAATGAAAAAATGGTTGGGAACATGATCGATTCAAAAAAGGGCACCAGGATAATCGCCCAAACGGCAATCGTAGAACCTGTGACCATGGCCACACCCAACAAACCCGCCGCTGCCAGCGAATAAATAAACAACAAACGATTGGGAGCAATGTAGCGGGTGAGCAAGGTGCCTACAAAGCGGCCCAACATGAAACCCAGCATGGCCATACTCAACCAAAATGCCGCATCCTTTTCGGGAATGTTGCTGGAAAATTTGGCAAAACGAATGAAAAAACTGGTCACACAAACCTGCGCGCCCACGTAAAAAAACTGGGCAATCACTCCATTGCGCAAGTGAGCATGGCGCAAGGCGTGGAGTAAGCTGCGCTTTTCCTGCGTTCCGGTTTCTTTTACTCCCGGCTCTGGTGTACGGATAAAAATAAACAGTATCGCTACCAATAAAACGACCAGGCCAATGATTAAATAAGGTATCCGCACCGTATTGGCCTCACTTTGCATGTAGGCGTTGAGTTGTTCAACCGACATGGCGCTTTGTTCACTTTGGGAGAGCTCGATCCCACTCAAAATGAACTGCCCGCCCAGAATCGGGGCCACAAAAGCACCCAAACCATTGAAGGATTGGCTGAGGTTCAAACGGGTGGTTGCACCCTCGGGTTTTCCCAAAAGCGTGACGTAAGGATTGGCCACCGTTTCCAAAAAGGTACAACCCGAGGCGATGATGAACAAAGCACCCAAAAAGAAGATGTACATCCGGGAGTTGGCTGCCGGGATGAATAAAAAGGCACCAATCGCGTACAGCATCAAACCAATGATGATGCCACGGCGGAAACCATATTTTTTCATCACAATCCCGGCCGGAATGGCCATAATGAAATACCCCAGATAGACGGCAGAGTCAATCAATGCCGATTGCATATCGGTCAGCTGACAAGCTTTTTTAAGGTGGGGAATCAGGATGGGCTCCAGGTTGTGCACGAAGGCCCACAAAAAGAAAAGGCTGGTTACCAGCACAAAGGATAGGGTGTAAGAGGCGATTTTGTTTGTCATAGCAGATGAAATAGAGATGAAAGAGGAAAGATGAAAGAGGAGAGATGAAAGATGCTACCGCAAAGACTTTGACGAGGTCATCGTCAAAAACGCTGCGGTAGCACCTTTCATCTCTCCTCTTTCACTCTATCAAAGAAGTGCCCGGTCCAAATGCACATACCCCCCATCCACATGGATCAACTGTCCGGTGGTATGGCTGGAGCGGGACGACAAAAGGAATGCGGCCATATCGGCAATTTCTTCCTGGGTGGTCATACGTTTGCCCAGGGGAATTTTATCCTTGATTTTTTCGAGGGTGGTTTCGGGGTCATTGAGGGTTTGTAGCCAGGACTCGTACAATGGCGTCATACACTCTGCCACCACAATCGCGTTGACCCGGATGCCGTACTGGAGCAATTCCACGGCCCATTCACGGGTGAGGGCGTTGCGGCCACCATTTGAGGCGGCGTAGGCGGAGGTGTTGCCTTGTCCGGTTTCGGCAGTTTTGGAAGTAATGTTGAGGATGGAACCCTGAGAGGCTTTGAGTGCAGGCAACGCGTAATGTGCCATCAGGTAATAATGCACCAGGTTTTTGTGCAGGGAAGCCATAAATGCTTCGTAATTGCCACTCTCCAGGCCCACACCATCGTTCACTCCGGCATTGTTCACCAGGCTGTCGATGCGGCCCGTGAGGCGGAGGGTTTCGGTGACTGCTGCCTGGCAAGCAGCAGGGTTTGTCAAATCGAGGGCAATTTGGTAACCCTTGCCGCCAATGGCTTCCAGAGTAGCCAAATTGTGCTCAGCGCTGCGGCTCACAATGACGGGGATGGCTCCCTCGCGCGCAAGGGCATGTACGATGCCCGCACCAATCCCGCGCCCACCCCCAGTAACGATGATGACTTTGTCTTGCAGATGTAAGTCCATTCAGAATCTTGCTTTACGGGTAAAAATAGAATTGATTTGGGGAGAAAGCTAAGGTATTTTTGAAAAAAATTTAAAAAATGATGATAGGTGTAATCAAATTCAAAGAAAACTAGCGCCAGCTTTCAATCGTTTATATTTAGACACTCGATAAAATCAACTCATCAATCGGCCCCAAAGGACATAAGGTCGATCATTGAAAAAATTAGAAGAATAATTATATTAACATGAAAAAAGCGCGATCAACTTTAATTCTGCTTCTCTTCATTCCCTCTTTTTTAATCGCATGTGGTTGTGGCAGCCCCAGGAACAGTTTAAAGATAGATATTGACTCTTCAGGTGCGATTTTTTATGGAAAGATCATCGACATTGTAGCTGAACATAATTTTTACTTCGCGGGTGGAGTTGGATTTGGATTGAAATATTTGAACTTTGAAGTAATTAAATCCTATAGAGGGCTAAATGGAGCCCAACTCCGAGTTACCGTTTTTGATGACAACTCTTATTCAAGCTGTGAAGGCTTGTTGCGAGGTAAAAAAGTAGGGGATACAGTGCTCGTTTTTGCAGATTATATGTTCAGGGAGCATTCAGGAATGATTGGAACGTACATGTGTGGTCGCCATCCAACTTTTCAAAATCTTAGCCCGGAAGAAAGAGCCTTTTTGAGTGTTGATGGTTGGGATGATCCAAGAAGCCATCATGATGACCCTGACGGATTTTTAAAAAGAAATTACCCTGCTAAAAATCCTGCTTCTACACTTGAACCGCCTAAAAAGAACCCACAAATGGCTATTTTCATCGGTAGTATTGCCTTGAATGTGGTTTTGAGTTTGTTACTCATCGCTATAAGAAATAAAACATAAGCCCCCTCACTCCGCCACCCACACATTCCACAACTCCTTCACACTCGGCCCCAAACACCGACTCCGTTCCATCGGCGGAATTTTTGACTGACAGGTCTTCACCATGTCAAATGCAAAAGGTTCCAGCCGGCAGCGGTAATTGTCCAGGTAAATGATATTGGCCTTGGTGTTTTCGGCCAGGCAGAGGTATTCAGCAAAAGCGTCGGTATTGTCGGAGGTGGTGCTGAGGAAGGTCAGTACATTGACGGCGATGCCTTTAGCCGCCAACTCTGTGGCCCACTCACAAATGTCCATGCCACCCTCGCGGCAGGTATTGGCACCATCGCTGATCAGGAAAATACTTTTGCTGCGCTGGGGATTATCCGAAAACAACTCCGGGCAACGCAACAACATGGTCAGCAGGGGAGTAGTGCCGTCGGGAATCAGGAAGCGCAATTTGCTGCGCAAATCCACCCGATTGATGCCCCCGGAAGCAAACCACAAATCGGGTGGACTATCACAAACGCCTCCAATTGTACCAATCCCCAGTTCAATGCTGGTATCGATTTCGGGCAAAATTTTCAGACACAAATCCTTCATGGCCGTAAAACGATCCGCCCCATAACACACCACTTTTTCCATCACCATGGAGCCCGAGATGTCCACCAAAAAAACGAGCTCATCGTAGTTGTTCAGTTTCAGGTCGTTGATGATGGTTTTGTGCATGTTGAGGAAAGTGGGTCTGTACTCCTGACGTTGTGCACGAGAAGTGTCAGCCTCTGGCAAAATAAAACTGACTTTCAAAGTGTCCGCCAATTGCAGGTAATTGTGGACGGCCACAATATTTTCGGGGTCGGCCCTTACTGCTGCTTCAAAGGCGACGAAAGCTTTCTCCATGTCCCGCCGATGTACGTGGTAATGCAAGGGCTGGTAATTGCGCCGATGGGCATTGCGACCCTGATTGAGCAAAATGGCCTTGCCCAACGCGTTGTAATACACACTCAATAGGGATTTTTGCGGAATTTTTTGTTGCATCGCCACGGCATCGCGCAACAAGGGCAATGCCTCGCTGTAACGATCGGAATAACTGAAACTCATGCCCAGAAAAAAAGTCGCCATCGCCAGTTTTTGTTGGCGTTCCTGGTCATTTGGTGTCACGAGCTGCCGGGCTTTTTCAAGTACTTTTTTGGCCTCACTGGCGTTCCCAAGGCGACCCAGACACAGCCCATGCGCCAGCGCAAAGCTGAAATTTTCCGGAAAAAGATGATAAGCGCGTTCAAAATTGCCGCTGGCCTGGCGGTATTTGCCCTCGGCATATTGGAGCGAGCCCTGGTAGTGCAGGCGGTAGGCTTGTTTGTCGGGGGGGAGATCCGTTGGCTCAGTTTTTCCACTAATAAGCCTTCCTTGTGCCCCAAAACCGCCCAACAATAGCAATACCAGGGAGTAATACCATATAGTTTTCTTCATAAGTAAGTCGGTGTTGAAAAAACAAAAACCTAAATCTTAAAACTCAAATACCCCGCCAGATAATACCTCGGCTCCTGAGTCAAGCGCAACACATTGCGCAAGCCCAATGTGGGCCCCCGGCGCACCAAACCCAGTTGGATGTCGGCAAACACACTGAAATCCCAGCGCGTCAGATCACCTCGGTCCAAGGTTTTTTGCTCGCGGCTGAAACTCAACTCCTGGAACACATCGCCTTTTTGGCAATTGCCAGCTGCATCAATTTTGCAAAAAGAGGTACGTCGGCCAATGGTGTAGGAACTGGCTGTAAACTTTTCGGTTTGCACCGAAGCCACTACCCCCACTCCGATACCCATCCAGTCACTCAGGTTTTTGCGCAACTGCAAGGGCACCGCCGACAAGGTCTGAAACTCCTGGTAGCCTGGCCCATTGGCCCGCACCAGCGAATCTACCACCACATCAAGGACTCGCCCATTCAGCTGTGTGGTTGCCTGACGGGTCGATTGGTGCAAAATAAACCCATCTGCCGGGAAATCCATTCGCCCAGTGGTGGCGGGAAAAATTTCCACTTGCAGATAAGGTTTGTAAGGTTTGAACGGGGAAAGCGTCAAACCCGCGAAAGTGCTGTTCAGGCCTGGTTTGTCCAAAAAAACATTTTGCCCCAACATAGCCCCCAAAGACCAACCCGGTTTGAAGTGGGTGCGGGCATGATTGGTCACAATGGGTGGGTTTTTGTCAAAAACAATACTCGCCTGGCTGTCAAATGGGTATTTTTTCATTTTTCGTCCGGCCTCAATGCGGTATTTGACAAAACCCTTGGTAGAATCTCGATCACCTACTCCGTCTTGTTTGGTGCCAGGCAGATAAATGTTGCGAAAAGTAAAAATCAACTTATCCTCTTTAATCGTAGTATCCAAACAACTCAGGGAAGCCACCGCTGCATCGGGACAAACCGGACAAGCAGGGTACATATCCAGCACCCGGAGCCCCCTGGTTTCCATACCTTTAGGGACTCCAGTCGTGATTTGAATGGTACTGGCCGGGCCTTCGCCATTGTTTTGGAAATTCACCTTGTAGGTCAAACCCTTACCTTTGATGCTGCGGAAGCTCATTTTTTTGCGCGATACCGCAATGTTGTTGGGGTCGTGTGAAGCCAGAATTTCCATTTCCAAGGTCACTTTGGAGCTGCTGCCGTTGTCTCCCAAATACAGTGCATCCACCGTAATGATGGCATTGGTATCGGCCAGCATTGCCGGTGTAGCTTGTAAGGAAATGAACAAGTTACGTTTCTCATTGCGTTTCAAGTTGCTAAAACGCCAGGTTTTTTGTTGGCTATAGGTGTTCAGACTTTCCTGCACCAATTGGTTGGGCAGTGCCGGAAGCATCCAGTTGAACCATGCTCGGTCACCCACACTGGCCCACAGATTTTGGCTTTGGTAACGGGCAGGTGAAAAACTGATGTCGGGGCCACTGCCGTCCGTTTCGCCATAATGGGTCCGACCTTGTAAAAATGAAAAGTGCGGCTGGCGGTATTCTCTTTGGTTGAAAAACAGGTGCAACTCACCCGAGGCATTGGCCTCCTCCAGATTGGCATAGGTCAGAATGAACACCAGTTCTTCGTCAGGCCGGGGATTGCGGATGGCACGCAGTTGTAGCGTTTTTTCCTTTGGTGTAACAGGGAGTCCGGGTGCATTGCTGGCCAGGTAACTTGCTTGATCGTTGACTTCGTTGCGTTTGGGGCGGGTTTTGGGCGATTTACCTTTGTCGTATTTTCCGGTAGCCCAAAGTTGCGCTTCAAAGGCACCATTGCGGGTGTAGGTATGGCTGGGGGATTTGTCGAAACTGTATGCTCCATCACCAAACTCCCAGTAATAGTCGTAATAGGGTAGAGGTGCACCTGGAATGGCTTGTTGGCTGGGCAGAATGGGGGCAAAAAGGAAAGCTTCCCCTTGTTGCTGGATGCTGAAATCGGCACTCGGTTCAGGTGTAATGGGTTGTGCCCAAAGACAGATGGGTAGCACCAATAGTCCAAATAGCAGGCTGGTAGAAGGTTTTCTCATGGAATTAAGGTATTAACTGTTCTTGAAACAGGCACTCTTACACTTTTAGTATGTTTCCCAAAAATAAGCTTTTCCCTGCGAGCAGGAAACAATATCTGATAAGCCTCCTTCCTAAGGTGAAGCCCTAAGGTGAACTAAGGTGTCTGAGGTGGTGAAAAGAAAAAATCCCTGCGGAGCAGGGTAATAATTTCACCACCTTTGGAAGGGGAGCTAAAACAAGCTCACATAACCGAAATGTACCTTTGGCCCGGCAAAATCGATCACTGCCCCCGTTCGCGCCCCAAAAGCCAGACTGAGCCCAAACAAACCCGCCCGGGTTTCAAAAGTAATCCCCGCCCCAAAACCCAAGGCGCGGTAATCCTCCTGTACCACCGTAGTCCGATTGGCCACCCAGGCGAAATCGCCAAAGGTGTACAAAAAGGAATTGCGGCTCAGCAGCAGTCGGTATTCCGCAGAACCCACCGCGTAATGGGTCGCAAAAATGAATTCCTCATCGAAGCCTCGCAACAAGCGATTGCCTCCAATGCGGAACTGCTCATTTTGGTAGATGGCCTGGTTGGCAATCGTCCAGCCTGTGCTGGCCTTTAACTTGAGGGTTGTATTCTTGCCAATAGGCAGGTATGTTTCGGTTTCACTGAGCAAACGGTATTGAAAGCTGCGCAATTGCAGTGTATCATAGAGGAAGCCCAGGCCGAGTTCATTGATGCGGCTGTTCGGCAGGATTTTTTTGGTTCCTGCCCCTCCGCGACCCAAAATCGCCCAACCCCGCCGGGGATTGAAGCGGTAATCCAGGGCTTGTTGCTGAAACTCCAGGCCGAAGGAAGATTGACTCACATCTAGCGTGGGTGGCAACATCCGGGAATCAAGCAACAACACCTCATTCAATTGCAACAAACGGGAGCTGCGTTGATTCCAAAATACCTTGAAATAATTCCCCCCCTCAAACAAGTACTGCACGCCAAAATCCAGTTCCAGATCCAAAAATGCCGTATCACGGCGGTACAAATGCAATTTGAAATCGGTACCGATCGGCAGGTTGGCCAAAAAGGGGTAATTGAACTGCAAATCTAGCCGGGGACTGGTGGGACGCAATTGTTCAAAACGAGCGTAAATCCGCTCTCCTCGCCCGAATTGATTCTGTAATTCTCCCTCAAAACTTCCCGTGACCAGCAACCTTTTGACCTGCTGGCTATTGGGTAAGACCCCGATGATGAAATCAAAACGACTGGCTTTTTGCCTTGCCAAATCCAGCACCACCAGCGCACGTGAACCAATGAACTCTACTTCCGGGTCAGATTTTAATTGCAAAAAAGGCAATTCCTGGATGCGTTCCCGAATGCGTTCCACCCGCGATTGGTCGTAGAGTTGTTTGCGCTGAAATCCCAAATAGGATTGCAAGTAGGCAGGGGCAATATTGGCATCCCCCCGAATGAGCAAGGTATCAAAGTAGATCAAATCCCCCTTATCCAGTGCCATCTGAGCATCGAACCAGCCGGGGCGTACCTGCACACTGTCGAGTCGGATTTGGGCAAAAGGATAACCTTGATTGGTGGCTTGTCGCAGCAAATTTTTTTGAGCCTGTTCCAGTTTGGTCAGGTCAAATCCACCCTTTTTTTTCAATAAATCATTCGTGGCATTCCTCCACCAATCTATGGGTATTCCCCGAGGGCTAAGTTGCCCCCAGCGGTAAGTCGGCCCCAAATGTAGCCAGGCAATGGCGCTGGAATCCCGATAGCTGACACTGTCCACCGAGGCTTCAAGATAGGCACGTTGCTGTAGATCGGACACGAGTCGCTGAAGGCTGTTTTGTAGGGAAAGACTATCGGCATACGTGTAGTTACTCAGGTTTAAGCCAGTAGGCAATGGGGCATCACTTTGCAAGTCCAGTTTTTTTTGCGCCCATAGCATTTGGCTCACGTCGCAGAGGCAACATAAAAGCAAAACCAAACGCAATGAACCCAAAACTTTAAACATTCTTTAAGACCTTGATTTGGCGTTAATAGTTAAATTTGCATCAAATTTAAGCGATGAAGTCTTTTCAATACATCTTTTTGATGCTCAGCTTGCTGGGGGCAAGTTTTGGAGCACAGGCTCAGGAGAAAGTAAAAATTCGTTGTGAACTCAACGCTTGTCAGGGCTCTCTGGCCTTGTTTACCTTCGATGGGGTTACTTTCCAGGAAGCCCATCGGGTGATGGCTACCCCTAGTAACGGCAATGTTTACGAGTTCAGTCTAAATAAATCCGAACCTAAGTTTTATTATGTCGGCCCTTTTGCCAATAACGCCCGCCCGATTTTGTTGGGGAGTGAGACTGGAGTAGTCATCAAAGGAGATTGTGAGAACATCCGCCAGGCTTCGGTGATTGGTTCGACGATCAATATGGATTACGAGAAGGTAAAGGTTCGCATCACCAACCACAACAACCTGCATGGCATGGGCCTTCGCGAATGGGCCATGGCAAAAGATGAAGCTGCAAAAAAAACCAGTATAGCTGGCTTAAAAGCAGTTGATGATAAAAAACTTGCCTTTTTGGATTCTTTGAAAAAATCCAATCCACTTTTGGCTCGGGTAGTGGCCATCAATACATACGTATCGTACCCAAACAACTCTACGGGTTACAATGATGAGTTGGCTTATTTCGCCAATGAGTTTTTTCACTTTGTTGATTTCAAGGATGCTGGGTATAATGGCATGCCCTGGGTGTATGAAAATTTCAGCGCCTATGCTCAAACTTTGGCTGGGGTAGGTATTCCTCCCACCGAAGTCAAAAAATACCTGGACCAAACCCTGGCTAAATTCCCGGAAGGTAGTTCCGCCCAACAAATGGCCATGGCTGGGGTAATGGCTGGCTTGCAAAAAAGGAAAAGTGCAGGTTACATGGAATATGCACAGCGATTCATCAAGACTTTTGGTGAAAAATCACCCAAAGCAGCGGCAGCTGTGCAGGAAGAGTTGAATCGGGCCATGCGCTTGATGACGGGTGCGGTGGCTCCTGACTTTGCTCAAGCTACACCAGAGGGCAAAGACTTGAAATTGAGTGATTTGCGTGGAAAATACATCCTGATTGATTTTTGGGCAAGCTGGTGTGGCCCTTGCCGCCAGGAAAACCCCAATGTGGTACGGATGTACCAGCAATACAAAGACAAAGGTTTTGACATCCTCAGCGTCAGCCTCGACAGTGCTCGCGACCGCTGGTTGCAGGCCATCGAACAAGACAAGCTGGCCTGGAAACACGTCAGCGACCTCAAAGGCTGGTCGAATGCCGTAGCCCAAATGTATGAGGTACAAGGCATTCCTAAAACCTTCCTGATTGACCCACAAGGGAAGATCATCGCAACGGATTTGCGTGGCCCAAGCTTGGAGGCTAAGTTGAAGGAGTTGTTTGATCGGTAGAGCCGATTAATACCAGAATAAATAATTGAGTGACGAGTTAAGAATACATGACTTACGAGTTTTGAAGTGGGCTACCGCAGCGAATTGGACTAAGGCTGTGTCTAAGTCGCTGCGG
>NZ_JANRKL010000218.1:0-11701 GCF_033763495.1 Haliscomenobacter sp. | reverse complement strand
CAGGAATACGATAAAATCAAGAGCCTATACAACCGTTTTCAAGCAGAGCAAGTCCTTTTGAGTGACGAAGCACGCAGACAGCGTGAAGACGAGATTGTGAAGAAAGAATCGGAGGTTCGCGAAATGCAACGCAAACGCTTTTCACCAGAAGGAGACCTGTTCCAACGCCGCAAAGAGCTGGTGCAGCCCATCCAGGATCGTGTTTACGCGGCCATCGAAGCTTACGCAAAAGAGCGTGGCTATGATTTCATCTTCGACAAAGGTGGTTCTGCGGGCATGATTTTTTCTAATCCGCAGTACGACAAGACCGATGACATCATCAATCGCTTGAAATAATCTGAAAAAGGTTATTTTTGCGCGATTTTCGGACAATTCGAAAATTTAAAATCGCAAATACGGACAACAATGAACAAGTTTATGAAGACAGGCTTTATGTTCATCTTCGCAGTGTTTTGTACGGTAGCCCTCCAAGCTCAAAAATTTGGCTACATCAATTCACAGGCTTTGATGGCGGAATTGCCTAAGGTGAAGCAGGCTGACTCTGACATGGAGGCTTATCAAAAGCAATTGCAGAAAAAAGGCCAAGATATGGTTACTGCTTTCCAGACTAAAGTACAAGACTTTCAGAAGCGTGTAACGGATGGTTTGGTACCACCCAAGCAGCAAGAAGAAGAAGAGAAGAAACTCGAGGAAGAACGTCAGAAAATTCTTGCTTACGAACAAGAAATGAGCCAGTTGCTCCAAACCAAAAGGGATACGCTGTTGAAGCCTATTTTGGACGAGTTCAATGCTGCCGTTAAAGCAGTAGCTACTGAAGGTGGGTATACCTACATTTTTGACCAGGGCATCCTGTTGTACTTTGATGCAACTATGGATGTAGCGCCTTTGGTAAAGAAAAAACTGGGACTTTAGTAGCTATCAGCGGTCAGCTATGAGCTATGAGCTATCAGCGCTCATGGCTGATAGCTGATAGCTCATAGCTGACCGCTCACAGCTCACAGCTTCTTATGGCTCTCGCATCTCAACCTATTGGTGTTTTTGACTCAGGAATTGGAGGTTTAACGGTGGCCAATGCTATTGTTAAAAAATTACCGAACGAAGAGATCATCTATTTTGGGGATACTGCCCACCTGCCTTATGGCGATAAATCCGCCGACGCCATTCGTTATTATTGTTTGCGCATCAGTAAATTTCTGCTCGATCAAGGTTGTAAAATGATCGTGGTTGCCTGTAATTCAGCCTCCTCCGCAGCTTATGATGTGCTACTCGATTTTTTCCGCGAACAGGCCCTTTTTGTCAACGTCGTTGATCCATTGGTCGGCGCAGTAGCCAAAAAAGGCTTCGATCGGGTCGGCGTAATTGCCACCAAAGCCACCATTCAATCTGGCATTTACCACAAACAACTGCACCGGGTGCGGCCCAGCCTGGAGGTAGAATCCCTCGCCACTCCCCTACTCGCCCCCATGATTGAGGAGGGCTTTGTGCACAACCAGGCCAGTAGGGCCATTTTGGATACCTATCTGGCTCATCCGGGTTTTAGCGACATTGAAGCCTTACTCCTTGCTTGTACCCATTACCCCTTGATCCGGCAAGACATCGAAGATTACTTTACCCACCAGGTTGAAGTACTTGATTCCACGCTGGTGGTAGCCGAAGAAGTAGCGCAAAAATTGGGGGACAATGGACTGCTCAATCCCCAAAAGCGCCATCCCCATCGCTTCTACGTTTCCGATTATACTCAATCCTTTGAAGAAACAACCCGTTTGTTTTACGGGGAGGCCATCCAATTGGAGCATTACCAAATTTGGTGAGCGTCAATAGTGTTGCCGCAAATCACCCGGGAATTCTGTTGGATACAATTTGATATCTTCCTTCCGATATGGGAATCGCACCTCATCAAATCGCCTAGTTTTGTGTATGCAATATGGGCTTTGCGAACAGGCCGCGCATTTTTTGATATTGACACTTTCCACCTGAAAAGGTTCTACCCCTTGCTGCACAAACTGCTGAAATCGATCCAGATGATGATTGTATAGCTCAAGGTTTTTAGGGTCTAAACTCAGTTTTTTGACCCCGGCTTTATGGACATAGGTCTCACCATCCTTAAAGTCGTACAGCCAATAAACCAGATAACCGTATTCAAGCGGGTAATCACAAATATTTACCAGATAAGCCAATACCTGCAAGAGGTGGTTTTTAAAAAAATAAAAGGGGATTTTTTCCCATTCTTGCCTTCGCTCCAGGTTTTTTGCAGCCAAAGTGCCCACCCATTCTTCTCTGTTGAGTTTGATGGCTGAGGGGTTCATGGGGTCACGGTAGTGAATGAATTTTTCTTCTACTACAAAGTATGTCCCTTCCCGATCTCGAAAAATGTAATCGGGGCTACCTAAAAAAGCTGTTTTTTCATTGCTGAACAATGGTGCATCGGTAGCATGTCCAGCATAAATGGTTTCAGCGCGTAGAATTTTGCCAATCGCCGGATTTTGCCAGGCACGACGGTAGAAAGGATCAGTTGTGGTCTCGCTTTTTTGTTTTTGCCGACTCAACCGTAGGGATTCGTGCAATTGTTCGCCTACCACCATTAACGCCTTTCCTGGTTCTTCCATGGTTTCAAACGTATTGCTGATGGAAAAAGCTGCTGGGCAAAAGCTGTAACGCGCCAACTGTGTGGCCGTAAAATGAGGAGAGGCAGCCTGCTGCAAAGGGATTTTTTCCGGGACTTTTTTTAACTCCAATTCTGTGACCAATGCATCCACAGCTGCTTTGGCCGAAAACTGCCAGGCTTTAAAAGGGTTTTTGGCCTTTGGATTAAAATGATACCTTCCTTTACTCAGCATAAGCTGGTGGAGGTATTGGTCAATGTCTTTAGGCGCACGAAAGCCTATACGCCGCAATAGGTATTGCGCATAAGTCAATTGGCGTGGAGTGTATTTCATCTGAAGCCTTGGTTGGTGGAACAATGAACCAAAGGCGGTGTAAAGTAGGGATGTAAAGGCAATAAAAGTGTTAACACCTTACAATTATACTACATTTTTTTTGTTTAAAAAAAATAAAGCACAAAAAATTTTCCACTTGCACTTTCCCGAAATTTTCCTATATATTTGCAGAGGAAAAAAAACAGGAACGTTTTCATTCAAGTCGGATGGAAGCGTTCCTGTTTTTTTCTAAAAACCTCAGCGTTTTGACCACAGCTACTGTAACCGATATCTTAAAAAGCGTTACAGCAAAAAACCTACCCAAGCCTTAATCCAAGTTGCGATTTTCTCAAAACAACAAGGATCAACATTGGCATTCGGCCGGCGCAAACGCCCGACTGGGGAAGGAGTTTAATCATTGTAAAATTTTAGTATTATGGCAATCAACTATTTAACCAAGGAAGGTTTTGACAAATTGACGGCAGAATTGGAGGACCTCAAAACCAGAGGTCGTGCTGAAGCAGCACGTGCGATTGCCGAAGCACGTGAAAAAGGAGACCTTTCTGAAAATGCCGAATACGATGCCGCAAAAGAAGCCCAGGGCTTGTTGGAATTGCGCATCAACGACCTAGAAAAACAAATGGCCACTGCACGGGTTTTGGATTCCAGTGAAGTAGATATCTCTAAAGTGACCGTTTTGGCCAAGGTGACGATTATGAACACCAAAAACAAAGCGAAAATCACTTACCAGTTGGTTTCTGAATCGGAGGCCGACCTAAAAGCCAAAAAAGTATCCGTCAGTTCCCCGATGGGGCAAGGCCTATTGGGCAAAGTCATTGGCGAAACCGCCACGGTAAGAACGCCCAATGGCGATATGGAATTCCAAATCATGGATATTTCGATTTAAGTGAAAAGTGAAAAACGAAAAGTGAGAAGCAAATACACCATTTGGATCTCACTGTTCGTTTCACTTTTCATTTTTCACTTTTCATTTTTCACTTCACATGGCTTCCATCTTTACCCGCATCATCAACGGCGAAATCCCCTGCTACAAATTGGCAGAAACTGAGGATTATTTCTCCTTTTTGGACATCCGGCCCATGGCCAAAGGTCATGCGCTCGTTATCCCCAAAAAGGAAGTGGACTATATTTTTGACTTAGAGGATGATTACCTGATTGGACTACATTTGTTTGCTAAAAAAGTAGCTAAAGCCTTGGAGGCAACGGTTCCCTGCAAACGCATCGGGATTGCGGTCATCGGGCTGGAAGTACCTCATGCGCATATCCACCTCATTCCCCTCAATACTATGCAAGACATTACTTTCACCAAAGCAGTGGTGGAAGTGAGTCAGGAAGAAATGGCGAGTATTGCGGCGTCGGTAGCGGAAAGAATAGCGAATAGCGAATAGCGAATAGCGACTAGCGAATAGCGAATAGCGAAAATTTAGAGGGAGAATGTGATCCCTCCAAATTTTTAAGTAGTATAAAATGGAAAACCGTTGAAAAACAACTGCTGTACCCGCCTTTTCACTTTTCGCTTTTCGCTCTAAATCTTACCAAATGTGTGTCACCTCAGCAGCAGCAACTTTGAGCTCCACCTACGTCGGAGCATGGGAAATTGAACATCCAAGGTATGGCTATCGACATGTAATGGCCTACCAAAATGCGCCACAGAATTTGGCGGATGGGGCCAATTGTATGTTGCTCCACTTGCCTGCTGCTGAACCATTGTTGCCCGAATATTTATTGGATACGGCGGATTGCCCAGATTTGTTGAAGCAAATGGCGGCCAGCAAAACCAGTCGGAGTTTTTTCTCCGGAAATATTGTTCCTCAGCAAGTTTATGTGGTGGAAATGGGCATTTACCACGTAGTACTGCTCAATGAAAAAACACCCAAAGCGCTGGAAAAAGCGCTGGAACAAGTTCCTGCTGAAAAAAGGCCAGCAATTGCGCCGGAGTTGCTACAGTTTTACAACACTCATTTCCCGGATTATCCAATCGTTTTGGCTTGTTTCAACAACCGGGAAAGCAAGCAGGCTTCCCCGATTGTGCTCCACTTTAAGCCCAAAAATCCGGGCCAGCTTTTTTTTAATCTCCTGGAAGGTCATGATGGAGGTCCACCTCAATTGAATCAATTGGTTGAGCGGCATCAGGTCATCATCGCAGGGTCCAGCCTTGATGAGCGCCGCCACTCACTGTTCCCCTTTAAATTTGAACCATTTGGCGTACCAGAAAAACTACTTCCCTTTTTACCCACTAACGTTGGAATTGAACACTTGAGCGGCGAGGCCATTAATGATGATGGTTTGTGGATGTTGAATTGAAGGTTATTCCCAACTGCTTTCCCGCGCAGCGTATGCTTCGGGAGATAAACCCAAACTTTGTCCCCTTGCCTTCAGCAATTCTAGGCGACCATCCAAGGTGCGTGTAAAAATCAGTCTGGTAGGCCCCATTTTTTCTGCCCAAAAATCCTGAAATCGTTCAGCATCCTTCTTTTTCTTGCCCAGACAAGTGGGTACTGGGAAATAATACAACAATGAGGTTTGAAGATCAAACCTATACTCCAAAGCCAATAAATAACGTGGATTCTCAATCGGGTTGAGCAATTCTTGCAATGCATTAAGGTAAAGTTGAGCACTATGGGTGTCTAGGTTTTTCGGCACTAGGACCAGGTCCTCGCCCCTATTGGCATCAACTTCAAGATGCACCTGCTCTTCAGGATTGGCATGAAACTGGTAAACTTGGTCTAGTGCGTCAAATAAGGATTGGGCAGCACTGCTCCAAAATAATTGAGGGTCCTTTATTCGGCGCAAGTTTGACCAGGCCCTTAGGATAAAATTACTGCTGAACAAGGATAAATACAGCAGCCAACCCGCCAAAATGAAGGTTACCAATGCCAAACCAAAGACAAAACCCCATTGCCAGATTACCCCGCCAACAATCAAGGCATAAAGCCCCATTCGCAACCCCAAGCGGGGCCGATACGATTCCAGTTCTTTGAAATATCGGGTGATTTGAGGTACCCAACGCAAGCGACGCAGTTGGCTAAAGTCCAGGGCGCTCAATAACAAGATCCCAATAGTGGTGCTAAACAACAAATTGCCCCAATCCCAACCAATAAATCGCCCCCAAGCGACCAAACCCAATGCTCCTACCACCCAAATTCCCGCAAATACGTTAAATCGTTTAAAATCGCTGCGGTATACCTTGGAAGCTTGTTCCAGGGCTAATTTCTTTTTCCCTTTAAAAACTGTGTTGCGCTGAAGTGGAACTCTGACTTTTTCCTGAACCGCATACCCACTTCCGATTGCCTCTTGCCAAACCTGCTGTAACCGAGGGCGAGCCTTGGCGTAAACTGCAGTATTGTAGTTGAATTGCTCCAATTCGGGTAAAGCAATCGGAAGAGTAGGCAAAGCAAAACGATCCATTCCACTAATGATCAGGGGTTGAGCACCCTGGCCGAGGCCAAAAAAAGTAGACATTCGCCTTCTCAACATCAATACATCACTGCCGCCATCAGGGGATAGAGGATCAATGCAGGCCAAATGCCAAATGTTAGCCGTTTTTTCCACGATCTGCCGATGTACCCGAATGGCCCTTCCCCGCATTTGGTTGGACAACACGTGTGACCCAACAAAAGAGGCCAGAACCAGCGTATTGATTTCTGGAGCATCCCAGCCTTCTCCAAGCAAAGCGGTAGTCCCGACCAGAGCCTGTATCCCACCCCTTGCAAAAAGCATCGTAATAATATTGACAATGGCTGTTTTAGCTTTGCTACTTACGGGCTCGATGTGCAAGTAAAGTGGATCGTGTTTTAAGGTATTGCGTCGAAGGTCACCAATTGGAATATTCCATTTTTCCAATACCTGGTTCAACAATTCCTCACTTGCTTTCGGCACAATGACCAGGGAGCCACTCAATATTCCTATTTCCAACCCAAGGGGAAAGGCTCGACGCAAAGCCTCGAAAATGGGTACCACCCCCAACTGATCCTGATTAGGGTCGTCCAACTCATCTGCTGGCAACAACTCCTTGCGGATGTAATCGCACAAAATCACCATGCGCAAATCCTGGCCCAGATTCAGCGCCTCAATTTTGGCAATTTCGCCAATGGCATGGAGCTTACTCACGCTGTTGCGCAGTTGTTTGGCCAATTGGGGTGGTTCTTTTAAATACACCTTGTTTTTCTCAATGGCCCCCATCCGGCGAAGGGTTTTGAGGATGCGTTCGATTGGTTCTTCTTGCAAAAAAGCTGCAAAATATGGGTCTTTAAACAAAAGATTTTGTAGCAAAACCTCCAGCCAATCCAAGGATAAGGGCGGAATCTGGCTTTCATCAGCTCCAATGATACCCAGGGCACTCACCGGGGCTACTTTTCCCAAACCTTCCAAACCAATCAGCAAAGCCGAAAAATAAGCTGGGTTTTCATAAATTGCTTCAGCATAAAGTTCTGGTTGATTCAGCCAGGGATGCTCTTTGAGCAAGTTGATGAAGCGATAATTGTGTTGCAAGCCTTCCGTAAAATCCACAACTGCCCGATGAAAATCCTGTAGCTCCAGCGAAGCTGCCTCCGAGGGTATACAGAGGTACAAATAATCCTGATGTGGGCAAAGATCACCCGCAGCGACCAGTTCCGGTGTGTAAATGATTTCATCGATTTCACCGCACAATTCGTGGTAACGCGCCCATTCAAAGTTGCTTACATCATAGGGCGGAGTCGCCGTCAGTGCAATCAGGAGGGGTTCTAATTCTTTTTTGAGGGTGATCAAGGGTTTCCACCACTCTTTTTGCAGGTGGTGACATTCATCCACGATCAGGGTCTCTATCCCCGCCTGCTGCAATTGGGTAATGATCTGGGGATTTGTTTTCCAAGCCTGGTGCAAAGCCTGATAGGTGCACACAGTGAGCAAAGCAGGAGCATGAAGATCCCGGCTGATCCAATCACCGCCCATTTCGGCTCCAAAATCCTGGATCAGGCGCTCGATCCACTGTTCCCGAATGACCAGTGTGGGTGCCAGGATTAGGGTTTTGCGGTCAAGCCTACGCATCAATTCCAGACCAAGTATGGTTTTCCCTGATCCCGGCGGGGCTACCAAATGAAATTTCCTCTGATTGAGCAACAGATTCGTTTCCACCAAAATTTTTTGCTGGTAATTCCGCCAAGGATGGGCAAAACGTAAATGGGAGGGAAAAACGGACTTAGCTTGATCAGACATAGGTATTTAGTTTTGTGCATAAAATCGCTCCCGCACCTCCAAAATCAAGTCCTCAATCTTTTCCAAATCCGGCAACTCCGGCAAAGTACACCGCTCGTACAACTCATTGATGTAAGCAATTTTTTCCTCTGCCCGCAGGATCAAGTCTTCGAACAAATACTCCCCACGCCGCACGGCTAGCAACTCCTCCCGGTTGGGTCGGCGCACAATTACTTCTCCATCCCGCAATATTTCCGCCGCCATATCCAGCAAACGAAAAGTATGCATCATGTTTTTGGCATCGTAGTTTTTTCCGTGCTGCAAGGTATTTTGGTAACGTTCCTCGTTGCGCAGTTTGACCCATTCCCAGTATTCGCGGTAACTTTTACAATAGGCCGAATAGCCATCTTTGTTGAAAGACATAATGGCCAAAGGTTCGGTTCCTTTCGGTACGCTGCTCAGGGCAACTTCGTTGGCGCTTTCTTTTTGAATGACTCCACTGAATTGTAAATCCCCATTGTAGTCATAAAACAAGGCGTACATGTCCCGCATATTGGGAATGTTGACCAGGCCACAATGTTCTTGCTGTAAATTATTTGTTTCCAGCCATTTAAGCAGGGCAATTGAGCCCTGGTTTTTAACCACATAACAAAAGTGCAAGGGCGTTTTGCGCTCCGGTTCCTGCGGGTTGTGGATTTTTTTGTTGAGCCCACGCGCTTTTTTGATTTGGGTAATTGCGTAACCTGCGAAGGTATCCCGGCAAAGTTTGGACAAAAAATCGCTCGGCTTGAACAACTCAAACAATGGGTGCCGATACACGATACAATCTGCCGGGGCATTCAGCATTTCCAGGATATTGGGGTTGTTTTTCGCCAACAATTCGGCAAAGCGCCGTAGCTCATAAAAAACTTCGTCATTGCCGGAGCTGTTGACCTGATCGAGTTGATGTAGGCCATAAAATTGCTTTTTTGGCAAAACAAATACGCCTTTGTAGTCGGTATCAGAACTAGGCAATGCCAGTCCATAAGCCCGGCTACCACTGATGCTTTCGAGTAAAAGTTGATTGGATTGGCGGAGTTCGTTAAGATTCATAGCAATTAAAAAGAGGCTTTGTAGTCATTCAACCACAAAGCCTCTTGTATCGTTCCAAAGGAAATTATCCATTCATCGACAGCAGGAATTCATCGTTGCTGCTGGTCATATTCATGTGTTTACGCAGGAATTCCATGGCTTCTTCCGGTTTCATGTCCGAAAGGTGGTTGCGCAGGATGAACATGCGTTGGAGGGTATCTTTGTCCAAAAGCAGGTCATCGCGGCGGGTACTCGACTTGGTAAGGTCGATCGCTGGGAAGAGGCGCTTGTTGGCCAAACCACGGTCAAGTTGCAATTCCATGTTACCCGTACCTTTAAATTCTTCAAAGATCACACCGTCCATTTTGGAACCAGTGTCGATCAGTGCCGTTGCCAGGATGGTGAGAGAACCACCACCTTCGATGTTACGGGCAGCACCAAAGAATTTTTTAGGTTTGTGCAAAGCGTTGGCTTCCACACCACCGGAAAGTACCTTACCAGAAGCAGGTGCCACCGTGTTGTAAGCACGCGCCAAACGGGTGATGGAGTCGAGCATAATTACCACATCGTGACCACATTCTACGAGGCGTTTGGCTTTTTCAAGCACAATGCCTGCTACGCGTACGTGGTTTTCAGCGGGTTCGTCAAAGGTGGATGCAACCACTTCTGCGTTTACACTACGTTTGAAATCGGTAACTTCTTCCGGGCGTTCATCCACCAACAACACGATGATGTAACACTCGGGGTGATTTTTAGCAATGGCGTTGGCCAAATCTTTCAACAAGAAGGTTTTACCCGTTTTTGGTTGTGCCACGATCAAACCACGCTGGCCTTTACCGATGGGGGTAAAGAGATCGATCATCCGGTTGCCAATGTTTTTGGAACCAGGAGCTCCAACCAAACGCAATTTTTCGGTAGGGAACAATGGCGTCAGGTAATCAAAAGGCACTCGATCGCGGATTTCCTGCGGATCGCGGCCATTGATTTTGGAGACTTTTAAAAGGGCAAAATATTTTTCACCTTCTTTGGGCGGGCGAATGGCGCCACAAACTGTATCCCCGGTGCGCAAACCAAACAGTTTAATCTGGGAGGGAGATACATAAATGTCATCGGGTGAAGTCAGGTAGTTGTAGTCCGCAGAGCGCAGGAAGCCGTAACCATCAGGCATCATTTCCAGAATGCCTTCTCCTTCGATGATCCCATCGAGTTCGATGTCAAAACGTTCCTCTTCAGCTGCGTAATCTTCGTATTCTTCTGCCGCAGGTTGGCGACGTTCGGGAGTATCATCAAAACGGCCACCATCGCGGTCGCGATCGCGGTCATCTCGCTCGCGCTCACGGTCTCCACCTCTGCCATCGCGATCGCGGTCCCCACGATCATAACGGTCGCGGTCGTTGCGCTCGGGGCGATCATTGCGCTCAAAACGGGAGTTGCGCTCAGGACGATCACGCTCTCCACGGTCGTCACGGGAGGGGCGCTCCATTCGCCCACCTCTTTCCTCACGCTCTTGATCGCGCTCGCGATCGGGGCGTTCATCACGACTAGGCCGCTCTTCGCGGGAAGGGCGTTCGTCGCGAGTAGGTCTTTCATCCCGGCTGACGCGATCCGGACGAGTTCTTTCTTCCCGTTCTTGCTCCCGTTCGCGTTCGGTACGCTCGTTCCGATCACGAGTGCGTTCCAAACGGGGCATATTGCGGTCGCGACGAGTGAGGGCTTGTTGTTGTTCAAGCTCTTCACGAGTTACCCGGCGGCGGGTTCTTTTGTTGCGGTCATTCGGGTCGTCTTCAACAGCATCACTGCCAGACGGATCAGCCTGAGGGTCATTTTTTATGGCCGGAGTGGATACAAAAGGGTCTTCCTCATCGTCGTCAGGACGGTACAATTCGTTTTGAAACTGTTCCCGGCTGGTGATGCTGGCAGGAATATCAAGATCTTCTCCAGGCTCGAAAGCAGGGCGCTCCGAACCTTCGGCAAGGGCCTGGGTATCCAGAATTTTGTAGACGAGTTCTTTTTTGTTGAGTTTTCGGTAGCCCTGGATGCCCAATCGTTCGGCGAGCTCTCTCAGTTCTGGCACCAGCATGTCGTTCAATTGCAAAATATCGAACATAATTGTAAAGGCTTCTTTTTGAACTTGAAGCGGTAGCCTAAGCTTGCTTCGGGACTTGGTAAATGAATGTTATTTGAATAGTAAAACAATCGTGGCAGATGTGGGTGGAGATAGCTGAATCAAATTTAATTTTTGACGCGTACTCGCTGTAAGACACCGAATCGAATCTTGTATAGCAAAACCAACAGTTGTTCTCCTCTCAAAACCCTTAAATGCGGTAATTTATTGTACGTTTAAGGAGGAATAAAAGAGGATTGTGCAGCTCTTTGCGAAGTAGGAAACCACCTTACTTATGTGCTATAGAAAGAAAGAGGTGTGCTGTAATGCCACAAAAATACATTTATTTTTAATTCCAAGCACTATCTTTGTAAAAAAGTAACCATTAAAGTTTTGTGAAAGTTGAGACGGTTGA
>NZ_JANRKL010000217.1:0-23239 GCF_033763495.1 Haliscomenobacter sp. | reverse complement strand
TGTCACCGTCAGAAATATAAACAGGAAAAACAAAATTCCAGATTTACACATGGTTTATTGCATTGCAGGGGTTTTGGAAATACTGAGTCTGGTCAACTGAATTACTTCACTGGATTCTGAAAATTCTTCGCTGTAGTCGAATTTTGGTAGCTCATTGAGGTAGAATTTCTTGGAGCAAAATCTTTTGCTCATCTTACCGGTATCAAACGATTTACTTTGATCTCGATAACGGAACACAAAGTGGTCGTCGTCGCCATCCCCATAGGCATAGTCAGGATTGGCGTCTTTTTCAAAGAGGGCGAAAAAAACTTCGATGTATGCGCCTTCAGTAGTACCCGGAGGGAAATAAAAGCGTACCCGACTACCGGGGTTGATGGTATTGGCGGGGTTGTCAAGGTCAATGCTCTGTTCACCGGGAATATCGAGCAGCATATTTTGCCCCCTTTCTGCAGGTATCGCACTGCCATCTCCTCGATGTGCCATAACCCATACTTTGCCGTACATATCCAGATCACCACCTTCTGGTCCTCCTTTGATCATCAAACCACTCAGTTCCACGTTCGCCCCAGCAGATTGAACCGCAGGAAGTGTACAAGTTTGTTTGATAAACTCGTCGGTTGCAGTATTGTAGCTCACGACCCAGTTGTCGCGAGTAGTCGCGATGACATAGCGAATGGGCTGGCAGGTGTGGTAAGTCAGGTTGCGCTCCAGGTTTTGTACCTTATTTTTCAGGTCGTTCAGGTTATAGGCAGACACGACATCGCGAGATTGGCCTCCTACTACAAACATTTTGATAGTCATTTCCTGATTCAACTCCCGGCTCAGCATATCGAGGTCTACGTTGGCACCTGCAACCAGGGCATTTACACTCAGTTTAAGTTTATTGGCAATCAATTCTGATGATTCTTTCATCTCAACACTGGCCAAAATGCGCAAACCGTAGTCTGCTTTTTTCAGGTATACCAGATTCGGATCCTGATTAAGACTTTCGTCAGTAAAAAAACCTCCTTCGGGCGCACTGGCCTCAATGGTGAACATGATTTTTGTAATGTCCAACAACAAATAGGTACTTTTTGAGCCGCGTTGAAAATTGAACAGATTGTCAATGCTGTAGGTCATGTAATGTGCACCTGCTCCAATTTGGAGTTGGAAATCAGCTTCATTGTGCACTTCTTTAATGGTTGCATTGTAGCTTAAGCTGGCTTGTTTGTTTTGTTCTGCCGAAAATTGACCATACAAATTGGCGACAGCCTGCTGCAAATTGTGTTTCAACGGGTTGTTGACCTCCTGCAATACCGAGCCACCCGCAATTACATTTTTGACTCCCGATGACAAGGTGATGGGTTTCAGGAATTGGGTCTGGCGTTTCCAGGAGCCACTCAGATAATCCAGGATATTGAATACCGAACCAGGTACAACTTCATCCAGCTGGGAGGCGATATCGGCAGTCATAAAAGAGTTATCGTCCAGGCTGATGCGAATAAGCGAAGATTCGCAATTGACCTCAGAAGAAGGCGCTGGTTTGTTGCTGATGATTTTGGCTTTGCCACTTTTAGCAGCAAGGTTTGTAGCGAGCGATGGAGCAATTTGGTAACGGGAGGTCAGGGTGACACCGTCCGAGGTCCGGCGAGTCTTTTCAAAAGTACGCGACAGTGCTGGTCCGACTTTTTCCAGTTGATCCTTGTTTACTTTTAAGCCAGATTCGGCAGGCTCCAGTGCAAAACCAGGCCCAGTCCCCCGGTATTGCACCACGGCGATGCCATTGTTGTTTTGATGGTTTCCACCGTACAGGTTCCAATATTTCTGTGACTGCTCACAACGAATTCGTGCACCTTGATCATTGGCAACAAGAGAAAAATGCAAGTTGGCCTGATTGACATAGTCCCACTGGGTTATGGGTGCATTGTCGTCCAAAGACTGTCCCGCTACATTGAGATAGCGGCCACTGTGCATGGCTTTAAGGGTAAAAACATTGTTACCAATGTTTTTGAGTTCAAATTTATGGTTGGCTGCGTTGACAAAGTCCCACTGAATCAAGGCTGCTCCATTGCGGGTATCGATGCCTGCGACTCCCAAGTATTTACCCGTGTTGAGTACTTTGAGGTAATACACCCCGTCAGCGACAGGCAAGCGTTGTAATATTTGGACACTCCCATTAGGTTTGAAGTGGCTAGGCGCCTGGACAGGCTGTGCGCTGAGGCAAAGGTTTAGACTGAGGCACAGTGGTACACTGGCCCAAAGTGCAATCATAAAATGTCTCATGGTATGAATTTTAAGGGTTTTATGGCTGTTTATGGTTTGACAAAAAGGCTACTTTTCCCCATAGCTCGCAATACGTAGATGCCGGCAGGTAAGTCAGTAAGCGACCATTGTTGAGTGGTTTCTCCCGATAAAAACTGGGTAGTTTTACTTTTCAGCACCTGCCCACCTGTAGACAGCACATGAAAAGTAGCCTGTATTTTCTGCTCGGTTTGGATACTGACCTGCAGGGTTTCATCCTGAATTGGGTTCTGTTTGATCTGCAGTTGCAACCCAGTCTCGTTTGGTTTGGATTTTATACCTGAGGCTATGGCAAACTCATCGGCCCCAATATCCGGGCTGTTGTCGCGCAAACCCCCATCCACATCGTGGGTAATCATTGGGATTGGAATGGCTTTGCCAATGCAGGGGCTTCCGGTAACCAAGTGGCCTTTCGCGTCAATCTTGGGGTCTAGCTCCAGGCTTTTTTGATCGGTCCCGTTTTGGGTTTTCCATTGTACCAGCGTGAGATCTTCCCAGGTGATGTTGTCATTGATAAAAACCAGTTTGCCTCCATTTCGAAAATAGATGTTGTTGTCGACCAAATTGGTTTTCGAGCCTGCATTATCGCGAACACGGCATATGGGCAGATTTTGGGTGGAAGTTTGGACAAAAAGGTTGTTCTGAATTTTGGCGTTGATGTTGCCTGGATGCGCCGATTTGGTATCGCTCAACCACACATCTCCGACATTAAAAAAGAGGGTGGCCATTTCATCTTGCCCGGCATTGACCACCGTATTGTGGTAAATCTGGGCATTTTTGGCCCCCCATAAGCCGATCCCGGCGTGCTTGGTGTGCATGATCAGGTTGTTGATCACTATGCCATCGAGGTTTTCAAAGTATTCGGGATTGGACTGGGTATCAAACCATTCTGCGTCGGTATAAAAGCCCAGATAAATTCCACCTTCGCCACAATTGGTGATGGTGTTACCTTCGATGCGGCAATTGCGGGCTCCACCCTTGGCGTAGACGCCAGTAGTGGCGATGTCGTGGATTTTGCAGCCTTTGACCAACATATCTGGGGCATTGACATTGTCGATGCCTTCAGCGTTGAAGTCCAATTGAGCCCCTGGACCCTTGCCACTGTTGTAAATCTCACAATTGAGGATTTTGATGCCCTTGCAAGCCGGAGTCAGTTTGATGGCATCTCGCCCGGTATCGTGGATGATGCAGTTGCGCACGGTGATGTTGCTGGTACCCCGGCGTTTGGAAAAGGGTACAGAATTGTCCCAATCCCAATTGCTTTCAAATTTGAGCCCGTAGTAGTAGCCACCTACAATTTCCAGGCGCTCTAGCGTTCCGCCATCGATTTCCGGCTCGTTGTACCAAAGGCAGGAGCTGATGTCCTCCACATTGGTTACCGCAGTGATGATGGCCCATTCGTTGGCGTAAGAGCGAATGGTCAGGTTGCTTTTGTTGATGCGGATTTCGCTGGACGTGTATTTCCCACCGCGCAGTTCGATGATGCTACCTGGCGATGCGGCAGCAATGGCTTTGCTCAAGGTTTTAAAGGGGGCAGTCAGGGTGCCTGCATTGTTGTCATTGCCTGTTGTAGCTACATAAAAAGTAGCAGCAGAAAGTGCCAAGGGCAAGGCAAAAAACAAAAAAATCAGGATACGCTTCATGTTTAGGGATTTGAGTGGTGCTTTAATTGACTATTGTTTTTCGTAGGTCGTTTCTACCCAAGCTTCTTTGTAGGGATAGGATTCGGTACGCTTCGAAATGAGATAAATGCGGTGCTTGGTGGTTCCAGCAGACTTATTAATGCTTGAAATCTGCTGCCGCATCCATCCATCCTGATCCACAAATACCTGACCGGCAACAGCTTTCATTCCCGGTGAGGTGAGCGCTAATGTTCCTTCTTCAATATCCTTGCCATCCAATTTTTTGACCTCCAATTTCCAGTTCCCTTTTTCGGATGTTGGTTTTCCGACCAATACGTGGTTAACAAAAGTGCCATCCGCAAAAAACTCGTAAGCAACTGTGCCTTCTTTCATGGTTGCGGTTTGTTTCTTTTCGCCATTTTCGTTGATGCCGAAGGAAACGCCACTTTTTAGCTTCCAATACCCGATTAAGGAGGTGAATTCTGGCTTAACCGGAGCGCTTTCATTGTCCTCTTTGCTGCACATGAAGGCAGAACTGAAGACAAAGCAACAAGCCAATACAAGCAGCAGTGCAGGAAATCGATTTTTCATTTATTTAAGGTTTAAAGTGTTAAATAATGATTCAAAACTTCAGTGGGTCACCCACAACTTTCATGTCATGCGCAGCAAAAGGGTCCGTTCCGGCGGGCAAGGGCTTATTTCCACCAATAGCCCGGAAAAAATCTTCCATTTTACCCGCTGGAGTGAAAAAGAAGAGCAATTTTCCGGCGTCTGAAACTTGGGCAAACGTATGGGGCACCGATCGGGGCAAAAAGATCATATCGCCTTTTTGCAGTTCAAATTTTTCGTCGCCACATTGAAAGAGGTACCGGCCAGCGGTCACGTAAAACACTTCATCCTGATGGGGATGAACGTGCAAAGGAGGGCCTCCTTTGGTCGCTCCATGGTATTCAAAAATGGCGAGTTCGTTGGAGGTGTCTTTGCCGGAAACCTTGATGTCGTTGGCGTTTACTCCATCGATCAGGGTGGTTTCTTTGAAGCGGCTTTTGCCAGCTCTCACCACAAAACCATTTTTAGGTTGCTCTATCAAAGTGTGCTGATCCGTGGCCACAATGGACGGTCCATGGTTTTCAATACCACAATCTTTGCCCAATTTTTCGTACTGCGATTTGGTGGCTTTGCCGTCCCATTTGGTCAATTGCAGAAAAAATTCCTCCATCTTGCCCGCAGGCTGCAAAAAGTAGAACATTTGGCCCCGGTCTGAGATCTGCACCCAGGTATGGGGTATGGTGCGGGGCAAAAAGATCAAGTCTCCGGTTTTTAATAAGGTTTTTTCACCCCCAACCTGGAACACGTACTCCCCTTCTACTACAAAAAACACCTCATCCTGAAACAAATGAGCATGGTAACTTGGGCCTACTTTTTGGATGCCTACGTAATCAAAAGTCGACAGTTTACCTTTGGTGTCTTTGGTGGACAGTTTCAAATCATTAGGGTTTACGCCTTGAAATGGTGTTGCTCGGTTAAAACGACTGGCTTGAGCTTTAATCACCAAGGCTTTTCGGGGCGAGGAGTTAAACCAGGCTTCATTGGCGGTGGAAAAAGCCGGAAAAGACAACAAACTGGTGTATACAAAAGCGCGGCGATTCATTCTAATCAATTTAAATGCGTTAACTGATGCTTCAAAAGTAGAGGGATGCTGCCCCTCTTTCAAGTTCCATTCGGTGAACTACTTTTTTTATCGGTAAACGACACCAGAAGCGAATGCAGTTGGCTACTTTTGTAATGGTGAAAAACGAAGGAGAAACATGCTCAAACACACTTGTATCATTGTAGACGACGACACTGTAGACTTACTGATGAATGTATCGATGGTGCGCAAGGTGCCGTTTTTGGAACTGCTGGACACTTTTTCTTCCAGTATTGATGCGGCTCATTTTTTGCAAAAAAACCAGGTCGAGGTGCTTTTTTTAGACATCGACATGCCCGAACAATCCGGCCTGGAGTTTTGGCAAAATCTCAACCCTAAGCCACTCTGCGTTTTTATCACCGCTCACCCTGAATATGCGCTGGACAGCTACGAAAGCTCCGCTTTTGACTTTCTGGTTAAGCCACTTAAATCGGAACGTTTTGAGCGTTGCGTTGAACGTTTGCAGGAACATTTTACGCTGAAGGAAAAATCGGGCTTGTTTGACCAGTTTATTGGCTCAGAAAGTTTTTTTATCAAAGAAGGCCACGAACAGCAGCGCATCAACTTCAAGGATGTGTTGTACCTGGAAGCACTAGGAGATTACACCAAAATAGTGACAACCCAGAAAAACCATTGTGTTTTGTCCACCCTTGGGAGTCTATTGTCGATGCCAGAATTTGGTCATTTCACCCGCATTCACCGCAGTTATGCGATTCAGAAGTTTTTTATTGAAAAAATAGGTGCTTCCGAAATCGTAGTGCGGGGCATATCGCTTCCCATTGGCAGAAAATACAAGCAAAATCTGTCCTTATTATAACCCAATTTCATATGCCCATGATGCCAAAAAAACGTCTGCTCCTGTACTTGCTTTCGCTTGGGTTCTTTCAAAGCATTCAGGCTCAGGAACTATTGGTTGTGGATTCTCTCATCCAACTTCTCCCCAAAACGACCGAAGATACGGCTCGGGCTCGTTTGTACAAAGCCATTGTGGATCAATCGGTTGAGCAACCAGACAAAGCGCTGCATTATGCCAATTTGGGCATGAAACACGTGAACAAAATGGCTTGGGCAAAAGGAATTGGTATATTCAATGGGCTGATTGGCAGAATCTATAGTGATCAGGGGGCCTATACCAAGGCAAAGCCTTACCTGATCGCAGAATTGAAAGTCCATCAAAAAAACCGGGATCTATTCAACATCGCTAGTTCTCAAATTACACTAGGCACCCTCTATTTGAGACAAGGGCAATACAGTAAAGCATTGGAAGAATATTTGGCCGCGTTAAAAACGGCCGAAAAATCAGGGCAAACAACCTTATTACCCGTAATTTACAACAATATTTCTACCCTTTATTCTGAGCAAAACCATTTTAATAAATCTCTACCATATTCCCGGAAAGCCTTGGCCCTGTATCGTGAAATTGGTGACACGCTGGGGATTGCCACCACCTATTCTGGTATTGCCAATCAATTCCAACTCAAAACAGATACCCTGCAAGCCATTCGTTACTACCAAAAAGCCCTGAAAGTTTTTCAAACCATTGATGCACCAATCAAAATAGCCGAGGTTTACCAAAACCAGGCTTTGTTGATCAAACCATTAAAACCCAGGCTTCAGCTGCAGCTCAATGCCCAGTCCATTTGGGATCAGACCTACCCAGCTTTTAAATTGTCCATTACCAATTTAGGCAATATTGGGTGGTCTTTTCTGGACAGTGCAAAACTCAGTAAAAACGGTAAAAAATTGGCATTAGAGCAGGCTACGTATTATCATCGTAGAGCAACTGATCTAGCCAATGCTGCAAAGGACGAGGGCAATCAACATTTTTTACTGAGCTTAAAAGCTGAACTAGAGGCCGCTAAAGGCAACTATGCTCCGGCTTTTCAAGCCATGTATACGTATCATGCCCAACACGATTCGATTTTTTCTCAGGAAAGCAAAAACAAACTGGCCGAAGCCGAAAGCAATTTTTTCCTGGAAAAAAAAGACGCTGAAATCGCCATCCAAAAACTCACCATTAGCAACCAACGCAAAATCCAGTGGGCTTTTGCGCTGGGGAGTCTTTTGCTGGTACTGATTGCCTTCTTGTTTTACCGTTTGAGTCTAATTCGCCGCAAATCCAATCAACAACTCCAGGCACTCAACCAATCCTTGGATCTTGCCAATCGACAAAAAGCGCAATTGTTGGCCGTATTGAGCCACGATTTGCGGCATCCGCTCAGCAATTTGATCGGCCTGCTCCACCTACAAAAAAATGCACCTGATTTGTTGACTCCGGAATTAGCCAGCCAGAATCAGGCCAGGATCACCAGCAATACCGAAATGCTCCTGGAAAACCTGGAAAACATGTTGTTGTGGAGCAAAGAACAAATGAATCGGGCCAGTGTGGAGCCACAAGAAGTAGCTGTGACTGAACTTTTTGATCGTTTAAAGCTCACGTTTTCAACTCAAGATCAAATATGGGCATTTGATTGCCCTGCCGATTTCAAGATCCATTCCGACCCCAACTACCTCTGGATTGTGCTCCAAAATCTAAGTTCCAACGCCAGCAAGGCAGTCAAGAACCAAAACGACGGCAAAATCATCTGGAAAGCCTGGAGCGAAGGTCATCAAAAATGCCTGAGCATTACCGACAATGGTCCCGGCTTTCCTGCCCACCTTCTAAGTGGTTCGGTGCTGCCGCAAAAAGAAATTCTCCTCAGTGGTTTTGGTTTACAGGTGGTGCATGATTTTGCCCAAAAATTGGGAATTGCCCTGCATTTTGAAAATGCCCCGGAAGGCGGGGCCTGTGTTGTGCTGAAAATGCAGTGATGAGTACCTATTCCACACTTAATTCTGTTAAGCGCTCGTTAATTTTGACGGCAATTGAATGCAATTGGAAAAGAGTTGCGAATTTTGCCCTTCGGATGATGTTACCAGAGATTTATAACTTCGTCCCAAAAGCAATCGATATCCATGAAAATAGCATTTACAACGCTGGTTCTTCTTTGTTTTCACACGCTGAGTATTTTCGCCAGTGCTGGTTACAACATCAAAGTAAAGATTGAAGGCTATCGGGAGCGAAAATTAACCCTGACCTACTATTTCGGGAATCAACAATACATAAAGGACACCGTGAAGATGGGCGCTGACGGGGCCTACACTTTTAGTGGCACTACGGCATTGATACCTGGTATTTATTCCTTGGTGATGATGCCGGATAACATCGGAATCGACATCGTCATCTCGGAAAAAGAGCAACAATTTAGCATCCTCACCAAAAAAGCCAGTCCTTTTGAGAGCCTGAAATTTGTTGGCTCCAAGGAGAATGAATTGTTTCAAAGTTACATCCATTACGTCAGCGAAAACAATCCCAAACTGGATACCCTCCGCGCGCAATACAAACGCAGCCCCGAAGGCCCCAAAAAAGAAAAGCTCAAGCAGGATTTACTCAAAGCGGATTCAACCGTACAAAGTTACTTACAACAGTTTTTGAGCGAAAACCGCAATACTTATACCGCCCTGGTTATCAAAGCCAGTTTGCCTATTCGTTACCCCAATTTTACGGGTACCGATCAGGAAAAAATGTACAAAACCTGGTACTATGCCCGCAAGCATTGTTTTGACAATGTACCTTTACAAGAATTTCGCCTGCTGCGTACCCCTCATTACTACCAGGCCATCACCACTTATGTCAACGAGTTGTTGTTCCAGCACCCTGATTCGCTGAAAGTGGGCATTGATTATGTTTTGAATCAATTGCGGCCCAATCCCGAAGCTTTTGAATACTATACCATTATGTTCCTGCGGCAGTATTTACAACCCAAGGTAATGGGTATGGATGCCGTGTTTGTGCATCTGGTGGAAACTTACCTGGAAACAGGCCAGGTAAAACTGACTAGCGTTGAGCAGCAGAACAAGTTGATCCAAATGGCCCACAAACAAAAACCCTTGTTGATTGGCAAGGTGGCTCCCAACCTGACCTTAAAAGATCGCCAGGGCAAGACATTTAACCTACACGAACTGGAATCGGAATATACCTTGCTGGTCATTTGGGCCTATGATTGTGGGCATTGCAAACATTCGGTGCCTTATTGGAAAAAATTCAATGAAAACTTCAAAAGCAAGGGTGTAAAATTGGTAGCGCTTTGTCACGTTACAGAAAACGAAATTCCAGCTTGTTGGAAATACGTGGATGAAAATGGTTTGGGCTCCTGGCTACACGTCTATGATCCCAAATTGGCCTACATCAAAACCTACAATGTAGAATCAACTCCACAGGTCTATTTGATGGACCGCAACAAAGTCATCATCGGCAAACAAATTGTGGATGAAAAAATGGAGGAAGTGGTCAATCAAATCATTGAACTCCGCAAAAAAAGCAAGTAACAATCGCCTCATTATAGTGGGTAAAATGTACAATTTATTTTGTGCCGCCCCATAAAACCCTTTATCTCATCACATTGTTTGAACTGCATTAATTCATAGAAAAGATGAAAAAATACTTTCTTTCACTTTTTGCCAGCCTTTTGATCACAAGTGCTTTTGCGCAGACAACGGCTAAAAACGCTTACCAAATTCGGGTAAAAATTGATGGCTTTACCGAAAAACAACTCTACCTCGGGTATTACATGGGCGACAAGCAATATGTAATGGACACCGCTTTGGTGGACGCCAAAGGAGAGTTTGTATTCAGCGGCACTGAAGCCCTCAAAGGTGGAATGTACATAATCGTTTTGCCCCCCAACAACGATTTTTTTCAAATCCTGTTGACCGATAAAGAACAGTCTTTTTTTGTACGCACCACCAAGGACAAACCTGGTGAAAACGTCAAGTTTGAGGGCAGCAAGGAAAACACCTTGTTCTACGACTATGTCAATTACCTGAATGGCAAACGCCCTGAGGCGGAAGCCTTGGGTAAAGAAATTGAAGCCGCAAAAGACAATCCAGGGGCCAAAGAAGTTGCTCAGAAAAAAATGGACAAGCTGAACCAGGACGTAGAGAAATACCAAAAAGACTACGTTGTTAAGTTCAAAGGGACCCTGGCAGCAGCAATTATCAATGCCAATATTAATGCTGAGACCCCCAAATCCTTTGACAACTTACCGGAAGAGGAAAAAAACCGCCAATTGTGGTTGTGGACCCGCAAGCACTTTTTTGACAACATCAATCTGGGTGACAATCGGATGCTACGGACTCCCTTTTTGTTCCAACGCCTGGATTATTTCGTGAATAAACTCAGTGTTCAACACCCGGATTCGATCAGTGTGGCGATTGATACCGTGCTTGAACGCCTGCGGCCTGCCGAAGAAGCATTTAAATTTTACCTGATCCACTTTTTAAACAGCTATGCCGCTTCCAAGTTTGTAGGAATGGATGCCGTATATGTACATATGGCCGAAAAATACTATGCCACCGGCCAAGCCAATTGGGCCAACCAGGATCAGGTGAAAAAAATTGTAGACAACGCTAAAAAACTCAAGCCACTATTGATTGGCAAAACAGCACCCGACATTATCCTGGAACGCAATGGTGCTCGTACCATGTTGAGCCAACTTAAGTCTGAGTATACATTGCTTTACTTCTGGCGTTACGACTGTGGCCACTGCAAGGAATCGATGCCTGCGATGAAAAAATTCTTTGAAAAATTCAAGGACAAAGGCGTCACCCTGGTGGCCATCTGTGTGAAACCCGCCCAGGATCAGCCTGAATGCCTCAAATACATTCAGGAAAATGGCCTCACCGGATGGTACAATGCCACCGATCCAACGGGGCGTTATTATGTTCAGTACAATGTAGAAACCACCCCACAGATGTACATTTTGGACAGCAAAAAGGAGATCCTTTCCAAGCAGGTTCCTGCCGATCAGCTGGAAGATGTGATGGATAAGATCATCGAAATGAACAAAAAAGAAAAAGAAAACGCCGGGAATAAATAACGCCGTGGGGGCGCCCCTTGCGGTCGCCCCCATTTCCGGCTGCAGTCCGTAATGTCAAACAAGGACGACCGCAAGGGTCGCCCGTACATCGGGTTTGTAGTTGCCGTAGTCGATTTTATTGCATTAGGAACCTTTTTACCGTAATTTTGTGTTACGCCTCCAATTTCACCAAGCTCTATTTCCTATGAGATTACGCAAAATTGCCCGTTTTCCCAAGATGATGCTCTGGGCCTTCTGGATGGAAGGTGTCGAGACCAAACAAATGGTCAAAACTTTCGTAAAACAAGGGAGGGGTAAAATCATTCGCTCCAGATCAAAAGATGGGCCTACTGCTGAAGAATTACAACAAGCGCGGGAGCAGCTCAAAGACCTCCCTAAATTCTTGCCTTTTTTCATGTGTATTGCGGTGCCAGTGCCGGGCGTTACCGAAGGATATGTTGTTTTAGCGGTTACCCTGGAATCATGGTTGGGACACAAAGTCAGTCTTTTGCCCTCACAAATCCGGGGGGTGTTTAAAAAAATGAAGGAGGAGGATTCCAGCATCGATATTGATCAGAGTGTAGAAGCGGAGTTAATTGAAGAGTTGGAAAAAAATCCGGGTCACCTCAATTGATTTCTTTTTTAATGGCGTAAAACTCCACTACTTTCGGCACAAAGCGCACATTGCTTACAATGGTTGGTTGTTTGTTCACCATAACTGGAACTGTGTTTCCAGTTTGGCTGGCAGCATTTGAGAGATCTACTTCTGCGCTAAAATCTCCTGAATTTAGGGAGTTGAAATGGCTCAAACCGACATTGCAAGTAAGTCGCACTTGACTGGGGAACAAGCGATACTCCCGATCGGCATTCTTTACCTGTATTTTGACAAACAAATTTTTTTCGGTTACCTGCTCTACAGGGACATTGACTTTAATCCGTTGAAGGTTCAGGTTTATTTCCGGAGTCGGTGTTTTTAGGGCCAGATAACCTTCGTAATCGTCCTTCAAGTCGACCAAGGTCATTTTATTGGTAGGCCACTCGTAAGTTGGGGCGATTTTTGAAACAGGACCCGATATTTTGACTGAATCAGGTTCTAATTTCAAATTGCCTGATAGATAATATCCTGATAAATAGCTCAAATCAGGAATGGGTCGAATGGGTACCCATTTCTCCATTCGGGGTTCCAGGCTGATCCGAATGTCTGTATGGGTGAGGTTGGAAAAAGTTAAATCCTCGGCATTCGAACGATTCCGGATATCATTGAGCAATCTTTTTTCATCCAAACGAATGCTGTTCCTTTGGCTAAGGTCGTAAGTGAGGTGGATTTTTGCGCCCAATAAAAAATCATACAACATGTCCCAACCCTGGCCCTTGGTTTGAATAGACATGTTGCGCGGTGGTGCCTTGTGAAAAGCCTGATCAGGTGGAAGTACAAAATGGAGCTCAATTTTTTTTGTGGTCACATAGGTTTGGGACATCCGAACACCTATCCAAAAAATGAGGGCTATTCCAATGCATTGCATCAGAATAGCCCGGTCTTCCCGTGCCCGAGGGATCAGGTTATTCTTCGGTAGTCGTAACCACCTGTGGCTTTTTGTTTGCTCCATAAACAGCGTCAGTCAATTCCTTGGAAATAGCATTGCGCAATACCCGAACATATACTTTGGTGCCTACCTCCAGGGTAATCACATCATCTTCGATTTTGCTGATGCGGCCGAGCATCCCACTGTTGGTTACTACCTCGTCGTTTTTGGCCAGGTTTTTGCCAAAGTTGGCTTGTTCACGTTGTTTTTTAGCTTGTGGACGGATCATGAACAGGTACATGATCAAAAACATGGAACCGATAAAAAGGAGGTTGATGTAACCTGCTCCCGAGGCTCCGGTTGCTGCTTGTAAAAGTAACATGTGGTGTATTTTTGTTGAAGAGTTGAGAAGTTGAGGAGTTGAGGAGTTGAGATCGCACTTCGACTTCGCTCAGTGGCCGATCTCAACTCCTCAACTTCTCAACTCCTCAACTAAAATAAATTATTTGCGCTTTCCTTGTTTGGCCTTTTCTTCGGCCAGTTTTTGCTGTTCTTTCAGCATGGTTTCCATTCGTTCACCAAAACTACTTTTTTTCTTGGGCTTTTTACGGTAAGCATCCATGGTAGCCTTGATCTTTTTCTCATCAATGAGGAAGTATTTCGTGGCCAGGGTTTGTCCAATGTTCAACAGGTTACTGAACAACATATAAGCAGACAAACCTGAGGCAGAGCTATTAAAAAAGCCCATAAACATCACTGGCATAATGTATTGCATATACAACATGGCCGGTTGAGCGGAAAAGTCCATGTTTTTGGAGTTGTACCAGGTGTATAGCAAAGTGGACAACACCCATAGCAGTGCAAATAAACTGATGTGATCGCCGAAGCCAAAAGGAATGCTGAAAGGCAATTGGAAGAACTCGTCGTAAGAGGACAAGTCACCCGCCCATAAGAAACTCGCCTGACGGAACTCGATGGACGCTGGGAAGAAGCGATACAAAGCAAACCAGATGGGCAATTGCAACAACATCGGGAAACAAGCTCCCAATGGATTCACCCCAAATTCGCGGTACATCTTCATGGTTTCCATTTGTACCTTTTGCTGATCATCTCCGTGGCGTTCTTTCAGGCGATCAATTTCAGGCTTGAGAGCCGTCATTTTGGACTGAGAGTAAATCATCCGATAAGTCAGCGGAAACAGCAGGAGTTTAACCAATAAGGTCAACATCAAGATGACAATCCCTTTGCTGCTGAACAAACCGGTCAGAAAACTAAACAATGGCCGAATCACCCAGCGGTTGATGGTTCCCATGATGTTTTGGCCAAAAGGTACGATGTCCGACATGCTGTAACCCATATCGTGCAGACGGTCAAATTCGTTGGGTCCGATGTAAAAATGCATGGCAAATTGCTCGTTGCTACCACCACCAAAAGGAATCTGAATTGTACTGCTCAATTCCTTCAGGTCCTCTGATTCTTCAGCCAGGTTTTTGCTGCTCATTTGGGCGCTTGCAAAACCTTTTTCCGACATCAGGGAACTGTTGAAAAACTGGTTGGTATTGGCAAGCCACTGGATAGGAGCTCCTTCTGCATCTTTTTCGGAGAACTGTTTGGTAGGCGAACAGCGTCCCGCACGAGCATCCACTGGTTTGAAATTCAGGGTGGAATACTGGCGCTCATACTGGGTGGATTTTTCAATTTTATCCAGATAGTTGACCCATTTCAGTTCAATGGTCTTTGCATTGGAAGCAAACACTTTGTCCATTCCTTTGAAATCCAGGGTATAGTCCAGCTTGTAGGAATTAGCCGTCAAGGTATAGGTTTGTGCAAAATACTCACCATTGCCTGCATCTGCTCTGAACGTAACCGAATTCCCGTCTTTTTCAGCAGAAAAGTACAAGTCAGCGGTATTGACCCCATTGCGTAGACCTTGCACGGGCAGAGTGTACTCAAAGCGGTTTTTGGGATCATCCAACAAGTGCAAGGGATTCTTTCGGTCTTTACGATCCTTACCATGCACCATCTTGAAGTGTTTTTTCAACAAAACATCCTTGATGTATCCACCTTTATTGCTGAAGGTAACCTTGATGAGTTCGTTTTCCAACACAGTTGTTTCTTCCTTGCCAACTGCAGCTGCTGCAAAAGTACCGAATTGGCCGCCCAAGATTTTGACGCGCTGAGTATCAGGCACTTCAGCGGCGGCTTCCAATTTCTTTTTTGCTTCCTGCTTCTTTACGATGGTCAAACTGTCGCGGAGTCGTTCTACTCTGGCGATGGAATCCTGGGTGCGCTTCTGTGCTGCAATTTGCGCTTTTGAAGGTGTCAGAAAATATTGCCATGCCAAAAAAAGAATGAAAATCAGGACTATCCCGATGATGTTATTTCTATCCATGTTTCAAACGTACAGATTACAAAATCCTTAGAGACACAGTTTGCCTCCATGAAAAAATTAGCTTCTAAAAAATCGCAGCAAAGGTAATTACTTTGTACCTGTAATTGCACAAATGATAGATAATTCTTCGATTCCCTTCGATGAGCGGCTACATAATTAAATTTTACTCCAGCATTTTTATAATTTCCAACGCTTCTGTATCCCGATACCCTGCCGCCAGGTCCTTCAACTGGCGCTTTAAGTCTAAAATGAGGGCCTGGTTTGCAGGGTCTGGGTACACATTTTGCATTTCCTGGGGGTCTTTTTGTAAATCGTACAACTCCCAAAAGTCCCCTTCTCCATAAAAACGAATCAGTTTATACCGTTTGGTTCGGATCCCAAAATGTTTCATCACATTGTGTTCTCCTTTTTCATAGTAGTGGTAATATACCTGTTGCCGCCAGTCTTTGCTGCTTTTTTTGCGGAGTAAGGGCAAGATGGATTTGCCCTGGATGTCGCTGGGAATTGCGGCACCAGCCAAATCTAAAAAGGTAGGCGCAAAATCAATGCCCATCAACAACTCGTTCACCTTGGTGCCCGGTTTGATCAATTTAGGGTAACGCATCAAAAAAGGCATGTGCTCAGATTCTTCGTACATGAACCGTTTGTCGAACCAACCATGTTCTCCTAGGTAAAAACCCTGATCAGAAGCATAGATCACCACGGTATTTTCACTCAGTTTTTGTTCATCCAGGTAATTGAGCAGCCGCCCAATGTTGCGATCCAAGGAAAGAACACAACCCAAATAATCATTCATGTAGCGCTGAAACTTCCATTCATCCAGGGCCTTACCGCTGAGTTTCTGCCGTTTAAAATCCTCGGACATAGGTTGGTAATAGGCTTGCCAGGCGCGGCGTTGGGATTCGGTCATTCGTTTGAGGTCGTAATCCACTTTGAGGTCTTCCAGGATGCGCAGGTCGCGGTAAACGTTCATTTCCTGCTTTCCGGCAGCAACCCGTCCGGCATAATCGTCATAAAAAGTAGGCGGCATTTTGAACTTCACCCCATCAAAAGCGTGGAAATCCATGGTGTCGGGCAACCAATTCCGGTGCGGTGCTTTTTGCCCCACGACCATACAAAAAGGTTTGTTTTTATCGCGGTCTTTGTCCAACCATTGGATGGCTTTATCGGTGGTAATGGTGGTTGCGTAGCCCTCGTAGCGGCGGGTTTGGCCATCCATTTCGATAAAATCCGGGTTGTAATATTGGCCTTGACCCGGCAGAACAGTCCAATAATCGAAATATTGCGGGGTCGCTTCCAAGTGCCATTTCCCAATCCAGCTGGTTTGGTAGCCAATAGCCTGAAGTCGTTTGGGAAACATGTCTTGCCCGGCATTGAACACAGAGAGGTTGTCGCGATGGCCGTTTAGGTGACTCAATTTACCCGTGAGCAAAGCTGCCCGACTGGGTGCGCACAAAGAGTTTGTGCAAAACATGTGCTGGAAAATGGCACCTTCCCTGCCAATTCGGTCAATGTTGGGCGTTTTGATGTACGGGCTGCCGTAGGCACTGATGGCGTTGAGGGCGTGATCGTCGGAAAAGATGATCAGGATGTTAGGTTGGGTCGCAGTTTTTTCTTCCTGCTTTGGCTGCCCCCAGGGAGTATTTCCCAAAAAGAACAGCAATGAAAACCAGGCGAAATAGGAGGTGAAGGTGTTTTTCTTGAACATGATATAGTGTTTAAGGGGCGATAAAAAAACGCTCATTTTGCCCCACTACTAATGCATCCGATCTCCCCTTAGCTCCAGGCCATCCATAATCTCAGCCTCTTTGTGCAGGTATTCCTGCCAACGCGCCTTTACCACTTCTTCATCGTTGTACAATTTGGCCAAATCGATGAACAGGCGATAATGCCCAGCTTCCGACACCATAAACTTATAATAAAAATCGCGCAGTTTTTCATCGCCAATGTGCAGGGACAAGAGCCGGAACCGTTCACAACTCCGTGCTTCGATCAGGGCACAGATCAAGAGTTTCTCCAACAAACGTTCTTCCCGAGAGCCGCTTTTTTTCTGAAAGGCCAATAACTCATTGACGTATTCGTCTTTGCGTTGGCGGCCCAGTTTGAGGCCACGTTTGTCCAGTTCATTCAGCACCATGCGAAAATGCCCCCATTCTTCGGTCACAATGGGAGCTACCTCCCGTACCAGTTCCTCCTTGTCCGGATAAGCCTGAATCAGGGAAATGCAGGAAGTCGCCGCCTTTTGTTCACAATAGGCGTGGTCGGTCAAAATTTCTGCCAGGTCCATTTCCGCCAGATTGACCCAACGTGGGTCCGTAGGCAATTTGAGGCCGAGCATCCTTACGGTGTAGAGTTCTCTTGTTTCTTGATCCATGAATTTAAGGTTGAGGAGTTGAGAAGTTGAGGAGTTGAGGCTACCGCGAGAGACTTAGACAAGGTCGCGCACAAGTCGCTTGCGGTATCCTCAACTTCTCAACTCCTCAACTCAATAACAGTCCATCCTTCATCTCCAAACGCCGATCGCTCATCTTCGCCAGCTCTTCGTTGTGGGTAACG
Organism: Haliscomenobacter sp.; assembly: GCF_033763495.1. Classification (GTDB taxonomy): domain Bacteria; phylum Bacteroidota; class Bacteroidia; order Chitinophagales; family Saprospiraceae; genus Haliscomenobacter. Next base: position 5,279 of record NZ_JANRKL010000217.1, on the reverse strand, counting down.
ATGATGAAAGTTTGTTGAAAATCTTTGCGTAAGTTAAAAATCAGCTGGTGCAGCTCCTGGGAAGAGGCTGAGTCAAGATTACCCGTAGGTTCGTCCGCAAAAATAACGGCGGGCTGATTCATCAATGCCCGAGCTACAGCCACCCTTTGTTGTTCACCACCCGAAAGTTGCGCGGGTTTATGGGTAGTCCGGGCAGATAAGCCCAAATAATCCAGCAATTCTAAAGCTCGTTTTTTGGCCACTGCATCAGGCGTACGGTTGATGTAGGCTGGAATGCAGACGTTTTCCAAGGCCGTAAATTCGGGCAACAAATGGTGGAATTGAAAAATAAAGCCCAGATTTTTGCTGCGGAAATCAGCCAGTTTTTTAGCATCCAACTTTGAGACCTCCTCATCAGCAATCAGGATTTGGCCAGCGTCGGCGTTGTCCAGGGTACCTAGAATGTGCAACAAGGTGCTTTTCCCGGCGCCTGATTTCCCCACGATGCTCACCACTTCTCCACGTTGTACACTCAAGTCAACGCCTTTGAGCACCTGTAATTTGCCGTATGATTTTTTAATTTGCTTTGCAGTAATCATGCGGGCAAAAATAAACAAAAAGCAATAGCTGTGGGGGGATAAAAAAATAAGTGCTTATTATTTATCCCCCAATAGGCAGAAAATTTATTTCAGACAGTCGAGAAATTCCCGGCGGGTTTCCGGATTTTCGAAGCAGCCGCTGTATTCCAGGGTAAGGGTTGTGCTTTCGTCATGTTGAATCCCGCGGTGGCTGACACACATGTGTTTAGCATCTACCACGATGATTACGTCCTGGGTATCCAAGGCTTCTTGCAATGCCAGCAAAATTTGTTTGGTCATCCGTTCTTGTACCTGAGGGCGACGGGCAAAATAATCGACAATCCGGTTCAACTTGGACAAACCAATCACTTTGCCGTTGGAAACGTAGCCGATGTGGGCCTTTCCTACAATTGGCAGAAAATGGTGCTCACAGAATGTTTTTACGGTGATGTTTTTTTCCACCAACATCCGGCTGTAGTCATAGCTGTTGTCGAAGGCAGAAATTTCGGGTTTGTTGTCCGGATTAAGGCCCTGAAAAATTTCCTGAACAAACATTTTGGCCACCCGCCTGGGGGTGTCTTGCAAGCTGTCGTCATTCAAATCCAGGCCTAGAGTATCCATAATTGCCGCGAAATGGTGAGCAATGATCTCCATCTTTTCCTTATCATTCAACTCAAAGGCATCTGGGCGCAAAGGGGTTTCTATTCCGGTGCTGATGTGATTATCGCCCATGGATTGAGCCCTGTTGCTCAAAATAAGGTCGATAGCGTTGTCGGTAGTCACCATATTGGCGTGTGATTTTTTTTCGTGCATTTTGACGTTCTTGTCAATCGAAGTAACAAAACCCCAAACTGGGGTATTGGTTCAATTGAAGTTCGAGAGATTCAATTTACGTCAATTTGGATGAGAAAATCAATTATCAGGTACCTAACAAAATTACAATCAAATTGGTTTGTAAAATCTTCGAATAAAACAATAATAAGAAAAATTTTCTGCTTGGTACAATCTGTTATATCTATTTCAGCATCAATTGACCAATATAAGTTGGTTGCTTTGGGCTAAAAAGCAACAGAATTATACAGTTTTGGTAAAAATCCATTGATTTCACTTATTTTCAATTAAAATTGAAAATATTGAAAATATTGGTTGACTTGTAAATGCATTTGATCTACCTTTGGGTTAGTTTTAAATCCAAACAAAGAAACACCATAAATATGGACGCTAATCTTCCCATCATACCTGATCACCCCAGAGTAGTCATCGTTGGCGGTGGTTTTGCTGGTTTGGCGCTGGCCAAAAAGTTACGCAAGCAACAATTCCAGGTTGTCATGTTGGACCGCAACAACTACCATACTTTCCAACCTTTGTTGTACCAGGTGGCTACGGGTGGCCTCGAACCCGACAGCATTGCTTACCCCATCCGCAAAATATTCCAGGGCAACCCCAAACTTTCCTTCCGCATGGCTGAAGTAGAGCGGATTGACCCCGAGCAGAAAAAAGTAGAGACAAATATCGGTGACATCAGCTACGATCATTTGGTAGTAGCTACGGGCAGCCAAACGAATTTCTTTGGCTTTGCCCAACAGGAAGAACACATGATGGGCCTGAAATCGGTCCCGGAAGCCCTGAATTTGCGGAGTTTTATCCTGCAAAATTTTGAAAAAGCCAGTGTTATACCCGATGGCTTAGCTCAGGATTCCTTGATCAACATCGCCATTGTTGGTGGTGGCCCTACCGGGGTGGAATTGGCGGGTGCACTGGGCGAAATGAAAAAATTCGTCTTCCCCAAAGATTACCCCGATTTGGATATGGCCCGCATGCGGATTGTATTGCTCGAAGCAGGGCCTAAACTCCTCGGTGGCATGAGCGAAAGTGCCAGTGCCCGAGCCTTAAAGGACTTGCAAGCAATGGATGTAGAGGTCAATTTGAATGCTAAAGTGTCCTTCTACGATGGGGCTGTGCTGATTACCGAAGATGGTTTCAAATTGCCTACTGAAACCTTGATTTGGGCAGCTGGCGTGAAAGGTCAATTCCCGGAAGGCATTTCCAGTGATAAAATTGTGGGCGGCAACCGGGTACAAGTGGATGCTTTCAACCGGGTTTTGGGCTACGATGGCCTGTACGTACTCGGCGATGCAGCGGCCATGATTACTCCCGAAACACCCCGTGGGTACCCGATGATGGCTCCGGTAGCCATCCAACAAGGAGAACAACTGGGAGCCAACTTGATTCGGCTCAAAAAAGCCCAGGCCTGGAAACCCTTTAAATATTTTGACAAAGGCACTATGGCCACCATTGGCCGCAATAAAGCCGTAGTCAACTTTTTGGGCCAAACTTTTCACGGCATCGTCGCCTGGTTGATGTGGATGTTTGTACACATCATGTACCTGGTGGGCTTCCGCAACAAAATCACTACACTCTGGGGTTGGGTGTACAACTATGTAACCTATGACCGGGCGCTCCGGCTGATTATTCGGCCTTTTGCGAAGAGCAATCGCCCTAAGGTTTATGGGGAAGTTTAGGGAAATGGTTGAGAAGGTTGAGGAAAGTTGAGAAGGTTTAGGCTACCGCAGCGACTCAGACGCGTCCTTGTCAAAGTCGCTGCGGTAGCCAAAACCTTCTCAACCTTCCTCAACCTATATTTTATTTTCCCCAATTTTTTAGGTGAATATCTCATTTGGTTTACCTTTGCCTCACTCACAAAGTATTTCGTAAACCAAGTAGAAAAACCCGTGAAAGACCAACAACAACACAAAGTAACTTTTGCCAGTCTTATCGTAACATTAGGCATTGTTTATGGCGATATCGGAACCTCTCCCCTCTATGTTTTTACCGCCATTGCAGGTCACGACGTTTTGACCCAAGAGCTTATATACGGGGGGATTTCGCTGATCTTTTGGACCCTCACTTTACAAGCCACCTTTAAGTACATCTTCATCACCCTGAATGCGGACAACAACGGGGAAGGGGGGATTTTTGCTTTATACTCTCTGGTCAGGCGGCGTGCGCCCAAGTGGACGATTTATGTGGCCATGATTGGTTGCGCGGCCCTGATTGCTGACGGCATGATTACGCCGGCCATTTCTTTAACTTCATCATTAGAGGTAGCACAAAAGGCCTTGCCTTCGCTACCAATTGTCCCTGGAGTTATTGCCATTTTAATCGCCATTTTTATGTTTCAGCAGTTTGGGACAGATACCATAGGCAAGTTTTTTGGGCCTTTGATGTTGATCTGGTTTACCATGCTGATTGTGCTTGGGGTGGGAGCAATTATGGGCCATCCTGAAATATTTTTTGCCTTAAATCCATATTACGCGGTCAAATTGTTCCAGCACCACCACAACGCCTGGTGGGTAGTGGGGGCAGTTTTTCTTTGCGTTACTGGTGCAGAAGCATTGTATTCAGATTTGGGCCACGTTGGCAAACGCAACATTCAGATTTCCTGGATTTTTGTAAAAATAGCTTTGATGCTGAACTACCTGGGCCAGGGGGCCTGGATGATGGAGCATGTGGGCCAAAAGCTGTATGCCAACCCCTTTGCCGGGATCATGCCCCACTGGTTTGTACCATTTGGATCGGCCATTTCTACGATAGCAGCCATCATTGCGAGTCAGGCCTTGATTACGGGCTCTTTCTCCTTGATTCATGAAGCATTGCGCATCAAAACCTGGTTTCGCATTGTGGTGTATCACCCCTCCAAACACCGTTCGCAGATGTACATTCCTTTTGTGAACTGGTTGTTGTTTGCTGGCTGTGTCTTTGTGGTGCTCTTCTTTAAAAAATCGGCAGCAATGGAAGCGGCTTATGGCATCGCAATCACCATTGCCATGTTGTCAACCACCTTGCTGTTGTATTTTTACCTGACTAGTCGCAAGGCCATGCCACAATGGGCGATTTATCTGTTGATCGCTTTGTTTTTGGCCATTGAAGGGGTTTTCTTCAGTGCTAATATTCAAAAAATTGGTCACGGTGCCGAATTCGCACTGATTCTGGGCGGCGTATTTTTCCTGGTGATGTTCACGGTCTACAACGCCAAACTCATCACCAAACAAAAGCGAAACGTGATCATGCTTTCTAAGGTATTGCCTACCATTCGAGCAGTAAGCCAAGATGAAGGGATTCCTTTATTCTCTTCTCACCTAGTATTTTTGACTTCAACCCGCAAAAAGGACCTGATCGAAGAAGCCATCCCGCAATCCATTTATCAGGGCCAGCCCAAACGTGCGGATGTGTATTGGCTCCTACACTTTTCAGAAGAGGATGAGCCTTATACCAATTATTACAAGTTCACCGAGTTGGAAGCGGGTTTGATTTATCGACTCGATTTTCACCTAGGCTATAAAATCCACCCGGATGTTAGTGAGTTTTTCCCACGGGCAGTGAATGAATTGGCGGCTCAGGGTAAAATTCAATTGAAGAACCACTACCCTGCTTTGCAAGAGCACAACGTGGGGCCCGATTTCCGTTTTGTGCTGCTGGATACCGCTTTCCTCATTTCGCCAGTAATGCCTATCCGCGAACAGCTTTTGCTCAAGGGGTATTTGTTGCTGAAAAAAATTGGGGTTTCGGCAGAGTCTCACTTTGTCCTGGAGCCGGGGACCTGGGTGAAGGAACAGGTGATTGTGAATGATTAACTTATCAATAGACTTGAGGCGATTTGATTATCAGGAAATTGATAATTTTTTGAGTTGAGAGTTACGAATACATGACTTACGAGTTTTG